>CAWAOU010000009.1:0-265701 GCA_963783675.1 uncultured Gammaproteobacteria bacterium
CTGTGCAATTCCAGAGTTCATCAAGGACGGGCGTAACGGTTATCTGCTAGACGTTCCATGTGATGACATCCTTGACATTTCATGGTTGCGCCCTTCCGGCGATCTCGCTTTCCGCAGCACTGACGCGTACTGGGAGCTGCTGGACGCAGTTTATTCCGATCTAGCGCGACAGGCTTATCAGAAGATAGTGAGTACCTCAGATTCTGACTATGTACGTCTGAGTCAGGGAGCGATCGACGAGATTCGGAAAAACCACGATGTAACGCTAGCCACTAATCGGATACACGATCTTTACGACCGATGCTTACACTCCTAGATGCACAAAATGTTCGTCGTCAGAACCTTTCAGACAGGGCACCTCGATCTAAGAGAGCATCTGGTCCATCTCGGTTGATTGTCAGGCGGCAGACTTCTGGTGGGGCCTGTGCGTCGCGTTTCGATTGTCTGGTGCTCAATCCTCTCCCGTGGGTCCAGGATCGCCTGGCTGATCCGAAGCGGTCATTCGGTCGGAAATCATGAGAGACAGCAATGGGTCGCCGGGCAACTTTCGTCAGATCGATGACCGCTATCATTAAGGGTTGTCCGATGCCTGCCCTCAAGCGCATGCGCTATTGGCCTACCCGAGGGTTCAGTGGGCAGGCGTCGGACAAGCCTTGAGGGAGGAAACCGCGGGGTGATGTGACGCGGTGGATCTTGGCGGCAGCGCTATGGGTATTTGACCGACGCGGTCGGTGTGCGGATGGTGCTTGTCGTCGGTCGTTGACCGAGCGACGGCAGCCGTTTCGCCGTGGGTTCTCCGTTTTGCTCGCACTGCCTGCTGCGCATAGCTGTCGAGACCGCTGTTTCGGTGTGGATCGGTGTACGACGAACAAAGCGGTCCCACGACCGGTGCTCGCCGGTCGTGGGGCAACGCCGAGGAGGCATTGACGCTTCGGGTCGGCCACGTCATCTCGGTGGTGCTCGTACCAGTGGTCCGCGCAGGAAGGTGTCGATGATGATCATCGGCGCACCGCAGTCCGGGCAGAGGTAGGTCGGCTGCCCGGGTTCGACCACGGTACCGTCAGCGCTTGCCGCAACGGGGTTGGGTGGCACCTGCAGCAGTTCCCGTATCCGTGCGAGGCTGTCCTTGCGCCCGGCATTGGCGATCAGCCCATAGTGGCGGATGCGGTGAAAGCCGGTGGGCAGGACATGCAGCAGGAAGCGGCGCATGAACTCCTCAGCGCTGAGCGTCATGGTCTTGTGCCGGGTCTTGCCCCTTGGCCCGGTAGTCCTTCCAGCGGAAGGTGACGCCGCGTTCGTCCGATGCGATAAGGCGGCTGTTGGAGATCGCGACCCGATGGGTGTAGCGGGAGAGATAGGCCAGCACGGCGGCCGGTCCGGCAAACGGGCGCTTGGCATAGACCACCCACTCACATTGACGCAGCGGCGCGAGCCACTCGGCGAAGGCGTCGAGCCTGGCACAGCGGTGCGTGTTCCCCGAAGAACTGCAGCCGGCCGGCCCGATGGGCCGCGCTGAGCTGCTCGAGGAATCGACGCCGGAACAAGCCGGGAGAGCACCCGCACCGGCAGGAAGAACCCGGGCCGGCAGGCGACCCAGCGTTCGCCGTCGAGCGACAGCCCGCCGCCGGGCACGATGCCGTGCACGTGCGGGTGATGGGTCAGTGCCGAGCCCCAGGTGTGCAGCACCAGGGTGAGCGCCGAGCCGCGCACCGAGATGCTTGGGATCGGCGGCGATGGTCTGCAGCGTCTCGGCGGCGACCTGGAACAGCAGGCCATAGATCACCGCCTTGTTGGTGTAGGCGATCTCGCTGATCGGTGCCGGCAGCGTGAACACCACATGGTAGTACTCGACCGGCAGCAGATCGGCCTGGCGGGCATCGAGCCAGCGCCGCGCCGCACTGCCCTGGCACTTCGGGCAATGGCGGTTGCGGCAGGAGTTGTAGGCGATCTCGGTGTGCTCGCAGGCCGGGCAGCGCAGCACATGACCGCCCAGTGCCGCGCTGCGGCAGCTGCTCGATGGCCGACATGACCTTGAGCTGGCCCAGGCTCAGATGGCCGCGCTGGGCCTGCCGCCACGCCGGCCCGTGGGCGCGGAAGATATCCGCGACCTCCAGGGCGGGGCGCACCATGGCCGGGCCTACGCAGGTGCTCAGCTCCTCCAGCGGGCTGACCACCTCGCGCAGGACCGTCGGTGGCCACCTGGGCATACAGCGCGGTGGTCTCCAGCTTCTTGTGCCCGAGCAGGACCTGGATCACGCGGATGTCGACCTTCTGCTCGAGCAGGTGGGTGGCGAAGCTGTGGCGCAGGGTGTGCATCGAGACGCGCTTGTCGATCTCGGCCGCGGTCGGCCGCGGCGTGCACGGCGCGGTTGAGTTGGCGGGTGGTGAGTGGGTCGACCGGGTCCTGCCCGGGGAACAGCCAGCCGCCGTCGAGCATCTTGCCCTGCGCATGGGCCACGCGCCACCAGGCGCGCAGGCGCTCCAGCAGCACCGGCGAGAGCATGGCGTAGCGATCCTTGCGGCCCTTGCCTTGCTCGACGCGCAGCGTCATGCGCTGGCTGTCGATGTCGCCGACCTTCAGGCCGACCACCTCGCTGGCGCGCAGGCCCGCGCCATAGGCCAGCCGACAGCGCGGCCTGGTACTTGAGGTTGCCGGCGCGCGGCGATCAGGCGGGCCACCTCCTCGCGGCTCAGCACCACCGGCAACTTGCGCGGCACACGCACACGTGCTCATCTTGGCCATCGCCTCGGCGCGATCCAGCGTGACCTCGAAGAAGAACTTCAGCCCGGTGATCGTCGCGTTGAGGGTGACGCTGGAGATGCCCTGGTCGACCAGGTGCAACTGAAAGCGGCGCAGGTCCTCGGCCGTGGCGGTATCGGGCGAGCGGCCCAGAAAAGCGGGTGAAGCTGCTTGACCGCGCGGATATAGCCGATCTGCGTCTTCGGCGAGAGCTTGCGCAGCCGCATGTCTTCGATCATGCGTTGGCGCAACGGGCTGATCGTTTGAGTGGCTTGGGTCATCGGCCTGCTCCTGTCGTCGAGACGAGGCGGATTGCCTCAATCCTCAACATAGGAAACAGGCACAAGCCTAAGACGCCGACACCCTCGAACCCGGCACCAACTACCGCGCGAGCGGTTTAGTCCTTCAGCATGTACCAGACATTGCTCAGGGGTGACCTGAGAGGGTCTATTGTGCAGCGATTGCGGTCATCAAGACTCCAGCTTCCCTCCGGCGACGTCAGGCCAACAAGTGTCGCTCGATCTCCAAGCCGAGGCGACCGGTGAATGTCGTTGAGCGGCCATTGGACCAAAAAACCCAATGGCTTCCCTGATTCGAGCAGCGCCGCTTGAGGCAATCCATCAATAACAACTAACCCGGCGCCTCGCGGCACCTCACTTGCAGGCGACGACCTGCACCCAGTCAGTTGCACCGAAGGCTCTGCCGTTTCCGGTTCGACCGCCTAACTTGATCTCAGTGTCGCCACAGTTGAGCCCAAGTTCGGGTATGCGGAACCGGATCAGAAGGTCCTCATCTCCGTCACCATCAAAGTCAGCGATACGGGGCGGGAGCCCGCCAGTTTGGGCCAGATTTGGCCCCATCCGAATAGAATCAATCAAGATCGACGGCGCCTTGATATTGGCAACTTCGCCACGCCATTTCTGAGTGCTGAACATTAGGACGCCAATCAGCCCTTCTGAACTCGGGTTAATTTGGTTTGCGGGATCGAGTGGTTTGAAGTTCATCAATCCAGTTTTGCACCCTTTCGGTCTGATCGTGTCAGTTCCAGTGAATAAGTCTCCGCTCGAAGTTGATCCGCGAAGCATGATTTCTTGCTGCGCACAGTTAACTTGGATCTCTGGAATTCTGAAGCGAGCTAGAAGATCCAAGTGGCCGTCGCTGTTCCGATCATTCAGCTGTGTAACCGAATTTGCGGGCTCCGCATAACCCTGGCCAAATCGAAGCGAGGCCGGAAGGATGTTGCTGACTTGGAATTCATTGCTACCAAAAATTGCCACTGCAACCTGGCCGGTACCATTCACACCAGTCCAATTCATCGAGTCATTAGGCTTATAATCGATCGAGACGATCATCGGTCCGCTGTTCCCGAACTCGAACGCCCCAATATCGCATGCCATGCCCAGTGGACGCGGAACACCTCTTTGGTCTGTTTCAGGCGGTGGGCAATCTGGCCGGCCCGTGTCGATCGCCGGACTTTCCTGCACCAGCGCTAAGGTCTCCGTAGGACCGCCATTGTCCCGCAATGTGACATCAAGGATGCTACCTAGCGCGGTTGGGTTAGTACCGTCCTTGGTGGCCGTTATGTCGGTTGGCCCGGGTGTCAAAATGCTAATGGCTCCAGCGAATGCTTCGGCGTTCGTTTTACTACCGTCACCGAACAAATTACTCGCATCTAATTCAAACCAAAGGTCGTCAGTGGTGCAACTTCCTCCGACGACAGCATTAAGATCCGGACCACGATTCCCCGAGATGATCGAGCGACTGATAGAGGTCGATGAATCGTAGCAACGGGAACCGTATTCACCATAGCTGTAACTCACGATGCCCGCATAATTTCCAGAGATGGTGCTTTCGCTGATTTCTACTGATCCACCGTAATTATAAATCCCGGCACTTTCGCTTTCAAATAACCACGGAGACTCTTCAAAACCATTGCCAGATATCGTGCTATTTCTTATCTCGGCAATCCCCTCGGGTCTCACTTTGATGCCAACCTTGTTCCCGGACACCGTGGAATTCTCGATCTGAAGACCGGATCCGCCATCACCTTCAAGAATCCCTGCGCCCAGCTCACTGCCTGAAATCGTAGTATTCGTGACCTTCATCTTCCCAGTATTGAAAATACCACCGTAGTAGTTATTAAAGATACGGGTACGGTCGATATAGGCTGAGCTATCAGGGAAATTAATAATCCCCTCCTGAGTATTGCCAGACACAGAACAGTCGGTAATGTTTAGGACACTGCCGGTCAATCCAGAGTAGATTCCCCCCACGTTATAAATGCCAGGGCCCACGTTGTTGGAGATCGTGCACTCTCGCAGGCTTAACTTGCCTCTATTGCTGATACCACCAGCTGCCAATAAGTACAAGTCGCCAAAGCCGCCTGATATCGTGGCTTCGGATAAGGTCAGTTCGCCGCTTATCCCCACCGTCAAAACTGAGAAATCCGGCGTCCCTGAAGCGCTGCTGCGCTCAATGGTGGCACCTTTTCCTTCGATCACGATCTCGCTTTCGATGACGGGAAGCTCGGAGGTCAGGGTTATTGTATCGTTTGGAACAAGGGTCAGAACGTCCGGTCCGCTCCCCGCAGGACAGCCACCCGTAGCAGTATCGGTGTTGGCAGCGGAGATCGCGTCCGCCAGGGTGCATGTGGTGCCGTCGACAGTGATGGTAGCGGCGAACGCCGCGCCCTGAGCCAAGGCTAATAATAGAGCGACACCGGCCAGAGACCGTCTCAAGCGGCTTCCGATCGTACGCCGCCACCGCCGCGGCAAGGAGTGTAGTCGATGATAGTGTTCTGTGAAGCGCGGAAACAGATCGCGCTCACGCCGGTGCAAATCGATAGCCCGGGCGGCGTCCGTTTCCCTTTGAAGTAGCTCGCGCCAGGCTGCGCGTACGTCGGAACGCAAGAAAGGGGACCGTGAATGTGTCTGCCGCATAACTGCCGCTCCCTTTGTCGCCATATCTCCTTAGATAATATGTGGGAAAGCTGGCATATGTAGGCGGCTTGGATACTGATTTCAGATCAAGATGAGCTCGCAATGATCTTGGTCAAGTAACGCTTAGGTCGGCGTCTTGTGCAGGCTCTCTTCGCTAGGCAAGGCAACCTCGGCCAAGGCCTCGTCTGGCAAAACGTAGGAAGATGCCAGGCGTGGGTCGTTCCACTCCAACATCTCTGGAAAGCAGATATTGGGGAGCACCTGAACCGCAAAGATCTCTTGTACGCCTGCCTCAAACCTCAGGAATCCGATGGTCTCCCCGGTCTCAATGTGGACGACCCAAACTCCGCAAGTTCGTTCTTTCAGGCGCTCGACCAAGGGGATGCCGTTGAATACGGGGCTCTCACGTACCTGTGATAAGCCGATGAAGGCTAGTGGTCCGTAGAAATCGACGCCGCGGGTGAAACCCGGGGTCTCGGCAACTTTGTTCCACGAACCCAGTTGCAGGTCGGCGGCCGCAAGACTCCCTTCGCCTGATTCCAGTACCCAGAGCCTGTCCTGGTACCACCGCGGGGAGTGGGGCATGGACAAACCCCTAAGCAGGACCTCGTTGGTATCGATGTCCATCAGAATGCCGCCGTGGGTTTTGTTTTCGCGCCACCCTGCGACGGTATCGGTTTCCCCCAACGCAGTGACGTACTTTGGCCGTCCATCGACCATTGCAAGGCCGTTGAGGTGACAACGATCCTCTGGGGCTAGGGCACTCACAAATGGTGGTCGCCAACGTGGGTTGAAACTGTGGTCAGCGTCCAACGTGCAGAGGCAACCGAAACGTGTGTTGACTACCCAGAGTTCCCCGTCACAATCCCAGGCCAGCTCATGAATATCGATGTCACCAGTGACGTGGATTCGGCGGGGAAGATAGCAGGCGTCGTGTTTGCCGAGCGGCTCGAGCTTCGGCGCCAACGCCGGCATGTTGCGGTAGTACCAGACGGTATTGGTCCCACCCACGGTGAGCCGGTTGGCATCAGCTGCGATTCCCATCGGTTTTGAGAAACTGCGGAAATGGGTATTGATGGTGCCCCCATCGTTGCGCACCAGAATCACTTTGCCTGCCTGGTAGGTGGACACCACCAGGCTGATCTTGAGTTGCTCGAACAGTGCCGGCAGGTTGGATGTGTGGACGCTCCGGAGCGGCACGCTCTCAGGAGATGTAGATGGGGCGGCGCCTACCATAAAGGGCCTCGACCGAGTTGAGTACTTGAAACGCAACCACAGTATCGGCGCAACCATGATCGGTCTAGTTATCGACCGCAGTCTCACGGGTTCAATCTGACACCCGAAGACTGCGCCGGGTCATCCTGCCAGGCTCAAGACACAAAGTGCAGCTGGACGCACATAAGCAGCCGTTCATAAATAGAAACTGGCCTACTGGAATGGATCGGGGGTTCCCGATCAGGGCTCAACTTAGGTATGACCGCTTCCAGCATCTATGTAGAGCTCTACATAGCAGCATCAAGCTGCCAGTCGATAGGGGCGTGCTGACCGGCCGGAGTTGGCCGACAGTCATCGACAGCTATCTCAACTTCATCCGCTATGGGGTGAACACTTTACTAGGAAACTGTTTACTAGGGTTTCATGAGGCAAAAAAGAAATGAGCAAAGCGGTTAACTCGCTTTGGGAATATCTCGCGCTAGCGGGTATATGCTACGATGGCCTTGAAGGTGTGGAACGGGCTAAAGTGGCCCGCTTATGGCATCGGCGTTTCTTGGGTCTGGCGGATTCTTACTGCCCTAATCTTTTGCAAAAATACATGATCGAAATTCACCACGTTGAACCCGAATAAGCACGGCGAGTCATTGAAGAATATGGATCTATGGCAAAGCGTTTTTCTGACCTGTAAGTGTAGCTGCGGCATTTCAAAGAAAGATTTTTCCTTGCCGTGTAACGGGGCGTCTCTAAGGGCGCTTTAATGAACAGTTTACTAGCAAACCTTTTTCACCGCTTTTGCCATCGTTTTTTCTTGCCGTGATATAGCATCTGTGGCAAGCCTTTTCCATGATGCAGCTAAGAGGCTATAGTGTTTGAACCGCCGCGCAGAATCATGCATGACCTGCCCGATTACCCAAAACGCTGGGGACGATAGGGTGAGAGATCGATGGAAGGCGACGCACCACTGACCAGTTCCCCAATCACACGCCCGGTAGCCGGTGCCATTCCCAGGCCGTAGTGACTGTGGCCAAAAGCTGCCAGAATCGCAGGGTGACCCGGGATCGGGCCGATACAGGGAAGACTGTCAGGGAACGACGGACGGACACCCATCCATTCCCTGGCTCCAGCCACAGTCAGATCAGGTATCAACCGTTTGCTGAGGCGTTCGAACACACGGGCTCGATCATAGTTGGGTGCGGCCTCGAGCCCGGCGAACTCCGCGGTCCCGGCGCAACGCATACCCTGTTCCATGGAGCTGATCACAAACTTGCCGGCCACATCCATCACTGAATGGCTGAGGCTGACGCCCGGGTCAGGAAACACCAGGTGATAGCCGCGCTCCGCCTCCAGGGGCAGATCGATCCCCAGGGGCTGCAACAGTTTCACCGACCAGGCCCCGGCCGCCAATACCAGACGGTCATAGGCCAACGAACCCTGATCGGTCACCAGCACGCCTCCGGTTTGCGATGCTGGACGGATCTCATGCACCGAAGCCTGCAGAATCTCAGCGCCTATGCGTTGGGCCTTCTCGGCGAGCACTTTGCCCAAGCGGCCCGGAGACATGGCTCTGGCCTGCTGCTTGATGACGATCGCGGCCTTGTACTCGCTTGAGATCGCCGGCTCGACCTCCCTCAGCGCCGCCGCGTCGAGCCGCTCGACCGGGGCCTGGTGGCGGCTGCGCAGTTGCCAGGCAAAATCGTCCAAGCGGGCCTGGGCGGGGTCTCGATACACATGCAGGTACCAGGCGTCACGCACCAGGTCTTCATGCCCGGTGCCCGCCAAATGGTGGCGATAGAGTTCCACGTTCGGACGACTCAGGCTTTCCATGGCGTCGGCAATGGCCGTCACCCGATCCGGCTGTCCCGCATTCAAAAACCTGAGCACCCAGGGCGCGAACCGCGGCAGATAGGCCAAGCGGATGCTGACCGGCCCCTCGGGATCGATCAACCAGCGCGGGACATGCTTCCAAAGCCCGGGCATCGACTGGGGGACGCACGACCATGGCGATATGACGCCGGCATTTCCGTAACTGGCGCCTTCGGCCGGTGGCGCCCGGTCCACCAGGCGAACCGACATCCCCTGCTCCAGCGCCGACAGCGCGCAGCAGATCCCGACAATGCCGGCACCAATGATCGTGACCTCGGGTGTTTGCGAACCCAATGCCATGGCGCTCAAGCAGCGTCCGACGACGGACGTACGATGAACACCGAACAGTGGGCATGGCGGACCACGTGGGCCGCGTTGCTACCGAGCAGATAGTCCACCGGTCCGGGATCATGCGATCCCATAACAATGAGGTCCGCCTTGAGTTCCACCGCGGCGGCAAGAATTTCGCGATAAACGGATCCGAACCGCACCCATACGCCGGCCGGTACGAATCCGGGTACCATCTGAGAAACCACTGTCTCAAGCTGCGTCCGCGTCTCGTCACTCAGGCTTTGCTGGTAGCGGCTGGGCAGGTACTGAGAGACCCGCACGGGCGGGGCGTCCAGCACGGTGAGCAGGTGCAGCGCGGCCTGTTCGCTGTTGGCGATTCGAACAGCTGCTCCCAAGTGGTGGCGGGCCTGGTGCTCAAGGTCCACGGGTACCAGTATCGTCTTGATCACGGTGCACTCCCGCCATGTTCCGCCGGCAACGGGCCGGCGGGCTCACCCACCAAACCTTCGCCCCTGCGCCGCGCCCGAATCTGGCTGACGAGAACCGGCGCGGCAAAGGCCAATGCCGACAGGTCACTGCCCCAACTGGGGGCCACCAGCAGCAGGCCGGCCACCGCCATCAGCGCACGCCATCCGGCATTGAGGGGGGCCAGGTAAAATCCGGAAACCGCCGTGGCGATGGCGAAAATGCCCAGAGCACAGGTCAGCGATACCTGGATAAAAGACCACCAGGTGAAGTACTCAGGCAGCACCAACAACATGGTCGGCGCATAGACGAACACCATGGGCACCATCAGTTTGCCGATACCGAGGGTAAAGGCGGATACCCCGGTTCGAAACGGATTCGCCCCGGCGATGCCGGCGGCGGCATAGGCCGAGGCGCAGACCGGCGGCGTAATTTCCGATATCACACCGTAGTAAAGCACAAACATGTGGGTGGCCAAGGCCGGTACCCCCAATTGCGCCAACGCGGGTTGCGCGACCGACACCAGCATGATGTACAGCGCGGTGGTGGGCAGCCCAGCCCCCATCAGTATGCAGGCGATGGCGATCAGGACCAGCGACAAGAACTGCTGAATGGAAGGTTGGGTGAAGATTTCCAACGGCATCCAACCCAGCAGAACATGGAGTACGTCCGCCATGTCCCGGGCGCCGTTGGTGACCATGAAACCAAGGCGAAAGGCGACCCCCGTCGTGTTTATGACGCCCACCACTATGCCCACTGCCGCCGCCGCCGCCCCCACCGCCAGGGCGTACTGAACCCCGACATGAAAGCTGTTGAACAGATTGGAAAAGCTGTGTCGCTCGCGGCGATGGGACAAGCCGATAATCACACAGGCGGCCAGAAAGCCAGCCAGCACCGGTGAAAAACCGGCGTTCGAGGCTTTCCACAATATAAAGGTCATCAGCCCGGCGGGTACCAACAGGGTCAATGGCCTCGCAAACGAGCAAAAACCCACCACAATGCACAGCAGCAAACCGATAAAGGCGGCCATGTTGGGGGAATAGCCGCTGAACAGGACCACCAGCAGCGCCACCAGCGGCACCACCGTATGCCATCCCTCGCGCCAGACAATCAGAAACCGGGGCAATTGGTCCTTCGCATAGCCCGCCAGACCCAGGCGGCGTGCGGTGAAGTGCACGATGGACAACACGCCGATGTAGTGCATCATCGCCGGCACCAGCGCGGCGATGACGATGGTGGTGTAAGGCACCTCCAGAAATTCGGCCATCAGAAACGAAGCGGCGCCCATGATGGGCGGGGTGATCTGCCCACCGGCGCTGGCTGCGGCCTCGACCCCGCCGGCAAAGTGACCGGGGTAGCCCATCCGTTTCATGTTGGGAATGGTCAGCGAGCCGGTGGAAACCGTGTTGGCGATGGATGAACCGGAGATGGTGCCGAAAAAGGCCGATGAGACCACGCTCACCTTGGCCGGCCCCCCGGTGTAACGACCGGCCAGAATCATGGCGTTGTCCACGAAGAACTGCCCAAGGCCCATGCGCTGCGCCACCACCCCGAACAGCACGAAGTGAAACACCACGGTGGACACCACCCACAGAGTCACACCGAAGATGCCTTCGGAAGGGAAGTACATATTGTTGATGAACTGGCGCCAGTCAACACCGGGGTGTTTCAGTACGTCGGCCGGCATGTAGGGGCCCAGCAAAGCATAGAGTACAAACACCATGATGATGAGGGGCAGCACAAAGCCCAGGGACCGGCGAGCGATCTCCAGAACCAACACCACCAGGGCGGTCCCAAACAGCAGATCGGGCATGGAGGGATCCCCCTGCCTGAGCATCTGCTCGGGTACTTCGATTCCCATCACCGAGAGACCGGTCCAGGACACTGCAAGAAACAGAGCCGCGCAAATCCCCAGCACGATGAACACCCAGTCGAAAATCGGCACATTCCCGAATCGGAACCAGCGATTGGGGTGATATTCCAGAGCGCTCTGGGTTCGAATCAGCGGAAACCCGGCAAAAATCAGGATGAACAACCCGGTCAGATGGATGCCCATATGGACATGCTCCACCGGCGTCCCGAAACCAGCGGTGTATAAGTGGTAAGCGGCAAACACGATGGAGACCAGGTACAGAACCGGTGCCAGTAAGGGACCGTTATCTCGAGTGGCGAGGGCGGTGTCGTATTTCTTTTCCAGCCGCTCGGCATTCTCAACGTCGAACGCTGTGGTCGGTTGGTCAGCCATGGCAGGTCTCTCGTTTCTGGCTCACCATGCTCTTTTGAGCCGGTGCGCATAAACCCACAGCGCGCGGCGTTCTGACGAACACGCTCAAAACCATCGGCAGGTCACATTCACCGGTATCGGTCCGTCCCCGGGGGCGGGGGTCCCACCCCCGGGGGGACAGACATCAGCTCAGTTGATGAGCCCGACTTCGCGATAGTAGCGCTCAGCCCCGGGGTGCAGGGGCACGTCGAGCCCATCGAGACCCTTCAGCGCGGTTTCCTGACGAATGACCTTGCCCTTGGCATGGCCGTTGTCCAGCAGCTTGCGGCTATTCTCGTTCCACAGCGCCTTGGTGATCTCGTAGATCAACTCGTCGGACACATCGGAACTGGTGGCGAGAATGCCGTTCACCGCCAGGGTATTGACGTCGTATTCCACGCCTGCGTAAGTCCCGCTGGGGATCATGGACGGCACGTAGTAGGGAACCGCCTTGTTGGACGCGACGATCTCTTCTTCCGAGAACGAGTACAACTCCATTCCCTTGGTGTTATCGAGCTGGATCATGGCGGCCACCGGGGTCCCCGCGGCATAGAAGTAGGCATCCAACTGGCCGTCGGCCAGGCGCTCGGCGCTCTGGCTGTTGTTGAGCTCCGCCTCATCTATGTTGTCCCGGGTTATGCCCTGCTCGGCCAGGATCAGTTCAACCGCGATCTGGGTGCCCGAACCCGCCTGGGCAATCCCCACCCGTTTGCCTTCCAGGTCCTTGAGCGAGTTGAGTTTGCCGCCCTTGGGCAGCACCAGATGCAGGTCCTCCGGGAACAGGTTGGCGATGACGCGGAGCTTTTCCTTCGAGTTACCCTCGAACTTGGACTCTCCATGGTAGGCAAAATACAGGGTTGCGGCGCCGGTCAGGCCGGCCTCCATCTGCCCCGCCTGGATCGCGGTCACGTTGTGGGCTGATGCATTGGTGGACTGAGCCACCGCCACCAGGCCGGGCACGCCGCAGGAGCCACCCTCGTCGCACGGCCGGGATCCGGGCGGATTGGATATGGCGTTGGCGATCAACCCGCCGATGGGGAAATAGGTGCCGCCGGCGCTGCCGGTGCCGATTCGGAAAAAAGTCATCTCCTGAGCCTGGGCAGCCGTGGAGAGCAACAGGCATGCAAGCGCCGAGGTCGCAAGTTTGCCGATCAGTTTCATGTGTTCGCTCCTGCTATCTGGATGTGTGCCCGTCTTATGGGGCGGGTACTGCTGCGGGGATTCTGCGCATTATCTGATCTGAATCGAGCATACGCACAAACGCTCTATCAAACTTAATGGTTAATTTCGATAATTCAATCGGGTTCTGCTGTAGCTTCGGTCGTCAGGCGGGAGGATCGCGCGGGTGAACATTAAACAGCTCATTGCATTTCGGGAAGTCATGCTGACCGGATCGGTGCCCGCAGCCGGGCGCAACCTGCACCGCAGCCAACCGTCAATCAGCGCGTCAAGCTATCGACTGTATCGCCCAGACGGCGGAGAAATTGCATTCAGACCATTCCAACGCGCCATTCATTTGATGGCTTCGATCGTTACACCGGTTCAACGCGCACCATCGCTCCTGGTGAGCGCATGCGTTGCCGCGCTGAAGCAGGAACTGCGCACGATTCGAGACTACTGGCTGGACCAAAGCAGCGATCGGTCAAGCAGGACCTCGATCCGCACCGCTCGATCCCGGCACATACAGACCAACGGATAAAGCGCACCATGTCCGACCCGAGTATTTTGCTGGTATGCCAGTTCGGTCTGCCGGTGCGGGGCCTGAGCCCCTACGGCGACGCACTGTTCGAGGCGCTGGATACACAGCCCGATGTCGACGTGCGTCCAAACGACTACCGCGCGCCGTATCCCGGTTTTCTCCATCCCGCCGCGGCATTGACCCAAGACCGGGGTGATCTGCATTGGGCGAACCCCTTGTCCTGGCGCCGGCTTGCCTCTGCCGAGGCGGATATCGTCCACCTGCAACACTGGTCGCCGCCGATGGCGGGCTATCTCGCCCCGCTGGCGTCCATGGTCCGCAGGGCAGGCAAGGGTCTGGTGGTCACCGTGCACAATCCGACCGCACATGAATCCCTGCGTCCGTTGGAGCCATTCGAGCGTGGATTGTTCAAGCGGGCGGATGCGCTGGTGGTCCATGACGCGCGCGGGGCGATGGCGCTGAGCCGGCGCTTCGGAATCGAAACGGAGCGGATACACATTATTCCCCACGGCGTTCGCACGGCCGCCGCGCCGCCCGCTTCAACCGCGGAAGACCATAAATCGCTGAGACTGGACCCGTCCCGTCGCTACATCTGTGTATTTGGCAACTTACGGGGCTACAAGGGCATCGATCATCTGCTGAATGCCTGTCGCCGGGTGCTGCCGGCCCTGCCCGACCTGGATCTGGTGATCGCGGGCCGCCTTTGGTCGGGTCAATCCGGTCTGACCGCCCGGTTGGTGGCCAAAGCGCTCAAAACCCATCGGGACGGGGAAGTGCTGCGCGCCGCGCTTGCACACCCCGAACTCAGGGGCAGGGTGCACCTGCGGGAGGGTTTCCAGCCGGATGAGGTGATCGACTCGCTGCTGCGGGTGTCGGAACTGGCAGTGTTCCCATACGTTCGCTTTGACAGCCAGTCCGGTGCCGCCTGCCGCGCCGCCGGTATGGGCTGCCCACTGCTGGTCAGCGACATCGGCGGATTACCCGACCTGGCCATCGACTCTCAGTGGCTTGTGGAACCCGGTGACAGTGACGCACTTGCCACCGCCCTGCTGGCAAAGCTGTCCGATCCGAACGCAATTACCCGCAGTCGTGCCGCCCAACTGGCTCGAGTCGACGCCTATGCCTGGCCGCGTATTGCCGAACAACACGCCGCGCTTTACAGATCGTTGGCCGATACCCGGGGTCGCAGCAGGAAGCACTGACTGGGAAACCAGTGCCGGAGGCCACGCAAAAGCGTCGGCGGCGCGAGGCGAAACAAACGGGTCTCGCAATGGTAGCGGTCGGGCTGATGGAGCCAGCGAGCGTAGTACTCCTCAACCTCAAAGCCATGGCGCTGGAACAACGGCCGCATTTGGTCGTAGCGCAAAACCATATCATTGCCCACGTGGCCCCGCATAAACGGTGAACTCAGGTTTGGGGTTCCCAGATAGCAGACGCCGTTGGGTGCAAGCACACGATTGATCTCGGCCATGTGCAGATCGTGATCCTGGACGTGCTCGATGACATGATGAGAAATCACCACATGGAAAACACCGTCTCGAAACGGCAGGGACTCTGAAACACCGACACACCGGACCAGGTCGGTGTACTCGGCTCTGCACTGGTCGGTCACATCGATGCCGACGGCCTGGTTGTGCCGGGCGAAGTGGGCGCAGATATCCCCGTTGCCACAGCCGATGTCCAATACCCGAAGCCCCTCGGGTGCGCGGCCCAGCGCCTCGGTAAGAAAGGCATCGATCATGCGAGCCTTGCCCCCCCGATTCAATTTGACAACCGGTTTCGCCCGTAATCGCATGGTCATTCCTTTGCCGAATGAACAGTGGGGCCGGCGGCGGCCCGCGTACCCCACAGCCGGAGCAACTCCAGAATGGCACCCACCAGACCGAGCGCCAGTTGGATGCAGAAAGCCGCAATGGCGTAGGCGAACGCGTTCGAAGCCGATACGCCATAACCACCCAGCAACGCGATCATCACGCCCTCGCGAACACCCAGACCAGCGATGGTGATGGGTATCAGGGCGGCCAGCAGAGTGACCGAGCGGACCCAGGCGATCACGAACAGTCCAACCCCCAGTTCCATCCCCTGAGCCAGAACCCAGGCGCTCAAGACAAAAAATACATAGCCCAGAACACTGGCTAGAAGAATCGAACCCAACCGCCGGACAGGCAGATTATGGTAACAATCGATCGCCGCCAGAAACCGTCTGGCGATGCCGGATACACGACCTGGCCGCTTCAACAACCAACCCAGAGTCCCTCGGAACAACGCCGCAGCGGGGCGATGTAAAAACGGCAGCAGGACACACGCCGATGCCACGGCGCCGCACCAGGCCAGGGGCATGAGATAGCGCGCGACCGGTCCGGCCTCACCACCCTCCACAGACAGAATCAGAGCTGCACTGAGGAACAGGGTAAACACCGACACCAGATTCTCGAACAACAACAAAGCGGCGGCGGCGTGGCCAGACCCCCCTTTGCGATAGTGATGCCAGCGTATCGCGGCCGAGGCCCCGCGCGGCAGGGCGATGGTGTAAAAGCGGGCGATCAGGTTGATGCGAATCAGTTCCCAGAATCCGAGCATGACCCCGGTCGCACGGGTGGTGAGATGAGCGATCCAGGCTCGAATCAGCACCGTCCCTATGGCGTTGAGCGACAGTGCGGCGACAAAGTAAACGGGCTCAATCCGCACCCAGGCTTGCAGCAATGCGGCCGGCTCCACCAGGGAAAGGCACAGACCCAGCAACGCCATCGAGACCAGTATTCGCAATACACGCCGGTGACGTTGGATGAGCCTGGTCACGCGCACCGACGGCTCCGGGCATCGGTGGTGGGGGGATTCATCGCGCCGTAGGTCGCCAGCAGCGAGATGGCATCACTGATAACCTGGGTGGAGCCGAGATGACGCTTATACAGGCGTTCCGGCCAGGTTGTCTTAACCAGCGCCTCGATCTGCCGGGGGTCGGGCGTGAACGGCAGTCCCGACAAGGCCTGATCGAGCGCCGGGCGAAGTGCGCCGGAAAACCAACTGTCTATGGGGCTGTCCACCGCCGCCAGTTTCGGCTGATAAATGATCTCATGGGGCAGCAAACGGTGTCGCTCCGCCATCCGCATCAGACAGATCTTGCCGGGATCGGCAATCCTGCTCTGACCCTCTTCCCGCAGCAGGTGATCCGGCACCCGTGAGGCAAACCGCCGCAGATCTGGATGCAGGTAGGGACTGTGGACCCGGACGCCGGTCACGTCGGTGCTGGCGATCAGTTTGGTCCGATTCGGCGACACCAGACCCTTCGCGGCGTAGCCGATGCGTTGAATGGAAAGCCCTTGGAACGGCTCAGCCAATGACCGGACGATGGATTCCACCGCCTCACTCCGATCCGGCCGGGCACCCCGTCGCAAAGCATTGACGGTGGTCTCATCCATCACACGGAAGGTCAGAAACGCCCGGGTCGGCATCGGCCGTGCAGTCGCACGGAGCAGGGTCATGGCGACGCGGTGGGGATGACCGATGAATCGATCCAGTCCGGGTCGACCCAGTAGACCGGTCAGGCCGGCCACCATCCAGGACGGAAGCTGGGGCAATCGGGCGAACGCCCGGGTGCGTTTGTAGGTTCCGGGGTAGCCCAGAAAAACCGCGTCGCAGCCATCGCCCGAAAAGGCGATATCAAGTCCGTCGCTGCGCATCCGGTCACATACATGAACCGTCTGGATTACGTAGTTCAACCAATTGGTGGGCTGCACATAATGCTCGCCATAGTTCTGCAGCCCGGCGGCGATCACCTCTGGCGTGATGTCCACCCAGGTGTGCTTGCAGCCCAGATGACGCGACAGCGTGTCGGTGTGGGGCTGATTGTAGCGAGCGTCCGCATAGCGGAATGAGTAGGTGTGGACGCGTTTGCCCAGGCGCTGGAGTATGGCGGCGACCAGTGCTGAGTCGAACCCACCCAGCAGCACCCCGACCTCGGCGGCCGCTGGCAGTTGATCCTGGACGCACCCCATCATCACCTGGTAGAGCCGATCGTATAAGGCGTCCTCGGATTCCGGAACCGGAATGACCATGCCAGGCTGGGTATTCGATGACGGACGATGCAAGCACCATCCGGCGAAACCCCAAGCGTACGCCTCACCGGGTGCGAGCTGCTCAACCCCCCGATACAGCGTGCGCCCGGACGGCAGAAAACCGTAGACCAGGAAAAAATCTTCCAGACTACGATCCAGTTCCACCTGCCCGTGCAGGCGGGCGCAGACCAGGGGATGGCTGGCCACCGCCAGTTCTTCATCCGCGACCGAACAATAGGGCACCCGGTTTCCGGATCCGTCGCCCGCCACCTGGACCTGACCTTCGCGGCAACCCGCCACCACCATGAACGAGCCGGCAAGACCTTCCACCGCAGACTCACCGGATTTCAGTCGTTGCAATGCGCGACCGGCAATGCCGAGGGCATCGTCGACGCGGATACCCGTATCGTCGCAGCCCCGAACAGGATGGGCCGACCCATGGGCCAGGGCGAAACCGTCTTCAGTGTGTGCGAGGGCGGTCAATCCGGCATCGCCACACCAGCCCAGGGATACGCCTGGCAAGGGATGGGTTACGGTCACATCGCCGAATCGGGACCCCAGCGCAAGCCGCAAACGGGCCGCACGCTCAGCCTCGCCGCCGCATGCGCCCAGCAGTGCCGCGAAACGGTTCACGCGGCCCGGTCCGGCAGATCTGTTTCGAGGATCCGGACGACTGCGTCAATGGATTCCGCGGAGCGCCGCCTCATCTCGGGCAGCATCGCCGCCAGCCGAGTCCGATAGCCGGACGCCCCGGCAAACAAAGACTCGATGCGGCCGATCAATGCATCCGCCTCAATGGCCTGCGACGACAATACCCAGTCATCCAGCCCCAGGTCGTGCAAAATGCCCCGGGTCTTGTGACTGTATCCGATCGCCAGAACCGGCACCCCGCTGTCCAAGGCGGCGATGTTGGCATGCATGCGGCAGCCGACAAACGCGTCACAGCGGGCGATCACCCCTTTGATCTCCTCCGGTCGGTACTCCCGTTCAAGTCTGTGGATCGGGTGCCGCATCAGTCGGGCCAACTGTTCGCCGACGGCGCGATCATCACCAGACGCCCGGGGTCCAAACACATGGGGCACCAGCAAAACGTCTATCCCCAAACGCTCGACGAGATGATCCAGAGCCCGGGCAAAAGCGCTCAGTTTGTCGTTGCCCGCCCCCCCAACATGACGGTTGGTCTTGTTCGCCAACAGGGCGCTCACCGAAACACCCAGTCTCAGCCCCGGCGCTTCTGGCACCCCCTCCTGGGTCAAAATCGCGGCGATTCGGTCCCCAGGGACGGGCTGAAGCATAAACGCAAGATCCGCCGTTTGAACGGGCTGGATCCCGGCATCATCCAGCGCCGCCAGTAACGTCGGGCTCAGCGACTCGCGAACAGTAGTCAGGCGTGTCCGGCGGAAAATCCGTCTTGCCAGCGGCGCGAGCCTGGAAAACGGGCCAACGGACTGGGCACATACCACCAGCGGACGCATTAGGGCCTGTGCCTGCAACAGAGGCAGGAAATGGGAAAAACCAACCAAAGCCCCATAGTCCTCGGTCAACATGTCCCCGCTCAGGTCAACCACCAGATCCGCGCGGGCCATGGCATCGATCTCGGCGTTGAGCGGGTAACGCTTTGGCGGCAAACCCAAAGCCCCGAGGCATTCCAGGATAGCCCAGTGTACCGTCGCCAGCGGCAGGTTACGGCGACGGCTCTTGACCACCCGCAGGGGTGCATAATGTTCAACATCGAGGTCTGGGAAGGGCGAGGCAAGCACGATCTCAGCATGAGGCAGGCGTTTGCTCAGTTCAGCGGCAAACACCTGTTGCATGGCCGCATCCCCCTTATTCTTGCAGCAGTAGGTGCCGGTCAATACCACCCGGGCGGAACGGACCTGATGTGTTGTTGAGGCGACGGCTTTCATGGGGACCGAGAGTGACACAGATTTATCAGCCGTTGGCGCCGCGATGGAAGTATTTGAAGGGGTTCGATACATGTCATTGAGTTCCGGCACGGTCGATCGGGATTCGGGGCCGGCCGCCGGACCAGCCGGCAGATCCGACGGGCGGTCAGCGTCCGTGATCGACAGTGTGTGGCGAGCCTTGGGCATTGTTTCAACCCACCGTATAAGCAAAGTACGGGCCGACCAGCAAATCGGGTGCGCTGCACCTGAACGCGGACCAGATTTGAGGGGCAAGATGCAAGGCCGAAGTCACCAAACAGACGTATCGGCGAGCCGCTTCGGAACTGAAGGCGCGGGCCGGCCAAACGACGCGCCACAGACACACTACAATTGGAATGCGTTCACGCGAGAACTGGAGTGACGGTGACGGTTGAAACGCCATACCCTTGTTCAGCAACCCACCGGTGGGACCGACCCCACCCGTGAAGCCGATCGTGCTGGTCATGGGTGTGTGCGGGACAGGCAAATCCGCCATTGGCAGTGTGCTGGCAGAGCGTCTACAGGTCCCGTTCCTGGAAGGAGACGCGTTTCATTCCGCCGAAAACGTGGACAAGATGCGTGCCGGCATCCCCCTAACCGATGTGGACCGAGCAGACTGGCTGTCCGGGCTGGCCGAAACCCTGTCCACGACGGACGATACTGGCGCCGTGCTGGCCTGTTCTGCGTTGAAACGACGCTACCGGGATGTGCTGCGTCGCGGCCAGCCCAGAATGAGGCTGGTGTTCTTGAACGGTTCGGTGGATACCATCGCAGGCCGAATGGCGCAGCGGCCTGATCACTACATGCCGGCATCGCTGCTGGCAAGTCAGCTGGCGGACCTGGAACCGCCCCAGGCGGACGAGCCACACTGCGCGCTGAGCATCGAACAACCGCCGCAGCACTTAGTGGCGGCGGCGTTGCGGTACCTTGTACACCCAACGGAGATCAAGCCTTGAAAACATGCACCCTATTCGGCGCCGGCGATCTTCGCATCGTCGAGCAGACCGAGGCAGATGATCCCTTGGGCCCGAACGAAGTTCGCATCCGTGCCCGCATGGGTGGCATCTGCGGTTCGGACCTGCACTACTTCCACGAAGGCAGGGTCGGCAATTTCGCGGTCCGGGAACCGCTTGTTCTCGGACACGAGGTATCGGGGGAAGTGGAGCAGGTAGGCGATTCGGTGGTCCGGGTCCGGGTCGGACAGCGGGTCGCGGTCAATCCCAGCCTGCCCTGCAATGCCTGCGACTTCTGCCTCCAGGGAATGGGCAACCAATGTCGCAACATGCGCTTTTTCGGCAGCGCCGCATTGATGCCCCATGTTCAAGGGGTGTTCAAGCAATCCCTGCGGGTGCCGGAGAGTCAGTGCGTGCCGGTGCCCGATGAGCTGGATTTCTCACTGGCGGCCATGGGTGAACCCCTGGCTGTCGCCCTGCACGCGGTCCAGCGGGCCATGCCGATCACCGGACGCCGCGTCCTGATCAGTGGCGTCGGTCCCATCGGCTGCCTGGTGGTGCTTGCCGCCCGCCACGCCGGCGCCGCCCACATCACGGTCACCGACCTGATGGACGCGCCGCTGGCCATGGCTGCGCGGGTCGGTGCGGACCAAACCCTCCATGTGGTCAACGACGCCGACCGGCTGCGCGTCTACGGGGACGGCAAGGGTCACTTCGATGCGGTCATCGAATGCTCCGGCGCAATTGCGGCGATGCAATCGGCGGTGAGCCTGACCCGGGCCGGCGGTGTGATTGTGCAGGTCGGTTTCCCGCCGGTGGGCGATCAGACGTTTCCCATCAACGCCGCACTGGTCAAGGAAATCGAGTACCGGGGCAGCTTCCGCTTCCACCCTGAATTCGAGTGGGCGATTGACTTCATCGCCCGGGGCAAGATCGACGTGACACCGCTGCTGACCGCATCGTTTCCGATCAGGGATGCGGTCCAGGCGTTCGAAGCCGCCACAGACCGCAGCCGTCATATGAAGGTTCAGTTGGAACTGTGACGACACGGCAGCGGCCGGGCCATGCCGGCTGCTGTTTGCTCGTGTGGATATCGTGCACCGATGCGCTGCCGTTTACGGCCATCCAATTTCCCAACCCCAGGTCCCGACCATGACACATCCCCTGTTCGATCTCTCCGGCCGCGTTTCCCTGATCACCGGTTCAAGCAGAGGCATCGGCTACGCCCTTGCCCAGGGGCTGGCCGAATCCGGGAGCACGGTGGTGCTCAACGGCAGCCAACCGGCCGGCGTGGCGCAGGCGGTCGAGACCCTGAGTGCGGCCGGACATTCCGTCGCCGGACGTGCCTTCGATGTGCGCGACCCGGCCGCAGTGCGGGACGGCGTGGCTGGAATCGAATCCGACGTCGGACCCATCGACATCCTGATCAATAACGCAGGCATCCAGCGTCGCGTTCCGTTGCTGGAGTGTACCGAGGAAACCTGGCGGGAAGTGATCGACACAAACCTCAGCAGCGTATTCCGGGTGGGCCGGGAGGTGGCCCGTGGCATGGTGCCCCGCAGGCGCGGCAAAATTATCAACATCTGCTCGCTGCAAAGTGAACTCGGACGATACTCGATCGCACCGTATGCCGCATCCAAGGGCGGCGTGCGTATGCTGACCCGAAACATGTGCGCAGAATGGGCGCAGCACAATATCCAGGTAAATGGAATCGGACCGGGCTATTTCAAGACCGAACTCACCCGCGCCCTGGTGGATGACGAGACATTTTCGGATTGGCTCTGTGCCCGTACGCCTGCGAATCGCTGGGGGGACGTATCTGAACTAAAGGGTGCCGCCATTTACCTGGCGTCGCAGGCCTCGGACTATGTCAACGGGCAGATTCTGTATGTGGACGGCGGACTCAGCGCGGTGGTGTAAAGACACCGGAACAGTCAAATCCGGGCATGGACGGAACGGATAGGCGTGGAGAGAAATCACGGCTCTGAAGGCCACTTCGCCAATGCACTCCGGAGTGCCGCCGACCACTGCAGCACTCGGTGCCGGAGCTGTCATCGGCTCCTAACATCGGGCAAGTTTGGAAGCAGGCGACATCGTTGCGATATCCGGTTCCAGACCGGATGCTCACGCTCACGGAAAGAATCTGCGGCCACTGGCTGACCCGGGAAATGTGCAGTGGAACGCCGGTGAGCGCCAGTCTTGAGCTGTTCGCCACCGAAGGCGGAACCGCGGCGATGACTTACATTTCCAATACGCTGCGAGACAACAAAATCCTGATGCCGGGCGACAAAATCGCCGTCGCACGGCCGATATTAACCCCCTACCTGGAAATCCACGAGCCGAACGACTTCCAGCTCGAATCAGTCTACATCGACGCCGATCCGAATGCTGGCTGGCAAATCCCAGAGGCTGAGCTGGATAAACTGCTGGATCCAAAGGTCAAGGCATTCTTCCTCGTAAACCCAAGCAATCCGCCTTCGGTGCAGATAGACGAGGCGGGCCGCAGCGTGGCCCTGAATCACACCGCCGGCCTTTCGACACCACAGCAGGTACAGATGGCATTGTTTTCGCTCTTCGCCATGATGGACACGGCGAACAACTACAAGGCCGCCATGATGCGTCTGGTGGCCGCGCGCCACGACACTCTGTATCGCGCCATGGGCCTGAAACTGCCCGCGGATCCCAACCGCGCCGACTACTACACCGAGCTTGAACTGGAGCCGATTGGGGAGAAACTCTACGGGCGCGATTTCGTCGACTGGTTGCTCAAGAAAATCGTACCGGGCGAAATGCTGTTGAGGATCGCCGACGAGGCCGGCATCGTGCCGATGCCCGGCGGTGGATTCGGTGACACGCATCCAGCGGCAAGGGCTTCGCTCGCCAATCTCAACGAGTACGACTACGCCGCGATCGGCACCGCAATTCGCAGGCTTCTCGACGACTACTATGCGAAGTATCAGCAACAAAAAGGCAGCTGAGACGGTTGATGCTGAATTTGATTTCCGGCTCGTGGGTGAACGGATTCACACGGGCTGGCCGAGTCAACCGCGGGCAACCAGAATCCGGGAGGTCAGCTCGGACAAACGCACTCGTTGCTGACCGTCGGCGCTAAAGTTGGCCGGGTTTAGCCAGTGCTCGAATGCCTGGCTCAATGCCGGCCACTCCGAATCGATGGCGGCGTACCATGCGGTGTCGCGATTGCGTCCCTTGTATACCGTGGCCTGGCGAAAAATCCCTTCGAACGACAACCCCAGCCTCTGCGCTGCAGCCCGCGAGCGCTGGTTGAGAGCGTCGCACTTCCACTCGTAACGGCGATAACCCGCTTCAAAAGCACGTTTCATCAGCAGATACATGGCCTCGGTGGCTGCGGGTTTGCGTTGCAGCGGCGGGGCAAAATTGATGTGCCCCACTTCTATGGATCCATGGCCCGGTTGAATACGCAGGTAGCTGGCGACCCCCACGGCACGTCCACTGTCCAGATCCACGATGGCATGGAAGAGCGGGTCTTGAGGCCGGCTGACGGATTCCAACCATTCCTGATAGTCGGCCAGGGTCGCAAACGGACCGTAGGGCAGATAGGTCCAGATGCGGCCCTCGGTGTCGGTTGCATTGGCTTGATACAAATCCGACCCATGGCGTTTCGGATCGACCGGCTCAAGGCGGCAGTAGCGTCCGTCTAGGGACGCACGGCTCGGAGGCTGCGGAGGCGTCCAGTCAACAACCCGATCACCGATGGGCAATCCGAGTGGGCTCACGCTTTGGGTCATGGGTTTGTTTCCGGTGCTGGCGGGTCAGAAAATTCACAGACCCGCTCGTCGTAGTTCCAGCGTCCACCGCCATCGAGGCAGGCATCCGCAGCGCCAAACTCACCCAGCAGGGTACTGAAATAAAGCAGCAGACCGAACCCAAAACAGGCGGCGCCCACCAACTGAATCCTCAGGCGCCGGCGAAACGCGCCGATCAGCACCAGAGCCAAGCCCATGGGCACCAGCAACATGGCGGCAAGCAGCGCCGCGGACATCAACAGCACGCTGGAATTGTACCCGTTGGGCTGTCGATTACAGCGGTACCCGTCCCGAATCCCCGAATCCGAGCGGACGCCCAATTACGGAAGTCAGTCAGAAACATCGTTTATCCGGGCGGCGGCCTGCTCGGGTGAAAGCTTGCCCCAAACAAAGGACCGCGCCGGATTAACCAGGAACCGTTTGCGCATGGCCGTGCGGCCCAGCAGCATTCGAAACAACATGGTTTCACGGTTTGTCAGGGTGATTTCGATAGGCCAGCAATGTCCCCCGATTTCGGCCTGTGTGGCGATGACCAGGCGCTGTTCCTGATGCCCGCCCGAGTCGCTGACCCGACGTTGGTCGATGATCTCTGCATTGCAGACCAGATCGGGCACAGTCGTTTTCTGCAGCGGATGGAGCCAGAATCGCACCCAGGGTGCGCCGCCGAGACGATAGCGCTCGATCCTATGGGCATGGAGTGCCGAGGTTCTCGCGCCGGTGTCGATCTTGGCCTTGATCGCGCCGACACCGAGATCCGGCAGAGCCAACCATTCACGCCAGCCGACAATATCCAGGTGCGATGAATTGGAGACTGTCGGCATGTTGTTCTCGTGCACGGGTTTTGATGCGCTCAAACGCCTTCCATCTCTCCGTTGGCCGCCTTGGCCCCGGAATCCGCAAGATGATCCGATTCGATCAGACTCTCGTGATACTCCTCGAGCTGTTCACCAACGGCCTGGGGATCCTGAAACTTAGCCAGATGAAACAGCGCTTCGCCTTCGTTGACCAAGGGTAGTGTGACCCGGCCGATGAGAATTCCATCCAAGGCCGAAACCACCGCGCCTGCGTCCTGACTCAATGGGTCACCGATATAACCCAGAATGTCCCCCTTACGGACATGGGTGCCCAAGGCCATGGAACTGCGCAACACGCCACTCTGTTCCGCCCGGACCCAGACACTGGACCGGGCCACGACGGGACTCGGCCCGGCGCGGGGCCGACGCCGGGCCGGCAACATACCCAGGGTGCGCATGACATCCAAAACCCCACGCAGACCGGCTCGGACCACAAGTTCCTCGAACCGCAACGCCTCGCCCCCCTCGAATACCAGCATCGGAATCCCCAGCTTGGCGGCCTGTGCTCGAAAGCTGCCATCCAGCAGGTTGGAGTCCAATATGACCGGAGATCCGAATGAAATGGCCATGCTCTTGGTCACCTCATCCGCAAGATGGGCCCGAATCTGCGGCAGGTTAGTCCGGTATACCGCCGCGGTATGCAGATCCAGAACATGGCTGGCGTGCTGGGCCACTTCATCCAGAAACAGGCGCGCCAGACGTGCCGTCGTGGAGCCATGGTCCGAACCCGGGAAGGACCGGTTCAAGTCGCGTCGATCCGGCATGTAACGCGAGCGATTCACGAAACCGTATACGTTGACCACCGGCACGCATATCAGGGTGCCGCGAAGGCGCCGGATCAAACTCATGCCCAACAATCGCCGGGCAATTTCGACGCCGTTTATCTCATCGCCATGCACCGCGGCCGAAACCAACAGCGTGGGTCCCGGACGGCGCCCCCGCAACACATGCACCGGCATGCTCATACGGGCATGCCCATACAGGCTGGGCAGCGCCAGCTCAATAATTCGGCGCTGCCCGGGCGCGACACTCTCCGTGCCGATTTGGATGGTGGCACTCATGGGCTCAGCATCGTGGACTGCACCTCATCCGGTGCCCCGTGTCCGGGTCTTACCCTGGCGGGCGTTCTTCTCGATAAACTCGATGATCTGGCCGGCAATGTCTTTGCCGGTGGCGGCCTCAATCCCCTCCAGGCCCGGTGAGGAATTGACCTCCATCACCACCGGCCCATGATTGGAGCGCAGGATATCGACACCGGCCACATTAAGCCCCATGATCGTCGCGGCTTGTACCGCCGTACTGCGCTCGGTGGGGGTGATCCTGATCAGCTTGGCCGTGCCACCGCGATGCAGATTGGAACGAAACTCGCCGTCCTTGGCCTGACGCATCATCGTTGCCACAACCTTGCCGCCCACCACCAGACACCGAAGATCGGCGCCGCCCGCTTCCTTGATGAACTCCTGCACCAGAAAGTGGGCGTTCAAACCACGAAACGCGTCGATCACGCTCTCCCCCGCCTTGCGGGTCTCGGCCAGGACCACGCCTTTGCCCTGGGTGCCTTCCAGCAGCTTGATGACCAGCGGCGCGCCCTCCACCAACTTGATCAAGTCTTCGGTGTCGTCCGGGGAATGAGCAAAACTCGTGACCGGCAGGCCGACGCCCTTACGGGCTAACAACTGGAGAGAACGCAATTTGTCCCGGGAACGGGAAATCGCCACAGACTCGTTGAGCGGATACACACCCATCATCTCAAACTGTCTCAGCACCGCGGTGCCGTAGAAGGTTACCGATGCGCCGATGCGTGGAATCACCGCGTCGAACTCCTCCAATTCCTCGCCGCGGTAGTGGATGGTGGGCCGACTGGAGCTGATGTTCATGTAACAGCGCAGCGGGTTGATAACACGGGCATCGTGACCGCGTTCGATGCCCGCCTCGACCAAACGGCTGGTCGAGTAGAGCTTAGGCCCCCTTGATAGGATGGCAATCTTCATGGTTCGGAATCTCCTGGATTGGCCTGTATCAGGCTGGGTACTGGGTCGTCGGCGCGCATCAATCATAGCTTTGAGCCTGACTGACGGTGCCTCGCCCAGAATGAAGGTCAGGGTCGCACGTACGCCCAACCCTCCTCCTGTCGCTGAATCAGGTGAATGACCCCAGACGGAACCATGGTTGCCTGGGGAAGCAATTCAACCTCTTTGCCCGCTTTCGCAGACATCTTGCTGTGGGTGTTGCCGCAGGCACGAAACGTCACCGTGTCGAAATTGTCGGGAAATCCCATAATCCGCTCTTTAACCGGCGAGGTGTCCGCGCGCAACATGTGCAGCCCGGGCCCGTAGGCCACGATTTCAATCTCAACCTCCTCGCCCTGCTCCTGATAGTACTTGGACACGTTTGCGGCATTGTTCAGCACCAGATTCATGCGCTCGGGGTCATTGTCATCCAGATGCATCACCACCCTGTGCACCGTGTCAACCGCCAAGGCGTGCGGCGCGCCGACGATCATGGCAAAGCCGATGATCAATACGGAGACAAGGAACCGGGGCATGGGAAAAAGCATGGCGCACCTTCCTTTAAATGGGCGACGAACCTACGGTGTAGGGTCTGGCGAACGGTCTCACTATACTACGAGACTGATTTTGGGCCGGTCACGGTCATCACATCCGGACCAGCCATGATTCTAACCAGACCAGGGTAAAACGTAGGGGCGTACGCGATATCAACCAACCCAGACCGACACCGATGCTGTTGGCCAGCATGTCCCAGAGTTCCATGACGCGAATGCCCATGGCCCCCTGCAACCACTCCAGGGTGACCCCCACGCACAACAGAAACGCCATCCAGGCAATCAGCCGCCGCCCCTCCCAGGCCATAGCAAACAACCACGTCAAGACCATGTAGGCGAGGAAATGCTGGGCCTTGTCCCAAGACAGCAACACCATACTGACCTTGGGTGGTCTGGGTGTCAGCGTCAGAAACACCACCGTTGCCAACAGGGACCAGGCAAGCAACTTCCAAAACAGGGGATGGCGCAGGGTCATCGCTCACTCCCCCAAAGCCAGGCCGCGCCGCGAACGCCGCTGCTGTCACCATGCTGTGGTGGGCTCAGGCGGGTATCCACCCGGTCGGAAAATATGTAGGCAGACCAAAGCTCCGGTACCCGCCGATAGAGGCACCCGACCTGAGACATGCCTCCGCCAAGCACGATGACATCCGGATCGAGCAGATTGACCACGGAGGCCAATGACCGGGCCATACGATGGCAATACCGCTCCAGCGAGGCCACAGCCAGACCATCGCCCTGTTCCGAGGCGGCGACAATGGCTTCTGCGCTCATGGCTTGACCACTGGATTGAAGATGATCGAACTCAAAGCCTGGGCCGGAAAGCCAGGTTTCGATACAGCCGGCCCGTCCACAGTAGCAATCGACGCCGGGAAGTTCGCCGAGCAGAGGCCAGGGCAACGGATTGTGGCCCCACTCCCCCGCAATGGCATTGGGGCCGGACATCAATGCCCCGCGAATCACGATACCGCCGCCGGTACCGGTGCCGACGATGACGCCAAACACCACCTGGGCACCGGCACCCGCACCGTCAGCAGCCTCAGACAGGGCAAAGCAGTCCGCATCGTTGGCGATACGGACCTCACGCCCAAGCGCGGACCGCAGGTCATCCGGCAACGGCTGGCCGTTAAGCCAGATCGAGTTGCAGTTCTTCATCCGACCCGTCACGGGCGAAACCGCGCCCGGGCTGGCAACTCCCACGCTTGCACCAGGCTCGCCGCGCTGCTCGAGATTCTCAACCAACCCGCGAATGGCATCGACAGTTCCAGGGTAGTCGCCGCGAGGCGTCGGTATCCTAATACGGGCAATCTCACACCCGTCCGCTGCCAGGGCAAGCCCTTCGATCTTTGTTCCACCCAGGTCGATGCCTATACGCATGCCGTTACCCTTGCCCAAGATCACGGGGCGACGGAACAACGGGCGCACCCCAGCAAGCCCCGTTCGATCTTACTCTGCCGCCGTCACCAGGAGTATGATTGTCCACCCGGACCACAACACCCCACTTTTGGAGCCGATGACCAACGCCGTGCCCAACAGCAATCGAGTCGCCCCCAATCCACAACCACATTTTTTCGCCCGGGTCGGACCGCTCCGAGTCGCACTGGCAACAATCGTGCTGGCGCTGCTGCCCATGGCACTGATGATGGACCCAGGCAACAAAACCGGTTGGGCGATCATCCCGACCTATGTGGCGCCAGGCCTGGTGGTGTTCATATTCTGGATACTGCCCTTCGATATGCTGATGGCGAAGATATTCATGGGGGGTGAAGGCGCCGATGATCCGGCGGCTTGTCGCGCCGTCTACAAACTGGACATTGCCCTGATGCTGGGGATGCTGGTGTTCTGGGCCCCGTTTTTCGTCCGTCTGTTCTCCCCCTGAATGGACCACACGCTGAGCCATGCTTGGAACGTGACACCCAGGGAAGCGGTTCAACTGCAGCGCGATTGGGCCCCCCGGGTGGAGCTCAGTGATCGGGTGGATGCCGTCCACCTGTTGGCCGGTGTCGATGTGGGCTTCGAGGCCGGTGGCAGCGTCACCCGGGCCGCTGTTGCGGTGCTTGCCTTTCCGTCGCTGGAGTTGGTGGAGTCCGCGATCGAGCGCCAACCAACAGTGTTCCCCTATGTTCCGGGTCTGCTTTCGTTTCGGGAAATCCCCGCCCTGTGCGGGGCTCTGGACCAGCTCGAACAGTCGCCGGATCTCATCCTGTGCGACGGCCAGGGCTATGCCCACCCACGCCGTTTCGGACTCGCCTGCCATCTGGGCGTGCTCCGGGACGTCCCAAGCATCGGTGTCGGCAAGACCCGGCTGGTGGGTACGTTCGATCCCGTACCAGACCGGCGAGGCGCCTGGACCCCCCTGATTCACAAGGAAGAAGTGGTGGGCGCTGTTCTGCGCACCCGCCGAGGCGTCAAACCGGTGTTCGTGTCCCCGGGACACCGACTGACACTTGAAGCCGCCGTTGCCTGGGTAATGGCATCCACACCTCGATTCCGACTGCCGGAGGCGATTCGTCACGCCCACCGCCTGGCCTCGAACGAGCGCTCCGCCCGGTAAGAACGTTGTGGTTCGGTGCGAACGGGACCCCGTTGGTCGAGACCTTCTAAGGAAGGTCTGATCAATTGATACGAATCGCGTTTCGGTCCACAAGGGCGCAGATGCGAGGCTCCCGGCGCAGCGCCATAGCCATTCTATGGGCAAGCCGGGAAACGCGGCAGATGTGCCCTTGTGGGCGAAACCCAAGCGGGGCCGGGCCTTTGCGCCCCTCGTACTGCGTTGCACCTCGCTCATTGGCAACAAGCCAACTTCGCTTGGAGCGCCTTGTACGAGAGCGCGCAAAGATCCCGGCGCGATCGCAGCAATTGATCAGACCTTCCCTAATACAATGACGCTTGCCCCCCGGACCCGTGTAGATCCAGGCAAAGAGCATATACAGTATCGTCATTCACCTTCTGCGTGCGGGCTCTTTAAGATCGGAACGGGAAGCGGGTAATGCCTTCGAAACAAAGCAACGTGGATCGAAACTATCTTGAGCGGGCCGGGCAGCTGTTGGCCCCGATCAAGCTCAGAAGCCATGAGCTGATGTCGATTCAGACCGGCCAACGACTGCTGGACCTGGGCTGCGGACCCGGCATCGACACCGTCATACTGGGCCAGCAAGTGGGTCCGACCGGATCGGTGGTCGGCATCGATATGGACCCTGAGATGGTGGAGGCGGCGGATACCGCGGCGCGCCTCGCCGAGGTTGGGTCCTGGGTTTCCCATCGCGTCGACGACGCTGAGCGGCCGAGTCTTGGGCCCGGTCAGTTTGACGCAGCCCGCAGCGAACGGTTGTTCATGCACCTTGCGCAACCTGCGTTGGCCCTGCGGGCCATGATTGATGCCACTCGCAGTGGCGGCCGGGTGGTGGTGACCGATCCCGATTGGGGCTCGCTCTCCATCGACTGTGAAGAACGTGAAACCGAACGGGCGCTGGCCCGATGCAGGGCCGACCAAGGCCTGCCCAACGGATATTCCGGTCGACGCCTGCGCGCCATGTTTCTGGCTGCCGGCCTGCGAGACGTCACGGTTGAAGCTCACGCGGTGGTGATGACCGATTACGGCCTCGCCCGCTTCATAACCCGCATGGACGCGATCGAGGACCTGGCACTGGATACCGGCCGTGTGTCCCGGGAACAGCTCATACGCTGGCGCCATGCTTTGACCGCCATCGCCGAATCCGGTGCCTTCTACGGCGCCACCACGTTGGTCGTAGCTGCCGGGCGGGTCCCCTGATCTGATCCGTGCAGATTAAGCCAGGGGCGCGCTCGGCACTGGCATCCAATCAAAATCGGAAAGACGCCAGCAGGGCAAACAGATTCCAGTCTTCGTCAATGTCATCCTCCAGCGTGCTGGGCAGGATTGGGGTCGGGCGCATTCCGGGATTTTCCAACGCAGCCAACCATCCGGTGCCCTTAACCCGGTGATACTCGGCCCTGAGCATGATTCTGGGCGTGATATCCCAGCGTAACCCCACCGTCCAATCCTTGGCATAGCGGGTGTGCGCTGGAAACCCAGTGGCGGCTTCCCAGCCCTTGCCGTTGCGGTCATCCTTGTCCCAACGCAACTCATCGTAGCGCAGGACCGCTTCCCATTTGGGAGCAAAACGATAGGTGCCCTGGATGTAAAAGCTCTGACCGGTGGCCTTGTCGTCCGACAGGAACGGACCGAAGTCGCGGAACTCCCCTGTCCGCCGCGCGAACTCGCTGGTGAGACTCCATTTCTCAGCATTGTATTGGGCGGAGAACACAAGGGGTGCGAATCGGAACCGCCCATCCTCCAGGTCTATCTGCCCCTGTTTTGGATCGTACTTCCCGCGGAAGACACCGCCACTGACCGCAAGGCGAATGCGACCGCCATCACGCTCGTATAGCGCCCGACCCACCCAGGACAACCGCCCGTCCAGTTTCCCGGGAAGGATGCCGCCGGTGAAGCTGTCCTGAAACGCGGGATCGTCGGTCCGAGGCTGAACCGCGCCGGCCTGAAAATAGAAGTCACCTATGCTTGTGCGCTCTTCCCCGTAAATCTGCACTCCATCCGCTGACAGCGCCAGGTTGCGGTTGATGTCGAAGTAAATCCCCTGCGGCAACAGTATGCTCGGTCGGGTAAAGGGCATGTCTCGGGTTTCATTGTAGAATCCCAGCGGATTTGTGATGCGGCCAACACGGGCACCCCAGAGCCGATCGGCATCCGAGATAAAACTGTAGTCTGCGAAACCGTAGTCGATGCGCACGCCGTCATTGTCCGTTTTGCCGGCATCGCGACCCACTACCTGCATGGAAAACTGCAGCTTGGGAGTGGGGCGCCAGGATCCGTTGATGCCTATCTCGCGATAGTCCCAGCTTCCCCCGTCAGAGCTCTCGCCAAAGAAGTTGTTGCTACCGGAGGTTGAGATATAGCCCTGGGACAAAAAACCATGGATCTGGACCGATTCAGGCAACTCGAATGCCCGCGACTGAGCACTCAACGTCAGGACCAGGAGCACCACTAGACCGGTACAGGCTTGACGGGATGGTGTGTCCATTGCCTTACTCCACCTCGATGACACGGACGCTTGCATCGACCATCTCCCTTGGCAGATACCCTATCGCGCCGTTTGTGTTCGCGACCGCAGCCCGCATCGCCGCGTCCGACTTCACCAGGTTGGGCGCCTGTCCGGTACCTGAGTAGACGCCGCGGTCCCAGGCCCGCCGCAACTGATGCGGGAAAATCGACAACAACTGTTTGGCGAATTGAACGTGGCCCGGTGCGTCATCCGGTAGCACGAAGACGCGAACCGGACTTCCGTCCGGCCAGGATCGCAGGCGCATGCTGAAAATGGCCCGCAATGCAGTGGGACTGAGCGCATCCACAGGTGCGGAGGGATTCGCGACGACCAGCTCTTCTGCCAGGGGCAGGCGGGGAACCATCAAAAAACAACCGACAAAGCACGCGAGCAAAACGCGCTGAAGACATGGGCTGCGCCGCTGAGGACGAAGAGAGCGATCGGCCATCACGAGAGAACGGAGTCGGAGACCTATCAGCAAGGCCAGATAAGGCCTACCGGTTGCTTCGCGTATCTTCTCTCCCTGAATCTGCGACACGAACTCTCTTATCCGCTGCTCAGACCGACATGATTCCCCCGACTCTGGGATAGCCTACACCAGGTCGGGGGACGGGACTCATTGACCTATTCGTGAACGTGCATCTTTGGGACTGAGCTGCTCAATTTTATCATTGCAAATCGTGGCAATAGATCAAAAGCGACTCGTAATCTTCGCCTTGAAACCGGACATTTCACCCTTCAAGTCTGCGCGGTTCAGAACAAATCAGACCTTCCCTATGGAAGGTCTGAACAATTGCTGCGATCGCGCCGGGGTCTTTGCGCTCCCTCGTACAAGGCGCACCGAGCGAAGTTGGCCCGAGGAAAATAGGTGAGCTGCCAATGAGTGAGGTGCAACGCGGTACCAGGGGCGCAAAGGCCCGGCCCCGCTGGGGTTTCGCCCACAAGGGCGCATCTGCCGCGTTTCCCGGCTTGGCCATAGAATGACTATGGCGCTGCGCCGGGAGCCTCGCATCTGCGCCCTTGTGGACCGAAACGCGATTCGTATCAATTGTTCAGACCTTCCCTAGTGGGAACGCGAATCCCTCGTGGGCACACTTTCTGGCTGCCAGTGCGCATGCGTCGTCAAGAACCGATGCCAGCTCCGACCCGGACAGACGACCATCAATGATCGCGGCATTGAACACATCGCCGGCACCCAGAGTATCGACGATTTTCCGCGGCGGCAGCGCCGGACTGGTCAACACACCACCAGAGGGCCCAAGCGCATAGGCCCCCCTGCGGCCCCAGGCACAGACCAGTTGGGCGTCGGGGGCGTCAGCATGGACGACGGAAAAGAGCTTCTGCGGCGTCATGTTCAAGCTGCGCGCGTAGCTCTTGGAAAACAGCAATATATCAACCCCGGGGAACAGGGTTTCGATGCCAGGTCGGTGCTTCTCGACCTCCAGCGAGGTGCGGGCCATGGGCGCTGCGGCGTCAACCTCGCCAATCATGGCGCCGATCGCCAGCGGATCACGACCCTCAAAATGCACCCAGTCGAAGTCAGCGAGGTGCTCACCCACCAAACCATCGGCAGTGAACTCCGGCAGCGAACGGTGGTGGACGATGGTCCGCGAACCGCTGGTTTGGCTGCGTAGCACATAGGATATGGGGGTTGGCCCGGCCACCGTCCGGGCAAGGCTGAGGTCTACATTCCAGCGCCCGAAATCGGCCCTGACCCATTTGCCGAATTCATCGTTACCCACCGTGCCGGCCCAGAACACCTCGTGTCCCAGACGGCTCAGCATGACCGCAGTGGTTGCAGCGTTGCCGCCGCGGCGGCGATGGTGGCTTTGACAGCGGACCTTTTCGTCTTCCACCGGATATCGCTCCAGCGACAGAACATGGTCCACGGTCACGGTGCCGACTACCAGAATCCGGGCCATCAGCGTATCCGCACCCGATAATCCAGCGTCGACTCGCCCTTGGCCGGCACGCGCACCCGCCACAGTGCCGTGAACGCATCTTCCCGCTCATGATTGTCGCTTTGCTCGGTGATCTCCCAGTCTCCCGAAAAACGGGCCACAACCTCCACCTCGACCACCTCCGATTTGGCGTTATGCACCACAACCTGCCAGGCCGACTCGCGCTCGTCCCCATAGACTTTCCGGTAATCGGTCTGACGGCGGGTGGCGGTGATGTCAAAGGCCTTGCCAACGGTCAGAGACACGTCACGACCGTCCGGCGTATGGTCGATCCGATTTTCTCCCACGAACTGAATCCGTGCCTGCGCATCGCGCTGATAAAACCGCACAATGCCGCCTGGCAGCGGCTGGCCGAGGGCCGGCGCGGAATTCTCGAAACGCAGCATGGTATCGGCTTTCAGCTCGTCCTGGGCGGGGTTGGCGCCGTAGTAGGTGCCGGTCGCATCGACACGATAACGACGGCTGACCGGCACCTGGGCGGCCTCGAAAAGCTTGAGCTGCTTCGATTGTTGATCGGCCAGTGTCGTGGTGCGCCCCAATGAATAGAGGTGGTACTCGAAAACTGCCTCCCGCGCCATCGGAGCGTCGGCCATTTCCGCCCGCATGGCCATACCCCGCATATCCTGCAGCGCTGGCTCCGGCACCCGATTGACATCCCCGGCGATGAACTGAAGAGCGGCGTCCCGGTATTCGACGCCACTTTGATTATGCACCGTGACCCAAGCCAGCAGATCGAATACGTCACCGGATGGGTTCAATGTGGCCACATAGTCTGCGCGCCAGGACAAGCCGCCGGTAAGATAGGCCAGTTCCAGCGACTGGCTGCCGTCCTGTGGGGCGTCCACCTGCATAGTGAGCGTCGGTCGCTCGCGCAGATTGGGCGGCACCTGATCGAACACGAACCGCCACGGCATACTGTCGCCCGCGGTCTCGATCCGGTCGCCGATACGAAACACAACCCCACCCTCGGCCGCGCTGAGTACAGTCCCGGTCTCACGGCGTTCCTCGCCTGTCTGCGGGTGGGTGCGGATCAACCCGACCTGCCGCCCCACGTACTTTTGCAACAGCGTGCGGGGAGAGAGCAGATCGAAATCAAAATTCTGCTCCAACACTGATACCAATCCGTAGAGCTGTGCCGTCTCGGGACGAATACGGGCGCTGACGTCGGCAAACTGAAGATTGCTTACGCCGGCAGGCAAGTCTACCGAACGCTGGTCACGCACCAGAGCGAGATCGGTGTTGTAGACCGTGAGGGAGACGGCGCTGCGGTCCTCGACGGTGCTGCGCACTTCCGCCGCAGGGAGACCGGGGGCGCAGAACGCCAGCACACAGACGGCGATCCAATAGTGCTTCATGTTGCGATTTCCGTAACGCTGTGAGGGCGGCGCTGCGACGGCTTGACGCACCATCGTGGCGAGCCGCGCAGTGGAACACAATCGGGACACCGCCCGATCCTGAGTCGGACTATTCTTACACACCGCGCATGCGACGATTCGACTTGACCGTATCGATTCCGACCGACGCATCGCGGGCCAACGCCGGCAAGTCGCCGCTCAAGCCCATGGCCCGGCGCGCCAACGCAGTCTTGACGGGCACCGCACCGTCGGCAATACGCAGACCGAGGTTGCGGGCCAGACGAAGCGGCATGAACCCACTCCCGAACAGGCGCTTGAACACGTCCATAGTGCCCTGCATGAATACGTTCTGCCCCTTACGCCAGCGCTCGTAGCGGCGCAGTGTCAAGATGGAATCCGGTGCCCGCCCCCGGGCCGCGCCGTCCAACAGGCACTCGGCCAGGCAGGCCGCGTCCATCATGCCCAGGTTGACCCCCTGTCCTGCCAGAGGGTGGATGGTGTGGGCGGCGTCGCCCAGCAGCACAACCCGGGGGCCGATATAGTGACGTGCATGTTGCAGACGCAAGGGAAACGCTGCGCGAGGCGAAACCAAGCGGACCCTGCCCAGCCGCGCTTCGAATGCATCGGTGAGTTCGCTCTCAAAAGCATCGGCGTCCAAAGCCTGGAGCCGGGCGGCAGCCTCCGGCGTGGTGGACCACACAATAGAACAGCGACCGTCGAACAGCGGCAAAAAGGCCAGCGGCCCGGTGCTGAGAAAGCGCTGCCATGCGGTGCCGGCATGGGGGAGCTCGGTCTCAACCGTACAGACCAAACCATGCTGATCGTAGTCCCAGCCCACGGTTTCGATTCCAGCCAGGCGGCGAACCCGCGATCCTGCGCCATCGGCCCCCACCAGCAACCGGGTCTGCAGCAGACGGCCGTCCTCCAGGGCGACGGAAAAGCCGGTATCGTTGATCTCAGCCCGGGCCAGCTCGGCGGACTCCAACACGGTGACATTGCCGAACTCACCGGCACGGACGAGCAGACCGTGCTGGACGAGCCGGTTCTCGATTATCCAGCCCAGTTCGGGTAGGTCGAGATCCGTGCAGTCGAAATGGATCGAAGCACCTCCGGCGGCGTCCCATACGTGCATATCGGTGTATGGACTGACCCGCGTATCGATCATCGTGTCCCACGCGCCCACCGCTGCAAGCACGTTGCGGGAGGCAGGCGTGATCGCGGACACCCGCATATCCGGCTCCGGCCCGGGTCGACAGCCCTCCAGCGTGCCACGTTCGACCAACGCAACGCTGAGCGGCCCATCGCCCAAAGCACAGGCAAGGGCCGATCCGACCATGCCGCCGCCGATGATCAGTACATCGTAGGCCGAGCCCGCGCCTTTATGACATCTCGCGTTCACAGACTCAGCCCCCTCGCAAGACGCGGCAATCGGCCGGCGAGACCCATAGCCGACCGGGACAACAGCCCTTTGGCAGGGGGCAGCAGATCAAAAGCGACCATCCCCGCGCCGCGCGCCCAAACCACCGGAGACAGGGGATTGCTGAACAGCCGCACCAGGCCGTCGGTGAATCCCGCCGTGCGTCGCTGATCCCATCGCCGCCAGGCCGTATAGCGTCCAAGCACCGTATCGCTGCCCGGATCGTTCCCCGCCCGCACTGCATCCACCAGAACCTCGGCCAGGGTCGCGGCATCCCGCAGACCGAGATTAAACCCCTGCCCCGCCACCGGATGGAGGGTATGTGCCGCATTTCCAATCAGAGCCACACGGGGTCGGACATCGGCCCGAGATCGCCAGTAGGCAAGCGGATAGGCCAGCCGTCTGCCCACCTGCACCATGCGCCCCAACCGCCGACCAAAACGCCGCTCGATTACACCTGCAAAGGCCCTGTCATCCAGTTCCATCAGGCTGTCGAGATCCGCATCGCGGACGGTCAAGACCAAAGCGCAACGGCCTCCGCTCATGGGAAGCAGCGCCATCGGCCCGGTGTCGGTGAATCGTTCATAGGCAACACCTTGATGGTCTCGCTCGGGAGATACATTGGCGATAATGGCGCTTTGACCGTACTCCCAACACCGAACGCCAATGCCCAGCAACGCACGGACCTGGGATTGGGCACCGTCAGCGCCCACCACGAGGCGGGTCTCGGCGGCCATATCCCGCCCATCCGAATGTATGGTCAGCCCGACCTCGTTCTCGCCGACATTGATATCTTCCAAGGCAGCGGGGGTGTGCAGCATCAGATCGGGCAGAGCCGCCAGCCGTTCAGCCAATGCCTGACCGATGCAGCGGGCGGGCACCACATGGCCCAGCGCAGCCACGCCCTGTTCCGCCGCGCCCAGCGTCGTGGTCCCGAATCGGCGCCGATCGGATACGTGAATCCGCACGATCGGGGTGCTGTGTTCGGCGATTGCCTGCCAAAGGCCCAGACCAGCGAGGATCCGGCGACTGCCTTCGGCCAGCGCGATGGTTCGGTCGTCGTAGCTGGGTGAGCAGTCAGACTCGAACGGGAACGGTTCGACCATTGACAGCCTGAGCCCATGACCACTGAGGGCACAAGCTAAGCTCGCACCCACCAGCCCCCCGCCGACGATGGTCACATCCTCGATGGGCTGCGAACCTGTAACCGGGGTCTGCGTCGATTCAGTATTGGGTTGACTCATATCCCCTTACGCCATCAGAAGAAGCTCGTGTCACACCGCTCCAGCCTGAAACACGATCAGTTGATTCGTTCATCCATCCGCCTGCGCCATCAGGCCCTCAATGCCGTCCACCGTCTTTGGCACAGCCCCGGTGAGCACTTCATAACCGTCATCACTCACCGCCACATCGTCCTCGATGCGGATACCGATGTTCCACCAGCGCGGATCGACCCCCTCGGTTCCGGCCGATATGTACAGGCCGGGCTCGACTGTCAGGACCATGCCCGGCAACAGCTTGCGCCATTGACCCTCGACCTTGTACTGCCCCACGTCGTGTACATCCATCCCCAACCAGTGCCCGGCGCGGTGCATGTAGAACGCCTTGTACTTGCCGTCTTCGATCAAGGCGTCCACTTCCCCTTCGATCAACCCCAGGTCCACCAGCCCCTGGGTTAACACCCGAACGCTTGTGTCATGGGTCGCATTCCATGAGGCTCCGGGACAAACCTGGTCAATGCAGGCCAGTTGTGCCGCCAGCACCACCTCATAGAGCGCTTTCTGCTCACCGGAGAAGCGACCGTTTATCGGGAAGGTACGGGTGATGTCGGAGGCATAGCCCTCCAGTTCGGCACCGGCGTCGATCAGCAGCAGATCTCCATCATGCAACTCGCCATCGTTCTCGGTGTAATGCAGGATGCAGCCGTTGGCGCCGCCACCGACGATGGACGGGTACGCGGTACTGCACCCGTGCTGTCCGAACACGTACTGCAGTTCGGATTCCACCTGAAACTCCATTTTGCCAGGGTGCGTGCACCGCATCGCCCGACAATGGGCTTCGGCCGAAACTGCCCCGGCTCGGCGCATGATCTCCAGTTCCATCGGGCGCTTGATCAGCCGCATCTCGTGCAGTAGATGGTCGAGGCTGATGAACTCGCGCGGCGCGGTGACCCCGGAGCGGGCCCGGCTGCGTACCTGATTCACCCATCCCATGAGGCGCTGGTCGAAGGCGCTGTTGCAGCCCACGGCGTAGTAGACTCGATGACGATTTGCCAGCAAATCGGGCAGTATCCGGTCTATGTCCTCGATGCTATGGGCCTGATCGGCACCGAATCGATCCAGCGCGCCATCCTGGCCGGCCCGACGTCCATTCCAGGTTTCCATGAGCGGATCCCGCGGCCGGCAAAACAGGATGAACTCACCTTCGACCCGGCCCGGAACCAGAACGGCAATGCTTTCGGGCTCGGGAAAACCGGTAAGGTAGTGGAAATCGCTGTCCTGGCGAAACGGAAAACTCACGTCCCCGTTCCGGCTTTGTTCCCGGGCCGAAGGAATGACGGCGACGGTGTCCGAACCCATTTGGTCCATGAGGCGACGCCGCCGATCCTGGTGTTCAGCTGAACTCATGTACACGCCTGTGTTCAATGTAAGGTCGATCGACGATTGGCCATCTGCAATTCGGTGTTGGCCAGCAAGACGCCCATCCGGATGTACTCGACCAGCTCGGCGAACGCCTCTTCCTCCTCATCATCGCCGCCCGCGGTATCAAAATCGGCATGGGAGATGTCCGACACATCGCTGACAAACTCTTTGAGTTCGCCGTCCCCCAGTCGTTCGTTATCGATGCCGGCGAGACCGAGGCCGTACAGAAAGCCTTCGCACCACTTTGCCAAAGCGGCTGCTCGGAGATCCAGCTCCTCCTCGTCATCGGGTAACAGCAGATCAAACCCCATGTTGACATCGCCGAGCATGGAAACGGTCGTGATGTAGACCTGCTGCAGCAGGGTCTTCAACTCTATGGTCAAAACATCGGCGGGGTCCGGCATGGGGTCGCCCAGCACTTGGCGCACCCAGGCGTCGCGCTCCACCGTCCGCACGGCGAGCATGCCACACAGCGCGCCATGGGCTTCTGCGGGACTGCCAACAGCGGCGCCTCGGGCCAATGCCATCTGTAGCTCCGCGAAATCGGGATAGTGCGTGTCAATCATGGATTCAGAACCCTTCCAGAACGGCCTCGTAAGGCCGCAGAGTCATTCGGTACAGCTGCTCGTCGATCTGGATGTGTCCGTACTCGGGGGCACCCAGTCTGATGGTATCGCCCCCTGGGGCAGAGCGTCCGCTCAGTCCGAATCGTTTCTGTTCGATCAGCGTCGCCAGCAATGCCTGGAGCGCCGCTGGGTCGATCCGGCCGGTCCGGTCCACCAGTCTGCAGGTTTTGCCATTGTGCGCCGTACCCACTATCACGACGCTGTCGGAATCGAGTTCGAAAATGGGCACGGGAGCGCTCCAATAGTGCGCGGTACCGAGGTGCTGGCGGTCGCCAGCGCGCCTCGCTATTCTAATGTACTTCGTTGATCTTAAGGAATCTCTGCCGACGCTCGCGTCAATTGGTCGAGGAGTTTTCGACCCGAACGGACGCTTGCGGATGTTCGCTGTCTGCCTGGTGTTGTGTCCCAGAAGCAGATGGCCTTTCCTGAATTCCTTCTGGGGCACGACACCAGCGAGCCTCTGATTTATGCTGGACGAAGCGGGTCAGAGGCTGAAACGTGCCGATTCAAGGCGCAATTTGCGGATAGTGGTGGCTCTATTGCAAGGATTTGCAGCGATGCAGCAGTGCATTTAAGAGCCGGGATGAACGTTCTCCAGTGAATATGGGCTCCCTGGACGTGAGGGGGTACACGCTTCGAGCCAGCCGCAGACCGAAAAACGACAGTTAAGGGGAGCCGCAATGAACCAGGCTGAGTCATCGGACGGGCAACGCTCGGGCCTGCACCGATTGGAAGTCCAGGTTTCGGCGTTGATCGAACTCAGCGTACAACTGCGGGAAGAGAATCGTTCTTTGCGCGAGCAGCAGGACGCGCTGATGGCCGAACGCGCCAGATTGATTGAACACAGCGAATTGGCCCGGACCCGGGTTGAGGCCATGGTGAACAGGCTGAAGGCGATGGAGCAGTAGACACATGTCTGGTGAAAATCCCGTTTCCGTCGATGTCTACATTCTGGACAAGGTTTTCAAGGTAGCCTGCCCGCTGGATCAACGCGATGAACTGCTGGCGTCAGCCCGATTGCTCAGCGATCGTATGCGGGATATAAAATCCGCCGGCAAAATGATGAGCATGGACCGGGTTGCAATCATGGCCGGGCTGAATATTGCCCATGAGCTGGTGCGTGTGCGGCAGGGGAGCAGCCCACAGGACCCAGACGTGGAGCTGCGCTTGTCATTGCTGGCCGACCGTGTAAGCGAAGTCCTCGACGAGACACTTAACAACGCCGAGTGATGCGCTTATAGTATCTGGCACGGGCATCCTCTGCGGTGATCGTGATCAGACTGGGTATTTCTCTTGACCCTAATTCCAATTACCCAGGGTCCTGTCGGCGGTGACGGTGTGCATGTCCACCCTCGTGTGGAAAGCCTAAAGCACTGTTGTTGAGGTCCCACCTGAACCGGATGGTTCAAGGGCGAAAGTCTGAAACGACACAGGTGGAGTATGCCCTCTTTGTTTTTTTCTGATGCGCGATAGAGACGATCTGAGAGCGCGCATCCGAACCGCCCGCCGTCTGATGGGCCAGCCTGAGCGGCAACGGGCCGGAGAACGCTTGGCTGAGCGGATTGCGGGTCTGGACTGTTATCGTCGCGCAGACACCGTCGCGGCCTCGCTGGCTTTCGACGGTGAAGTCGATCTGGCAGACACAATGCGCATTGCATGGGGTCAGGGCAAGTCGGTCTACCTGCCCGTGCTGCAGCCAGGTCGCACACTTCTGTTCGCGCCGTACACATCCACCACCACCCTGCAGACAAATGGGTTCGGGATTCTCGAGCCCGATGTGGACGAAGCGGCGCTGGTGCCCCCCCGGGCGTTGGATCTGGTGCTGGTCCCGCTGGTGGCGTTCGACCAGCAGGGCAATCGCCTGGGTATGGGCGGCGGCTACTACGACCGCAGCTTTGCTTTTCTGCTTGAGCAACCCGCTCTCGGCAATCCGGTCCTGCTCGGCGCCGCATTGGAGCTCCAAAAAGTGGCGGAACTGATTCCACAGCCCTGGGACGTTCCGCTGCACGGCATTGTCACCGACCACCAGACCTATGCAATTCGCATCGACTGATGGGTCTTCTGGTCCGGCCACGGTGATAAGCCGGTATTCAACGGATTCTCACCCAGTGCGTGTCGCCGTATAATCCAGTGCCCGACACCGCTACCCCAACGTTCAACCGGCTCGGAGAGCCTACAATGCGCCACTGGCTGATGAAGTCCGAACCGGATGTATACGGAATAGACCACCTTGCGGCCCAACCGGCAAAAACCGATCACTGGGATGGGGTGCGCAACTATCAGGCGCGCAACATGATGCGTGATGAGATGAAACCCGGCGATCCGGTGTTTTTCTATCATTCAAACTGTGCCGAACCCGGTATCGTCGGCATCATGGAAATTGCCCGCGGCGCCTATCCAGACCCTACTGCCTTCGATCCCGAGGCCAAATATTACGATCCAAAAAGCGATCCGGACAACCCGCGCTGGGTGATGGTCGACGTCCGCTTCAAACGTAAACTGGATCGCACGATTACACTGAGCGAGCTGAAAGCTCAGACAATGCTGGAGGAGATGGCGCTTGTACGCAAAGGGAACCGGCTCTCGATCATGCCGGTCACTGCGGAACAATGGGATTTCATCCTGGGCCTGGAGCACACGCCGCCGACCCTTTGAGCGGTGGGCATCGTGGCCGGACAATGCCCGACCTGTATCATTTCTGGTCTTCGTTCGAGAGTCAGAGGGTGCGTCTTGCGCTCTCATGCAAGGGCATCGAATGGGCAGATCATGCGCTGCGCTATGATGACGATCAGACCTTTTTCGACCTCGGCACTGCACGCCATGTCCCGCAGCTGGTTCTGGATTCGGGTGAACGCCTGGACCACAGCGAACGCATCCTGTGGGAAGCGGACCGGCACTTTCCGCAAGGGGAAAGCTTGGTTGCCGGACGGATCGATGCGGCGGCCTGGCATGCCCTGACCGAATGGCGCCGGCGGGTCGACACGATTCTCGATCGCTTGTACGCACCTCTGAGACCGGCCTATCGAGACATTGCCGCGGACGCCGACACGATGGCGGCATACAAGGCGGGCGTGGCGAACAAATACGGCTTGAGCCTCGAGGCACTGGCCAACGACCGCTACGCTGGGTACCAGCAGCTGGCACGGCTGTCACGGCTGACTCAACTGGCCCGCCATTTGAGTCAAAACCGCTTTTACACGGGCGCGATCAGTATCGCGGATCTGCTTCTGACCGCCGATCTGTTTCCACTGCAGTTGCACGACGGATTGTCGTTACCGGTGGACCTGATGTATTACCTGGAGCGGGTACAGGATACTTGTGGCCTGGATTTGCGCCGGGGGCTGGTGGTGGATCCCGCCTGACGCCGAGGGAGGCACGCATGCATGACGCTTGAACAACTGCTCAATCACCTGGACGCACATCTCCAGGAAACGGTGCTGGATGGGACGCCCGAACAAACCCTGCGCAAATCGCAGACGGGCGAACACATCTCACCGCTCATGGGCGAGATCATAGGACGCATGGCCGAGGGTACCGGCTGCACATCCGTCGAGGACCCGCTTGACCGGGCCAGTGCGGTCAATTCGCTGGGCCCTTTGCGGTTGAAGTACATGGCCGACGATGCGCCGGTTGACGGATTTCGGACGCTGGAGTTTCTGGTCCGGGCGGTGGACGGCGCGTTTAATGAAGAAGCGCTCAGAACCCAGACCAAGAGCGACTGACGAGATTCGAATAACGTTGGAGAACAGCATGCAGGAGCGGTTTGACGCGGTGATCATCGGCGCCGGCATCATCGGCGCGGCCACGGCCTTCGAGCTGTCCAAACGGGGTTGGCACACGCTAAACGTTGACCGGTTGCCCGCGGCGGGCTATGGGTCCACCTCCAATTCCTGCGCCATCATTCGCACCTATTACTCCACATTCGAAGGCTGCGCCATGGCGTTCGAGGGCTATCATGCCTGGAAGAACTGGGCCGGCCATCTGAGTGTTGAGGACGAACGCGGGCTGGCCGAGTTTCATGAGTGCGGCACACTGATCCTGAAGACCGAGCACAACCGCTACATGGCACCGATCCTGGACATCGCGAAGCAGCTCGGCATTCGCTATGCGGAATGGGACAACGCCGACATTGAGTCGCGTTTGCCGGGCTGGGATCTGCGCCGGTACGCGCCGGTTAAGCGGCCAGATCAGCCGGGCTTTGGCGAACCCAGCGGGGATGCCGTGGCCGGCGGCGTGTTTTTTCCGCAAGGCGGCTATGTAAACGACCCACAGCTCGCCACCCACAATCTGCAGCGGGCCGCTGAGGCGGCGGGGGCCACATTCCGATTCAACAGCCGGGTCAGCGCGATTCAACGGCGCGAAGGCCGTGTAACGGGCGTCACCCTGGCGGGAGGCGAGACCGTTGATACCCCGGTGGTGGTCAATATTGCCGGCCCCCATTCGGGCAAAATCAACGCCCTGGCCGGGGTCGGCAACGGCATGCGCATGCGCACCCGGGCTCTGCGCACCGAAGTCGTGTACCTGCGGGGACCGGACGGGCACTACGGCGACGGTGTCGGTCTGGTCACCTCGGACAGCGATACCGGGTGCTACAGCCGACCCGCGGGCGCGGATCAGATCCTGATCGGCAGTGAGGACCCGCCCTGCGATCCACCGGAATGGGTGGACCCGGATCATTTCGATCGCAACATGAGCGAACAGGGCCGGGTGCAGTTGATGCGGAGCGCCCAGAGGGCACCGGCGCTTGGCATACCAAACCGGATCAGCGGTGTGGTGGATCTGTATGACGTCACCGACGACTGGATACCCATATACGACAAAAGCGATCTGTCCGGTTTCTACATGGCCATCGGCACCAGTGGCAATCAATTCAAGAACGCACCGGTGGTGGGGCAACTCATGTCCGAGTTGATCCACGCCTGTGAGGCAGGTCACGATCACGACAGCGACCCGCTGCGCTTCGCCCTGCGGCACACAAGCCGGGAGATCAGCCTTGGATTCTACTCACGCAACCGGGAAATCAATCAGGACAGCAGTTTCACGGTACTCGGTTAACAGCTCGAACCGGGGTTTCAATTCACCGCCCGCTATGCTGGGCGATCTTCAGAGCTATCGGGGCGCCGATCCCGCTTCCTTACGTGTAACGATCCGCTCGTCGTCGATGCTGGGAATACGCACCGAAGAAGAGCGGTCCTTCGATGCGGAAATAAATCATGTGCCGGAAAAGGCCGGCTATGCGGCCTTCGCGTTGGGTGATCTGCGGGCACGCCAGGCTGCAGCGCAGTAGAAACGGATGAGGCGATGTGCCGTCCGGTTCGAGAACGAGTTCCGGATCGGCTTCCACTCTCAAGTTGATGTATGGTGCTACAACCTGACATTGCACTGATCCATTGATATGCGGCCTGATGAAGCGCCCAGGCCGGATGCGCCTGTTTTGCTCGCGTAGCGGATCCCGGAATGTACTCTACCCCTGCCCCAAACGCCTGCTCATCTCGCTTGGAACCCGGCGGGCGCCGACAACACTCTACCCAGTCGAAGCCACCGCACCGGAGTCGATTAAGGCTTCGATCTCAGTCGCGGCATAGCCAAACTCAGCCAACACCTCACGGGTGTGCTGCCCCAACAGCGGAGCCGGACGCCGGACGCCGCCGGGGGTGCCGTGGAACTTCACCGGCAACCCAAGCGTTGAAACCCGCCCTACCGAGGGATGCATCGTCTCCACCACCATATCTCGGGCCAGGGTCTGGGGATCCTGTTGCATCTCGGCGATAGAAAGTACCGGGCCAGCGGGGAAGCCGCCGGCCTGGAGCAGATCCAGCCAATATGCCGTTGTTTGAACCGAGAACACCCGATTGAGGGTGTCCTCCAGCGCATGTCGATTGACCATACGTTGATCGTTGGTGACAAAGCGCGGGTCGGCCCGGAGTTCCGGCACCCCGATGAGCTTGACCAGGCGCTCCCAGTTCGCCTGGTTGGCGGCCCCGATGTTGATCCATCCATCGGCGGTCCGAAACGCTTGATAGGGCGCATTGAGCGGGTGGGCCGAGCCCATGGGGCCCGGCGATACGCCTGTGGCAAAAGTAATGGCGGACTGCCAATAGGTCTGCACGATGGCGGCCTCGAACAAAGAGGTGTCCACCCGCTGCCCCTCTCCGGTCTGCAGTCGCCGGGCATAGGCCGCGGCCACACCCATGGCCCCCAGAATGCCTGCGGTGATATCCGATACCGGTGCCCCAACCTTAACCGGCGGCCGCCCCTCCCCCTCGCCGGTGATGGACATCAGACCGGACATGCCCTGGGCGATGAGATCGAACCCGCCCCGCTCGGCGTAGGGCCCGGTCCGCCCGAACCCGGAAATCTCGCAGTAGATCAGTCCCGGGTTGTGGGATCTCAGCGTCTCATAGCCCAGGCCAAGGCGCTCCAGGGTGCCCTTGCGATAGTTTTCGATCAGCACGTCCGCGTCCTTGATCAGGCGCAGCAGGATCGACTTGCCCTGGGGGTGTTTCAGGTCCAGCACGATGCCCCGCTTGTTGCGGTTCATCATCATGAATGCCGCGGACTCGCCCCGAATGTCAGGCGGAACGCTGCGGCGCGTGTCATCGCCGGTCGCCTTCTCCACCTTGATTACGTCGGCGCCCATGTCCGCCAGCATAAGCCCGCACACCGGGCCCGCCATGATATGGGCAAGCTCGATTACGCGACATCCCTCCAACGGGCCGGCCATGGAACTCAGCGCCCGGTCCAGTTCGGTTTGCGTTTGCCGAGAAAAGCCTCCAGTCCCTCCCGGAAGTCGTCGCTGGTGTAGCACATGACGATGAGGTCCTGATCCTCCACTTGATCTGCGCAGCCGAGCCTGCGCAGGGCTTCCTTGGTTGCCCTCAGCGTCAACGGCGCCTGCGCCATCAACTGCAAAGCCAATGCCTTGGCGCGGCCCATCAGCTCGTCGTGGTCGTTAACCAGCTCCGACACCAGGCCCAAGGTCAGGGCTTCCTGGGCGCCTACCAGGCGACTGGTGAATATCACCTCCCGGACCCGGCCGGCACCAAGCAATGCGGACAGCCGCGCCAGGTTCGCAGCCGAAAGGCAGTTACCCAGGGTGCGGGCAATGGGGAAACCGAACCTGAGGTCATGGGTGGCGATTCTCAAATCACAGGCCGCCGCAATGCCAGCGCCGCCGCCGGTGCAGGCCCCGGCCAACGCCGCGATGGTGGGCACCGGGCAGCGTTCCAGTGCACTGAGCACGGCGTCTATGCGCTGTTCGTAGGCCATGGCGTCTTCCGCGGTCGAAAACTCACGGAACTGACTGATATCAGTGCCGGCAGCGAACGCCCGGTCCCCGGCGCCGGTCAAGACCAGCACCTTGACCGATCCGCCTGGATCGATCCCCTCGCAGATGTCCTGCAAGCGCTGATACATGCCAAAAGTCAGGGCGTTGCGCGCCGACGGCCGGTTGAATGTCACTGTCCCCACACCGGCATCAACGGCAAACAATAACTCGTCAGTGGTGTCGTTCGCTGTCACCGGCATAACCTTCACCTATAGAAATGTTCGACCAGAAACATGGGTATGGCCGGAATGTAGGTGCACATCAGCAAAACGGTGAGCAGCACGGCCACAAAGTAAACATTGATCTTGGACACCTCCCAGATGTTCGCCCGCGCGATGGAGCAGGAAGTGATCAGGACGCTGGCCACCGGGGGCGTCTGCTGTCCGATCGCCAGGTTCAAAGTCACGACCAGGCCGAAGTGCACCGGATCGATGCCCACCTGCTGAATCAGAGGCACCACGATGGGCACCACCAGAATGATGGCGGCGGCCGAATGCAGAAAAAACCCGATCACCAGAAAAAACACGTTGAGAATCAGAAGAATGACGTATTTGTTGCTGGTAAACGCCAGCATTGCCGCAGCCAGATCCTGGGGTATCTGGGCCCGGGTCAGAAACCCGCCCATCAGCACCGAGGCCGCCACCAGCAGCATCACCACCGCGGTTTGCATGCCACCATCCAGCATCGCGCGCTTGAGGTGCTTTAGGTCCAGCTCCCGGTACCAGAGACCGATGGCCAGGGCCGCGAGCACCGCCAGGCCGGCGGCTTCCGTTGCCGTCACCAGGCCTCCAAAAATACCGCCCAGAATGATGACCGGCAGCGCGAAGGTGGGCAGCGCCTCGATAAACGTCTTCTTGAGTCGTTTGGTGTCGAAAGCCGATTCCACCGGCAGGTTGTAGCGGCGGGCAAACAGGTAGGCAACGAACATCAAACCGGCGGCGCCCATCAGACCCGGAACCAGCCCGGCAACGAACAACTGCTCGACGCTGGTATTGGCGGATACTGCGTACAGGATCATCGGAATCGAGGGGGGAATGATGATGGCCAGAGAGGCGGATGACGAAGTGACGGCAGCCGCAAAGGGCGCGGAGTAACCCCGTTTTTTCATCTGCGGGATCATGATCGACCCCATGGCCGCCACATCGGCCACGGCGGAACCGGAGATCTCGGCAAAGAACAGGGACACACCGATGTTGACCATGGCCAAGCCGCCGCGGACGAACCCGATCAGCGCACTGATAAAATTGATCAGCCGGTCTGTGATGCCAGCCGCATTCATGATCGCGCCGGCCAGGACAAACATGGGGATGGCGATCAGGGAGAACTTGGTCGAGCCGTCGTACATGTCCAGAGCGACCGTCACCAGACTGTTGACGCCCTCGGTGGCGACCAGACCGATGATTGCGGATACCGCCAGCGCCACCGCGATCGGCACATTGATGCAGATCATCAGCAGCAGAGCCAGAAACATCCAGAGGATCAGCACGGCTCAGGCCCTCTCTTCTTCGTGGATCTCCGGGTGCTCCAGGGAAATGCCCAGTTTCGACGAGCGCCAATAATCCGGCAGGCTGATGAGTTCAGCCAGGATGAACAGGACCGCCCCGATTGGAATCACCGACTGAGTGATCTGCACCGGCATCCAGGTCAGGGATACCAGACGATCGCCCTGCAACACCTCCAGAACCTGGAGACCGGTAGTGGCCATGAGATAGAAGAAACCAAGGACGATGATTTCCGCGATCACGACGGCGCCCATGCGCCAGGGCATGGGAATGGACAACAGCACGCTGTCAAAGCCAATGTGACGTCGCCTAAGGGCCGCCAACGCAGCGCCGTAATAGGTGACCCAGGAAAGCTGAATTGCCGCCACTTCGTCGTACCAGGACAGGGAACTGCCGAACATCCGGAAAAAGACGCCGACGATGACAACGACCGCCAGGGAGACCATGAGCAGAATGGTGGTCCATTCCAGAAAAGTTTGAAGCGCGGTGCCTATGATTCGACGCATTTGGGGATATCTGACTCTGACCGATCCCGTCGTTGCGGACGGGATCGGCGCGGTTGCGAAGAATGTCAGAGAAACTGGTCAGACTGCCGAGCAAAGTGCACTCGCCGGTGACGCCTCTGATGTGTACTCGACCAAGCGAACTCGCGTCTGCCTCACAGATGCTGACCGGGAGAGCCGGTTACATGCAGTTGGAAGCCAGAATGCCGTGAGAACGATAGAGCGAGGTCCCCTATGACCCCCCCGCGAGGCCCTGAACCGTGTCGATCAGCTCCTGACCGCCGTTGACCGAGGTTGCGAATTCTTCGTAGATGGGCTTTGACGCCTCGATAAAGGCCGCCTTGTCAGCCTCGTTGACCTCGATGCCCGCGTCTTTCAACTTTTGCAGCAGATCGGTTTCGAGCTGTGCGGCGGTTTCGTAGACAAAAGCCTGAGTGTCGGCAGCACACTGTGTCAGCGCATCCTGGACATTGCGCGGTAACGCCGCGAAGTGTTTGTCCGACACCACCACATACGCCGGCGTGTAGACGTGGCCGGTGACCGAAAGATACTTCTGAACTTCCTGGAACTTGGCCGACCAGATCTGGGCATAGGGGTTTTCCTGACCGTCGATCACGTTGGTCTGAAGCGCGGTGAAAACCTCGGAGAAGGCCATGGGGGTGGGATTGGCACCGTACAAGGTGAACATCTTGACGCGCCATGCGCCTTTCGGGGTCCGCAACTTGATCCCATCCAAATCGGCCGGAACGTTTATCGGACGCTCGTTGTTGGTGATGTGGCGAAAGCCGTTTTCCCAGACACCGATGATCCGGTAGCCCTGGGCCATTGCGGCGGGCTGAAGCTTGGTTTCCAGGATGGCCTCCTGCACTCGACCCATGTGATCGCGGTCCTGGATGATGTAAGGCATCTCGAACACGCCGAACTCGTCAGCCACGGAAGACATCACCGAGGATGGCAGAGCGAATGTGATCTGATTGAGCTTGAGCTTTTGCAGCAGTTCCTTGTCTTTGCCGAGCTGCGAAGAACCAAAAGCCTGTACCTCTGCCTCCCCCTCGAGTGCGGCGTTGGAGCAGCGTGCGAATTCATTCACACTGATCTCGAACAAAGACCCGGGCGCACCCACGTGCCCAAACTTGAGCACCAACTCATCCGCCGCGGCGGGACCGGCGACAGCCGTCGACAACGCAATACCCGCCAGCACATTTCTAATCTTCATGCGATTCTCCTCCTCAGTGGAATTTCGGGCTCATATGCGTCCCGATTCGATACTAAGCCGTTGCCCGCCTCTGGGCACTTTCCTCAGGACCCGCCAGAAAGTCCAGCGCGGCCTGCACACCACCGTGTTGATGGGGCACACCAGCCGCCTGCAGACCCATTTCGACACCGCACAGGGTGCCCATCAGCATCAGGTCGTTGAAGTCTCCCAAGTGCCCGATACGAAACACCCGGTCGGCCAGCTTGGACAGGCCGTTGCCCAGGGACATATTAAAATGCTCCAGCGTCACCTGCCGAAAGGCATCGGCGCTGTGTCCCTCCGGCATCAGCACGGCGGTCAAAGCACCGGAGTAGTGCCTTGGGTTGGTGCACAAAACCTCCAGTCCCCAACTGCGCACAGCACGCCGGGTTGCCTCGGCATGGCGGGCATGACGGGCAAAGACCTGGTCCAGGCCTTGTTCGTGCAGCATATCAATGGCCTCGGCCAGGCCGTAGAGTAGATTGGTCGCGGGCGTGTAGGGAAAGTAGCCCTTGGCATTGGGTCCGCGCATTTCCTCCCACGCCCAGTAAGCCTTTTGCAGACCTGCGTTCTTTGCGACGGCCAGCGCCTTGTCACTGACCGCGTTAAAAGACAAGCCCGGTGGCAGCATCAAACCTTTTTGCGATCCCGCCACGGTCACGTCCACACCCCATTCGTCGTGACGGTAGTCGATCGATGCCAGCGACGAAATGGTGTCCACCATGAGCAGCGCTGGATGTCCAGCGGCGTCCATGGCCCCGCGCACTGTGTCGATTCGCGCCGTGCAGCCCGTGGAGGTTTCGTTGTGGACCACGCAGACCGCCTTTATGGCGTGCTCACGATCCGCGCGCAGGCGCTCTTCCACCATCGCCGGATCGACCCCGCTGCGCCAGTCCCCTTCGATCCATTCCACCGCCAGACCAAGCCGCTCGGCCATGTGCCGCCAAAGACTGGCAAAATGACCGGCTTCATACATGAGCACACGATCGCCCGGCGAAAGCGTGTTCACCAATGCCGCTTCCCAGGCGCCTGTGCCGGAGGCCGGGTAAATCACCACCGTGGCTTCGGTCTTGAATATGGATTTCATGCCCACCAGCACCTTGTGGCCGAGATCGGCAAACGCCGGACCCCGATGGTCCATGGTGGGAAAATCCATTGCCCGCAGGACCCGATCAGGCACATTGGTGGGTCCGGGAATCTGAAGAAAATGCCGCCCGGACATGGCCATGCTGGAATGCCTCCGCTGTCTGTGATGAACAGCCGCCCGGTGATTGGGCTTCCGTCCAGTGAATTTTGAATACAAAATACAAATGTAGCAGATATGTCAACTCAAGACGCAACACGGGAATGAGAATGGAGGCACTGGCGGCACGGCTGGACAAGACGATCGAAGGAGAGGTCCTGTTCGATCTCTACAGCCGCGGACGGTATGCGACGGACGCGTCGATTTACCAGATTCTGCCAAGGGGCGTGGTGGTGCCCACCTGCGCTTCCGATGTGGAAGCCACGCTGAGTCTGGCACGGGAGTTCGGGATCGCGGTTCTGCCCAGAGGTGGCGGTACGTCACAGTGTGGTCAGACGGTGAACGACGCCATCGTGATCGACACCTCCAAACACCTCAACCGGATGCTGGAGCTGGATCTGGAGACCCATACCGCGGTGGTGGAACCCGGCCTGGTGTTGGATCAACTGAATGCGGCGCTGAAGCCGCACGGGGTTTGGTTTCCGGTGGACGTCTCCACCGCTTCCCGCGCCACCATCGGGGGTATGACGGCCAACAATTCCTGTGGCTCACGATCCATCCGTTACGGCACCATGCGGGACAACGTTCGCGCCATAGACGCCCTTCTGGCAGACGGCGCCAAAGCGCGATTCGAGACCGTTCCGGCGAGTCTCAATGGGCTGAATCTGGATTCCGGGATACACGAGCTGTTCGCCGAATTACTTGATCTGGGCCGACGAGAAGCCGACGAGATTCGGGCGCGGTTCCCGGATCTGATGCGGCGGGTGGGGGGATACAACATAGACGCTCTGCTGCCTGATGAGGCTGGAAACAACCTGTCCCATCTGCTGGTGGGCTCGGAAGGCACACTGGCCTACTCCGAACGGATTCATCTGAAATTGTCTCCGCTACCGGCCCACAAGACGCTGGGGGTTTGCCACTTTCCCAGCTTCCACGATGCCATGGATGCGGCTCAGCATCTGGTCACGCTCGATCCCACCGCGGTGGAGCTGGTGGACAGGACCATGATCGGCCTGAGCCGGGATATCCCAATGTTCCGCCCGGTGGTCGACCGGTTCGTGCGGGGCGAACCGGAGGCCCTGCTGCTGGTGGAGTTCGCAGAGCCCGACCCTAAAGAGAATCTGCGTCGGCTCAAGGCACTGGGTGATCTGATGGCGGAGCTTGGGTTTCTCTGGGGGGATCCGGGCAAACGCCAGGGCGGCGTGGTGGAGGCGGTCGATCCGGCGTTCCAGCGAGAGATCTGGGAGGTCCGAAAACAGGGCCTCAACATCATGATGTCGATGAAATCCGAGGGCAAGCCAGTCTCGTTTGTGGAGGACTGCGCGGTTCGGCTGGAAGATCTGGCGGAATACACTCAGCGGCTGACCGATATCTTTCACAAACATGGCACCCATGGCACCTGGTATGCCCACGCGTCGGTGGGTACTTTGCATGTCCGTCCGGTGCTGAACCTCAAGCTCGACACCGACGTCAAGGCGATGCGGGCCATCGCCGAGGAAGCCTTCGAGATGGTGCGTGAGTATCGGGGTTCACACTCCGGTGAGCACGGCGATGGCATCGTTCGCTCGGAGTTCCACGACGACATGTTCGGCGAACGCATGGTGCGCGATTTCGAGTGGGTCAAGGACCGGCTGGACCCGGACGCGCTGCTCAACCCCGGAAAGATCGTGCGGGCCCCCAAAATGGATGACCGCAACCTGTTCCGCTACAGCGCGGCCTACAGCGTGCCGGAAATGGATACGGTGTTCGACTGGCCGGGCCACGGCGGGGCCGGGCGCGGTTTCCAGGGCGCCGTTGAGATGTGCAACAACAATGGCGCCTGCCGCAAGAACGAGGGCGGCGTCATGTGCCCGAGCTACCGGGTCACGGGGAATGAACGCGATCTGGTGCGTGGCCGCGCCAACACGTTGCGCCTGGCCATTTCCGGTCAACTGGGCGCCAATGCCTTGGCTTCGCCGGAAATGGCCGAAACCATGGCGCTGTGTGTGTCCTGCAAAGCCTGCCGACGCGAATGCCCCACCGGCGTCGACATGGCCAAGATGAAAATCGAGGTTCTGGCGGCACGCGCCCGGACCAAAGCGCCGTCGATGCGCGACCGGCTGGTAGCCTATCTTCCCCGCTACGGGCCGTGGGCCGCCCGCGCCCCCGGGCTGATGAATCTGCGGGATCGGATTCCGGGCCTGGCCACCCTGTCGGAGCACGCGCTGGGTCTCAGCCGTCACAGGCGTTTGCCCCAATGGCGCCGGCCCTGGAATCCGTCCCGGCACGAGACCGACAACCCGGGTCAGGGGGACGCCGAAATCCTGTTGTTCGGCGACACCTTCAATCGCTACTTCGAGCCGGAGAATCTGGAGGCCGCACACACCGTGCTGAGCCGCGCAGGACTTCGCGTGGAACCGGCAACACCCGCCGACGGGGGCCGCCCCCTGTGTTGCGGCAGAACGTTTCTGTCGGCGGGGCTGGTCCGAGAGGCCGAGGTGGAAATGCGCCGCACCCTGCAGGCCCTGCGACCCGCCCTGGAGCGAGGGGCCCGGATCGTCGGACTGGAGCCATCCTGTCTGCTCACCTTTCGGGACGAAGCACCGGCACTGCTGGGACGGGACTGGAATGGGGCCTGGTCCGAGCAATTCCTTCTGTTTGAGGAACTGATCGTGGCCGAACTGGATCGGGGCCGTTTCCAACTGCCCCTGGCGGAAATTTCAGAAACCAAGGCGCTGCTCCACGGCCACTGTCACCAGAAGGCATTTGACGCCCTGCGGCCGGTGCAGCGGGTGCTGGGATTGATCCCTGGACTTGAGGTGGACACCATCGAGTCGTCCTGTTGCGGCATGGCGGGCAGCTTCGGCTACCAGGTGGAGACCCTGGCGGCCTCGAAGGCGATGGCGGAACTCAGCCTGCTGCCCAGAATCCGCGCCGATGGGGAACATGCCGTGCTGGTGGCCGACGGCACCTCCTGCCGGCACCAGATCGCCGACGGCGTGAATCGGCCGGCCCTGCACGTGGCCCGGGTCCTGTGTGATGCGTCCGACCGTGCGTTGGAAAAAGGCTGATGTCCATAACGCCCGCCGCACCTATTGAACGCCGCACGCTGCACGACGAACTGGCCGAACGATTGCGCGACCTGATCATCGAAGGGCATCTCGCACCGGGTGAGAAGCTCTCGGAAAAGGATCTATGTGAGCAGTTCGGTGTCTCGCGCACACCACTTCGGGAAGCGCTGAAAGTGTTGTCCACCGAAGGCCTGGTGCTACTCACACCCCATCGAGGCGCCGCTGTTTCAAAGCTGACCCTGGCCGACCTGGAGGAAGCCTTTCCCATCATGGGGGCGCTGGAAGCGGTATCGGGCGAATTGGCCTGTGCCCGCATAACCGATCGGGAACTGTCTGAATTGCGAACACTGCACGATGCGATGGTCAGCCGCCATCAGGCCGGGGATCTGGCCGGCTACTTCGAACTCAATCAGCGCATACACCAGGGCATTCTGGAAGCCGCCGGCAACCCGACGCTGAGCCAGATGCAGCGCGCCTTGGCCGGTCGCGTACGCCGTGCGCGGTACCTGGCGAACATGACACCTGAGCGCTGGGCCAAGGCCGTCGCGGAGCACGAGGACATCATGCTGGCCATAGAGGCCCGCCAGGCCGACCGGCTCGGATTTCTACTGAAGACACATCTGGCCAACAAACTGATCACGGTGCGGGAAGCCCTGATTCGAGAGGCCGCATCGGACGATTGGACTTCTGTGGACGCATGAACCGCCCGCAGATTCCCGGAGCATGAGCGAACCCGGTTGTCCTCATGCGATCCAACCGAGCGGTTGCCATTCAAAACGGCATGTGCAAACTGAGGGTGGGCCTGGACAGGCGGCGCTGCAACTCAACGACGACCAGGCATACGAGTGGGTGACGCATCCGGACACGATTTGGGAGAAATGGAAATGTTCAAACCCGATTTTCGGCGCAGCTACACGGCCCTGGGCGGCGCCTGTTTGCTATTGCTGACAGCCTGCGCGACACCACCCCTCAACCACAACGACCCCGGTTTCCCGGCAGGGACGGTCATGTCGCTGAACCAGCCGGTGAGAGTTTCGGCCGGCCAGGTCGGTGGCTACATCCGTGGTGGAGGGTCGACGGAATCCAAGCAGCAATACGAAACCAGCTGTCGTCTGGAAACGCGCACGGTTCAGAAAGCGAATGCTACCATCGAACCCGATCAGTTTGAGGTCCTGGGCACCAGCCACGACCGGGATGGGTTGAGCGGCTCGGGTTACAGCGGCGGCTTCGGCGGCGGATTCTATTCCATTGGAGACGGCCCGGGTCTGGTCTACGTCAACTACTACATCTATCTGCAATCGGACCGCCAGCCGGACGTTTTCCGCCTCAAATGCAGCCAGCTTCAGGACGACTACCGGCTCGGAACCCTTTCCCCACAGCAGATCGAATACGTACTGGGTAACGCGATGACGGTCCAGCGCTGATCCGGATACCAGGATCCAAAAATACAGAAAGGACCCGATCGGGTCCTTTCTGATATTGGCTGGGGGACTAGGATTCGAACCTAGATTAGCGGAGTCAGAGTCCGCTGTCCTGCCATTAGACGATCCCCCAAGGGAACCATCCTGAGGTTAGCGCTTCGAGTACTGGGTGGCGCGGCGAGCCTTGCGCAGGCCCACTTTCTTGCGCTCCACTTCACGAGCGTCGCGAGTGACGAACCCGGCCTTGCGCAACGCGGGGCGCAGGGTTTCATCGTACTCCATCAGGGCCCGGGTAATGCCGTGCCGGATCGCACCAGCCTGGCCGGTCATGCCGCCCCCCTGAACGGTCACGTAGATATCGAAGCGATCGCCCATCTCCAACAGTTCAAGCGCCTGGCGTGCCACCATGCGGCTGGTCTCACGGCCGAAGTACTCGTCCAGCGGCACTTTGTTCACGATGAAATTACCGGTCCCGGGTCGCACAAATACGCGAGCCGTGGAGGTCTTACGACGTCCGGTGCCATAGTTCTGGGTCACAGCCATGCTTCGATTTCCGTCTGAATTGTGATCGTAAAAATGCCGTTGATCGGACTAGATGTCCAGCACCTGCGGTTGCTGCGCCTGATGCGGATGATCGGGTCCAGCAAAAACCTTGAGTTTTGCGCCCATCGCCCTGCCCAGGGAGTTCTTGGGCAGCATGCCTTTGACCGCGATCTGCAGTACTCGCTCCGGCGATTGTTCCAGCATTTCGGACAAACTGGCGGACTTCATGTTGCCGATGTAGCCGGTGTGGCGGTAGTACATCTTGTCGGCCATCTTATTGCCGGTGGCGCGAATTTTTTCCGCATTCACCACAACGATATAATCACCCGTGTCCACGTGGGGGGTGAACTCGGGTTTGTGCTTGCCGCGCAGGCGGCGGGCAAGCTCAGAGGCCAGACGACCAAGCGTCTTGCCACTGGCGTCGACCAGGAACCAGTCGCGCTTGACCTCGGCCGGCTTCGCGCTGAACGTTTTCATAACAATAGGTGCTCCGAAACCATCGCGGTTTGAGGAAGGCGGCGGATGTTACAGCAGTCCGCCGGGCGCTGCAATACCGACCCCGGGCGGTCACGGGCCGGTGGTTTCGGTTCCTTGCCGGTTCGCACCCCGCCGCCGCCGATTCTCGACGTAGGCGGGCTGCATCCAATCGTCAGACTGTCGTAATATAACGCGTCAAACAAACCATCCGACCAGGAGGTCGATCCTGTGCCCGCTCTCACCTTGCCCGATCGCCTTGTTGTTGGCCTGGACCAGGCTTTGCGCACCGTTTTTGGCCGCCCGCCCTCCACCGGACGCCCGAATCCCGCGGACCAGCAGGACGAAGCGGACTTGAGCGAGGAAGAACGCGTCCGGGCGGCGCGACTGATGCGGATCAATCATACCGGTGAGATCTGCGCTCAGGCTTTATACCAGGGTCAAGCGACCACGGCGAGATTGGACACGGTGCGCGGCCAGATGGAACGAGCCGCGGACGAGGAGAACGATCACCTGGCCTGGTGCCAGCAACGCATAGACGAACTGGGCAGCCATACCAGCCTGCTCAATCCGGTGTTCTACGCCGGATCATTTGCCGTCGGCGCACTGGCCGGCGCGGCGGGCGACAAATGGAGCCTGGGTTTCGTGGCGGAAACCGAGAGACAGGTGGTTGAACACCTGGACGGTCATCTGCAACGCCTGCCGGGGAAAGACGCCCGCAGCCGCGCCGTGCTCCGGCAGATGAAACGCGACGAGGGGCGTCACGCCACCACGGCATTGGAGGCGGGGGGTGCGCGTTTACCGCTGCCGATCCGCCTGGCCATGAAAGCCACGTCCAAAATTATGACCCGAACCAGCTATTGGGTCTGACTCAACGAATCAGATGCCTGGTGCAAAGCCCCCCCGGGGACATGGAGTACGAAGCCCTAACTGATCAGGCGCCGGGCCGATTCTGGCTGTAGAAAATTTCCTCCATCTCGCGCCGCAGTCGGCGCTCGATGTCATGCTGCTCCCTGGCCGATAGATCGTCCTTGTCCACCGCGAACAGATAATCGTCCAGGTCAAACCGGTTGAGCATCATCTTGGTGTGGAACAGGTTCTCCTGATACACGTTCACGTCCATCATCTGATAACGACGTTGCGTTTCGCGAGATACATGCTGCTGAATCGAAGCCATCTTGTGATCCATGAAGTGTTTCCTGCCACGGGTATCCCGAGTGAATCCGCGTACACGATAATCAACGATCACGATGTCCGAATCAAAACTGGCGATGAGGTGGTTGAGGGCTTTCAGGGGTGAGATCTCACCGCAGGTTGATACGTCAATGTCGGCGCGAAAGGTGGACAGGCCGCCGGTGGGATGGCTCTCAGGATAGGTGTGCGCCGTGATATGGCTCTTATCCAGGTGCACGACCGCGTCAACGGGTGCAAGTGACCCCTCGGTGCAGGTTTGCAACGGCTCTTCGGCGATCAGCATCGCCACGCTGGCACCCTGGGGCTGGTAGTCCTGCCGCGCCACGTTGAGCACGGTAGCCCCGATGATGTCCGAGACCTGAATCAGAATCCCAGTCAAACGCTCTGCGTTGTACGCCTTGTCGATGTACTCGATGTACTCGTCGCGCTGGGCATCGGTTTGGGTATAGCAGATATCATAGATATTGAAGCTGAGGGATTTGGTCAGGTTGTTGAAGCCGTGCAGCTCCAGCTTGGAAATGGGTGTCGGTCTCGCCACGTCTCGATGCACCTCTGTATCCCGGTTGCCCTCAGGGACCCTCGACAATTTCGAAATCGTGGGTGATCCGCGCCGTTTTGCCGAGCATGATCGAGGCGGAGCAGTATTTTTCCGCCGACAGGGAGACCGCACGGGCCACATGCTTGTCAGACAGGCCGTCGCCGCTGAGCACAAAATGCACGTGGATTGAGCTAAATACCTTCGGCCCAGATTCCGCCCGCTCGGCGGACAGCTCCACCACACAGTCGCTCACCGGCTGGCGTGCCTTGCGCAGTATCGACATCACATCGAAGGCGGTGCAACCCCCCATCCCCATTAGCAGCATTTCCATCGGCCTTGGCCCCAGGTTTCGGCCGCCGTGCTCGGGGGCACCGTCCATCAGCACCGCATGGCCGCTGCCGGACTCGGCCAGAAAGCTGGCTTGCTCTACCCACTTGATCCGGGTCTGCATGGAATCAATCCTCCGGGGCAAACAGCTCAGAGAGCTTACGTCCGGGGGACGGCGCCCGCATAAAGGCCTCCCCCACCAAAAAGGCATGCACCCCGTGGCGACGCATTCGGGCCACGTCGTCCCGGGTATGGATACCGCTCTCCGTGACCACCCGGGTTCCTGCAGGTATCGCATCAAGCAAATCCAGGGTCGTGCTGAGGCTCACGTCGAAGGTCCGCAGATCCCGATTGTTGATACCCACCATGGGCAGACCCAGCGCCAGCGCCCGACTCAGCTCTTCCGCGTCGTGCGCCTCCACCAGCACATCCATGCCAAGGTGGGTGGCCAGGTCGGCCAGCTCCCGCAACGCCGCGTCGCCCAGGGCCGCAACGATCAGCAGGATACAGTCGGCGCCAATGGCCCGGGCCTCGTAGACTTGGTACGGATCCACCGTGAAGTCTTTGCGCAGCACCGGCAACTCGCTGGCGCGGCCACATTCGCGCACGTAGTCATCGTCGCCCTGGAAAAAATCCCGATCGGTCAGAACCGACAGGCAGACCGCGCCCCCCTGCGCGTAGTCGCGGGCGATTTCGGCGGGAACGAATGGATCTCTCAACAGCCCTTTGCTGGGCGAAGCTCGCTTGATCTCGGCGATCACCGCCGGCTGGCCTTGGGCAACCCGCTGATCCACTGCCTCGACAAAACCCCGGGTGGGCTCACAGCCATCCAACCGGGCGGCGAGTTCTCTGAGACTGCAGCGGGACGCACGTTCGGTAACCTCCTCAACCTTTCGGGCAAGGATTTTCTTCAGGATGTCAGGCACCTGACGCATATTTGCCCGGTCTCCGGCTGGTTCAAGCTGGGCGGAGTCTACAGACGGCGGGACAATTCCACCAGAGCGCGCAGCTTGTCCCGGGCAGCGCCGCTGCGCAACGCCTCCGTGGCCCGCTCAACGCCATCGGCCAGGCTGTCCGCGACGCCGGAGACATAGATCGCGGCGCCGGCATTCATGCGCACGATATCCCGGGCGGCGCCGGGCTGGTCATCCAGCACCGACTCGATCTTGGCCAGGCTCTCAGCCGCGTCGCTCACCCGTAGCTGGGACAGTGGCCCTGACTGGATACCGAACGATTCGGGCTCGATTCGATAGCTATCGATGCGGCCTTGTTTGAGTTCCGCCACCTGGGTCGGCTCGGCGATGCTGATTTCGTCGAGACCGTCTTCGGAATGCACCACCAGAACGTGCTCCGAACCCAGCAATTTGAGCACCTCCGCAACCGGCACCAGCCAGTAAGGATCAAACACCCCCATCACCTGGCGCTTGACCCCGGCAGGATTGGTCAGCGGACCGAGCAGATTAAACAAGGTGCGGGCGGCGAGTTCACGCCGAGGTCCAATGGCATGCTTCATGGCGCTGTGGTGCGCGGGCGCAAACATGAAGCCAAGCCCGAGCTCACGAATGCACTGCCCCACCTGCTCAGGGCTCAGATCCAGCCGCACTCCGGCCGCTTCAAGCACGTCAGCGCTGCCGGATTTGCTGGACACCGAGCGATTGCCGTGCTTCGCAACCTGGGACCCGGCCGCCGCCGCGACGATGGCGCTGGCGGTAGACACATTGAATATCCCTGCCGAGTCGCCCCCGGTTCCGCAGGTGTCGACCAGGTGGTCACCGCTCACGGCGACGCCGCTGGCCATTTCACGCATCACCCCGGCCGCTGCGGCCAGTTCTTCAGCAGTCTCACCCTTCATCCGCATGGCCACGAGAAAACCACCGATCTGCGCCGGCGTCGCCCCGCCGGTCATGATGGTGCGCATGACATCGGCCATGTCGTCTGCGGACAGGTTGTGGTGTTGCATGGCCTCAGCCAGGGCGTTCTGAATATCCATCAATCGGATCCCTCTTCAAACCGGCGGTGCCTGGCGGTCACGGCCATTCCAGGCGACGGAGGCCAATACGACTCCATCATGGTCGCGTGTTCCGCCATCAGCGCTGGTCGAGCATGTCTGACCTTGCGTCTACGATTCGGCGTCCAGCGCCGCCTGAATAGCCTGGCTCAAATCCCCTTCCATGTCCTGCATCACGACCTTGCGTCCGTTGACGTAGACCGTGGGGGTGGAACTCAGACCCAAACGGCGCGCCTCGGCCTCCGCCTGTGCGACCTTTGCCCGCACCGCGTCCTCCTCGAAACAGGTCTTGAACTCGGCCTCATCCAGACCGAGGCTCTTGGCCAGAGTAAAAGGCGCGTTTTCATCCAGCATCGCCTGACGGTTAAAAGCCAGATCGTGATATTGCCAGAATTTGCCCTGGCGATCGGCGCACACCGCGCCCCAGGCAACCACCCGTGAGATGCCCGACGGATTGATGGGAAAATCCATGAACACCACACGCATCTGGTCACCGTATTGAGCGCCGAGCTTGTCCAGCACGGCGGAGGCGCGCTTACAGTGGGGGCACTGGAAATCCGCGAACTCGACCACCGTCACCGGCGCATCGGCCGGGCCCTTGCTGGGGTATCCTTCGGTCGCGATCTCCACCCACGGCGCTTCCGGTCGGCGCAGCATGATTTCGTACTCGTCAGACGCTTTGATTGACGTCACCAACGCGCTCTTCTGGGCACCCTCGATCTGCTGCATCAACATCTGGCTGATCTGCCCTTTGACCTGTTCGTAGGGGTAGGGGATCCGTTCTTTGTTGCGGTCATAGAACACCCGGATCTGCTGCTCGGTGGGTGGGGAAACCGGCAACAGCTCCGTCCGGGCCGCCTCAAGACTAAGACCGCGTTCGTCCGCGGTCTGTTTGAGGTAGATCTCCACCAGAGCGTTGTCGAGCAACTGCTGGTGTTGGTTGTAGTAATCCATGTCCAGATCGAACAGGGCCTGGCGCACCTCGGCAGACAGGTCGGCTCCGCTATAGTCAAAACCCTTGTAGCGAAACAGTGCATCGTCTTCTGTCCAGGCAGATACCGGCGTCAGCAGAGCCGCCACCATCATGGCCAAGAGCATTCCTCGCAGGCCTTTGAATCTCATGTTTATTCCTCGCTACGCTGTTGACGCGTTCAGAAAATTACGGAGCAGGTCATGTCCATGTTCACTCAAAATCGACTCAGGATGGAACTGAACGCCTTCCACCGGCCACTCACGATGACGCACACCCATGATCTCTCCCCTGCCCCCGGCCGGGTCCTCGGTCCAGGCTGTGACCTCGAGACAATCCGGTAGCGCGGCCCGCTCAATCACCAGGGAATGATAACGTGTGGCCTGAAAGGGATCGGGCAAACCGCGCAGCACACCGGCATCGCCATGGTGAATCAACGAGCGCTTGCCGTGCATGACCTGGTCGGCACGCACCACTCGCCCGCCAAAGGCCTGGCCGATGCTTTGATGGCCAAGACACACCCCCAGTATGGGTATGCGCCCGGCGAATATTTTGATCGCCTCCACCGAAACCCCGGCTTGGCTGGGGGTACAGGGTCCGGGCGACACAACGATATGGTCCGGCGCCAGGGCTGCGATCCCATCCGGGGTGATCTCGTCATTACGAACCACCCGGACATCGGCGCCCAGCTCGCCCAGATACTGGACCAGATTGAAGGTGAAGGAATCATAGTTGTCGATCATCAGGAGCATGTGAGTTGCCTTATGCAAACAGAGTCATTCGAGGGATGGCCGAGGCTCTTTCACCGAATCCGATCGCCGGATTCAGGTGAGCCCCTGCTCGGCCATGGACACCGCGCGGAATATCGCCCGCCCCTTGTTCATGGTCTCGTCCCATTCACGGGCAGGCACCGAGTCGGCCACAATGCCGGCGCCGGCCTGTATATGCAGTTCCCCGTTCTGAATGATGGCGGTTCGTATGGCGATGGCGGTATCCATGCTGCCGGACCAGGCCAGATAGCCCACCGCCCCGGCGTATACACCCCGTTTTACCGGCTCTAACTCATCGATTATCTCCATCGCCCGAATCTTGGGTGCGCCACTCACGGTGCCGGCCGGGAAAGTCGCCCGCAGAACATCGATGGCCGTGAGCTTCTGGTCCAGTTTCCCGACCACGTTGGAGACAATGTGCATGACGTGTGAGTAACGCTCGATCAGCATCTGCTCGGTCAGCTTGACCGTTCCGATCTCGGCCACCCGTCCCACATCATTCCTTCCGAGATCGATAAGCATCAGATGCTCGGCCAGTTCCTTGGGATCGGCCAGAAGTTCCGCTTCCAGGGCCCGATCCTCCGACTCGCTGGCGCCGCGATGCCGGGTTCCGGCAATGGGTCGCACGGTGACTTCACCCTGCTCCAGCCGCACCAGAATCTCGGGCGACGAGCCGACGATCTGAAAATCACCCATGTTGAGAAAATACATGTAGGGAGACGGGTTCAGCGTTCGGAGGGCGCGGTAGATATCAAGTGGGGCGGCGGACACGGGTATCGACAGGCGCTGGGACAGCACCACCTGCATGACATCACCTTCCAGGATGTAGCCCTTTATCCGCTCCACCGCTGCCTCATAGGCGTCGCGTTGAAAACCGGACTTGAAATGCTCCTCGTTAACCTGCTGCGTCGTCCCACCGGCACGATATCGAGGCCGACCCTCGCGAAGCTTGCGTACCAGAGCATCGAGTCGCTGCTGGCCAGTTGCCCAGGCATCCGCCACCGCCGGGTCCACCAGGCAGATGACGAACAGCTTGCCCGAGAGATTGTCGAACACCACCACCTCTTCCGAGACCATCAACAGTATGTCGGGGTTGCCGAGGACGTCGGGGGTTGGACACTCCGCCAAACGGGGTTCGATGTATCGGATGGTGTCGTAGCCGAAGTAACCGACCAGACCGCCGGCGAAGGTTGGCAGGCCCTCGCCGGTCTCGGGTACACGGTAGCGCGCTTGAAAAGCTTCTACCCAGGCGAGCGGGTCATCTGAGTCAAGGGTCTCGATCGAAGCACCGTCATGCATCACCCGAATGCGGTGACCCCGAACCTCGACCACGGTCCTGCAGGGCATGCCGATGATCGAGTAACGACCCCATTTCTCCCCGCCCTGAACGGACTCGAACAGATAGCTGTAGGGGCCTTCGGCCAATTTCAGGTAAGTGCTGAGCGGGGTGTCCAGGTCCGCGAGAACTTCGCGATGGACTGGAATTCGATTGAATCCCTGGCCGGCGAGGCGGCCGAAGAGTTCGACGTTCATGGTTCTGAGCCTGTTGTTTACGGGTTGAGACGCGGTTGCGAACGCAGGGGTCTCAGCCACGCCATCGGCGGCTCAAGCAGACTTCTCCGACGGGTTTGAGGGCAAATCGATACATCACAGATCGGTACATCAAGAGATCAGCTGGCGCGTTTCAGCAGCGCTGGCAATTCTGATACAGATTCAATCATCCGGTCCGGCGACGCCTCGCGGATGTCCTGTCCGTGATTGTACCCATATGGGACACAGAATACAGGGCAACCCGCATGGCGGGCCGAGGTGACATCGTTGATCGAGTCCCCCACCAGCAGCATCCGGCTCGGAATGGTCCCCAGGCGATCCGCGGCCAACAGCAGCGGATCCGGGGCCGGCTTGGGCTTGGGGGTCGCATCGCCGCCAACCACCACGGTGAACATCTGACCCAAGCCCAACCGCTCGATCAGCGGAACGGTAAACGCGGTGGGCTTGTTGGTCACACAAGCCAGTGGAAACGCCAGGGCGCGCAGTGCCGAGAGACCGGAACGCACGCCTGGGAACAGGCGGCTGGACACACAGATATTCTCGGCGTAGTGGCGATTGAACAGCGGCATCGCACGCTCATACAGGTCCGCGGCCGGTTCCATATCCATGTGCCCGGTCAAGGCCCGTTTCACCAGCCGCGGCGCACCGTTGCCAACCCAAGTCCGCACCGGCCCCTCGCCCCACGGGGCCAGCCCAAGCTCCACCATCATGGCGTCCACGGCCAGGGCCAGATCCGGCACGCTGTCGACCACCGTGCCGTCGAGATCAAACGCAACGGCTTCAATGTCCATTGAATCAGGACCCCGCCGCAGCCAGCTCGGCGCGCATGGCGTCAATGGTCTTTCGGTAATCGGGCGTGCCAAAAATGGCCGATCCGGCAACGAACGTATCGGCGCCCGCCTCGGCAATTTCGCGGATGTTGTCTACCTTTACACCACCATCGATTTCCAGACGAATCTGACAGCCGCTGGCCTCGATCATCGTGCGGGCCTGCCGCAGCTTGGCCAGGGTACCCGGAATGAAAGTCTGCCCGCCAAATCCGGGATTCACCGACATCAGCAGCACCATGTCCACCTTGTCGATCACGTACTCCAGATGGGCCAGCGGTGTAGCGGGATTGAACACCAGTCCAGCCTTGCAACCCTGATCCCGGATCAGCTGCAGGCTGCGATCCAGATGGTCGCTTGCCTCGGGATGGAAGGTAATATAGGTGGCGCCTGCGGCAGCAAAGTCGGGAATGATCCGATCCACCGGTTTGACCATAAGGTGGACGTCGATGGGCGCGGTCACGCCGTGTTTACGCAATGACTCGCAGACCAGCGGGTCCGATGGTGAGATTGGGTACGAAATGATTGTCCATCACGTCGAAATGGACGATATCGGCACCGGCGGCCAGCACTGTGTCCACCTCTTCACCCAGGCGGGCGAAATCGGCGGACAGTATGGATGGGGCGATCTGAAACTCGGGCATAGGTAAAATCTCCGCGACGCGGCCGAATGCATTCCCCCCAAAGTCGGCGCATATTAACAGATACTGATTTACACGCCAGTTCGCGTTTTCGCCCGATACACCTGACATGCTCGGCGCCGGTCATTGGCCAGGTCAGATATTTTCCTTTATACAGTGACTCAAGCGAGATAGTCCGCCTCGGGAACGTCTGGGCTATTCTGGGGGAAACAGATTGGAGGCTGAAATGCACAGACTCAGCACGCAGATCGTGGGTAATCGCTGTTCTATTGCCAAGATCTGCAACGATGAAGCTGCGCATCTCAGTCCGAAGATTCGGTTTGGCGAATAGATTCAGAGGCTCCCTAGATGAACAGCAATCCGCCTCGGCCCACCCGAATCGCTTTTCTGCAAGTACCGAACTACTCGATGATCGCCTTCGCATCGGCCCTGGAGCCGCTGCGCCTGGCTAATCGGCAAAGCGGATCCACCCTGTACGAGTGGCAAATTGCAACGGCCCTGGGCGAGCCGGTGGCCTCCAGCAACGGCCTGACGTTAAGCCCGGTGACGGCGCTCAGCGATTTGGGTGCGCTGGATATGCTGGTGATCTGCGGCGGGGTGGACATCCGCGATGCCGCCACCAAACCCTTACTGGTCTGGCTGCGCAAATTCGCCAATCGCAAAATCGATCTGGGCGCGCTGTGCACCGGCAGTTACCTGCTGGCAAAAGCCGATCTTCTGAACGGTTACCGTTGCACCATCCACTGGGAAAACATGGCCAGCATGCACGAGGACTTTCCCGAAATCATTGTCTCTTCTGAGCTGTTCGAGATCGATCGGGATCGCTATACCTGTGCTGGTGGGACGTCCGCTTTGGACATGATGCTACACCTGATCGCCCGGCAGCATGGCGAGGAACTCGCCGGCGTAGTCTCCGAGGCATGCATCTGTGACCGGATACGCGGGCGGCACGATCGACAGCGGGTTCCGCTGAAACACCGGTTGGGCACCAGCCAGCCCAAGCTGGCGAAGGCCGTGGCGCTTATGGAGGCCAACATCGAGGAGCCCATGACGCTGGACGAGCTGGCCCAGTACGTGGGTTTATCAAGGCGGCAGTTGGAACGGCTGTTCCAGAAATATCTGCACTGCGTACCCACCCGTTACTACATGGAACTCAGATTGCGTCGGGCACGGCAGCTGTTGTTACAGACGGAAATGTCGGTGTTCGACGTGGCTTTCGCCTGCGGTTTCGTATCAGCGCCCCACTTCAGCAAATGCTACCGGGATTTCTTCAGCATTCCGCCCCGGGATGAACGGCGCTTGCGGCGAGGACAGGCCGCAGCCGGCGACACCTGATCGCCGGCTGTTCAGATCCCAGCCTTTGGGCGAACGAAGCCAATCTGGCTCCGCTCAAGGCGCCCTTGGGCTCTCCGCCGGGCCAAGATCGGTCGGTGTATAGCCCGGGTTGACGGTCAGCACCAGCTTGTCGGCCACCATGCCGTCCTCGCGCATCCACACGTTCATCGTGTGCAAACCCGGCGTCGAAACCGTGATCTGCGCCACCACACCGTCCATGGTCGACTTGGACCAGGTCCAGGACGGTTTGAAACGCGACATGCGATCGGCTGTGGCCACCGCCGCTCCGTCCAGGCCCACATGCAGCGAGTCCTCCTTGTCTGTCGCGCCCTGACCCCTGACCCAGACATAGTGAACACCGGTCTTGACGAAGTTGACCGCAAGATCCATCCGCGGGCTGGCCGTCACATAGCCGCTGTTGATGGTGGCGCCGTTGTTCGGCAGCGCCTGCATCGCACCGCTGCCCGAGGCGTTGGCCGGTGAGACAAACGTCCAGTCGTGGCCGCTGGCCGAGGTCTTGGCGTCATGGTTCTCCAGTTCCATGGACACCAATCCGTTGCTGCCGGAGTCCTGCTGATAGGCGCCGCTGCCGCCCGATGGCGCGACTAAGAAGATGGCGCTGGCCACCGAGCTGTCCGAGTAGCCGGACAACACACCGATGGCCTTCACCGTCGCAGGTGGCTCCAGCTCAAACGGTCCGCTGTAACGCATGGACGAGTCGCTCGGCGTCGAGCCGTTCAGCGTGTAGTAGATCGCGGCACCGCTGGTGGTGGTGGAAAGCCTGACCGTGACCGACTCGGTGAAACTGCCGCCCGGCGGGTCGATTACCGGTTGCGCAACCGTGGGGGTGCCCCCCGTGTTGTCGCGCGGGCTTTCCGCCGGACCAAGGCCGGTCGGCGTGTAGCTCGGGTTGACGGTCAACACCAGCTTATCGGCCACCATGCCGTCCTCGCGCATCCACACGTTCACCGTGTGCAAACCCGGTGTTGAAACCGTGATCTGCGCCACTACGCCGTCCATGGTTGACTTGGACCAGGTCCACGACGAGTTGAAACCCGACATGCGATCGGCTGTAGCCACAGCCGCTCCGTCCAGGCCCACATGCAGCGAGTCTTCCTTGTCGGTCGCGCCCTGGCCCCTGACCCAGACATAGTGGACACCGGTCTTGACGAAATTGACCGCCAGATCCATCCGCGGGCTGGACGTCACATAGCCACTGTTGATGTTGGTGCCCTTGTTCGGCAGCGCCTGCATCGCACCGCTGCCCGAGGCGTTGGCCGGTGAGACAAAGGTCCAGTCGTGGCCGCTGGCCGAGGTCTTGGCGTCATGGTTCTCCAGTTCCATGGACAGCAGACCGTTGCTGCCGGAATCCTGCTGATAGGCGCCGCTGCCGCCCGGCGGCGCGATAAAGAAACTGGCGCTGGCCACCGGGCTGTCCGAGTAGCCGGACAACACACCGATGGCTTTCACCGTCGCGGTTTGCTCCAGCTCAAACGGTCGGCTGTATAACATGGACGAGGTGCTTGGCGTGGTGCCGTTCAGCGTGTAGTAGATCGCGGCACCGCTGGTGGTGGTGGAAAGACTGACCGTCACCGGCTCGGTGAAATTGCCGCCCGGCGGGTTGATCACCGGTCGCGCTACCGTGGGTGTGCCCCCCGTGTCCCGCGGGCTCTCCGCCGGGCCAAGGCCGGTCGGATTTAGAGCTGCGTCGCGGGATAGCACGATCTTGTCAAAACTGAAACCGTCCTCTCTCATCCAGACGTTGATGGTGTGCACGCCCGGCGTACTGACAACCAATCGAGGAGGGGCAATACCGTACATGACCCTTGTCGACCACCCGTAGACCGCGAGATCGTAGTCATCCACCACGTCCAAGTCGGCCGCCGAACCCCCGTCGGGGTCGAACCGGTTGATGCGTTCACTGTTTGCGGTCGCCACCCCATCCAATCCCACGTGAACGGAGTCGTCATACCCACCCGGATAGGTGAACCCACCGACCCAGATGTAATAAGTGCCCGTATCTGAGAACTTGACCGGATAATCGAGACGTGGACTATTCTGCAAATAGTCCGTATCGAAATTAACACCCTTATTTTTGTAGCCATTCGGCAAACCGCGCATCACGCCGGTGCCCGAATAGCCCAGTGGAAGCTGCTCGAATACCCAACTGTAGTCACCGACGGCGGTGTTGGTGGCGTAGCTCTCCGCCTCCATGGTTACCGTCGCATCGGGGCTCGAGTTTGGCAGGAAGGGCGCGTCCGATTGAGCCTGAGCCGCAGAACCTGCCGCGAACAGCGCCAGCACCGCTATAGCCAGCCAAAGCGGGAGACGCTTCGCCAGTGACATGCGTTTACGCGGTTTCATTGCGGTTCCTCCACTGTGCAGGCCTTCATGCCCTTTTTTGTAATTCTATCCGTCTGTGTTCTATTGAACCCCTACCTCGACAGTGGGTTGCTTGATCCAAGTCAGGCAAAGATCGATCAGTTTGATCGCCGCCGAGATGCGTCAGAAAAGGCGTTTCGGGCACCCTTAGAGGCTGGAGTCGCCCGGACACGACCCGGCATCGCATCTCAGGTGGGGTAGGGGCAGAGATTAAGGTATCAGCGGGATCACGCTCGGTCTGGCGTCCGACACACACGACGGGGTGGAATGTCTGCATCCGATGACGCAAAGACCCCGGCCCAGCCTGGGCCGTGCGCCGGTGTGAAAAGGCACATTAAGGCGCATTGTTGCTGTGCCGAAGAAACACCAGCTTATCGCGGATTGTGGGTCGCGCAGCAAGCAACGCGATAGAGGTTACTGCCGGTGCATGACCCACTCAAGCTACGGAGCCTCTGAACTATTCGTGAACGAGCATCTTGGGACTGAAATGCACAGCTTCATCGTTGCAAATCTTGGCAATAGAACAACTATTACCCGCGATCCGCCCCTTGAATCTGCACATTTCACCCTCCAATCTGCTCCGTCCAGAATAAATCCCTAACGATCCCGGCGCCGGCGCCGGCGCGGGCTTCGGTCTGCATCGACCACCGCGCCCGAGGTGACATCCATCTCGCCACGGGCCTGGGCCTGCGCGCCGGTGGAGACGGTTCCCAGACGCTCAACCACTGTACTGAGGGACGGCCTTGCCCCTTTGACATGGCGGTCCAGCGCGTCTCGCATCGCGCGCAAATGCGCTGGGCTGGTGCCGCAACAACCACCGATGATGCGGGCGCCGGAGTCGAATGCGAGACGCGCGTAATCGGCCATCAGATCAGGGGTTCCATTGTAGCGAATCGCGCCATCCACCCATTCCGGAATGCCACAGTTGGCCTTGGCCACCAGCACCGCGTCGGGCCCCGCCGCATCCGACAGATTGAGAATCGCAGCCACCAGTTCCGATGCACCCACGCCACAATTGGAACCAAAGGCGCAGGGATGGGCCATCGACTCCGCGCAAATACGGGCCAGATCCGCCGGTGTGATGCCCATCATGGTGCGCCCATTGGTATCGAAGCTGCAGGTGCAGACCACCGGCAAATCCACCGAGGCGGCGCCCTCCAGAGCAGCGTCCAATTCCTCCCGCGAAGACATGGTCTCAATCCAGAGCGCATCCACCCCGCCCTCCGCCAGGCCCGCCGCCTGCTCGGCGAACGCCGCCCTGCCTTCGTCATGGGTGAGTGGACCCAGAGGTTGGAACAGCTCCCCGGTGGGCCCCATGGAACCACCGACCACGATCTCGCGCTGCGCCATATCCGCCACGCGCCGCGCGATCTGAGCCCCGGCCAGGTTGAGTTCGTGCACCCGCGATTCGGCCTGATGCAGCTTCAAACGATGTCGGGTCCCGCCGAAGGTATTGGTCAATATGATGTCCGCACCGGCATCTACAAAGCTCTGGTGCAATGTGGCGATGCGTTCCGGATGGTCGGTGTTCCAAAGCTCCGGCGCATCCCCGGTCTGGAGTCCGGCCTGAAAAAGGTTAGTACCGGTAGCACCGTCGGCAAGCAAAAACGGACGTTCGTCGAGAAGACGCAAAAAACGGTTCATGACAGGGACCACATAGAGTTTGAACGGATGACCGGCGCCGGGGCCGCCTCAATCTACCCATCAGAGTACGGCACCGGCGGCAGCCAGTGGAATCCCCCCAGGGTTTGAGCAGGGATTCCCTCCCTTACGTCGCCTGCATCGTGAGACAAGGCTCAGCCGCGGAGCGCAACATTGTCCGGATCGTATGGAGATTCCGCTATCACAGTGGCGCCATGGCGCTTGCCCAGTATCTCGATCTCCAGTTCCGTACCCTCCTCGGCCAGATCCGGACGCAGCATGGCCAAAGCCAGAGATTTCCCGACACGCCAGCCGTATCCTCCGGATGTGCAGCGACCCGCGAGCCGGTCCCCCAGGTAGATTGCTTCCGATCCCCTGGCATCGGCATCCTCGACGTCGTGCACCTCAAGGGTGGCGAACCGGTTCTCGAAACCGCGGGCCTGCCAGGCCTCCAGCGCCTCTTTACCGATGAATGCCTCTTTGTCCAGACGTACGAAACGGTCCAGACCGGATTCCAACGCCGAATACTCGATGGACATTTCTCTTGGAATCAAACGGTAGGACTTTTCCAACCGGAGTGAGTCCATGGCGCGGATTCCGAACGGCTTAAGATCAAAGGCCTCACCCGCCTGCTTCAACAAATCGAAAATCGTGTTCTGCATCTCAATGGGGTGGTGCAGTTCCCAGCCCAATTCGCCAACGAAGTTGACCCTGAGGGCATGGGCCTGTGCGCAACCGACGTTGATGAACTGCCCGGAGAGCCAGGGAAAGACCGGGTTGGACAGGTCGGTGTCGGTCAGGGTCTGGAGCACATCGCGGGACCGGGGTCCGGCCAGCACGAACACCCCATACTGGGTCGTAACCTTCTCCAGTTCGACGCTGCCGTCCCGGGGTTTGTGCGTGCACAGGCAGTCCCAATCGTGGCGCTCCATGGCGCCGGCTGAAACCAGATAGTAGCTCTGCGGCCCGGTCTTGTAGACGGTGAACTCAGAGCGCACACCACCGTTTCCGGACAACATGTGGCACAGGCCCAGACGCCCCACCTTGCGCGGAATTCTGTTGGCGAAAAGGGTATTCAGCCAGGCTTCCGAACCGGCACCACGCACCACAAACTTCGAGAACGCCGTCATGTCCAGCAGGCCCACTTTTTCCTGGACCTGCCGGCACTCCTGGCCCACAAACTCGAAGTAGTTGCTGCGGCGAAAACTGTACTTTTCCAGCGGCCCGTCGCGTCCGGCCGGAACCGGCGGGTGATTCTCGCACTTCAGTACATCGGGTGTTGCCAACTCCGCCGCGCTGAGGCTGTAGCCTGCCGGCGCAAACCAGTTCGGGCGCTCCCAACCATAGACTTGACCGAACACTGCGCCCAGGCTCTGCATGCGTTCGTAACAGGGCGAACGCTTGAGGGGCCGGGCCGCCGGCCGTTCCTCGTCGGGGTAATGCACGGTGAAGACATTCGCATAGGCTTCCTCATTCTTGGCCCGCAGATAACCACGCGAGGCATACGGACCAAAGCGACGGGGATCGACCCCCATCATATCCACCGAAGGCTCACCCTCAACCATCCACTCGGCCAGCTGCCAACCGGCGCCGCCGGCGGCGGTGATGCCAAAACTGTGCCCCTCGTTAAGCCAGAAATTGCGACGCCCCCAAGCCGGTCCGACAATGGGGTTACCGTCCGGTGTGTAGGCGATGGCTCCGTTGTAGACCTCCTTGACACCCACCTCGCCAAAGGCGGGAACCCGATTGATGGCGGCTTCGATATGCGGCTCTAGACGCTCCAGATCCTCCTGGAACAGCTCATACTCGGACTCCGCACCGGGCCCATCCACATAACAGCAGGGCGCGCCAGTCTCATAGGGCCCCAGCAGCAAACCGCCGTTTTCCTCGCGCAGGTAGTAGGCCGCATCCGATTCGCGCAACACCCCCATCTCCGGCAGGCCCTGCTGTTTTCGCGCCTGTATATCGGGATGAGGCTCGGTGACGATGTACTGATGCTCCACCGGGATCACCGGGACGTCCAACCCGACCATGGCGCCGGTCTTGCGGGCAAAATTGCCGGAGCAGGACACCACATGCTCACAGACGATATCGCCCTGATCCGTCTGCACGCGCCATTCTCCGGCGGTGGTCTGTTCGATAGCGGTCACGGTGGTGTTTCGATAAATGGTGGCGCCGGCGTCGCGGGCCCCCTTGGCCAGAGCTTGAGTCAGGTCGGCAGGCTGGATGTAGCCATCGTCCGGGTGTTGTATGGCGCCGATCAAGTCGTCGGTCCTGCACAGAGGCCAGATCTCCCGAACCTGATCCGGTGTCAGGAAATTCACCTCTACACCCACGGTGTTGGCTACGCCGGAGTAATAGCGATACTCGTCCATTCGGTCCCGGGTGCAGGCCAGCCGGATGTTCGAAACCTGGCGAAAGCCGACGCTCTGCCCGGTATCCCGCTCCAGTTGCTGGTAGAAGTTCACCGAATATTTGTGCAGTTGACCGACGGAATAGCTCATGTTGAACAAAGGCAACAGGCCGGCAGCGTGCCAGGTGGAACCGGAGGTCAGCTCCTTGCGCTCCAGCAGAACCACGTCGGTCCACCCTTTCCTGGCCAGGTGGTAGAGGGTGCTCACGCCCACGACCCCGCCACCGATCACCACCGCGCGTGCGTGCGTCTTCATCAAAACAAACTCCCGGATTTCGAAGCTCAGATGACAGGGGTGTTTGCAGTGTGTAAGCGCACACACATGACATACCCCACGTTCTGTGACGGAGTGTAAGTGGACCGTGTGACCGCATGGGCGACACGGTGCGCCCCCGGCTTTCGCGTCTGCGCCATGCGGCGCAGACCGGGGTCGAGACCATGGCGCGGGCAACTATGAGCGGGTCGCGCGATGATCAGACTGCAATCCAGGCGCCGACCATACTCTGCCGGAGTCGTCTGTATCCCAAATCTGGAGCCGGTCATGCCCGACGCCGAAATCAGCAAGCGCAGAGGCCGCGGCAGCGGCCGCGACGCACGCCGGGCCGCCCGCGCCGCCCCCAAGCCCATGGGCGCACCCTACATCACACGTCGCATCCCGTTCTACGAGGTGCTGGACGAGGAAGGCCTGAGGCTGATCGAGCATAACGCCGACACCATTCTCGAGGAAATCGGGGTGGAGTTCCGCGAGGATCCGGAGGCGCTCACTCTGTGGCGTGAGGCCGGGGCCGATGTGGACGGCGATCGGGTGCGTTTTCCGCGTGGGCTGTGCCGGTCGATCATCCAGGCGTCGGCGCCGGCCGAGTTTACCCAGCACGCCCGCAATCCGGCACGCAGCGTACGCATCGGCGGCAAACACACGGTTATGGTGCCGGCCTATGGCTCGCCGTTCGTGCGGGATCTGGACCGGGGCAGACGCTATGCGACGCTGGAAGACTTTCAGAATTTCGTCAAGCTGGCGTACCTGTCGCCCGCCCTGCATCACTCGGGCGGCACTGTGTGCGAGCCGGTGGATCTCCCGGTGAATAAGCGGCATTTCGACATGGTCTACAGCCATATGCGCTATAGCGACAAGGCATTCATGGGGTCGGTGACGGCACCGGAACGGGCCGAAGATACGATGGAGATGGTCCGGCTTCTGTTTGGCGACGACTACATGGATCCGGAAACAGGGCAGGAGAAAACCGTCCTCATCAACCTGATCAATGCCAATTCGCCCCTGACATTCGACGCGACCATGCTGGGCGCGGCCAAGGTCTATGCGCGTAACAATCAGGCGACGGTCATCTCGCCGTTCATTCTGGCCGGCGCCATGTCACCGGTCACGGTGGCGGGCACGGCCTCGCAGATATTGGCCGAAGCGCTGGCCGGGATCGCCTTCACGCAGTTGGTCAGGCCCGGCGCCCCGGTGGTGTTCGGGACCTTTGCCAGCTCGATCTCGATGCAGTCCGGCGCCCCGACCTTCGGCACCCCGGAACCGTCTTTGGTGCTGTACATCGCCGCGGCACTGGCCCGCCGCCTGGGTGTGCCATTCCGAAGCGGAGGTGGTTTGTGCGGTGCCAAGATTGCTGACGCTCAAGCCGCTTTTGAGTCGGCCAACACCCTGCAAACCGCGATGCTGGCTGGGGTCAACTTCATGCTGCATACCGCCGGCTGGCTGGAAGGTGGCTTAGCGATGGGCTATGAGAAGTTCATCCTGGACGCCGACCAGGCCGGGATGATGGCCACTATGATGCAAGGTGTGGATCTTTCGGAGCAGGGGCAGGCTCTGGACGCCATACGGGAGGTGGGGCCAGGGCAGCACTTTCTCGGTTGCGCCCACACCCAGGCCAACTTCGAAAGCGCTTTTTACCGCTCATCCGTGGCGGACAACAACAGCTTTGAGCAATGGGAGGCAGACGGCAGCCAGGACGCGGCACAGCGAGCCAACAAACTGTGGAAAAAGATGCTGGCCGACTATGAAGTCCCCGCCATCGACAGCGCCCGGGACGAGGCGGTGCGAGACTTCATTGCGCGCAGAAAATCGGAATTCCCCGATTCGAACGTTTAGGGCAAATGAGACGTTGCGGACCAGACGGGCAAGGGTGTCACAGATCCGGCGTCGACCTCCATCTCCGAGTCGGACTCAAACGAGGTCACGCCGGCTTGCGGAGTACGCAAACGGATTGGCCCAGCATTAGAGGCCGCTGTACCAGCCGCCCATCGAGATAGCGCTCGCCTGCCTGCTTTTTGACGTGATCCTTGTGACCATCCAGGATATCGACGATCTGAAACTGAAGCTCCCGGGCCCAGAACTCTATTGCCGGGCGGTCAAAAAAGATCGACAAAGCCGTTCGCCGGTCCACGCTTTCCACCATCTTTCTGAACAAGCCTTGTTGGGACAGCGAAACGAACTCAAGGAACGAGAAAACGACCTGCCCGCCGGGCTTGAGCACCCGATACGCATCGCGCAGATAGAGAAAAGTCTGCTCGTGCAACAGGTGCGTAAACACCGAGAAAAATGTGACGAAATCCACCTCGTCATCCGCCACCGGGATGGTGAAGCCGCTGGTTTCACGAAAAACCCAATCGTCACGTCCACAGTCCTCACGGGCCCGATCCAACAATTCCGGTTCCTTTTCCAAATGGAGCGACGTTTAGTATGAGCACGCGCGAAATACTTAGACACCACAATAAACCACCCGGATCGATATACAGGATCGTCTAAGGGTCATGGCCGTGGCTATCGGTAGCGGCCGCTGTTATCGGGCCGCTCTGCGGCGAAACGATGCACGAAACCGACTTCGCCCGCATTGGGTTCTGTCGCCGATTGCGCCTGAACGCCGACTTGTTGGCCGGAAACATACAGAGAGCGGACCCGGAGCTGCCGCCGCATGCGTTCAACGGTCCGGCGCCTGTTGCTGAACACCCGCAGAGTCGAGTCACAGCCGGATTGGTTCAGGAATGCAATCACCGAGTCCAACTGATCAGACGCGTATCGAACCACCTGCAGCATCGGTGCACGCAGGTGACGATCGAGCTGTTCGATGCCGGCGATTTCATAGACGCAGGGCGGGAAGAAAAACCCGTCCTCCGTCTCAGGGCCAAGCCGGCCGCGGCAGATCAGGTGCGACTCGGCGTCCATTTGCAAGCCGCGATCCTGCAGCGCGGCCAGGGCCTTCGCGTCAATCATCGGACCCAGGTCGGTGCGGAGCATGGCAGGGTCGCCAACCCGCAGCTCGCGCACCGCGCCGGCCAGGGTACCAATGATCCGATCCGCGGTGTCGGACTGCACAAACAACACACGCAGCGGCGCAAATGGCCAACCGCGGCTGCGAAAGGCCAACGCGAGCACCTCGCGCACGACCTGCTCGCGCCGGACTGAGGAATCCGCAAATATGGCATGCAAGCCCCCGGTGTGGGCAATCAGCGGAACCATCGGCCCTTCCCGTTTGAGCAAGGCGCCTTGCGTTATGCCCGCCTCGTGGGCGTCGCCGCTGAGGGCAATGGCGGCAACTCGCTGATCTGTTGCCAACGCATCGCTCACCTCTCGACCGATTGCGGGAATACAGTGCAGCACCGCCTGTGGCACCCCGGCCTGGTAGAGCAACTGCACCGCGTGATGGGCGATCAACGGCGTTTGCTCCGCCGGATTCGCAATCACCGCGTTCCCGGCCGACAATGCGGCGCCGACCTGGCCGGTGAACCGGGCTAAGGGCGAGTCCCACGAACTGATACAGGCGATCACACCCAGGCCGTGCGGGCGCGCCCTGGCACCTTCTCTGGGTGCCGGCGAGTCCGCATACGCGTGAGACAGAGTCCGCGCCTCGAGCCCGTGACAGCGCAGCAAACCGACCGCTGCTCTCAATTCGGCCAGCGCATCCGGCACGGTCTTGCCGGCTTCACGCACGAGCATGGTCATCAGCTCGGCACCGTGCGCCTCGAACAGATCGGACGCATGTGCCAGACAATCGGCCCGTCGCCCCGCACCGGCCCGATCCCAAGCTGGCTGAGCCGCCAGCGCAACGCCCACTGCGGAACCAACGCAGGCCGCATCCGCGCGGGCGACCCAACCGAGCATCCGCCGCCGGTCTGTGGGATCGCACACTTCCTGCATCACACCACTTTTACCGGCGGCCGCACCGGTCGGTTCCGCCTGCCAAAGGGTTGCCGAAGCACGCTCCATGGCCTCGGCAAGCGGAATCAGGCACTCATAGTCAGTCAGGTCCAAACCCCGCGCAGTGCTCAGGTCGGATTCAGATGCCCGGCCGGGCGGGGTGACGTCAGGATACGCCTCCGGCGCCTGGCGAATGCATTCGGCAGTAGCATCCACCACCGGCGGGTAAAGCGCTGGACCAAGCTGACACGGCTGATCTACGCAGGCACTGACAGCGCCGGTATCCAGAAGCCCCGCCACCAGATACGCCAGCAAATCCTCCGGGCGGCCGATCGGCGCACGCACGCGACAAAACACCCCATCCGATGCATCGGCAATAACGTTTGCGTACAACGCTTCGGAGAAACCGTGCATCCGTTGGATCTCGAACCGCGCGCCCCCATCCGCAATTTCCAGCAAAGCCGCCAGCATCTCCGGGTGCTGGGTGGCGAAGATCGGATAGAAACACGCCGGAGCCGCCAGCAAACGGTCGGCGCAGGCGAGATAAGACTGGTCGATACATTCGCTGTGTGCAAATACCGGGTAATCGGCCAGTCCCGTCTGCTGCGCCTGATTGATTTCCGTTTCCCAGTAAGCACCTGAAACCAGGTGGACGATCAGGCGCCGGCGATAACGGCGCGCCATGTCCCGCAACCAATCGATGACCGGCAACGCCCGTTTCTGATAGGCCTGGACGACCAGACCAAAACCATCCCAACCTGCAAGGTCCACATCGCCGGACACGGACTCGATCAGCTCCAACGACAGTTCCAGACGTTCGGCCTCCTCGGCATCCACTATCAGGCCGATTCCACCACGCCGGGCCAGGATCGCAAGGCGCCGCAAGCGGGGCCTGAGTTCCGTGAGAACCCGAGTCCGCTGGGCGAACTCGTAGCGGGGGTGCAAGGCGGAGAGTCTGACCGTGACCGCCCGCTGCTCCAGCCCGCCACGGCCCCGGGCGGCACGGCCCACCGCCTCAATTGCGTGGCAATAGGTCTGGAAGCTGTCCGCCGCATCGATCTTGGAAACCGATGATGGGCGCATCAGGTCGAAACAAAAGCGATGGCCCATGGCCTGGGTTTGATCGAGCGCATCCTCGATGGTCGGTCCGAGGATAAGTTGCCGACCCAGAATGCGCATCGCCTGGCGTACGGCGCGCCGAATAGCGGTCTCGCCGGAACGTCTCGACCAGGCGCGCAAAACATCGGTCCAACCTTCAGTGACCTGGGGTACGGCCTGCGTCCCCGGCGGCGAGAACAGCAATGCCCAAGCTGGGGCATTGACGAACATGGCCTCACAAGCTTCGCCATTCAGCTCCCGGTCGTCGTCAGACAGGGTGTCCTTCAGCAGGCATTCAACCGATTCGGCATCGGGTAACTGAAGCAATGCCTCCGCCAGACAGGTGACAGCGGTGGCTTCTCGGCTGGACAGCGCGAATGCGTTCACCAACGCGTCCAGGTCCGATGCGCCCAAACCGCTGACACGAACCCGCTCCATCCAGGCCGCGGCCCGGGTCTGGATTCGGCGCCGCATCTCGGGCGACACCTCAGCCGGACGCGGGCGCGAATCGGCAAAGGCCAATTGGTCCGTTCGATACGCCTTTCGAACCGCCGTCAGCAACTCGTCCGCCACTGGCGGCGATGCGTCAAACAGCATCTCCCGGATCCTCTGGAGTTCATGATGATGAGCGATGATAGTCTGCTTGGTAAAGCATGCCGAAGGCACCACGAGCTGCCCACACGTTTGCATTGTAGGAATCAGACCGGAGTCCAGCACCATGAACGAACACATCGGCCAAGAGCGGGACGGCGCCGTTCTGACCATACGCTTCAACCGCCCGGAGAAGAAAAACGCTCTAACCGCCGACATGTATCTGGCTCTGAGCGAAGCGCTTGGCCTGGGTGAAAGCGATCCGTCGGTTCGGGTAATCCGCTTTGCGGGCAGCGGGAGCACATTCAGCAGCGGCAACGATCTACAAGATTTCCTGCACCACCCACCGCAGGATATGGACAGCCCGGTGATGCAGTTTCTCAGCGCCGTGGCCAGTGCCCGCAAACCGATCATCGCCGCCGTCAACGGACTCGCGATCGGGATTGGAACCACCCTGCTTCTGCACTGCGACGCAGTGGACGCGGCCGAGTGCGCTGGTTTTCGTCTGCCGTTCGTAAACCTGGCGCTGGTGCCGGAAGCCGCCTCGAGCCTGCTCTTGCCCCGTGTGGTTGGCCACCTCAGGGCGGCCGAACTGCTCATGCTGGGCGACATGTTTGACGCACAGCAGGCTCTGACCATGGGCCTGGTGAGCGCGGTTCACCCCGCCGAAATCCTCGAGTCGGAATCTCTGGCACGGGCTCGGCGCCTGTCGCAACAACCCCCCGAAGCGTTGAGGCTGACCAAAGCGCTGCTGAAGCAGGAGTCCGAAAGCGTGCTCGCACGGATCGAACGGGAAGCAGCTTACTTCATAGATCGACTGGGCTCGGGCGAGGCCCAGGAGGCGCTGCAGGCGTTTCTGGCAAAACGCCAACCCGACTTCTCCCGCTTCGACTGATTCGGCAGGAGCATCCAGATTCCGGGTCCCGCCGTAAGCCTTCGGATGGGTGCGGGTGGGTAGGAGAGTACAGCGCAGATGGGGAACACGCCGGACCTTGCAGGCCAGCAAACACCGCCAGCCGCAGCCTCAAAGCTTTGCCGAATCCGAATCCGAATCCGGATCCTGGCGCTGACGCTCCTGCTCACGGTCGGCGGACTGACTTACGCGCAGACGGCCGACCGGTCCATGTACGGTGTGTTTGATCGTGTGCCCAGCAAGTTCCTGTCGGTGGCAGGGGTACGCATCCAGTACGCGCAAACGCCCGGCACGATCACCGCCAGCGCTGAAGATCTGGATCGGTGGCTGGCCCAGGCGATGACGGCCGTGACCACCTACTTCGGACGTTTCCCGGTGTCGGAATTCAAACTCCTGATCATTCCATCGGGGGGCAAAGGTGTTCGTTCCGGAAATGCGTTCGGGCACCGGGGTGCGGCCGTCCGCGTCTTTGTGGGCACGGATTCCACCGCCGAGGACCTGGAAGCCGACTGGGTTCTGGTTCATGAACTCACCCACCTGGCTGTGCCTTCGCTGGACCGCAAACACCACTGGTTTGAAGAGGGCCTTGCAACCTATGTTGAATCCATCGCCCGTCTGCAAATCGACGACCTGAGCCCGGAAGCGGTATGGCACGGCCTTGCTGAAGGCATGCCGCACGGACAGCCCGCAGCCGGTGACCGCGGTTTGGACAACACCCCGATCTGGGGTCGCACCTACTGGGGCGGCGCCTTGTTCTGCCTGCAGGCCGACATCGAGCTGCGCCGCGCCACCGACAACCGTATGGGATTGCAGGACGCTTTGCGGGGGATTCTGGACTCAGGCGGTTCCATCGAGCAGCAATGGCCGATGGAGCGGCTGATGGCCGTGGCCGACCAGGCAACCGGGACTCGCGTTATGCGGGACTTGTATGCAGCTCAAAGCGGACACCCCGTTGTGGTCGATCTGCAAAGACTCTGGGATCGCCTCGGTGTTCTGGCCAACGCCGACCCGCCGGGCTTTGACGATCGGGCCCCGGATGCCGACATCCGCCTGGCCATAGGCCGACCCGAGCCGGTCGGCGACATGTGACCATCTCCAGGGAGACCATCGAACACCACTTCATCTGCCATAGTGCCGGCATTGGCAAAAGGCCGCACTGGCAACGAATTTCTGAATCATTCCGGGCGAAGCAGATTGGCGGGCGAAATGCGCAGATCCAACGCACAGATCGCGTGTAACAGTTGTTCTATTGCCAGGATCTGCAACGATGACGCTGCGCATTGGAGACCAAAGATGCACCTGCACGAGTAGGTGAGAAGCGCCTTAAGTTGAGGAAAAGACGATGACCGATTCGATCCGGATCCGGGCCGCAACCCATGACGACGCGGCGACATTGGCGCTGTTCAATACGTCTATGGCGCTGGAAACAGAAGACATGACGCTGGATCCGCCTACGGTGCGCGCGGGGGTCGACACCATGCTTGCCCAGCCCGGCCTGGGTTTTTATCTGGTGGCGGTGGAGAACGGCGCGACCGTGGGCAGCCTGATGATCACCTCGGAGTGGAGCGATTGGCGCAATGGCCTGTTCTGGTGGATACAAAGCGTCTATGTCGTCCCTTCGAGTCGGCGTAAGGGGGTGTTCTCGCGCCTGTTCGATGAAGTTCGGCGGATGGCGACCGAGCAGAACACTGTTTGCGGATTAAGACTGTATGTCGAACGTGATAACAAGCCGGCCCAGCAAACCTATCGCGGCCAGGGCATGGAAGAGACGGCGTACCGTCTGTACCAGACAAACCTCTGATCGGCATGCAAACCGCTGCAGCTCCAGGCCTCCTCTGCAAATTGATTGACACGCGTAATCTTAAATTATTTTCATGTTGTTCCTGTGTATTGATCAATTGACTCAACATTCAGCGGTACTTAGTCTCTGCCTTAGCAAGCAGAACACAGACAGGCGATGTGGTACTGCAAAGCCAGCCGCCGCATTCCGGCCCACCCAGTTAAACGGGCAAACACCTGGGTAACCAAGCGTGCGGAATGTGGTGGAAACCGCGTCGACTACTGGCACGTTTGACGCAAACAAACGCCCCAGCACGTCAGCCCCACGAAGTACCAGGAGACCGGACATGAGCTTCATCGATCCCAGCACCGGACCTGCGAACTCGTGGAAGGAACTGGAGATATCCTTCGAGTTCTTCCCACCTCGGGGTGAACAGATGGAACACCGCCTGCAGCAGACGGCGGAAAAGCTGGCCGCCCTGAAGCCAGACTTCGTTTCGGTGACCTACGGTGCCGGCGGCAGTACCCGGGACAAGACGCTGGAAACCGCGCTTCAAATACAGAATGGGGCCGGCGTACCCACCGCCGCCCACCTGACCTGTGTGGGAGCGAGCCGTGGGGAAGTGGATGACATCGCGCGGCACTACTGGTCCGAGGGTATACGGCATATTGTCGCTCTGCGCGGCGACCCGGAATCCGGCGCCGCGGACTACCGGCCGCACGCCGACGGCTACGGCTTTGCCAGTGACCTGGTATCAGGTTTGCGGCGCATCGCGGACTTCGAGATCAGCGTGGCGGCCTATCCGGAAACCCACCCGGAAGCCCGCAGCGCCGTTGCCGATCTGGACAATCTGAGACGCAAGATCGACGCAGGCGCCGATCGCGCAATCACGCAGTTCTTCTTCGACCCGGATACGTTTCTTCGCTTTCGTGATCGGGCCGCTGCACATGGCGTTTCCGCGCCTATAGTGGCGGGCATTCTGCCGGTCCGAAATTTCGACCGCACGGTCGAGTTTGCCCAACGCTGCGGAACCCGGATCCCCCAGTGGATGAGTGCGCTGTTCCGGGAACTGGAACGGGAACCGCTTACTCGGGAACTGGTGGCCGCGGAAATCGCCGCCGAGCACTGCAGGTACCTGCAGTCCGAGGGCGTGTCGCAGTTTCATTTCTACACCTTGAATCGCGCGGAACTCAGCACCGCAATCTGTCATCTGCTGCGGGCGCCCGCCCCCGGCAACACCGCCCCGCGCCACGCCCGTCCCTCGGTGATCACGGCACGAACCGCCTAGACCCAGCCCTGCTTAGGGTGGCATCCGACGCCCCGTTGCGGCAGACTGCCGGATTGGGCGTCGGATCGAAGCACCCAGAAAGATAACAACGCAGTCGCAACAACCGCGGTGCATCGCTATGCAATTGCCCAATTTCTTGCTGATCGGCGCCTACAAAGCCGGTACCACCTCGTTGCATCGTTATCTGCGCGAACATCCATCGGTGTTCATGCCGCGCGTCAAGGAACCGAACTTCTTCGCCTTGGAAGGCGGCGCTGGGACGACTCCGGGCCGTGACCATGAAACCAATATCTCCGAGTACCACGATTACATCCGCCTGTTCAAAGAGGCGGACGACGAAACCGCGCTGGGCGAGGCATCACCCATGTACTTGCAGTCACCTCAGGCACCGGTTCGCATCCGCCACCACATACCCCATGCGCGCCTGTTGGTTTCATTGCGGGATCCAGCAGATGCGATCTATTCGTCTTACGTAATGGATGTGAGAGATGGCTACGAACAGCGAAGTTTCAGCCGGGTCCTGGAACAGTTGATCCACGACCTTCGGGTGCACCCAAGCGGTGGGCCATTCTACCATCAGCAACTCAGCCGCTACTATGCGCTGTTTCCGCGACATCAAATTAAGGTGACCCTGTACGACGACTTAAGCCGAGACGCAGCAGCTGTGGCCCAAACCCTGTTCAAACACTTGGAAGTGGATGCCGGATTCAGACCAGACACCCAACAAGTGTCGAATGCGGGCGGCATGCCGCGCAATCGCCGATTCAACACGCTGCTCAAACGCACCGCGATGGGGCGCCGCCTGCCTCCAACAGTCAGCCGGCGATTATCTAAACTGAATACCCGCCCAGCCAATAAGCTATCGCAGCAACATCGCGCTCGACTCATCGAGATTTTCCGCGAAGATATGCTTCAGCTCCAGGAAATGATTCAACTCGACCTGGGACACTGGTTAACGGCCTGATCTCATCTCAGCCCGACAAAGTGGCTCAATCCGCCGCGCCACGACGGCTACGCCTCCGAACGCGCCGTCCTGCTGCGTTGGACGCAGCAGACGCATGGACCGTCGTTTTGTTCGGCGGCAGGGTCACCACCTTGGCGAGGTTCGGATAGGGCGCGGTCTTGTGGGGGAACGCCATGGCCTCGACAAAGTGGGCCTGGAAGCGCGGTTCCACCGCCGTTTCGACTTTCTCCACCCGTCGCACCAGCTCCTCGATTTCAGGGCGTGCCTTGCGATCCAGCAAGGCGATTCTGGCGCCGGTACCGGCAGCGTTGCCCGCCGATGTGACATGTTCCAGTTCGCAGTCTGGAATCAGCCCAAGCACCATGGCGTACTTGACGTCGATGTGACTGCCGAAGGCCCCGGCGAGCCGAATCCGATCCACCTGGTCGACGTTCATCCGGTCCATCAGCAGCCGCGCGCCCGCATAGAGCGCAGCCTTGGCCAGTTGTATGGCGCGCACATCGTTTTGGGTGATGCGCAGGGTGACTTCGCCCTCGTGCAGTATGTAGGAAAAGGTTCGGCCATCCGCTACGATTCGGGCACTGCGCTCGGACAGACTGCCGTCGATGACGCCATCCTGGCTGATCACACCGGCCAGATACAGTTCGGCCATCACTTCAATGATGCCGGACCCACATACCCCGGTGATGCCAATGCCGGCCACCGAGTCCATGAACTCGGGTTGATCCGACCAGATCTCGCTGCCGATCACCCGGAATCGGGGCTCCAGGGTTTGGGGGTCGACGCGGACCCGCTCCACCGCCCCGGGTGCCGCCCGTTGTCCGCAACTGATCTGGGCGCCTTCGAAAGCCGGACCGGTGGGACTGGAGGCGGCCAGCAGCCGGTGCCGGTTGCCAAGTACGATTTCGGCGTTGGTACCCACGTCCACCACCAAGGTCATTTCGTCCCGAAGATACGGGGCCTCGGACAGCAAGACGCCGGCGGTGTCGGCCCCCACATGGCCGGCGATGCAGGGCAACACATAGACACGGGCGCTGGGGTGCAGCTCCAGATCCAGTTCCGTGGCCCACAAAGAAATCGCCTGGTCGGTTGCCAAGGCGAAGGGCGCGCCCCCCAACTCCACTGGATTGATGCCAAGCAGCAGATGGTGCATCACCGGATTGGCGACGAATGTCAGTTCCAGCACGTCTGTGACCTGGATGCCCGCCTCCAGGGCCACCTCCCGTGCAAGGGCGTTCAGCGCCTCGCGCACCGCACGAGTCATGTCCGCCTCCCCGCCCGGGTTCATCATGACGTAAGACACCCGGCTCATCAGGTCTTCGCCAAACCGTATCTGCGGATTCATGACGCCGGATGCGGCCACCACCTCGCCACTGGACAGGTCACAGAGATGCGCGGCGATGGTGGTGGAGCCCACGTCCACCGCCAGGCCGTAGGCGCGATCGCGAAACCCGGGCCAAACCGCGATAATGCGATGGTCATCGTGAACCGCCACCGTGACTTTCCATTCCTCGGCCCGCAGCGCCCCCTGGAGCGCACGCAGCACGTCGATATCACACGCCAGTTCGGTCAGGCGCCACTCGAATTCCAGCGCCTCCTGCAACCTGCGCAGATCGCCCGACGGGTCGTGCATATCCGGCGGTTGCACTTCCACGTAGTACAATCGGACCAAGGGGTCGATCTCGATGTCATGCACTTCGACCCGCTTGCGCACGACCTGGCGGTGGACCTGGCTGTCCGCGGGCACGTCGATCACCACGTCTCCGAGCACCTTGGCCGAACAACTCAGCCGCCGGTCCCGGGCCAGCGTCTGCTCCGCGCCATAAGCCCGTTCCACCTCGCTGAAAGGCGACAGGTGTGTGCCCAGGGAGTGGACGCCGTGTTTGGCGAACTCACCCTCGGCCAGGGTTACCTGGCAACGACCGCAAATACCCCGGCCGCCACAAACCGAATCGATGTCAACGCCCAGGGCACGGGCCGCCTGCAATACCGGCGTGCCCACCGGGAATCGACCCCGGCGACCCGAGGGCATGAAAACGATGAGTGCCTCGTCAGGCATGGCGACGTCTTCTGGTGGCGCGGCGCTGGCGCCCAGCCGGTTCGCCGCCATCCGGAGCCGTGGGCACGGGGGTCTCGCGAAAACGGCGAATCCAGCGGGTACAGTCAGGATCGTGGCCCATCATAATATCCGCGCCCATGCAGGCCTCAACCACCTCACGGTGCAGAGGATTGGTGATCGCCGATGTCATGCCGGCATGAATCGCCATGCTGAGAAACGCGCCGTTGACACCGTTGCGATTGGGCAGTCCAAAGCTGATGTTGGACGCGCCGCAGGTGGTGTTCACCTTCAGTTCGCGCTGCAACCGCGAGATCAGCTTAAACACCTGACGACCCGCGGTGTTGATGGCCCCGACCGGCATGACCAGAGGATCGACCACAATATCGCTGGGCGAAATGCCGAAGTCGGCCGCCCGCTCAACGATCTTCTTGGCCACGGCAAAGCGCACGTCAGGATCTTCGGATATTCCGGTCTCGTCATTGGAAATGGCCACCACGGCCGCGCCGTACTGGGCGACTAATGGCAACACCACCTCCAGACGCTCCTCTTCACCGGTGACCGAATTCACCAGCGCCTTGCCTTTGTACACGGCCAGACCGGACTTCAGCGCATCGACGATAGACGAATCTATCGACAGCGGCACGTCGGTCACCGACTGCACCAGCTTGATGGCCTCAGCGAGGATAGCCGGCTCGTCCGCCAGGGGAATGCCGGCGTTGACATCGAGCATGTGGGCACCGGCCTCGACCTGGGCAACTGCATCCCGTTCGACCCGGCTGTAATCCCCAGCCGCCATTTCCGCCGCCAGTACTTTTCTCCCAGTCGGGTTGATACGTTCCCCGATGATCACGAATGGACGCTCAAATCCTATGACCACTTCTTTAGTGGCCGAGCTGACGACGGTCTCGGTCATGAGTGCTGTACCCGGTTGTCATGGTGGGCTTCGTGACGCCATGCGCGATCGCGAAGCAGTGGATGAGACTGTGGCAAAACGAGCCGTGATCAGGCGGCTCCGTCCTCCGGCTTAACACCGCCGGCTTTGACCATACGTTCCAGCTCAACGCCGGTGTAGCAGGCTTCCAGCCGCTCGGCCTCGGCCCGCGCCGCGGCTTCCAGGTCGGTGCCACAAGGGGTCGGAGGACTGCGGCGCCAATCGGACAGGTAGGCATCGCTGCTGCCCTTGCCGGCACGCATGGCCGCCCGATCCACGGCTTCCTGAAACTTCTGGGACAGTTGAACCTTGGCCGTGTTGCGGCCCTGCTTGGCGATGACCTGAGCCGGTATGTCCCGCCAGTAGACGACGATCAACTTGCCCATGTGACCGGCACCCCTCCGTTCCCGTTCAAAGCAGCGGCGAATGGCCGCAGCCCTGTGTGTATCTGTTCGTAGGCCAGGCCCAGACGCCGGGCAGCCTCCTCGGCTCTGGTCTGCAATGCCGGGTCACCGCGCTGTGACAGATACACCAGCCGCCGATAGTTGCCAAAGTACAACGGCAACAGCTCGGGATGGCGGTCCAATCCCAGAGCCTGCCACACCAGACGTTCGAAGTGGCGGGCCAGAAAATCCGTCAAGTAGAAGGTACCGGGCTCGGCATCGGCCAAGGCGCTGAACTCGGCACTTCCTGCAAAAAACTCGTAGCAGTGGGCCCCGGGCAGCCGCTCGACGCCCTCGGCCTCCAGCAGCGAATCGAGCAACCCACCGGTGCCACAATCCGCATATGCCACAAAAATGCGATCGAAATCCGCTCGCCCCAGCCGAATGCGTTCCATCACCGCTGCGGGGATTTTCTCCGGTCGGTTGTGCAATTCAGGCGGCAGGCACTGAATCGTCGCATGATGCCAGGCGTTGGCATTCAGCACCTGATTGAGCTCCCGCGCCAGAGCCCCGCAGGCAATGATTAAAGTGCGCTCCGGGGCCATGACAAAAAACCTCTGTCGTTCAGGCGGCGGCGCGACGGGCTGCGATCAAAGCCTGTGCGGTTTCCACCGCAACAGCGGCATCTCGGCAGTAGGCGTCGGCACCCACCGCTTTGCCAAACTCTTCGTTCAGGGGCGCGCCACCCACCAGCACGATGTAATCATCGCGCAGACCCTGCTCCACCAGGGTGTCGATGACCACTTTCATGTAGGGCATGGTGGTGGTGAGCAAAGCGGACATACCGAGTATGTCCGGTTTGTGTTCCTCCAGCGCATCCAGATACTTTTCGACCGCGTTATTGATGCCGATGTCGATGACTTCGAAGCCGGCGCCTTCCATCATCATGCCCACCAGATTCTTACCGATGTCGTGGATGTCGCCCTTGACCGTGCCGATAACCACCTTACCCATGGGCGGCGCCCCGGTCTCAGCCAGCAATGGGCGCAACAGCTCCATGCCACCCTTCATTGAATTGGCGGCCATCAGCACTTCGGGTACGAACAGAATGCCATCGCGGAAATCGATGCCTACGATGCGCATGCCCTCTACCAGGGCCTCGTTCATGACCTTCACCGGGCCCCAACCGCGAGCCAACAGAATATTGGTTCCCTCGACCACCTCCTCCCTGAGGCCGTCGTAGAGGTCATCGTGCATTTGCTCAACGAGTTCGTCGTCCGGCAAAGAAGCCAGATCGATGTCTTCACCTTCGTCCTGATCGTCGATGTCGGTCATGCCCTGTCCTCGTGCAAACAAACAAGCCGCCCACACGGGCTGCTAACCATGAACTCAGAGTAGGGACGCCCCCTCGCTTGCGCTGATGCATCGGCGACGCTGGATTATCGGGAAACGACAATTCGATAGCCGCCCCCAAACGAGCGCACCATGGAACCCGCAAGATTGGCTAAACCCGTGTCGCTGAAGAAAAAATCAGAGACGTGAACGAGACAAGACGGAGGTCCGTCCGGGAGTAGCGTGGGCCCACGATTTGCCGCGGCGATCATATCGACCCGATACCACTTTCGTGGGCACCCCAGAATCGACTGCTGCGGCAACTGGGTTATCATGCGCGCCCGACACGCATCGGGTACGCGACCCGTACCCGGCACAAAAGGAGCGGCGCATGGGCGACATAATAGACGGCAAGGCCTTTGCCGCAACGCTTAGGCAGAACATAGCGGCGGAGGTGAGCGCGCTGAAATCGGAGCGGGGCATATCACCGGGTCTGGCCGTCGTGCTGGTGGGCGACGACCCAGCAAGCCAGGTGTATGTGCGCAACAAAGGGCGTCAGGCCCGGGAAACCGGCATCCAGTCCTTCGAACACCGTTTGGAGCGAGACACCCAAGAGGCGCAGATTCTGGACCTGATCCGGGACCTGAACGCCGACCCCAGTGTCAACGGCATTCTGGTGCAGCTGCCGCTGCCGCGCCATATGGACGCGGAGAAGGTGCTGCAGACAATCGACCCGTCCAAGGACGTGGATGGGTTTCATCCCATCAATGTCGGCCAACTCACTGTCGGCGCCGATGCACTGGTCCCGTGCACACCATTGGGGTGCATGATGCTGCTGAGAGACCGCCTTGGCGATATGTCCGGTCTGGATGCGGTAATCGTGGGCCGATCCAATATCGTCGGCAAACCCATGGCGGCATTGTTGCTTCGGGAGAACTGCACGGTCACCATCGCCCACTCCCGCACTCGGGACCTGCCGGCGGTCTGTCGGCGCGCGGACATCCTGGTGGCTGCGGTGGGGCGGCCAGCTATGATCCAGGGGGAATGGATCAAGCCCGGCGCGACGGTGATCGACGTGGGCATCAACCGAATCGAAGGCGAGAACGGCAAAACCCGGCTGGTGGGGGATGTGGACTTCGCCAGCGCGCTGCCCGTGGCCGGGGCGATAACCCCAGTACCGGGCGGTGTGGGCCCAATGACCATAGCCTGCCTGTTGCACAACACGCTGGTCGCCACCCGCCGGCAGCTCGCCATGCCGCCCCCCTGAGACATTGATCGCCGGCTTGTCCAGGGCCCCGAAGGATTGGGACCCAATTGCATTCCTGCTGTCCCGGATCCGGGCGGACCCGATCCCGTATGCAAAACGGGGGCAGGATCCGCAAGGCACGATCAGAACGCTGCTCAACGCGCTGGGCAATCCCCAGGAAGGTGGACAGTACGTACAGATCGTGGGCTCCAAGGGCAAAGGATCGACGGCGCTGATGCTGGAAACACTGCTCAAGGCCCAGGGGTTGCGGGTAGGCACCTTCACTTCACCCCACCTCACCCACTGGTGCGAGCGCATTCGGATCGACGGTGAGCCGATCGAGTCGGATCAGTTCGCCGACATCATGTGGGCGATCCAGACGGCGGTGAACACGCAGAGATCGACCCACTCCGTGTCAAACGCCGGATTCTTCGACATCCTGACCGCCGCCGCGTTGATCGCTTTCAAGCAGGCTTCTGCGGACATCGCGATTATGGAGGCGGGCCTGGGTGGCCGACTCGACGCCACCACCGTGGTCACGCCCAAGCTGACCTGTATCACCAGCATCGAGTTGGAGCACACCGACAAACTGGGAACCACGCTGGCCGCCATTGCCGGGGAAAAAGCCGCGGTCATCCGTCCCGGCGTGGATGTGGTGGTGGGACGGCTGCCATCGAAAGCACTTGAGGTCGTTGACCGAATCGCCGCCGAACGGGGGGCATCCTGCCACCGCCTCGGCCGGGAGATTGACTGTACGGCCCAGCCGCGGGGGGCCTTCCATCAGGATCTGGTGATTGGTTTCCGCGATCGATCGACCCGGACACGACTGCAGATCCCGGGCAGATATATGGCCGACAATGCCGCCCTTGCACTCACTGCGGCGTGGCTGGTGGGCGCACCCGAAAACGCCGGGAACGGCGACGCCGATCCGCTTTGTAGAATGACCTTGCCAGGCCGCCTGCAACGACTGCGGTGTTCGCCACTGATTCTGGTGGACGCAGCCCACACGGGCGCATCGGCCGCCCAACTCGCCGTTGTATTAGGTCAGATCCAGGCCCACCGGCTGCACCTGGTGCTTTCCTTTTCAGCGGAGCGGAATCTGGACATCGTACTTCGCGCCCTGCTGCCCCACGCCGATAGCGTAACCGTGACCCAGGCCGACCGACTGCGTTCTCTGTCGGCAGACCGCGTCGCAGCCCATATCCGCCGCCTCGAACCTGAATTGCCAACCCAGGTCGAACGGGACCCCGTACTGGCGCTGCGCGGCACGTTGGATGCCTTGCCGCCGCGCGGCGTTTTATGTGTCGCCGGTTCAACCTATCTGGCGGGGGTGGCGCAGGCGGCGCTGGCGTGAACGCGGCAAATCCACAGGACCGTGAATGCAGAAAAACACCCGCCTAAGCAAGCATTACCGGCTTGGGTTTGGGGTAAACTGTGCCGGAGGTTCCTCGCGACCAACGATCAGGACCCAAAGAGGTTCGGGATCCAGACAAAGCCCCCAGGAGGATTATGTGGAAAAGGTTTGGCTTAAATCCTACCCGCCGGGCGTCCCCGCCGAGATCGATCTCAACGAGTACCGCTCACTCAAGGACATACTTGAGACCAGTTGCGCAAAGTTCGACAAACGTCCGGCCTACACAAACTTCGGGCACACGCTGAGCTACGGCGATGTGGATCGTTTAAGCGCCGCCTTCGGCGCCTTTCTTCAGCATCAGCTGGGCGTCAGCAAAGGCGACCGCGTCGCCATCATGATGCCCAATCTGTTGCAGTACCCTGTGGTCCTGTTCGGCATTTTGCGCAGCGGACTCACCGCGGTGAACGTCAACCCACTGTATACGCCACGGGAACTGGAGCACCAGCTGAACGATTCCGGCGCCACGGCAATCGTGATCCTGGAGAACTTTGCCCATACCCTGCAGAAGGTGATCCAGCGTACATCGATCAAGTCTGTGGTGGTGTCGCGGATCGGGGATCTGCTGCCGTTTCCGAAGTCGGTGCTGGTCAACCTGGTGACCCGACACGTCAAAAAACTGGTGCCGGCCTGGCAGCTGGATGAGTTCACGCCGCTCCCCAAGGCACTTGCCCGCGGGGCGCGACTGGATCTGTCACCGGTGGAACTCAATCACGAGGACATCGCGTTCCTGCAATACACCGGCGGCACCACCGGCGTGGCCAAGGGCGCGGTGCTCAGTCACGGCAACATGGTGGCAAACCTGCTGCAGGCTTCGGCCTGGCTTTCGATCTCCATCCAGGAGGGCCAAGAGAAAGTGGTCACGGCGTTGCCCCTCTACCATATTTTCTCATTGACGGCCAATTGCCTGACATTCATGAAATACGGTGGCGAGAATCTGCTGATCACCAATCCACGGGACATGCCAGGATTCGTCAAGGAACTGAGCCGCAATCGTTTTACGGTCATCACCGGCGTCAATACGCTGTTCAATGGCCTGCTGCACACACCGGGTTTCGATCAGCTTGACTTCAGCGCCTTGAAATTCTCGTTGGGCGGCGGCATGGCGGTTCAGCAGGCGGTGGCCGAGCGCTGGAAAAAGGTCACCGGCAATCCCCTGGCCGAGGCCTACGGACTGACCGAAACATCGCCCGCCGTGTGCATCAATCCGCTGGATCTGGACGACTACAATGGCAGCATCGGTTTGCCGGTACCGTCCACCGAAATCAGTTTTCGCGACGACGACGACAAGCCGCTGCCCTTGGGCGAGGTGGGGGAACTCTGCGTGCGGGGCCCGCAGGTCATGCGCGGCTACTGGAACCGCCCGGAGGAAACCGCCAAAGTCATCAACCCTGAGGGCTGGCTGCGCACCGGGGACATGGGCTACATGCGCGACGATGGCTACTGCTTTATCGTCGATCGTAAGAAAGACATGATCCTGGTTTCCGGATTCAACGTGTACCCCAACGAAGTCGAGGACGTGGCGGCGCGGCACCCGGGCGTACTGGAGGTCGCCGCGATTGGCGTTGCCGACGACAAATCCGGCGAAGCGGTGCTGCTGGTGGTGGTGCGCAAAGACCCGGAATTGACCCAGGCGCAGTTGATCGAACACTGCCGCAAGGAGTTGACCGGCTACAAGATTCCACGACGAGTCGAGTTCCGGGACGAACTGCCCAAAACCAACGTGGGCAAGATATTGAGACGTGCGCTACGAGAAGAGCACGGCTGACGTACTGGACACCGCACTGGGCTTTCGCTTGCGCTGTTGGGCGCTGGCTTTGCTGGATTGACGTTTGCCGAGGAGACAATACGGGCCATGTCACACATACAGATCCGTCGGGCGCACCAGTTGTGCCACGAAGACGCCCGGCGCTCCGCCGAAGCGGTGGCCGAGCAGTTGAATGAGTCATTCCAGCTGGACTACGAGTGGGATGGAGACACCCTGCGCTTCAGCCGCAGCGGTGTGGAAGGGTGTGTGGAACTGGGGGACTGCCAAGTTGCCGTGGAGGCGCGTCTGGGCCTGTTGTTACGGCCACTGCGCGGGCGCTTCGAACAGGAGATCGAACGCTATATGGACGATCTGTTCGGAGAACGCTGAGTCCCAGCGATTGGGGGCGACCTACGGAACGGGGCTGGCGCCCAGATCAAACGGGTTCGGCTCGCCACGATAGATTCGGTCGAGAATGCTGCGCTCCCGGCGCATCACCGTATCGAGAAAGTATTCAGCACCGTGCAGGGCGCGAAACGCGTCGAAACCGCTCTCCAGAAACGCCTGCATGTCGCCGAAACCAGCCAGTTCGGCCGGACGCCGCATCATATGCAACGTTCCGGCGATGAAACGTTTCTGCACCAGGGCGTCCAGTTCCCGACCCAGAACCCCAATCAATTGGATCTGCTCCACCCTCGACGCGTGGTTGTCGCAGCGTCGATAGGCCGCCACATAATCGTCTTCCCCGATGGCGTCGGCCGGCATCGGACGAAGTTCGGTAAGCAGACTGTTATCCAGTTCCTGGGACAGGGCATTCAATTCCATGGCCTTGGACACGGCATCGATCACCTGGGGTGGCAGCATGCGCACCATGATCGGTGAGATGCGTTCCAGATCGTGATCGCGTTTGCTGAAATCCTTGGTGCCGTAGAGCTCCTCAAGGAAAAATGCCACCGCCTTGACGTAACGAGGCTGGGTCGCCAGGTCGCTGTAGGTGCGGCGCAGCCGCGCGCTTTGCCATTCCACCAGCCGCACCCGGTCGACCGCACGGACGGCCTCTTCCGCCAGGCGTGACCGATGCAGGCCCAATGTGCGTTCCAGCTGACGCACCAGTTCGGCAGCCGCGCGGCGCTTGTCTTCCGTTCGCTTCAACATAGCCTTAGGTATCGGATTGAAACGGGGCCAGACGTATCGAGACCGGCCCGCGCATGCCGTTTCAGGATCTGAACATGCGTCCCAGTATCGGCGCAACCGCGCCCAGTCCACGCAGCCGAGCGATCCCGCCACGTCCATAGAGCGCGGTCAACAGTCCCTTCAGACCCCGGTAGAGTTCCGGACTATAAGGATGCCAGAACAGGTTGCGGCGCAGAAAGGGCAGGCGCTCGGTCACAACCACCTGGGGTTCGGTCATCTCGTCGAAACCGAACTCGCCATGGGAACGGCCGATTCCCGAATCCCCGAAACCGCCCCAGGGCGTTTCCGCCAGACCGTGGCTCATCAAATGGTCGTTCAGAGTTATGGCGCCGGCCCGGATACGGCGACCAATCGCCAGCGCCCGCCGTCGGTCCCGCGACCAAACCGACCCGGTGAGGCCGAGCATGGAATCGTTTGCCAGTTCCACGGCCTGGTCCATATCAGTGACGGACATGACCCCGAGGACCGGCCCGAACGTCTCCTCACGCATCAACGCCATCTCGTGGTTTACATCCGCCAGTACGGTCACCGGCAGGAAATTCCCATCGCAATGCGCCGGCGGCACGCTGACCTGCGCATGTATCCGGGCGCCTCGCGCAAGGGCATCGTCGATCTGATGGCGCACCTTCGCGCTTTGCCGGTCCGTGCACATGGCGCCGATATCCACGTCATGTTCGGTATCCAGGCCCACCCGCAGTCCTTCCACCCGCTCTCGTAGCAGGCTCATGAACGCCCCATAGACGGCATGGTGAACATAAATGCGTTCTACGCCGGCACAGGTCTGTCCGGCATTCTGAAGCCCGGCCCAGACCGCACCGTTTACGGCCCGCTCGATGTTGGCGTCATCGCACACCAGCATCGCGTCATTGCCGCCCAGTTCAAGTGACAGCGGAGTGAGGGTCTCGGCCGCCCTGGCCATGAGCGTCTTTCCCACCGCAACCGAACCGGTAAAGAACAGCTTGTCCACCCCGTCGGCGCTGAGAAACACATCCCCCGCCGTGGTTCCAGGCAGATTCAAATGGGTGAAAACCCCGTCCGGCAACTGCGCCGCCTGCATCAGTTCGTCGATCAACTGGCCGACGCCCTGTGTTTCCGGGGCGGTCTTGAACACCACCGCGTTGCCGGCCAACAGAGCGGGCAGGATTTCGTGCATGGGAATACCAAGTGGGTAGTTCCAGGGGGAGATGATGCCCGCCACACCGTGTGGTACGCGGTAAATTCGGCTGCGTTTGTTGGCAAAAAGCAGCGAGCTGCGGCCAAGCGTTCGCGGCTTCAAGAACCGCCCGGCCCGCCGGGCATAGTAGCGCCCGGCGATGACGCTGGGCATCACCTCGGTCGCAAGGGCATCGATGCGGGTCTTACCGACCTCGGCGGCAATAAGCTCAGCGATTTCGTCGGCCCGAGCCACTATCTGGTCGCAGACCTGACGAATGCCGCGCACCCGAACCTTCAGCGGTTGCGCGGCCCATCCAGCCTGGGCGGCGCGCGCGGCCGCAATGGCGTCCCGGGCCTGGGCCGCGGAATGGATCGGCGAACTGCCCAGCACAGCCCGCGTCGCGGGGTTTCGGCGTATGGTTCCCGCAGTTGATTCAGCCGGTTCAGACCGGTCTACGGCGCGCGTCGGTGCGACGTTCTCGCCCATGGGCTTTGGCCTCGTGGTGATGATTGGACGGGCGGATCCTGTTGCATATGTTCTAAGGGGGCGCGGCGCAGGGCGATCAGACGAGGTAACGACGACCCAAGGTCTGAATCAGCACCCGTTGATCGCCGTCGAGGAACGGCGCGACCAAAGACATTACCTGGTAAACGCCCCGTCCAAGGACGTTACCGGGATCGGCGTCCCGGAGACGCACAGCGTTGTCGAAACTCATCCAGTAGGTGGTGACCAGCACAATATTACGGCACAAACCGTCTATCTCCTCCTCCGAGGCCCGCAACACCCCCGCCTTCGCAAAACCGCGACAAATGGACAAAGCGGTGTCGTTTTTGCGACGCATGATGCGTTTGAATTGACGCCTCACAAGGGGGTGCCGACCCAGGAGATTATCCAGGTCGCGATACAAGAACCGGTAGTCCCAAATGATCTCGAATGCCAGATGCAAAAACAGCCACATGTCCTCCGCATCCAGGTCACGGGACTCCGACGCGGACAACAGCTCCAGCATGCGGCGCTCATAACCCTGGAACAACAGATCGACAATGTCCCCTTTGTTGCGGAAATGGTAGTAGAGATTGCCTGGGGAAATGTCCATTTCATCGGCAATGTGATTGGTGCTGGTATTGGGTTCCCCGAAGCTGTTGAACAAGCTCAGGCTGGTCTCCAGAATGCGTTCGCGGGTGTTCATGGGCCACGTGCCAGAACGTTGCATCGGCACGCGGGCCTAGGAGTCTGCGCGGTAGAAATGAATGAGGCGAGGTGCTGTCCAGTTCGAGAACGATTTCGGGATCGTTCGAGGAGCATAGCCGTCGCTATGTGACGAGGAGGATCGCGGAATCGGGCCGAAATGGCGGTGCCGCAGACCGTTCCCTTTCTACCGCGCAGACTCCTAGTGGGCCAATGTCCGACGTTCAGCGTGCTCACCCCAGATAGGTCTCAAGCTCATCCAGCGTCGCGCTCAAATCGTTTGTCACTCGGTTGCGACGACGCCCCAGGGCCAACACGCTGGCGGGAATGCTGAGGTCGGTATCGAAGTGCCGGTTCGGGTCGTCCAGGATCTCCGTTCGCAGCCGTATGCCATGTTTGGCGAACATGGGCTCCAATTCGTCGCGCCGCGCACGCAAATCCTCGCGTGTGGTCTGGTAGGCATGCTCGCAGACGCGCCGACGGTTGGCAAAACTGAACACATTGGTGAAAAACATCCGTGCATCCCCCGGATTCGGCTCAAACAGAACCACATCGCGGTCAGCGAAGCGCTCGTCATACTGCGCCATGCCCACTTTCATACGCGAGTGAATCAGCGCCCGAAATGTTTGCGCCAGAACCACGACCAGGCCGCCGTCCGCCAGGTTTTCCCGTCTGGCCGGGGCCTTGTCGCCGGTCAAACGCACATCCACCGGGACGATGGGATTGATACAGAGCAACAGATCCGCTCCGTCGTCCAGGGCGGCGGACGCATGCAGGGTCCGCTGCAGAGCACCGTCCACATACAGCTCACCCTCGATTTCCACCGGCGGGTAGAGGCCGGGCAAAGCGGTACTGGCCTGAACCGCCTTGGAGATGGGCACGTGATCGTGGCCCGGCGCCCCAAAGCGCACCGATTCGCCGGTGTCCAGCCGGGCGGCGACGATGTACAGGCGGTGTTTCAACTTCCGAAAATCGTTGCTGCGGCCGCGACTGCTGAAGATGTACTGCAGAAACTCGTGAATGCTTACGTTATTGAACACCCCTGCGGGCAGCACGCTGGCAAATGCGTTCAGAGTGCGAATTACCCCCTGCTGGGTCGGATGACGCAGCATGTCACGCGCCGCCCGAACCACCGACAGAGGAATCCGTCCCAGCCTATGCCGATACTCGGCATAGGCTGGCTTCAAGAACTGTTCCGGGTTGAGGGGGAATGCCTGGGATTCGTTACGCACGAAAATGCGGCACATCTGGGCCGGCGTAATCTGATTTGCCAGGCTTGATGCCACCACCGCACCGGCGCTCACGCCCACGTAGACCATCAGATCATTGAGGTCCACCCCTTCAAGCGCTTCCGCCAGGGCATGAACCGCGCCGATCTCGTAGGTTATGCCCAGCGGGCCACCGCCGGCCAGGGCCAGTCCAATCCGGGCACCCCCGGCACTGCCCGCCGCCGAGGGATGGGTCTTCAGCATCGCACCGCCCGACAGGTTTCGATCCAACTCGTCTTCACCACGCTATCACTCCCAAACCATTGCCTGGGGCAGCTTAGACCCAAGATGCAGTTTCACGAATAGATCGAACCTTCCTTAAAGCCCGGACCGCCGCAGCATGAGCTGGAGACTACGTTCCACCTCGGCGGGCTGATAGGGTCGATCCCAGGGTTCCATCAGTGTCGCCAGTACGAACTTCTCGAACTCGCCAGCGAAGCGAGCGATCACCCGGTTGGGATCGGGTACCAGGCGCAGGTCGGTGATCAGACCAAACTGAACCCGGCCGTCATAGCTCAATATGCTCACACCCATACCGACGCTGCCAGTTTGGGGGACCCAGAACATCTGCTCTAGTATACGGCGACCTGCCAGATACAACGGCAGCTGCGGACCCGGCACGTTGGTCATCACCGCGGTGGCCTTTTTGCTCAACAGATCCAACGCCTTGCGCTGCACGGGACTGGGCGCCAGTCCGAGCGCCGCCAGGGCGCCAAATGTCATCACCGCTTGCTTGGAGGCCTTCAATGCCAGCATGCGCTGCTTGATCAAAGCCAGCCGTTCCAACGGATTCGAGCGCCCGACCGGCAAGCTCAGAAACACCAGCCCGAAATGATTGCCAAGATCCTTGGCATGTTCCAATGGCCGCAGATTGACCGGCACGGTGGCCCGAATCTCGATGTCGTCGATGACATCGCCATGCTCGAGCATATAGGACCTCAAGGCGCCAGTGACCGACGCAAGCAACACATCGTTCACCGTAGCGTCCAACGCCCTGGCCACGGTCTTGACTTCATCCAGTGGAATCGGATCGCACCAGGCGACCCGTTTCCGATTACCCAGGCGCCCTTTGAATCGGGTCGCCGGGTCGTCGGGCAGCAACAGCGCCTCCCCGAGTTCCCCGAGTACCTCCTGGACATCCCGCAGGTAGGCCTGACCACGCTCCGGGTCCCGCACCACCCGCAAGGCTTCGTCCTTGATCCCCGCGCCCAGCTCAAACAGTGTCTCCAACCTGCGTGACGCCGGCCGGTACAAGCGGTCAAGCACGCCGCCTTGATCCTCAAGCAAGCTGCTCTTGCGCGGACGCCGCGCCGCCGGCAGCGGTGCGTCCGGCGCGGTGTCAGTCAGCGTCAACAACACCTGTATCATGGCGATACCGTCGGCGTAGCAATGGTGCATGCGCAGGATCAGCGCGCTGTCGCCCTGATAGTCCTCCACCAGATGAACCTGCCACATGGGTCTCGCTGGATCCAGGCGGGTACTGGCGAGACGGCTGGCAAGGGCCTGCAACTCCGATTTGTCGGCCCGGCCCGGCAGAGCGGTGCGGCAGATGTGCGACTCGATGTCGAAATGCCGGTCGGTCTGCCAGCAGCTGTTGCCATTGACCTGCACTGGCCTCTGAAGAAAGCGCTCATAGGCGAGCAGACGCCGATCAAAGATAAGCTTAAGATGCTCGAAATCCACCCGCCCCTGAAGCACCATCACGCCGGTGATCATCATCAGATTGGTCGGGCTTTCCATCCGCAGCCACGCCGTATCCACCCGTGACATGGGTGTGCGATTCGAACGAGCAAAACTGAACATCTGACAACTCCCCGCCCAAATCCATCGCCATCCCGGTCCGGCAGCGACCGGGCGGCGCCCTTGCGCAGCCTAACCGAGCTGGTGTAAGCATATCCAGAGGCGGCGGAGAGACACCCGCGCGACCCATCACCCAGCACCACCGGGAGACCCCAGTGTCAGAGCTCGAAACCCGATTTCAAGCGGCCGTCGAGAACAGCCAGTCACTCAGTCGGCGTCCGTCAAACGAGACGCTGCTGAAACTGTACGGTCTGTACAAGCAGGCCACCGAAGGCGACGTGGCAGGCGAGCGTCCCGGGTTTACCGACCTGCGCGGCCGGGCCAAGTATGACGCCTGGGCCGGTCTGGCCGGCACGCCAGGCGATGAAGCGAAGACGTCCTACGCAGCGCTGGTGGAGCGCCTGCTGAAGGATTAGGGCCTGCTAACACTATGCGGACGCCCATTTTCCACAGGCCTGCGTTGCCGTTTCGCTCTTGTACGGCAGGTACACAGCGCTCACTGCGCCTGGTCCTGCAAAAAATGGGGCTCTGTCGATGGGTATCCGCATAGTGTTAACAGGCCCTAGTCGCGTGGCATTGGTCGGCCCCGGGTCGTGCGATGCATAACCGCCCACCCCAGGTGTTTCGGGCGCGGCGGCTCATCCCAAAAATGTTACACCCAGGGCAGCGGCTGATGGCCACTGCTCAAGCGTGCAAACGGATTGACGGGCCGGTATCCGGCACCGCCATCCAGGCCAGGAGAACAGCGGCATGAACTACTTCGTGACTGGGGCATCGGGATTCATCGGTCAACGGCTGGTGGAGAAGCTGCTGCAGCGACCGGGTACGGTCTATTTCCTGATCCGGGACGGACATCAGGGGAAGGTGGAGGCGCTGCGCCGCCGATGGCAGGTTGATCACGCCCGAGTCATTCCGGTGGTGGGAGATCTGACCCTGCCCCGGCTGGGGCTGTCTGATCCGGATCTGGCAAGTCTCAAAGGCCAGGTCGCGCACATGTTTCACCTGGCGGCAATCTACGATCTGAAATCGGATGCCGAGTCTCAGTACCAGGTCAATGTGGAGGGAACCCGCACCGCCTTGGAATTCGCCGCCGACATCGGTGCCGGCTGTTTTCACATGGTCAGTTCCATTGCCGCTGCAGGCATGTATGACGGTGTCTTCCGGGAGGACATGTTCGAGGAGGCGGAAGGCCTGAAAAATCCCTATTTCCGCAGCAAGCACGATTCCGAAGGCCTGGTGCGCTCGGACTGCAGCGTGCCCTGGCGGATCTATCGCCCCGGTGTGGTGGTCGGTGATTCGCGAACCGGCGAGATGGATAAAATTGACGGCCCCTATTATTTTTTCAAAATCATTCAGAAACTTCGCCGCGCCCTGCCGCAGTGGATGCCCATAATCGGCCTTGAAGGGGGGCGCATCAACCTGGTGCCGGTGGATTTCGTGGCCGCCGCCATGGATCACCTGGCACATGTGGACGGTCAGAACGGTAAGACCTTCCATTTGACCGATCCCGCGCCGCTGCGGATCGGCGACGTGATGAACCTGTTCGCCGATGCAGCGCATGCGCCGCGCATGAGTCTGAGACTCAACGCGCGTATGTTCGAATTTGTACCCATGCTGGTCAAACAAGGTCTGGCCATGCTGCCGCCGGTCAAGCATTTGTCAAAACAGATCATGGACGACCTGGGGCTGCCGCCGGACATGCTGAGTATGATCAACTATCCGACGCGCTTCGACGCCCGTGAAACGCAGAAACTGCTGCAGGGCACGGGCATATCGGTGCCGGCGCTGGATCAGTACGCGTGGAGGCTGTGGGACTACTGGGAGCGTCACCTGGATCCGGACCTGTTCATCGACCGGACCTTGAGCGGCAAAGTCCGCCAGCGGGTGGTTATGGTCACCGGCGCTTCCTCCGGCATCGGCAAGGCCACCGCGTTGAAGATCGCCAAGGCAGGTGGCCGCGTGGTGCTGGTGGCGCGAGGCGAGGAAAAACTGTTGGAGACACAGGCGGAAATCGAGCAGGACGGTGGCGAGTCCCACATGTATACGGCCGACCTGACGGATCTGGGCGCCTGCGACAGCTTGATCCAGAAGGTCAAGGACGACCTGGGAGGCGTGGACATCCTGATCAACAACGCGGGACGTTCGATCCGGCGGGCGATCGCCGCCTCTTACGATCGCTTCCACGACTTCGAACGGACCATGCAACTCAACTACTTTGGCGCACTGAGACTCACATTGGGGGTGCTGCCGGGCATGGTCGAGCAGCGCCGGGGCCATGTGATCAATATTTCCTCCATCGGCGTGCTCAGCAACGCGCCGCGCTTCTCAGCCTATGTCGCCTCCAAGGCCGCGTTGGATGCGTTCAGCAACTGCGCGGCATCGGAGTTCGCCGACACTGGAATCCGGTTCACCACCATCAACATGCCGCTGGTGCGCACGCCGATGATCGCACCCACCAAACTGTACCAGCAAGTACCCACCCTGACCCCGGATGAGGCGGCCGATCTGGTGGTGGAGGCCATCGTCCGCCGGCCGACGCGGATTGCGACTCGAACCGGTATATTCGCGGCCATGCTGCACGCCCTGACGCCCAAATTCGCGCAAACCGTGCTGAACACCTCGTTCCGGCTGTTCCCGGACTCGGAGGCCAGCCGGAGCGCGAAGCCGGGGGCGGAACAAGCATCACCCGAGCAGATTGCGTTTGCCCAGTTGACCCGGGGCATTCATTGGTAAGCCGGACGAGACGGCGCTGGGCGTAGACCCGAATGAAAAAGACCACGGTGAGGGAGTTGGGATGAGCAAAATCAAAGTGGGTGACGCAGCTCCGGCATTTTCCGGCCTCACGAGCGAGGGCGACGCGATCGCGCTGACGGACTTCGCGGGACAAAAACTGGTGCTGTATTTCTATCCCAAGGATGACACACCGGGCTGCACCAAACAGGCGTGCTCTCTGCGAGACCACAACGCTGAGATACGGGCAAAGGGCGCGGCCATTCTCGGGGTATCCACCCAGAACCAAGCCTCGCACAAACGTTTCACTGACAAGTATGGGCTGAACTTTCCGCTGTTGGCGGACGAGGATGGCCGGGTGGCGGCCTCCTATGGCGCGCTGGGCGGCGGGGGCTTGAAATCCATCGCCATGAAGGCCCTGGGTCTGGCGAACCGCGTGACGTTCATCATCGATGAAAGCGGATACATCCAGCACATCATCGACGACCCGAATTGTGCGAACCACGCCGAGGAAGTTCTCGCGCTGCTTTAAGCAAGCTTAGACCTTCCTTAACCCGCCCCGACGAAAAAGGCCGCGAACCCAATGTCCGCGGCCTTGATTGTGGTCCGCACAGAGGCAGGGCGGATCAGGCGGAAACCGCCTTTTCCGCGGCGCGGGTGGCCTTTTGCACCGTGGCATCGGCGTCGTCCGCCGCCTTCTTGAGGCTGCTGTTGGCCTTGCTGGCGGTGCGCTTGACCGTTGCGGTGGCGTCGTCGCCTGCCCGTTTTACCCGGCGCGTCGTCCGGGTGGCCGCACGGCTTGCCCCCTTGGCAGTGGATTTGACCGTCTTGCCGGTCTCCCGGCGCGCTTCGATCACCGCCTCGGCAACCCGCTCCGAAACCGGCTTGTTGCTCTCCGCCAGCGATTTAACCGAATTGTTGAGTTCGGAAACCCGGCTGGTGAGTTCGTTCACATCGTCCAGGGTCGGAACGCCAAGTCGATTCAGAGCCTTGGCCACGCGGTCCTGGAACAACTGCTCAAGTTTGTCCCAGTTTTTCTCGGCCTTGTCCTTGACCTCATCCACCGTTTCTTTGACCTCTTCCGCCGTGTCATCGGCGGCCTTGCGGGTTTTACGCTCCACCGCCTCGCCTTCTTTCACCAGCTTGTCGAACAACTTGCTGCCTTCTTCCTGAGCCACGTTGAACGCGCCCAAGCCGGCCAGCCAGATCTGGTGGGTTGAATCCATGATCGTACGGGTGAATTGATTATCGTCCGCCTTGATGCGTGACTTGAGCTTTCGACCGGCCATGATGGTGTCTCCTGTTTGACAAACCGCAGTGATGATACTGATTCATCACCGATTAGTGGCGAGCAGTCTAAGCCGGGAAATTAGAATAAACACCCTACGCATGTCCCGATCTGGTTGCGCAGGACCTCCGGTAGCCGCGCAGCGCCCGGATCACCCGCTGCTGAATGCCCCGATCGAACGCCAGACTCATGTGGCCAACACCGCCCACGGCGTGATTCTCGGCTCGCGGGAGAATGGCGTTCTCCTGGGGCGCCACGATGTTGTCGTGGTAGCTGAAGATCGATGTCACCGGCACCGGAGCAGCGCTGTCATCCTGCCGGCTCAGCTCCGTCAGCCAGTCGCTGTGATCGGCCATCTGGCGCACATTCAGACCCGACCAAGGCATGGCCAGAGCAGTTCCGAAATGGGGTGTGCCCAAGGTTACGATGCCGGCCACATGCTCTGCCTGACCATGCCTGAGCACGGCGGCGCGCGATACCAGCCCGCCCATGCTGTGTCCGATCAACAGCACTTGAGCGGCACCGGTTTCCGACAACACCTGCTGGATACGCTCGGCCAACTGTCGCCCGAACACATCGATGTCGTTGTAGACCGGCTCCAGAGACAGGGTGTAGATCGATTCGATGCCAGCGGCTTGCAGCGCGCGGCGCAATCCCCACCAATACGCTGCGTTGCAGAAAAAACCATGAACCAGGATGACCGGCGCCCCCGTGTCAGTACCGGTCCTGGTGGGCGCTGGCGGGCCAAATCGGCCTACCCATGGTTGAAGCAACCCGTAACACAACAAGGTGGCCCAGTACTCACGCAACACGAGGCGTGCCCACTGCAGAGAATCGAGACGCAGATCTTTGGGCGGCGGAGAGCGATGCATAAGGGCCAGTATGAAAGAGACACAGGTGGCCAACAGGCGAACTGCCAGAAAAGCGACCACCGCGAAGGTGACAAAACCGATCAAAGAGCGGCCGGGTGGGCTCCAGATCCACGTGTAGAACAGGCCGTACACCAAAAACTCAATCAAGCCAGACAGGCGAATACCGCGAGCCAGCGCCATACCGTACTCCCATTTGACTTCAACGACCGGCAGCGCCGTGGGCGAGGCGCCCAGGCACGTGAACTCGGGTGGTCATTCTACCGCTACCGGCCACAGGGTGTACTCCGGGTAACCGTACCCGATCACAGGCCCGATCGGGGCCATGCCTCCGGGGCCTACGCATCCGAAATGATCGGCCGTCCGGCCCGCCCGTCCCAGCGCCAGGGCAGCCGATTGCCGAGCAATCGGACGCCGCCCAGCCAACGGTCCACACCACTCAGTGCAACTCGATCCGCGGCGCCCGCCATCACAGCGCGACCGGCTTCGGTAAGCACCGGCACCTGACGCCAGTAAGCGCTGGCGGAATCTGCGGGGACAGCGGAAGACAACGCATCACCTTCCGCCAGTTGAATCAATGGCACCGTGCCCGTTGCCAGGACATTGACGTACTCGGTGGCGAAAACCAGATCCCCAAGATAGGGCGCCGGTTCGGTGCTTTGCTGAAGCCCGAACAGCCGTCCAAGGCTACGCTGGCCATTTACCGCATTCAAAAAAGTGCGTTCGGTTCGCGACAGCCCGTCCCGGCGATCGGGATACTCTTGCAGCAGGCGGTTCAAAGCCGGTATCAGAAAAGGCAAATCACGCGGAGCGGATTTCACCAGTTCGATCATAGGCCCGGGCTTATCCGATCGGAAGGCACACCAGGCGCGTTTGGCCAAATGCAACTGCTCGACCCGAACGGAGACCCGGGAGGGAAACAGACTGTGGAGTTGGCTGCCGTTCAACTGCCCGAGACCGTGGAACGGCCGCAAGCCGGGGAAACGGTCGACACACAACAGGCTGAGCCGCTTCGGGTTTTGAGGTTCCCGGGCGTACCAGTCCAAAATCTGAATCAACTGCAGTTGGTCGTAGAGATCATGCTCAAACCACAGCACAACCTCATCCTCGACCACACTGGCCCGCAAACACGCATCCCGCTCAGCAAACGACTGATCCACAGCCGCCGCCTCGGACCAGCCGCGGCTGGCGATAAAGCGGGCCCGCACGTTGCTCAGCTCAGTCAGATCCAGGTCAGCCGTCACCGGACCCTCGTGCAACACGTCGCGCCACGGCATGACCCGGCCGACGAGACCGGTTTCGGAGATCCGGGTCGCATCACCGTTGGTCAGATGGAGCATGGTTCTGGCTGCCGTCGCTTGAGGCCCCGCCGATCTATTCGTGAACGTGCATCTTGGGCCTCAAATGCACAGCGCCGTCGGGTCCGATCTTGGCAATAGCACGCCTGTTACCCACGATCTGCGCATTTCAGCCTCCAACCGGCTGTGTCCAGACTCGCTGAGCCTCCCTGACATCTGGCCAGCAAACACACTATGCCCGCTGGTATTCCGCGGCGCCGTCCGCCAGAAAGCGCCAGAGAAAATCGGCAAAACTGCGTCGCACCACCAACTCAAACCCCAGCTCATGCGCCGGTTCGGGCCTGGACAAGAGCACGGTGCTGCCGGCCAACAGCGTTTGCGCGCATTGCCCAGGCGCAAACGCACGTGGGTGCAGATCCAAGGTGCAGAATTTCGACAACAGCGCACCGGCATCGGGTCCTGACACCACCAGGGTTGTCTGCCCGGAACTGATATCAGTGAGCGCGAAATGCGTGCCTTCGAAGACCGCCTGCAGCGCATTCGCCAGTTCGGACCGGGCACCTTCCGGGGTGGTGATCAGCCACTCATCGGGGCCCAGCCAAAAAACCCGAACCTCGCCGTGGTCGGCGACCGTATTGGGTTTAACCGGCAACGGTCCACCCAGCACGCCCGTAACCGCATCGACGAAAGCCGGGGACGCGATGTCGCCACGCAAATTCAACTGACCCAGGAAAGGGCGTTCCGCTAAGCACACCGTGGCGGCATCGCCGACCACCGGTTGGGAACCGACCCCCGCCAGGGGGCTCTCTCGGCGCGGTGACTCAGACATTCTGACGCGCTCCTTCGGGGTCGTAGAACACCGGGTCGCAAATCTCGGCCCGCACGATTCGCCCGTCCGACAGGGGGGCATAAACCACATCCCCGTGCCGCCGACGCCCGTTCCGGATCAAGGCCAGCGCAATGGAGCGACCCAGGCATGGGCTGTGGTAGCTGGACGTCACATGGCCCAACATGGGTGCCGGCTTGGCCGCGTCGGGGTCATCGACCAACTGAGCGCCCTCGGGCAAGACGAAACCCGGCTCCAGGGTCTTCAATCCAACCATTTGCTTGCGATCGGTCCGCACGCTGTCGGGCCGGAGCAGGGAACGCCGTCCCAGATAGTCCTTGTTCTTGGCCAGAATCCAACTCATGCCCAAGTCGTCCGGCGTGACCGAGCCATCGGTGTCCTGGCCGACAATGATGAAGCCTTTCTCCGCCCGCAACACATGCATGCTCTCGGTCCCGTACGGGGTGATATCAAACGCCGCACCGGCCGCCATCACCGACTCCCAGACGTGGCGCCCGAAATCGGCCGGCACATTGATCTCATACGAAAGTTCACCGGAGAAGCTGATTCGAAAAACCCGGGCGGGTACGCCAGCCACGGTGCCCTCGCGGAACGACATGAACGGGAACGCATCGGCAGCGAAGTCGATATCCTGACACAGTGCGGACAGCACCCCGCGGCTTTGTGGTCCCACCACTGCCACCGTTGCCCATTGGTCGGTCACAGAGGTCAGATACACCTTCAGCTCCGGCCACTCGGTCTGGAGCCAGCGCTCCAGCCAGCCCATGACATGGGCGGCGCCCCCTGTCGTGGTTGTCATGTAGTAGTGATCGTCGGCCAACCTGGCGGTAACGCCGTCGTCCATCACCATGCCGTCTTCGCCCAGCATCAAGCCGTAGCGACAGCGGCCAATACCCAGCTTTGTCCAACCGTTGGTGTAGATGCGGTTGAGGAACTCCGCCGCGTCCGGTCCTCGCACATCGATCTTGCCCAATGTCGAGGCATCCATCACGCCGACAGCGCGCCGCGCGGCGAGGCATTCGCGATGCACAGCCTGATCCAGAGATTCGCCTGGCTGCGGGTAGTACCAGGGCCGCTTCCACTGGCCCACGTTCTCGAACTCGGCGCCGTGCTCCACATGCCAGTCATGTATCGCCGTCTTGCGCACCGGATCGAAAAAATCACCCACGGTCCGCCCGACCATCGCACCAATGGATACCGGCGTGTAGGGCGGTCGGAAGGTCGTCGTGCCGGTGCTGGGGATGTCCTGACCCAGGGTGTCGGCCAAAATCGCCATGCCGTTGATGTTGCCGAGCTTGCCCTGGTCGGTGCCGAATCCCAGCGCGGTATAGCGCTTGACGTGTTCCACCGACCGATAGCCCTCACGGGCAGCCAGCGCGATATCTGCCGCGGACGTGTCGTTCTGGAAATCGACAAACTGTTTGGGCCCTTTCACACCCCGCAAGGAGGGCACCTGCCACATGGGCATCATTGGCGCCTGCACGATCATCTGCGCCGTTGGCATGGGCGCACCGGGCCGCACCTCGAACCCCTGTTCGCGGGCCGCCAGCGCGCCGGCATCGAAACCGTCCCGCAGGCACTCGGACAGCCCGAAACAACCCTGGGCCGCACCCACCGAGACCTCTGCCTGACTGGAGTCGCCCGGCACAAACGCGGCGAGGGTCTCGTCGTAGCGAGGCTTACCGCCGGACTGGGAATGCAGGTGAACCGCCGGACTCCAGCCGCCGGACATGGCGACCAGATCGCAACGAAGACCCCATGGATAGCCGCTGGAAAAGCCGCGGCCATCACTGTTGAGCGCCATCAACCGCGCACCCTCCACACGCTTGCCCCCCTGCACATCGACCAGCGCATGCCCTGAATAGACGGAAATGCCCGCCGCCCGGGCCTGGGCTGGAAGTTCCCCATCGACCTGGGGTCGAACGTCCACCACCGCCGTCACCGCCACCCCGGCTTCGAACAAATCAAGCGCGGACCGGTAGGCCGAGTCGTTGTTTGTGAACACCACCGCCGCCTGGCCAGGCGCAACCGCATATCGGTTTAAATAGGTGGACACCGCCGAGGCCTGCATCACGCCTGGGCGGTCGTTGTTTCCAAACACCAGGGGCCGTTCTATGGCGCCGGCGGCGATCACGACGCGCCCGGCCCGCACCCGCCACAGCCGCTGCCGGGGTCCGGCGCTGATACCCGGTGGCAGATGATCTGTGATGCGTTCGGCGATGGTCAGGAGATTGTGGTCGTAGTAGCCGGACACGGTGCTCCTGGGCAGCAGCCGGACCTCGGGCAGACCACGCAACTCCGCCACCGCGGCCTTCACCCAGTCCGTCGCTGGTCGCCCGTCGAGCTGTTCCCGGCTGCCGAGCAGGCCGCCACCAAACTCGGCCTGCTCGTCGGCCAGTATCACCCGCGCCCCGGAGCGTCCCGCGGCAAGGGCGGCGGCGAGGCCGGCCGGACCGCCGCCTGCGATCAACACATCACAGTGCACATGGGTCTTGTCGTAACGGTCCGGATCCGCCTCCTTTGGCGCGCGTCCCAGTCCGGCCGCGCGACGTATCTGATGCTCGTAGCGACCCCAGAACTGTTTTGGCCACATAAACGTCTTGTAGTAGAAGCCGGCCGGCAGCAAACCCGCCAAGCGGCCGTTGATCGCCATCAGATCGAACTCGAGCGAGGGCCAACCGTTTACGCTGACCGCCTCGAGACCCGAGTACAGCTCAACCTGGGTAGCGCGCTGATGGGGCAGCGTGTGGCCACCGCTGCCCAACTGCAGCAAGGCATTGGGCTCCTCGGCGCCGGCGCCGACGATTCCCCTCGGCCGGTGGTACTTGAAACTCCGAGCCACCAGACGAACATCATTCGCCAACAGGGCCGAAGCCAGGGTATCGCCCGCGTAGCCGTGCAGCGTGCGGCCATTGAAACTGAACGCCAACTCGCGGCCTCGGTCGATCCGCCCCCCCTGCGGCAAGCGCCTAGGCTGGGTCATGGCTGCCTCCGGGCGGCTGCTCACCAATGTGATACACCGCCTCAATGCGATAGCTGACGGTGTCGCGCACCACGTTAAACCAGCGACGGCAACCGTGGGCGTGACACCACTGTTCAGCGTGTCGACCCCGGGGGTTGGTGCGCATAAAGAGGTAGTCCGCCCAGGCTTCGTCGCTGGTTGCATCCGGATCACTCGGACGCACGATGTGCGCTTCGCCGCCGTAGGAGAACTCGGTCTCGTCCCGCGGCCCACACCAGGGACAATCGATCTGCAACATGGTCTGTTTCCGTTCGGGTTACGGTCTGCTAAATCTGCCTAGCAGCGTGCTGAAGAAGTCTCACTGGGCACGATGCGGCGTTGCCGCTGCCCCACAGAGCCTGACATCCCTTCGCATCGGCGCCTTGCATTGGTGGATCTGGGGCGCTCTGCAAGTTAACGCACTTATGGGACGGAACATTAGTGCGCGACACCCGCCGCCCCGTGCTCATCGATCAAATGACCGGTAACGAAACGCTCGAGGCTGAAGGGCGCATTCAGCGGATGCGGCTGGTCGCAGGCAATGGTGTGGGCAAACACCCAACCCGAGCCTGGCGTAGCCTTGAAGCCACCGGTTCCCCAACCGCAGTTAAAATAAAGTCCGGCAACCGGTGTCTTGCTGATGATGGGACAGGCATCGGGACAGGTGTCCACGATGCCACCCCATTGGCGGAGCATGCGCACCCGGCTGAACATGGGGAACAGCTCCTTGATGGCAGCCAGATTGCCCTCGATGATATGCGGACTACCCCGCTGGCCATAACCGGTGTAGGCGTCGATCCCGGCGCCGATCACCAACTCACCTTTATCCGACTGGCTGACGTAGCCATGCACTGCATTGGACATGACGACAGTGTCGAGGACGGGTTTGAGTGGTTCTGACACCAAGGCCTGCAATGGGTGACTGTCTATCGGAAACCTGAGGTCGGCCATGGCCGCCAGAACGCTTGAATTGCCAGCCGTCACCACCCCGATCTTGCGGGCGGATATGGCACCACGGGTGGTGTCCACACCCACCACCTGTCCGCCCTCGCGACGTATGCCCGTCACTTCGCAGTTCTGAATGATGTCCACGCCCCGGGCATCGGCGGCCCGCGCGAACCCCCAGGCCACAGCGTCATGGCGGGCGACACCGCCGCGTCTTTGCAAGGACGCGCCCAGTACAGGGTAGCGCGCATCGCGGGATACATTGAGAATCGGAATCATCTGCTTCAACCGATCCGCCGGCACCCACTCGCTGTCCACCCCGTTGAGCAGGTTGGCGTGAACCCGGCGTTGCACATCACGCACGTCCTGAAGGGTGTGGGCGAGGTTGAACACACCGCGTTGGCTGAACATGACGTTGTAATTGATGTCCTGACTCAATCCCTCCCACAGCTTCAGCGACTTCTCGTAGAGCTGGGCCGCTTCGTCCCACAGATAGTTGGAGCGAACGATGGTGGTGTTGCGTCCGGTATTGCCGCCGCCGATCCAGCCCTTCTCCAGCACCGCCACGTTGGTGAGGCCGTGCTCCTTGGCCAGGTAGTAGGCAGTGGCCAAGCCGTGACCACCGCCACCGACGATGAGCACATCGTAAGACGGCTTCGGCTCCGGATTGCGCCACGCGGGCTGCCAGTTCTGATGATGACTGAAGGCGTTGCGGGCGAGACTGAACAGTGAGTACTTTTTCATGCTGCTCCAACAGGGCAGTCGCGCAAATCAGTCGGGGCCGCCGATGCGGCCCCGACCTGAGGGCCTTCCAGCATACAAGTTGAGGGCGGTGTCACTTTATTGCTCACGACACGGCCATACTGTCCCGCGACCCGGAATCCGGCGACAGTATCCGCGGTTGCCCAAGCGCCGTAGCACGAACAGTGGTTTCGATGAACAGCTCCGTGCCATCGTCACCATAGGCCCGGGTATCCTCGCGCTCGACTTTGACCTCGATGGCGTCGGCACCGGCTCGCTCGGCCTGCGCACGGGCGCTGGCAACCGCCTGTTTCGAGGCCACCGCCAATGCTTGCTCCAGGTCGGTGTGGGTGCTGACCGATTCCGGGCCATGTACCCGGTAAACGCCGTACTCAAGAGCGGAAATCAGAACCGTGATCCTGCGCATCACACCGCCCACCGTGGCGCCGACCGCATTGGCCACGGCCGCGTGCCGAGGCACGATACAGGTGGTGGCCAGACGCTCGGCAACCGCAGGCAGATGTGTGTCGGCGGGCCCGCCGACGCCAACCAGGGGCTGCCGCAGTCTGGGCTGCCAGTCCAGCAACCCGGCTCGGGTATCGTCCATGACCCAGCGCAGGACCGCGTCGGTTCCCAGGGGCGGCCGGTTTGCCGCACTCACCTCGTTCACCACGCTGGAAATGACCGCAAAACCGCCTGCCCCCGACATTTGCGCCAGCACATCCCGCGCAAACGCCGCAGCGCTATCCCAGCGCCATCCCCAGACCCTCTGCAGGCGCATACGCCAGACCTCCACCCCGGCCACCGCGGCGGCCTGGCACCACTGATTCTGGGTGCCCAGTACGTGGGCCAAATCGCTTGGCGTCAGACCGGCCAGGGCAACCGCACCCCGTTCCACGAGCTTGTCCAACGGATATTGCAGCGCCGCATCCTGGAGCAAAGTGCGCAACATAAGCGGTCCGTCGGACAACAGTTCCAGCACCTGACGCTGCCCGGACGACAGCTCCCGCTTGACCACGTCCCGGTCCCGTATCAAAGCGAAGCCGGCGTCCCGTGAGTCCGCTCCGAACTGTTCCAGGACGGCTTCCAGCAAATCGAGCACATGGGGGTGGCGATGCGCAAGCAGGCTCAGGGGCTCGACGCGACGCGGCCCGAAGGCGAAACACCGGAACGCCCCTTCGCGGATCTCGCTGTCGCCGCCCAGACCATGGGTGTAGACCTGTATTGCCTCCACCATGGTGCGCCACCCACCGACGCTGGCCCCGTCCGGCGCCAGCTCGGGCACACCCTCTGCCAATACGGCCACGTCCAGGGTTGTGCCCCCCATATCCGCAACCACGGCGTTCCGCTCGCCGGACAGATGACGTGCGCCCAGGACACTGGCGGCGGGTCCCGACAGTATGGTCTCCACCGGCCGTTCCAGAGCGGTTTGGGCGTTCATCAAAGAACCGTCGCCCTTGACCACCATCAGGGGCGCACTGACTTCATGACGCTCCAGGGTGCTCTGGACCGAGGTAATGAGCCCACTCAGCGTGGGGATGAGGCGGGCGTTGAGCAGTGTGGTGAGGGCACGGCGCGGCGCATCGAGATGGGCACTCAGCTCGTGCCCGCAGGTCACTGGTCGGTCACATTCCTCCCGTATCCAGCGCCGAACACATTCTTCGTGAACCGGGTTGCGAACCGAGAACAAAGCGGAGACAGCAAATCCGGCTACGCCGGGCGCAAGCCTCCGAACCAAGGCACGGACGGACGACTCGTCCAACTCGGTGAGGGGATCGCCGTGCGCATCGTGCCCACCGGGCAGGAAGTAAACCGGGTCGCCGGCCAGTGCGTCCTCCAGACCCGAGCGCTGCATGGCCCCGGACCGGTACCCGAACAGCAGCAGCGCCACTGAACCCCAGCGACGCTCGACCAGTGCATTGGTGGCAAGCGTGGTGGAAACGCACACCAGACCCACCTCCGCCGCGCGACCGGATATGACCTGCAGCAGCGCCTCGGTTACGCCAATGCTCAGATCATGGGGCGTGGTGAGCGCCTTGGCGGCCGCGAGCACCTGGGCTTCGGCGTCCACCAACACCGCGTCGGTGTAGGTTCCGCCCGTGTCGATGCCAACCCTGAACGCCATCTGCAATCATCCGGTGTTTTACAAACCCGTGGACATTAGCAACCCGCTTCCCGGCGCTCCAGCGCCGCAACGATGACGTGTCGCCAGGAATGACCGAAGCGTCGTGGGCGGGATCTGTTCCGGCCAATGCTGATGATGGACAAGCCGTGTTCGCGGCGGTTCATCGCGGCCAATCAAAACGCGGCCGTTGTCCTGAATCGCATTGGCGTTGCGCCACGCGGGTGCTTGGCTGTCCGATTCGAATCAAGCGCTCGGAATCGCTCGAGGATCTGGTAAATTGCAGGTTTGGTCACGCAGAACCCGTTGCTCGGAAACCATTCCGGCCGCACACAGTCCCAACTGCAAATCCGATGGGACACAACACCGCAAACAGTGGACGAACGACAATTATGAGTGAACCGGCTCAGACTCTGGACATCCAGCCTCACCATCCCGCTTTCGAACGCGTTCGAGGCGAGCGGGTCGTTTCGCTGAGCATCGATGTAACCGAATTCCGACATCGGGGCACCGGCGCGCGGCATTTCCACTTCCACGCCGACGACGATAACAACGCCTTCCTGGCGGCTTTTCTCACGGTGCCGCAGGACTCCACCGGTGTTGCCCACATTCTGGAGCACACGTCCCTGTGCGGCAGCGAACGATTTCCGGTGCGGGATCCATTTTTCATGATGATCCGACGTTCGCTGAACACATTCATGAATGCGTTCACGTCAAGCGACTGGACAGCCTATCCATTCGCCACCCAGAGCCGCAAGGACTACTACAACCTGCTCCAGGTCTACCTGGACGCAGTGTTCTTCCCCCGCCTGGACCCGCTGGATTTCGCCCAGGAAGGCCATCGAGTGGAATTCGAACAGCCCGACGACCCGAACACGCCCCTGACCTTCAAAGGTGTGGTTTTCAACGAGATGAAGGGCGCGATGAGTTCGCCGGTCAGCCAACTGTGGCAACGGCTGCAGTCCGAGCTGTTCCCCACCGTGACCTACCACTACAACAGCGGCGGCGACCCGGCGGCGATACCTGACCTGAGCTACGACGAATTGAAAGCGTTCCATGCGCGGCACTATCACCCGTCAAATGCGGTGTTGATGACCTACGGAAATCTTCCGCCGGTAGAACATCAGGCCATGTTTGAGGAACGCGCCCTGAGCCATTTCCAGCGCCAGCAGATGGATCTGACGATCCCCGACGAGCAGCGCTTCAGCGCGCCTCACCGGGTTCAGGCTGCCTACGGCATCGACCCGGAGGATTCGGGACCGGACAAGACCCATGTGGTGCTGTCATGGTTGCTTGACCAAAGCAGCGACCCCCTGTCCTTGCTGCGCGCCCAGCTGATCACCGGGCTGCTTTTGGACAACAGCGCTTCCCCGCTGCGGCACGCCCTGGAAACCACGGATCTTGGCAACGCACCATCGGAGCTGTGCGGGCTTGACGACTCGACTCGGGAAATGAGCTTTAGCTGTGGGTTGGAGGGTGCTCGAACCGAGTGCATTGATGATATCGAGCAACTCATCCTGAACGTGCTGAACGAGGTGGCACAGAACGGCTTGCCCCAGGATCAGGTCGCAGCTGTGCTGCACCAGCTGGAGTTGCAGCATCGGGAGATTCAGAGCGGCGGTTTCCCCTATGGACTGAGGCTGATGGTGAACACCCTGGGCCCCACCCTGCACGGCGGCGATCCAGTGCGGATTCTGGACATCGACCCAACCTTGGCTGCGCTGCGCGAGGCCGTTAAGGACAGCGGCTACGTCGGTGCCTGCGTGCGGGAAATGCTGTTGGACAATCCTCATCGCGTGCGCCTGGCGATGGTGCCAGATACCGAACTGAACACCCGCCAGTTGGAGGCGGAACATGCCCGCCTCGCGGCCATGAAGAGCGCTCTGGACGACTCGGACAAATCAAAGGTGATCGAGTTGGCCGACGCGCTCAAACGCAGGCAGGAGCAGGATGACGATCCCGAGTTGCTGCCCAAGGTCGGGCTGGCGGACGTACCGGAAGATCTCATCATCCCGGAAGGGAGCGAAACCCGGGTCAGAGGCCACAAAGCGACCTGGTTCAGCGCCGGCACCAACGGCATGGTTTACCAGCAACTGGTGCTGGATCTGGTCGATTTGGAAGATGCGCAGCTCGATTTGGTACCGCTGCTGTGCGACGCCTGGGGCGAGATCGGCAGCGCCGGCCGGAGCTACCGTGAAACCCAGGCCCTGCAGGCTGCGGTCACCGGCGGGCTTGGCGCCCGCTGCTCCCTGCGCGGGGACGTTGACGATCTGGGCCGGAATCGGGGTTTGCTGGTGCTTTCGGGTAAGGCGCTCGGGCGAAATCATGAGCCTTTCAGCCGCCTCATGCTGGAGACCTGGGCGGAACCCCGTTTCGACGAATTGTCGAAACTGCGCGAACTGATCGGCGAACAACGCGCCCAGCGAGAAGCTTCCGTGACCCAGCACGGCCATGCGCTTGCCATGAACGCGGCATCGGCCGGCATGAACAGCGTTGGGTGGCTGGCCCATCGCTGGGATGGTTTGCTGGGGCTCCAGCATCTCAAATCGCTGGATAAGGCTGTGAATGACCCGGCTGAACTGGAGCGTCTGGCTGCCCAACTGGTTCAAGCCCATGCGCGATTCACCGAGGGCGATCCGGCGATATTGCTGGTGGGTGAAGCCTCGAACCGTGACGCCATGACAGAGACCATGGAGCGGATCTGGTCGCGGGCAGAGTCGGCCGCTGCAGCGGAGGGCAACATCACCTATCTATCCGCGGATCGGGTGGTGCGTGAGGCCTGGGCCACCAGTACGCAAGTTAACTTTTGTGCGCGCGCCTACCCCGGCGTGCCTCAGGGGCATCAGGACGCACCGGCGCTGACGGTGCTGGGGGGATTTCTGCGCAACGGCTTTCTGCACCGAACCATTCGTGAGCAGGGCGGCGCCTATGGTGGAGGAGCCGGCTATGAACCGGACAGCGGATCGTTCCGCTTTTTTTCCTATCGAGACCCTCGGCTGCTGGAAACCCTGGCGGATTTCGACCGATCACTGGACTGGCTTATAGGCAACTCGCACCCGGCACGTCTGCTTGAGGAAGCGATCCTGGGCGTGATCAGCAGCATCGACCGACCGGCATCGCCTGCCGGGGAGGCGGCTTCGGCGTACTTCTCGGCGTTGCACGGGCGCACACCCGAGTGGCGGCGCGCGTTCCGCAAGCGGGTTCTGGCGGTGACGATGGCGGATCTGATCCGGGTGGCCGAACGTCATCTGGTGCCACAACACGCCAGCACCGCTGTGATCAGCAATCAGGCCACGCTGGCCGCCTGTCCGGAATTGGATCTCACTGTTCAACGGCTATAATCCGGGCGCCCGCCGGATTGCGCGATTGCCAGATCATCGGTGATGATCATAGCGCGATGCAGCGAGTCGCCGGCACACCGGGCCTACACTGAAACTGGGGCAACCCAGGAGCGCACCCCATGAAGGTCTACCTCAGTGTCGGCTCCAATCAGGGCGACCGCCTGGCGCATCTGGAATCGGCCCTGCACCATTTCGAAGCCGGACCGCTGCAGATCGAACGCGTATCCCCAGTGGTGGAGTCCCCCGCCAGCCTTCCGCTGGGCGCGCCCAGCGCCTGGAACCAACCCTATCTGAACCTGGTGCTTGCGTGTCAAACCGAGGCCGCGCCTGACCTGTGCCAGGCCTGGTGCCATCGCATATCCAGCGAGCTGAGTCCGCCGGCGGAATCCCGCTGGGCGCCCCGGGCGGTGGACCTGGACTTGTTGATCTGGGGCGACGCCGTGATGGAACAGGGCGATCTCTTGCTGCCTCGGCCGGATCTGCACCACCGACCGTTTATTCTGAGCCCACTGGTCGCGATTGCACCTTCGCAGATGATCCCAGGCCTGGGCGGACACACCGTGCTGGAATGGAGCCGCCGGCTAAGCCACCATATTCCGCTGTGGATGGGAATCGTCAATCTGACGCCGGATTCGTTCTCTGACGGTGGTCAATTTGAGGGTCCGGCTACGGTCATGGCACGGATTGATCTCATGGTGGAAGCGGGCGTGCACATCATCGACCTGGGCGCAGAGTCAACCCGCCCGGATGCAGCTGCAGTGCCGCCACACCTGGAGTGGCGCCGCCTGGAACCGATACTCCTGGCGCTGCGTGAACGCTTTCAGGATCGGTTGCTGAGGCCGGAAATCAGCGTCGACACCCGCCACGTCGAAGTGGCCAGCCGGGCCCTGGAACTGGGTGCGGACTGGATCAACGACGTCAGCGGCCTGCAGGACCCGGAGATGATCGCGCTCGCACGAGCGCACCCGGCCCAATGGATCGCGATGCACAGTCTGACTGTACCGGCCAAACGGGACACGCTCATGCCCGAGGGCCTGGACCCGGTCACCGAGGTCGAAGACTGGCTCACCCGCCGCCTGTCGGAGTGGGATACGGCGGGCCTCGATCTGGATCGTATCGTGTTCGATCCCGGCATTGGCTTTGGCAAAAGCGCATTGCAATCGCTGGAACTGATGCGCCATATCGATCGGCTCAGGGGACACGGCATGCGACTCCTGATCGGTCATTCGCGCAAATCATTCCTGGCCGGCATCGCAACCGGCCGGGATGACCGTGATGTGCTCACGGTGGGTGCCTCGATGAAGCTCTGCGAACAGGGTGTCGATATCATCCGGGTGCATGACATACCCCGGCACCTGGCCGCCTACCGGGGGTGGTCGCATCTGTGCCCGTCCACCTGGTGAGGTCCGGGCAAGCTCTGCCGCCATGGGCAGCCGTGTTGCGAACCGCTATAGTGTTGGCCCTCAGGCGCCTCCGGCCATGCTCATCGCCGTCAGCATTCGATTTGGCGCTGGCAAGACCCGTGACCAACACGAGAACCAGTTGAAGAATCAGCCCTCATGATCGAGCAGACCGTCACCCGAGACCCCAGTTGCGCCGACGATTTTGACCCGAATTCCCTATCGGTGATGGAGGCGCTGGCGCGCATAGACACTGCGATCAGACCGATCCGGGGTTATCAGAAGCTGGCCCTTCGCGACGCCCTTGACCGGGTGCTGACAGAAGCGATCGACTCCCCAATCGATGTGCCCGCGCATACCAACTCCGCCATGGACGGTTACGCCGTGGCTGGCGGTGATCTAACTGCAGACGAAAGCACGCAACTCGCCGTGATCGGCACCGCCTATGCCGGCAAGCCGTTCAAGGGCGCTCTCGGACCAGGCCAGTGCGTCCGCATCATGACCGGGGCGGTCATGCCGCAGGGCAGCGACACGGTAGTCATGCAGGAGCACGTCTCCGTGGAGGGTGACCACATCCAGCTCAGCGGAGGACACAGGAGCGGACAAAACGTCCGTCAAGCCGGCGAGGACCTGCGGGTGGGCACCCGGGTACTGGAACCCGGCACCCGCATCCGGCCAGCCGAACTGGGACTGATCGCCTCCCTGGGTATCGGCGAGATCCAGGTTTCCAGACGCCCGCGGGTGGCGTTTTTCTCCACCGGCGATGAGCTCAAATCCATCGGTGAGACCCTGGCACGGGGCGACATATACGACAGCAATCGCTACACCCTGTACGGCATGCTGACGCGTCTGGGTGTAGACGTCATAGACATGGGCGTGATCGGCGACCGCCGTGCCGATCTGGAGGCGGCTTTCCGTGACGCCGCCGACATCGCGGACGCAATCATTACCTCCGGTGGGGTGTCGGTTGGGGAAGCAGATTTTGTCAAAGATACCCTCAATGCTTTGGGTCAGGTGCATTTCTGGAAGATCGCCATGAAACCGGGCCGGCCGCTCGCCTTCGGCCGCGTGGGCGACGCCCTGTTCTTCGGGCTTCCCGGAAACCCAGTATCGGTAATGGTCACTTTCTACCAGTTCGTGCAACCCGCCCTGCGTCGACTGATGGGCGAACGAGAGCCGGCAACCATCGCCGTACCGGCCCGATGTGCCGGCCGACTTAGAAAGCGTCCCGGCCGGGTGGAGTATCAGCGCGGCATCCTGCGCCGCGATGGCGACGGTGGATTGGTGGTCAGCAGCACCGGAGAACAGGGGTCGGGGATTCTCAGCTCGGTCGCTCAGGCCAACTGCTTCATCGTCCTGCCCACGGAGTCTGAAGGGGTCGATGCCGGCGACGAGGTTCAGGTACAACCGTTCGACGGATTGATCTGAAACGCAGTGCTGACTCATCACACTGGATATGGGACAAACTGTTCAATAACTGGGGCATTTTGACCTGACCAGGCGGTACTGCCATGGTTTGAGCAAATGGTGCCTACAACACGGCACGTACTGGTAACGCTCTGTTTTTGGTTTTAAATTAGAAAGCGCCAAAACCCATCGAAGCGGCAATGTGAGGTGTGGTCTCTGACTTGCACCTCAGCCACCTTCGCACGACCGGGCAATCAGACCCGGGCGAACAAAAACGGGCGCCGGGCCGGAGGAGACCAGCGATATGACAGGATCCCGCAAGAGCGAGGGATCGCCAGCGCCGTCCAACAGTCTGTTGGTGGACCGTTTCGGCCGGGAAGTGAACTACGTGCGCATCTCGGTCACCGATCGTTGCGACTTTCGCTGCGTGTACTGCATGGCGGAGGACATGACGTTTCTGCCCCGGGCTCAGATACTGACCCTGGAGGAACTGGGCGAGTTATCCGCAGCCTTTGTAGAACTGGGGGTCCGGAAGATTCGCCTGACCGGCGGTGAACCGCTGGTGCGACGAGGCGTGATCGATCTGGTTAGACGGGTCGGTGCGCTGCCGGGTCTGGGCGAACTGGTGCTGACCACCAACGGTTCCCAACTGCGCAAGTATGCTGAAGCGCTCAAAACTGCCGGCGTCCGCCGCCTCAATATCAGCCTGGATTCCCTGCGCCCGGATCGGTTCGAACGCATAACCCGGGCCGGCAGTCTGGCGACGGTGCTGGACGGAATCGAGGCCGCGCGGGAAGCCGGGTTTGAACGCACCAAACTGAACGCCGTGGTGTTGAAACATCGGAACCACGACGAGGTCACTGATCTGGTGCGCTTCGCCCTGGAGCGCAAGCTGGATATCAGTTTTATCGAGGAGATGCCGCTGGGTGTGATCAGCGATCACGACCGGGGGGAAGCCTACTACTCAAGTGATGAAATCCGGCGCGATCTGGCCGAACAGTTCGAGCTGATACCCACCACCGAGAACACCGGCGGGCCATCACGGTACTGGCGCATTCCCGGCACGGATACCCGGGTCGGCTTCATCTCTCCCCACAGCCACAATTTCTGTGACACCTGTAACCGGGTGCGGGTGACAGTGGAAGGCCGGCTGCTGCTGTGCCTGGGACAGGAACATTCGATGGATCTGAAGCAGATTATGCGCACCCATCCCGGGGACCGCGATCGCCTCAAACAGGCCATCGTCGCCGCCATGGACCTCAAACCCAAGGGGCATGATTTCCGACTGGATGCCCAACCCGTGATCTTTCGCCACATGAATACTACCGGAGGCTGATCTATGCTCAGTGTCAGGCTTTGACGCTGACGCCAACACGCACTCTGTCTTAGACCCGCTAGAACAACAGACCACGACCGCCATAGACCATCTGAGGAGACGAACCGTCATGCAGAAATCGTTACACATAGATCCGCAGAAGTGCACGGGTTGCCTTCAATGCGAGATGGCCTGTTCACTGGAGAACGAGGGTGTATTCAATCCGGCCAAGTCGCGGATCAAGGTCTTTACCTTTCACGAGCAGGGTTTGTTTGCGCCCTACACCTGCACCCAGTGTGCCGAGGCCTGGTGTCTGCACGCCTGCCCGGTGGACGCGATCGTGGAGAACAAGGTCACCGGTGCCAAAGAGGTCAAGGCCGATGTGTGCGTGGGCTGCAAGGTGTGCACCATTGCCTGTCCGTTTGGCACGGTGAACTACAGCCAGGACACCGGCAAGGTGGTCAAGTGCGATCTGTGTGGGGGTGATCCGGAGTGCGTCAAGGCGTGCCCGACCGATGCCATCACCTATGTGGACGCGGACTGGACCGGGCTGGACAAGATGCGCGCCTGGGCTTCGAAAACCAGCACCGGCACCGAACAGCCGCAGGCCTGAGCACAGAGCAAGGAGAAATCATCATGGCGTGGACCCGTAATGTATTGCGTGTCAACCTGACCGAAGGCACCTGCGCGAAAGAGCCCCTCAATATGGAGTGGGCGATGGATTACCTGGGCCAGCGTGGGCTGGCCAGCAAATACCTGGTAGAGGAGGTCTCACCGGAGGTCGATCCGCTGGGGCCGGACAACAAGATCATTTATGCCACCGGGCCGCTGACCGGCACCATGGCCTCCACCGGCGGGCGTTACTCGGTGGTCACCAAGGGGCCGTTGACCGGCGTCATTGCCTGCTCCAACTCCGGTGGGTTTATCGGCGCCGAGCTCAAGAGCGCCGGCTGGGACATGATCATCGTCGAGGGCAAGTCTCCGAGCCCGGTGTATCTGCACATCCAGAACGAGATGGCCGAGCTGCTGCCGGCGGACGATCTGTGGGGCAAGACGGTGTGGGAGACCGATGAGGCGCTGCACACCCGTCACCAGGACCCGCAGCTGCGCATCGCCACCATCGGCCAGGCCGGGGAGAACGGCTGTCTGTTCTCGGCCGTGGTCAATGACATGCACCGGGCGGCGGGCCGCTCCGGTGTGGGTGCGGTGATGGGCTCGAAGAACCTCAAGGCGCTGGCCGTGCGCGGCACCAAGGGGGTGGGCAACATCAAAGACCCCAAGGCCTTCATGGGCGCGGTGAATGCGGGCAAGAAGGTGCTGGCCGAGAACGCGGTCACCGGCCAGGGGCTGCCCACCTACGGCACCCAGGTGCTGATGAACGTGATCAACGAGGTGGGCGCCATGCCCACGCGCAACTTCCGCGAAGTGCAGTTCGAGGGCGCGGGCAAGATCTCCGGCGAGGCGATGCACGAGAAGCGCCCCACCGACGGCAAGGCCAACCTGGTGCGCAACGCCGGCTGTTTTGCCTGCACCATTGCCTGCGGGCGCATCTCCAAAGTCGACCAGAGCCATTTCTCGGTCAAGAACAACCCCAAGTACTGGGAGGCCACCGGCGGGCTGGAGTACGAGGCGGCCTGGGCGCTGGGCTCAGACACCGGGGTGGACGACCTGGAGGCACTGACCTACGTCAACATGGTGTGTAACGAGCAGGCCATGGACCCGATCTCCTTTGGCGCCACCGTGGCCGCGGCCATGGAGCTGAACGAGATGGGGGTGATCCCCGCCGAGGACCTGGGCGAGCTGAGCGATCTGAAGTTTGGCAACACCGAGGCGCTGTGCAAGGCCACCGAGCTGACCGGGCGGGCCGAAGGCTTTGGCAAGATCCTGGGCATGGGCTCCAAGCGCATGTGCGAGAAGTATGGCCATCCCGAGCTGTCGATGACGGTCAAGGGCCAGGAGTTCCCGGCCTATGACCCGCGCGCCATCCAGGGCATGGGGCTGACCTACGCCACCAGCAACCGCGGGGCCTGTCACCTGAGGAGCTACACCGTGTCCTCGGAGATCCTGGGCATTCCGGAGAAGACCGATCCGCTGAGCACCGAGGGCAAGCCGGAGCTGGTCAAGGCGTTCCAGGACGCCACCGCGGCGGTGGACTCGGCCGGGCTGTGCGTGTTCACCACCTTTGCCTGGACGCTGGAGGACATTGCCCCGCAGGTCGATGCCGCCTGTGAGGGGGGCTGGAGCGCCGAGCGCATGATGGAGGTCGGTGAGCGGATCTGGAACATGGAGCGCCAGTTCAACATGGACGCCGGTATGACCGCGGCCGATGACGATCTGCCGCCGCGGCTCAAGACCGAGGGCGCCCCCTCCGGCCCGGCTCAGGGAATGGTGTCGGGGCTCGACGAGATGATGCCCAAGTACTACGAGGCGCGCGGCTGGACCGCGGACGGGCAGCTGACCCCGGAGACCAAAACCCGGCTCGGGCTGTAACCGGCAACCGCCAAACCATCGGGGCACCCCACACGGTGCCCCGATTACCTATACCATTACCCATACACGCCAAAGCCAGGCACCGTGTCCGGGGCGGTCGACGGCCTGGATAAAAACCCCGGGGGGAGAAACCACAATGCATTATGTCGTCGTCGGTGCCGGACCAGCCGGGGTGATCGCCTGCGAGGCTTTGCGCAAAGCCGATTCCGAAGGGCAGATCACGCTGGTGGGCGATGAGCCTGAGCCACCCTATTCGCGTATGGCCATCCCGTATCTATTGGTGGAGAACATCGACGAAGCGGGCACTCATCTGCGCAAGCAGGCGGGGCATTTCGAAAATCTGCGCATCGACATACTCCACGACCGGGTGTTGTCGGTGGAGCCGACGCAAAAACGCCTGGATCTGGGCGGGGGCGGCACCCTGGACTACGACAAGCTGCTGATCGCCACCGGCTCCAAGCCCATGCTGCCCCCGATCCCGGGGGCCGACTCACCGGGGGTGCATACCTGCTGGACCCTGGCCGATGCACGCCAGATCCTAGAACTGGCCAAGCCCGGCTCGAAAGTGCTGTTGATCGGCGCCGGCTTCATCGGCAGCATCATCCTGGAGGCACTGGCCGCCCGCAAGGTAGACCTGACCGTGGTGGAGATGGGTGATCGCATGGTGCCGCGGATGATGAACGAGACCGCGGGCGGCATGATCAAGGCCTGGTGCGAAAACAAGGGTGTGCAGGTGCTGACCGAGACCAGCGTCACCGGCATCGAGTACCGTCGCGGGGGCACGGCTCCGGCGGAGGCAAAGGCATCGCGTGCCGGGGTCGCGGGCTTTTTCAGCCGTCTGTTGAGTGGCGACGACAACACCCCACCGGCCCCCGCCCCCGCCCACGACTCCGGTCCGCCGCTGCACGCAACGCTCAACACCGGCGAGACGGTGCAGGCCGATCTGATCATCTCCGCCGCCGGCGTCAAACCCAACGTGGACCTGCTGCAAGGCTCGGGCGTGGACATCGACCGCGGAGTGCTGATCAATAACTACTTCCAGAGCAACATGCCGGACATCTACGCCGCCGGCGACGCCGCCCAGGGCAAGGACTTCTCCACCGGCTCAATGGCGGTGCACGCGATCCAGCCCACTGCTTCCGAGCACGGGCGCATTGCCGCCCAGAACATGGCGGGGCATCCCACCTATTACGCGGGCAGCTTCAACATGAACGTGCTCGATACCCTCGGCCTGGTATCCAGTTCCTTCGGGCTGTGGATGGGGGTCGACAACGGCCAACAGGCCGAGCTGTCCGACCCGGAGCGGTTCCGTTACATGAACCTCCAGTTCCAGGACGATGTGATGGTGGGCGCCACCACGCTCGGGCTGACCCAGCATGTGGGCGTGCTGCGCGGACTGATACAGGGACAAACGCCACTCGGTCCCTGGAAGGACAGACTGGTGCAGGATCCTACCCGCATCATGGAAGCATACCTGGATCGAAACCACGCCTATGGATGAGGCCACGGACCCATCGTCGCCGCGGTTTGATTGGCGACGGGTCCGGCGCTCGGTGGGCGCCCTGACCCTCGCGGTGGTGTTGATGGTTGTCGGCGGCGCCTCATCGGCGGCCAATGCTCTACCCACAGTCCGGGTGGGTGTGTTGAAGTTCGGCACCGTCAATTGGCAACTCGATGTGATGCAACACCACGGCTTTGATGCCGCCGCCGGTGTGCGCGTCGAAGTCACGCCGCTGGCCTCCACCAACGCAGTCGCGGTGGCGTTGCAAGGCGGCGCGGTGGATGTGATCGTCAGCGATTGGATCTGGGTGTCGCGACAACGCGCCGATGGACGGAACTACAGCTTCTCCCCTTACTCACTGGCCGTCGGCAGCCTGCTGGTTCAACCCGATGCGGGGATTGTGGCGCTGCCAGATCTGGCGGGCCGGCGTCTGGGCGTTGCCGGGGGCCCGGTGGACAAGAGCTGGCTGCTGGTGCGGGCCTACGCACGCAGCCAGGGCGGCGATGATCCGGCGGATCAGGCCGAACTCGCCTTCGGGGCGCCGCCACTGATCAATCGCTTGATGCTGGCCGGGGATCTGGATGCGGCAATCAATTACTGGCACTACAGCGCGCGCCTCGAGACCGCCGGTATGCAGGAGCTGATCAGCGTGCGGGAGATTCTGCCGGCGCTCGGCATCAAGACGGCGGTGCCGCTGCTCGGCTGGGTGTTCGACCAGGAATGGGCCGCGGCGCATCAGCCGGCGCTGACCGCATTCTTGACCGCGGCACGGGCCGCATCACGCCAGTTGGATCAGTCCAACGCCGAATGGGAGCGGATTCGCTCGTTAACCAAGGCTGAGGACGATGCCACGCTGGTGGCGCTGCGTGATGCGTATCGCGTTGGCATCCCACAACGCTTTGGCGAGGCCGAGCGCAGCGCCGCGACCGATCTGTTCGAAGTGCTTGCTGAACAGGGTGGCGAGACCCTGGTTGGGTCCAGTCGGAGTCTCAGCCCGGGCACCTTCTGGGCCGACTTCGAGATCGAGGCATGGCGCTGACGGAATCGAAGCCATGGGTCCGTTGGGTGTCGCTGCTGGGGTTTGTGATCGTATGGCAGGTGTTGGCGTCACAACTGCAGTCACCCGATCTGCCCAGCCCGGTTCAGGTGCTGCTCAGCCTGAGGACCCATCTGGTCTCCGGCGAACTGCCCTACCACCTGTCGATCACCCTGCTGCGTGTGCTGGCGGCCTTCGTCATCGCCATGAGCGTCGGCGCCGCCATCGGTATCGTGATGGGGAACAGCCACCGGGTGGACGCCCTGTTCGACGGCCTGCTGGTGCTCGGTCTCAACCTGCCGGCTCTGGTGACCATCATTCTCTGCTACATCTGGTTCGGCCTCACGGATGTGGCCGCGGTGACAGCCGTCGCCTTGAACAAGATTCCCACTGTGGTGGTCACGGTGCGCGAAGGTGCCCGGGCCGTGGATCGGCACTTGCTGGAGGTGGCGACCGCGTTTCGGGTCCCGCCACTGCGCACTCTGAGGCAGGTCTACCTGCCTCAGCTTTACCCGTATCTGATGGCCGCAGCCCGCTCGGGGCTGGCCCTGATCTGGAAGATCGTGCTGGTGGTGGAGCTGCTCGGACGCAGCAACGGAGTCGGATTTCAGCTCGGAACCTATTTTCAGTTCTTCGACATCACCAGCATCCTGGCCTACACCGTGGCTTTTGCCGCCGTGGTGCTGGCAGTGGAGGCGATACTCATGCGTCCGCTGGATCGGCGCATCGGTCGGTGGCGGGCATGATCGGTGTGGACGTGCAGGTCCGGCGCAAAGTGTATCGCGGCAGCGAAACGCCGGCCTTGAGTGACTTCAGGCTGGCTATCGAACCGGGCCAGTTTGTTGCGCTGGTAGGGCCGTCCGGCGCCGGCAAGAGCACGTTGCTCAACATCGTCGGCGGCTTGGATACCCAAATGGACGGCGCCGTGCTGGTGAACGGACACCCACTCAGTATCGCCGTCGAGTCGGGTCTGGCGATCGGGCACATGTTCCAGGAGCCGCGGCTGATGCCATGGTTGACCGTGGTAGAGAATCTGCGGCTGGTTCTGTCTGAAAACGATGAGGCCGATCGCCGCGCCATGGATCTGCTGGACCAGGTGGGGCTTACGGAATTTGCCCAAGCCTATCCAAGACAACTGTCGGGCGGCATGAGCCGACGGCTTTCCCTGGCGCGGGCATTCGCGGTGGATCCGGACATGCTGTTGATGGACGAACCGTTTGTGTCGGTGGATGCGCCCACCGCCACCCGTCTGCGCGGCTTCCTGACGGACCTTTGGGTGCAGAAGCAGCCCACTGTGCTGTTTGTGACCCACGATCTGCGCGAGGCTTTGGCGTTGGCTGACCGGGTCGTGTTTATGTCCGGAAGACCGGGTCGCGTGGTGCTGGATCAGCCGGTTGTGCTGCCCCGCCCGCGTGATCCCGAGGATGCTTCGGTGACCGCCCTGCGAGGGCAGCTGCTGAGCCGGCACCCGGATTTGCTGAGCGGCTTGGAAACGCACGCAACAATAGTCACAAACCCCGACCCCAGCACCGAGGCAAGCGCGTGAACGATCTCGCAGCGCCCGACACCCCGTTGGCGATCCGGGGGGTGGTCAAGCGCTACGGCAGACTGACCGCCCTGAACGGCATCGATCTGACCCTGGCAGCCGGTCGATTCACCGCTTTGCTCGGACCCAACGGTGCGGGCAAATCCACCCTGTTTCAGCTGCTCAGCGGATTGTTCGTCCCGGACGCGGGGGAGATCCGGGTCTGTGGCTACGCACTGAATGAAGCGCCCAGCCGCGCCCTGGCGCAGCTGGGCATCGTGTTTCAGCAACCCACGCTGGACCTGGACCTGACGGTTGAGGCGAATCTGCGATTTCATGCGCGGCTCCACGGCATGGGCCGGCAAGCCACGGCGCGGATCGACGCAGAGTTGGACCGGGTCGGCCTTCAGGCACAACGAAAAACACCCTGCCGCACCTTGAGCGGCGGCAATCGGCGGCGTGTGGAACTCGCACGGGCGCTGCTGCACGAACCTTCATTGCTGTTGATGGACGAACCTACCGTGGGTCTGGATCCCGCCTCGCGCGAGCTGCTGGTGTCCTATGTCCATGAACTGTGCAGCGACCGCGGCCTGGCGGTGTTGTGGGCTACACATCTGGTGGATGAAGCGGAGCGGGCCCATCATGTGGTGGTACTGGACCAGGGGGAGATCCTGACCGAGGGCAGCCCTGATTCGCTGGTGGCATTATCCAACGCCGACTCACTGGAAGGCGCTTTCCTTAAACTGACCGCAATCACCAAGGAGCAGACCAAAGCATGAGCGTGAGTACCAAGCTGACCGTGGGCGCGATGCTGGCCGCCTGCCTGGTGGTCGCCCAGGCCGTGTCAAAGGAGACCGGGTACATTTTCGTCAGCAGCGAGAAAGACCACGTGGTGACGGTGCTGGACGGGACCAGCTATGAGCTGATCAAGAACATCGAAACCTCGGAACGCCCACGCCATCTTCAACTGACGCCCGATGGAACCAAACTGCTGGCCGCCTGCGGCGACGGCGAAGCCATCGACATCATCGATCTGGCCACGCTGGAGGTCACCGATCGGATCGACGACATCGACGACCCGGAAGCGTTCGACCTGAGTCCCGATGGACGGTTCATGTATATCTCCCTGGAAGACGACGGCGCCCTCGGCGTATTGGATATGCAATCCAAGGAGATGGTCGCGGAGATCGAGGTGGGTGAGGAGCCGGAAGGCGTCTTGACCGGACCGGGGGGTGAGGTGGTGTATGTGACCTCCGAGGTGGCCAATATGGTCCACGTGGTGGACACCGAGTCACGCGAACTCAAGGCCAATATCCTGGTCGGCAACCGACCGCGGCGCTTCGCCATGACACCGGACGGTTCCGAACTCTGGGTGTCCAACGAACTCAGCGGTTCAATCAGCATCATCGATCCGAACACCAACAAGGTGGTGGACGAGATCGTATTCACACCCAAGGGGTTCCGCCCGGAGGACGTGACCCCGGTCGGGGTCACCATGACCGCCGACGGCGGCACCGCATTCGTCGCCCTGGGTCGGGCCAATCATGTTGCGGTGGTTGACGTGCCGGAGCGGAAGGTGGAGGACTACATCCTGGTGGGTAACCGGGCCTGGAACGCGGCGCTCAGCCGCGACAACACACGGTTGCTGGTGGCCAACGGTCTCAGCGACGATATTTCGGTGATCGACGTCGCCAAGCGCAAGGTGATCAAGTCGGTGCCCGTGGGCCGGGTTCCCTACATGGTGGTGATCGACGATTGAACACCTTGTTGCGCGCCGGCTTGATGTTGTTCTCGATCCTGGCCTCCGTCCCGGCCGGGGCCGCCGACACCATGACCGTCGCCTATCTGGAACTGATTGGCGACCCACGCTATCGCGAGAAAGCGATCGAAGCGCGCTATCTGGGCAAACCCTGGGGCCGACCATTCGCTGGAGCGGACGCGGCACGGCGCGAGTCGAAGTTTGTGGGCAGCGCCATTGGCGTAGATTTTCAGCTTGAGCGCATCGAAGGCAAAGATGCAGCCGAACTGATCGAACAGGTCCAGTCCCTCCCAGGGTCACCGGTCAGTTTCGTGCTGGCCGATCTCCCCGCTCAGGTCTTGTCCCAGGTGGCCGAAGGGCTGAGTGATCTTCCCCTGCTGGTGCTGAACGTATCCGCGCCCGACGATACGCTGCGCCAGGCGTCCTGCCAGACCAACCTGCTGCATGTGTTCCCAAGCTACGCCATGTTAAGCGACGCCTTGGCTCAGTTTCTGGTCTCGCAGAAATGGCGTGAGGTATTGGTGCTGGAAGGGCCGCTCGAGACCGATCGGCAACTGGTGCAGGCATTTGACCGATCCGCCAAGCGCTACGGCCTGGAGACCACAGAAAAACGCAACTTCCTGCTGGGTACTGATCCACGCAAGCGGGAGCAGAACAACCTGGCCCTGCTGACCCGCGGTGACTACGACGTGGTGTTCGTGGCCGACACCGAGGGCGAATTCGCCCGGGGCCTGCCCTATCGCACACTACAGCCCAGGCCGGTGGTGGGCACCGAGGGGCTGGCGCCTCTAGCCTGGCACTGGGCCTGGGAACGCCATGGGGCGCCCCAGCTCAACAACCGATTCCTGAAACGGGCCAAACGGGAACAGACCGGCTATGACTGGGCGGCATGGATGGCCTACAAAGCGGTGGTCGAGGCCACGCTCCGGGTGGGCAGCACCGATTTCGAAGCGGTCAGCGCCTACTTGCGAGGTCAGGACATCGTGCTCGACGGATTCAAGGGCAACCGCTTGAGTTTTCGCCCCTGGAGCAACCAACTGCGACAACCGATTTTGTTGGGCACCCACAACTGGGTCATAGACCGGGCGCCGATACAGGGCTTTTTGCACGCCAGCAACAATCTGGACACCCTGGGCTACGACCAACGGGAGACCCTGTGTGAGCAATGATGCGGGCAATCGGCCCTGCGAACGGCGACAGACAACATGACGCTGAGCCACGCTCTGCAGGCGCTGAGCGCGGTAACCAACCGTGAGGTGGTCAAGTTCGTCCATCAGACCGGACGACTGATTTCAGCGCTGGTTCGCCCCACGCTATGGCTGCTGGTGTTCGCGGCCGGCTTCCAGAACGTGTTCGGTGTCTCAATCATCCCGCCCTACGAAACCTACATCCGCTATGAGGTCTATATAGTGCCCGGTTTGATTGGCATGGTGTTGTTGTTCAATGGCATGCAGTCCTCCCTGGCCATGGTATACGACCGGGAAATGGGGATCATGCGGCTGCTGCTGACGGCCCCGCTGCCCCGCTGGTACCTGCTGCTGTGCAAGCTCTTGGCCGGCACCCTGTTGTCAGTCCTGCAAGCCTATGCCTTCCTGGCGGTGGCGGCCCTGTTTCGAGTTGATATCCCCTGGAGTGGATGGTTCACCGTTTTTCCCGCACTGATACTGGGCGGTATGACGCTGGGCGCCGCGGGACTGCTGCTGTCAGTCTATGTGAAGCAGTTAGAGAACTTCGCCGGCACCATGAACTTTGTCATTTTCCCCATGTTTTTTCTGTCCAGTGCCCTTTATCCGCTTTGGAAATTGCAGGAATCAGGCGCCGAGATCGTGTTTCAAATGGCCCGTTTCAATCCCTTCACCCATGTGGTGGAACTGATCAGGTTCGCGCTCTACGGTCAGTTCAACGGCGTGTCCTGCGCCGTTGTGGTGGGCACGCTGATTGTGTTCTTCGCACTGGCCGCTTGGGGCTATGACCCACAGCGCGGACTGGTCCGCCAGATCAGGCAAGCCGGCTGATGGAGGCCAGGCTCTATCCGGAGATCGATGCCGACAACAGCGGCCTGCTTTCGGTAGGGAACGGGCACCAGCTGTGGTTTGAAACCAGCGGCAACCCCGATGGCTTGCCGGCCGTATTTCTACACGGTGGTCCGGGATCCGGCTGTCAAGCCGGGCACCGACGGGTGTTTGACCCCGCTCGCTATCGTACCGTTCTGTACGACCAGCGCGGCGCCGGCCGTTCCCTGCCCAGTGGCGCCACGGCACAGAACAATCCGGATGAGCTGGTTGCGGATCTGGAACATCTACGCGAGTCGCTGGGCATCGAACAGTGGGTTTTGTGCGGCGGTTCCTGGGGCGTGGCCCTTGCCCTGCTGTACGCGCAGCGCCACCCCGCGCAGGTTGCCGCCATGGTGCTGAGAGGCATCTTTCTGAGCCGACCCCAGGATCTTGAGTGGTTCGTGGGCGGTCAGGGCGCGGCGCGGATGTTTCCCGAGGCATACGGGCGATTCGTGCAGGCCTCGGGCGAGCCCAACAATCCGTTGACCGGCTATCACCGCGCCCTGAACGGCGCCGGACCCGAGCGGGCATTGACAGCAGCGAGGGCCTGGTCGGCGTGGGAGTCGGCGATCCTGGCGCCCACCCTGCCCGCTTCGGAACCGGGCGGAATCGAACCTGACCCAGCCGCGACCGTCGCCCGAGTGCGCATCGCGGTGCATTACGCGGCCCACGGTTTTTTCCTGGATCAACGGGGCGTGATGGTGGACCCGGCCCGGCTGGCCGGCATTCCCGGAATCATCATCCATGGACGGCTGGATCTGCTGACACCGGCGGAGAATGCATTGGCACTGCACTCGGTCTGGCCCCAGGCTGAGCTGAGAATACTGGCCGATTGCGGTCACACACTGGCCGAGCCGGGCATGGCAACAGCGGTGCGGGAGGCCATGGATCAGACCGCGGATGGAATCCTGACCTAACCGTCAGGACGCAGCGACATATCCCGGAGGGGCGCAGACGCGGGTCTAGGACAAAGCCTTGGAATTCCTGGGGTTGCGAAACACCAGCGGTTTTTCCACCACCTCAGCCAGGCGCTGATCCGGTGTATCGATCGCGGCCAGAACCCGTTCATGAAACGGCGACTTGTCACAGACGGGATCGGCGTTGGCGGGGTCACCGGTCAGCATGTAAGCCTGGCAACGGCATCCGCCGAAGTCCTTGGTCTTCTCCGGACAGCTGCGGCACGGTTCCTTCATCCAATCGTAGCCGCGAAAATGATTGAACGCGTCGGACCGGTGCCAGATGTCGTCGATGCTGGCATCCCGCACATTGGGGAAACTGATCCCCGGCAGCTGCCGCGCCGCATGACAGGGTAAGGCAGTGCCATCAGGGGCGATGGTCAGAAACATCTGCCCCCAGCCGTTCATGCAGGGCTTTGGACGGGTCTCATAGTAGTCGGGCACCACATAGTAGATTTTCATGTCACCGGCCCGTTGTTCGCGAAACCGGTTGGTGGCCTGCTCGGCCGCCTTGAGTTGCTCGCGGGTCGGCATCAGTCGCTCTCGATTCACCCAGGCCCAGCCGTAGTACTGGGTGGTGGCCAGTTCCACATAGTCGGCGTTCAGCGACTTGGCCAATTCCAGAAGGTCATCGACGCGATCCATGTTGTCCCGATGGAGCACAAAACAGAGCACCATGGGGAAACCGTTGGCCTTCACCGCGCGCGCCATGTCCAGCTTGTGCTGAAACGATGTGGTGCCGGCGATGAGGTCGTTGAGTTCAGCATCGCTGGCCTGGAAACTGACCTGTATGTGATCCAGGCCGATCTCCCGGAACCGGGCCACGCGCTCGGCGTCCATGCCCACCGCGGAAGTGATGAGGTTGGTGTAGTAACCCAGCTTGCGGGCCTCTGCGATCAGCGTGTCCAGATCGCGTCGGGCCAAGGGCTCACCGCCGGAAAATCCAAGCTGGGTAGCCCCCATGGCGCGCGCCTCGCGCAGCACCCTAAGCCAATCTTCGGTGGACAACTCCGCACCATGGGCGGCGAAATCCACCGGATTGCTGCAGTACGGGCATTGCAGCGGACAGGCATAGGTCAGCTCCGCCAGCAGCCAAAGCGGTCGGGGACCGTCATCCATCAGCAAACCCATCCCCGGGTACGGGCGTCACTCAGAAAGGCGCGGACGTCGTCGGCCAGACCATCGTTGCCGGGAAACTGCTGCTGCAAGGCTTCTATCACCTGTGTTTCGGTGCGAGTGCCGTCGCAATGCTTGAGTATCTCGCCGGCGGGCCCATTGAGCTTGACCATGCCCTCAGGGTAGAGCAGCACATGGGCCTGCTGCGCTTCCTCCCACTGGAACCGGTAGGTGGGCGCTAACCGCACGGGCTGCCGATCGATCGGGTCTTTCATCGACCGCCCTCCACGTTGAAATAGGGCGGCATATCGGCGACATAGGCCATGTGCATGGCATCCAGCATGGTCCAGAGCACATCCAGTTTGAACCGCAGGATTTCCAGAGCCCGCTCCTGACGTTCACGGCTGTCAAACCGTTCCAACACCAGGGCCAAGCCATGTTCCACGTCCCGATGGGCTTCGGTCAGCCGGTTGCGGAAATACTGCAGGCCGTCAGATTCGATCCAGGGGTAATGCTCGGGCCAACTGGCCAGACGCGCCTTATGAATCGTGGGGGCGAACAACTCGGTCAGAGACGAAGCGACAGCCTCGTCCCAAGGGGCTCGGCGAACGAAGTTGACATAGGCGTCTACCGCGAATCGCACACCGGGCAACACATCGCGGCAGGAGACGATCCGATCCCGATCCAGACCGCAGGCCTCCCCGAGGCGAATCCAGGCCTCGATGCCGCCCTCGCCGTCCGCCCGTCCGTCGTGATCCAGTATGCGTTGAATCCATTGACGTCGCACCGCGCGATCCGGGCAATTGGCCAACAGGGCGCCATCCTTGTTCGGAATGCGAATCTGATAGTAGAAACGATTGAGGACCCATCCCTGGATCTGCTCCCGGCTGAGTTCACCCGCATTCATCCGGACCTGATAGGGATGGTGGATGTGGTACCGGGGCGCATGGCTGCGCAGTTTTTGCTCGAAGACTTCCGCCGACCAGGCGTCGCCGGAAGTCGGAGTTGGGATTGGAGTATTCACAGGTGGATGTCCATGCCGTCGAACGCAACCTCGATGCCTGCTGCCGAAAGGACGGCCCGCTCCTCAGAAGCCTCGTCCAGAATCGGGTTGGTGTTGTTGATGTGTATCAGCACCCGGCGCGTATCGGGGTATCGTCCCAGGACCTCAACCATGCCGCCCGGACCGCTCTGTGGAAGATGCCCCATGGCCGATGCCCCTTTGCTTCCCACGCCGCGGCGTATCATCTCGTCCTCAGTCCAGAACGTGCCGTCCACCAGAAGACAATCTGCGGATTCGAACAACGGCAACAGGTGGGGCTCGATTTCACCCAGTCCCGGCGCATAAAAGACGCCCTGGCCGCTCCCGGTGTCTTCTATCCACAAGCCGATGTTGTCGCCGGGATGGGGATCGTTTCGATGGGGTGAGTAAGGGGGCGCCTTGCTGCTCAGCGCTATGGCGCGAAAGCGCAAACCCGGCACTCCGGAAAGCGCAAACGGTTCACCCTCCAGCCCCAAAGTGTGCCAATCAACACCGCAGTAATGTTCCAGCATGCTGAGCACCGGAAACCCGGACGTCAGATCCTGATAGACCATCTCGGTGCAGTACAGGGGTAAGCGCTCGCCCTCGCGCAGGATCAGCAGGCCCGTGGTGTGATCGATCTGGCTGTCGATCAGAATCACCCCGCGTATCCCGGTATCGCGCTTGGCTCGGCCGGGCTGTAGAGGCGCGAATGACTGAATCTGCTGTCGAATATCCGGCGAGGTGTTGATCAGCGCCCAGTTGACGCCATCGGCGCTGACCGTAATCGAGGACTGCGTCCGCGCCCGAGCCTTGAGCGTACCCTGACGCAGCCCGCTGCAGTTATCGCAGTTGCAATTCCATTGGGGGAAGCCGCCACCGGCGGCCGAGCCGAGCACGCGAATATGCATCGAAACTCCGCCACGATCGTGGGCTGAGCCCGAAACCGACCGCGTAACACTGGCTTGAGTAATATCGCTGGGCCATGAATCAGCCCGCGCTGGAACAGTGTGCCGACTGGCCTCAACCGTATTTCAGGCGAGGCCAGTCGACCGGTCTCGTGTCTTACCTCAGCGGTTGCTGACGTACATGGTGACTTCGAAACCCAGACGCATTTCGGTGTAGGCGGGCTTTGACCACTGCATACTCAATCCTCCTGACGTTGTCATCTGTGCGGATAAGCAAAATCAGGCCCGGACAACAACGGGCCAGACTGCGGGTTGAGCAGGTTGCATGCCAGATGCCGCTCGCAACGCGTCATGCATAGCTGAACTCTGCAATACAAACGAGACTAAGTCTAGAGTACAACTAACAAAATTTCAGCAGTCGATGCTTTCAACCAAGCGCTGTCCAGGGCGTAACAGAGCCCAAGTGCTGGCCGTATGGTGGCTGGCAGTATGGCGCCCTGTCCCACGGATGCCCAGTGGGTGGTGCATTGTGTACCGCAATCAGGACAGCGCCTGCGTACGCTACGAATTCACCGCCGCACCCCAATGTTGTGTTTTCGAAGCTTGCGGTAAAGGGTATTTCGGCTCACGCTCAGGAATTGGGCCGCACAGGGGCGAAGCAATCTTGAATCAAGTGGGGCTCCCCTTCGGCCCGATGTGCCCTTGCGATGGCGGGCATTCCATTGGAGCGGCGCTTGCAGGCTAAGACGGTTTCAACGGCGGTTGCACTCAGCGGACTCGGTACCCGCAAAGGTGCCGGAACGGTCTACCGGGCACAGCTGCTCTATGTCCGGGTCATGATGTGGCTGATCGGCCGCCTGTTACAGGCGGCCAGTGCCGTTGATCCTGTGATCCGCAGGGAAGTGGCGGTACTGCCGGCGGATTTCACATTTGCCATGAGAACCCACTCGGGGCTCTCAGGGTTCGCTCTGGCCCGGGACGGGCGCCGTCTGGCCACTCGGCGTTCCCGGCCCGACGAGTCGCCCACCCTGTTGTTCGAGTTCAAACACGTCACGCATGCTTTCCTTGTGCTCAGCTTCGTTGAAGGCACGGCTCAATCATTTGCGAACGACCGCATGTCGCTCGGTGGCGATGCCGCGCTGGCCATGAAGATTGTCCGCTGCCTCGACCGCCTGGAAGTGGTTGTTCTACCGAGATTCATCGCCGAACGTGGGGTCAAGCACTATCCGGATATAGGCCTGGCCACCAAACTCGGGCTGGCGCTCCGGATCTACCGTCGTTTCCTGATGGATCTGTTTGGAGGCTGACCTCATGCGCCGCGAGTTCTACGAGTTCTTCTGCCCGGTCAAGACCGTCGCGGGTTACAAAGCGCTTGAACACATGGCCTTCGAGCTCAGGTCACGGCGCGTGTCGCGCCCGCTGATTGTCAGCGACAAGGGCGTGGTTGGCGCCGGGCTTGCGGCCACCGTGATCGACGCACTGGAGTCGGACGGGATCGTTCCCGGCGGCCTGTTCGACGATGTTCCCTCCGATTCGTCGTTTACTGCGGTCAAGGCAGGCGTCGCTGTGTTCAGGACGCTGGACTGCGACAGCCTGGTCGCCATCGGCGGTGGCTCGGTAATGGACACGGCCAAAGCGATCAACATTCTGGCAGCCGAGGGGGGCGACGATATCCGTCCCTTCGCCGGCGTCAACAATCTGAGCCGCCCGCTCAAGCCCTTGCTGGCCGTGCCAACCACCGCCGGCACCGGGTCGGAGGTAACCTCTGTCACGATTATCAAAGACGAGGACACGCACGCCAAATTGCCGGTGGTCTCGCCGTTCCTGCTGCCCGATGTCGCGATCCTCGATCCACGCATGACACTCAAGCTACCGCTGCAGATCACCGCGGCGACTGCGCTGGACGCCCTGACTCATGCGATTGAGGCTTTTACCTGCCTGGCGAAAAATCCGATCAGTGACGCATACGCGACGACGGCGATCCGGGGCGTGGCGCGCTGGCTCATCCCCGTCCTCGAAAAACCGTCCGACCCCGAAGGTCGGCTGGAACTGGCCCAGGCCGCAACCATGGCCGGCATCGCCTTCAGCAACTCAATGGTCGGCCTGGTGCATGCTCTGGGCCACGCCGTCGGCGCCACCGCGAGCGTCCACCACGGCACCTGCATGGGCATCTTTCTACCGCTCGTACTGGAATTCAATCTGTCGGCTCGCCGCCACGAGATCGGGGAACTGCTTTTGTATCTGAGCGATGCCGAAACCTATGCCGCCACCGCGCCGGCCGATCGCCCGGCGGCGGCCATCGCACGCATCCGTACGTTGAAGGACCGGGTCAATGCGATCAGCGGCCTGCCACGCACGCTGTCAGAGACCGGCCAGGTTCGGCGGGAAGACCTCGGTACGATCGCCGCCCTGGCCCTGGACGACGGCTCGATGATCATGAATCCGGTGGACGTGACGCTGACCGAAGCTCAGGCTCTGCTTGATCGAGCTTGGTGAGGGTCGGCGACACGCCTCGCACCGACCCAGCATGTACCATGGGCGCTTGCCTCGATCTCAACCCCGCCTATTCCTTATGGCCGGGGCAGCGTAGACTTCGGCCGAACCAAAGTGCCTTGAACGGGTCCAGTTCAGGACTGGATGCGAGGATTGGGTGTGAACATGAAGCTGACCGTCAAACTCTACGCCACCTTGGGTAAGTATCTGCCTCCGGGGGCTGTGCGCAATGCGCTGGAGATGCAGGTGGAGGACGGCATCACGGCACAGCAGCTGATCGACCAGCTCAAGCTGCCGCCGGAGCTGACTCATCTGGTGCTGGTGAACGGAGTTTACCTGGATCCGGAACAACGCGCCGAGCGGATATTGACGCCCGAAGACCAGTTCGCGGTGTTCCCGCCCATTGCCGGTGGCTGAACAAGCCACTGACATGACGATGCAGCAAACCCGCGAGATGGGCATGACCCATCAGGATTTCTTCCGCGGATTTCCGATGGTGGCCCGGGGACACCGCTGGCGCCAGGACAACGACACTGTGACCCTGGATACCGAGGAAGGGTCTGTTTCCATCCATCTCGGACCCCAGGGAGAGCGGCGCATCGCACTGCTGGTGCTGCCGGTAACGCATCTTACGTTTACCTTCAGCGGCTATGACCGGGACGCGGTTGACCGGTTCATGGCCAGGTTCGATTTCGCCTTCCGCCGTGGCGGCGGCTGACGGAGACGTGATCGGAACGCAGGCCAAACCCGATCCCGTCATCCAGGTCACCGCCGTCATCCTGGCGGGCGGCATGGCCCGGCGCATGGGTGGACTGGACAAGGGCCTGATCGAGTTGGCGGGCCGTCCCATGGTAGCCCACATCCATCGTGCAATCGCACCCCAGGTTCGCGCGGTGGTGATCAATGCCAACCGTAATCTGGACGCCTACGCGGCCCTTGGAACTGCAGTCGTCCCCGATGCCCTGACCGGATTTCAGGGACCGCTGGCGGGCATGGCAAGCGGCCTTCGCGCCGCCCACACCGATTGGATCCTGACCCTGCCCTGCGACTCTCCTTTCGTACCCCCGGATATGGCGGACCGCATGTGTGCCGCCCTGCTGGAGCAGGCCGCGGAACTGGCGGTGGCCAGCGACGGACAACGCCTGCAGCCCGTGTTCGCCCTGCTGTCGCGCTCGCTGCTGCCGAGCCTGGACGCGTTTCTGGGCGAAGGCGAGCGCAAGATCGACCGCTGGTTCGCCCGCCACCGAATGGCGACCGTCTCCTTCGCCGACCATCCCGACGCCTTCATCAACGTCAACACACCAGAGCAGCGCGCCGCGGTGGAGGCCCAACTCGGCGCCGCGCTCTAGGGAGCCTGTCCGACTTAGGCGTTCGTAGCGAGGGACGTAGGGGCCGAGTGCGGTTTTTCCCGCGATTGAGGCGAGTAGTGGGCTCTATTTAACGAGATCGCGGGGAGAATCGCGCCGGTATCCGTCGTTCCGCAGCAGGACGGCGTAAGTCGGACGTGGTCGCTCCTAGGGACGGTCTGATCAATTGCTGCAATCGCGCCGGGATCTTTGCGCGCTCTCGTACAAGGCGCACCGAGCGAAGTTGGCCCAAGGCAAATAAGTGAGTTGCCAATGAGCGGGGTGCAACGCGGTACGAGGGTCGCAAAGGCCCGGCCCCTCCGGGGTTTCGCCCACAAGGGCACATCTGCCGCGTTTCCCGGCTTGGCCATAGAATCACTATGGCCAAGCCGGGAGCCTCGCATCTGCGCCCTTGTGGACCGAAACGCGATTCGTATCAATTGATCAGACCCTCCTTGGTCCGCTGGATTTGACCCCATCCGCAAGATTTCGGCGTCGATCCCGGTCTTTACCTGTGGAGACGTCGAAATCCCGGCGTGTCCCAACCCAGGGAGACACGATCATGAGTACCCAGCAAGACCTCGTTCGCAGTGCAATCGCGGGCCTGATGGCCATCGGCCTGGCAGCCGGCGCCGGTCAAGCGCTGGCCGGCAAGCCCGGCATGGAGAAATGCGCCGGCTTCGTAAAGGCCGGCATGAACGACTGCGGCACCGCTCAGCACGCCTGTGCCGGGCAATCCACGGTGGATGCGGACCCCGAGGAGTGGATTTATGTCCCCGCGGGCAGCTGCGAAAAAATCGTCGGCGCGACCGTCAAGGAAGCGGCGCCGCAAGGGTAAGCCGCCGGATCCGTGTCATTGCCAATGGCCTGGGCGGCTGCCATCCGCCCAGGCCATTGGCACCCACCGAAACATCATCCACAACACCCATTGATCTTGGTCATATCGCAATGCCCGTCAGTCTCTAGAATCGTAGTGACCCGCGTGTGTCGACACGGGGGCTTTAGCGATCCCAGAGGAAAGCGACGATGGAGGACACACTAGAGCGCTTGCTGGCGGCGGAGGAACGGGCTCAGTCTCTGGTGCGGGAGGCGGATACCGAACGCGAGCGCATGGTCCATGCGGCCCTGACCGAGACCGGCGACGCCGAGCGGCGTTTCGAGGCCCGGATTCCCGAGCTCAGGCGGTCCCATATGGAACGCGCCGAACAACAGGCCAAGCAGGAAATCGGCGAGATCAAGCGCCGTTACGAAGAACGTCATGCGGCCCTGCGCACTCTGGCCGAGGCGCGGGAGGCGCAGGCGGTTGAGGACGCACTGGCCGTCCTGCTGGATCCCACCCAGTAGTCCATGAGCGCCCACAGCCGCTACGTCTACCTCAATACCCGGGTATCGCTTATGGCGGCCCAACTCCTTAACGCGCCGCAGCTTGAGTCCATGTTGCGGGGCCGGGCCGAGGACCAGGAAGCCCTGTTGCGCCATGCTGGATTGGGCGATCTGGCGCTGGATCAATTGCACGGGGCCAGCGAGCTTGAGTCGGTGCTGATGCGCCGGCAACTGGAAGAGCTGAGCCTCCTGTTGCGACCCCTGACCGGTCCGGCGCGGGAGTTTTTCGCCTACTGGGGACGCCGGGCGGAGGTGGGCAATCTCAAAGCGCTGATCCGCGGCAAACTCTCGGGGCAGACACGGGAGAGCATCGAGCAACATCTAATCGACATCGAACCCTACGCCCGCCTACCCGTTCGGACATTGCTGGAAAGCGACGACGCGGCCGAAATGCTGCGGCGCCTGGAACGGATTCCGGAGTATGCTGAGATCGCGCGTCAAGCCCGGCGCATCGTGGCGGGTGGGGCGGAGCTGTTCACAGTCGACTCGGCACTGGACCGCCAGTACTACGCCGGCGTGCATCGACGGGCTCAAGCGGTGCCGAAGGCAGATCGTATTGGGCTGCTGATGCTGGTGGGGGATCTGCTGGATCGAATCAATCTGGTCTGGCTGTTACGCTATCGGGTGGCCTATCAACTGCCCCCGGCAGAGGCCTACTTCCACCTGCTGCCCGGCGGCAATCACCTGGGCCGCACGCAACTGCTGCGCCTGGCCCAGCTGGACACGGTGGAAGCAGTAGCAAACGCCCTGCCGGAACCGCTCAAATCCCTGCTGGCCGGGTTGCAGACACCGACCGAGATCATGGGCCGACTCCAGGTCTATCAGTGGCAGGCGGCGGAAAAGGCCATCCGGGACAATCGACCCGGTCTGGACCGGGTGTTCGCCTACCTGCTGTTACGGGAGCGCGACGTGCGCGCCGTCCGCGGCGTGCTCTACGGCCAGTCGCTCCAACTCGGCAAGGACTTGATCGCAGACGCCCTCAATCTGGACATCTGGTCCGACCCGGTGGCATCGAACTCAGCCGGCGCCTTGGCCCGTCTGCGCAGACAGGCCCATGTTTAGGCCCTTACCCATGGCCCGGGTGACGGTGCAGCTGCTGGCTGAGGATGCCCGCGACGCCAGCCTGCTGATGGCCCAGCATGGGGCATTCCAGGTGGAGAAGGGCGACCCGGCCAATCCCGGTCTGCCGGATGACCCGGCGGCGGAGTACCGCCGCACGTACGCCAGCGCCCGTGCCAGGCTGAGCAAGATTCTGAACCACACCACACTGCCTGATCGCCACCCGCCCGAGGTGACCAATGCGCCCAACGAGGGACAGCTGGCGGATATCGACCGCCAACTGGGTGCACTGTGGCAGAAAATTTCCGAGCGCGAAGAACAGGTCCGGCTGTGCCGGGAACACAAGCAACACATCGAACGGCAGCTTCTCAGCCTGGAGAACTTCCAGAGCCTCAAGGTGGACCTGGGCCGGCTGCGGCAGGATCGCACTTTTCTGGATCTGCGCGTCGGCACCGTGCCGAGCAAACAATATGCGCGTTTCGAAGAGGCCATGGGTTTGGCGGGATTCACCATCAGCCGCTTTCTGGAAAGCAACGGCGCGGCCCATGTCATCCTGGCCGGCCAGAAGGGCACGGTGACCGGCATTGAGCCGGTGCTCAAGGCCGCCGGCTGGCACGCCCTGGAGATTCCAGAGAACTTCGAGGATCGACCCGAGGAGATCCGGTCCCAGTTACTGGCCGAGAGCGCCCAGTGCGACGCCGACTGCGCACGGTTGCAGGCGGAGATCCGGGCACTCTGCCAAGCCGATGCCGAGCCGCTGGCCACCGCCGCCGCCCAGATCGAGCTCGCCTCGCCCTACGCCCAGCTTGGTGACGGGCTGCGCGCCCGGGGCGGGCTCGCGCTCATCACCGGCTGGGTTCCCCGCAGCGCGGTCGAGGGTCTCCAAGCGGCGCTGGAGTCGAAACTTAAAGGCCCGGTGCTGATGCAGCAACGGCATCCTCTGCCGGACGAATCGGTGCCCTCGGTCCTCAGACACCACCGCTTGTTGTCGCCGTTCGTCCGACTGGTTACCAATTACGGGGTGCCGCGCTATGGCGAAGTCGATCCCACCGTCGTGTTCGCGGTGTCCTTTATCGCCATGTTCGGGATGATGTTCGGCGATATAGGCCACGGCGCCGTGATCGCGATTGTCGCCCTACCGTTACGGCGACGACTCGGCGCCTTCACCCCTTTCCTGATCGCCTGCGGGTTCTCCTCCATGGTGTTCGGGGCGCTGTATGGCAGCGTTTTCGGTTTCGAGGAGTGGGTGCATCCACTGTGGATTTCCCCGCTGACCGATCCGCTGCTGATGCTGCGGGTGGCACTGTACTGGGGTATCGGTTTCATCCTGGTGGCCTCGCTGTTGACCGTGTACAACCAGCTGACCGACCGCCACTACCTGGCGGCCCTGTTGGGCGGTAGCGGGCTGGCCGGGATCTCACTCTATCTGTCCTTGATCTGGCTGGTCTACGGATGGTTTGCCCAGGGTCGGTGGTCCGTGGCGCCGTCACTGCTGGCCGTGCTGGGATTGATCGGGGTGATGGGTTATCTATGGCATAAAAATCAACGGCCGCTGGGGGAGCGGATTCTGACCGTGATCATAGAAACCCTCGAGACAGTCATGTCATATGTCTCCGGCAGCCTCTCGTTCCTGCGGGTGGCGGCATTCAGTCTCAATCATGTGGCCCTGGCGGCGGCGGTGTTCGCCATCGCCGAAATGATGAACACCGTGGGCCACTGGATCACCATTGTAGTGGGCAATCTCTTCATTCTGGTGCTGGAGGGCGCCATCGTCGGGATCCAGGTCATACGGCTCGAGTACTACGAGGGATTCTCACGGTTCTACCACGGCGACGGGCGGGCGTTCCGACCGCTGCGGGTGCTGCAGTCGAACCCGCGGGGTCCACAGTCCGGTCCACACGACAGCTGAAGGATTCATCCGGGTTTTGAGTTCAACATGGGAGTAGGCACATGTACTGGCTTGTTGCGCTTATGGCGCTGAGTGTCCTCGGCATCGTGGCGATCGGTATCTACCTGGAACTGAGCCCCCCGGGCCGGGACAGTCCGCTGCCGGTCTGGCTGAAAAGCAGTCTCGGCGGCAACCTGCTGGTGTTTCTCGCGGCCCCGGTGGCGATGGTATTGCTGGGCCTGCAGGACGTCCTGGCCCAGGAAACCGTGATTGTCGAACGGGAGGTTTCCATCGGCATGGGGCTGGCGCTGATCGGCGCTGCCCTGCCCACCGCCCTGGCCACCGTCGGCGCGGCCATCGCGGTGGGGCCAGTGGGCGCCGCCGCCCTGGCGGTGATCGCCGAGAAACCCGAGGCATTCGGGCGCAGCCTGGTGTATCTGGGTCTGGCCGAAGGCATCGCCATCTACGGGCTGGTGGTGAGCATACTCATTCTAGGGAAGGTCTGAACAATTGATACGAAACGCGTTTCGGTCCACAAGGGCGCAGATGCGAGGCTCCCGGCGCAGTGTCATAGTCATTCTATGGCCAAGCCGGGAAACGCGGCAGATGTGCCCTTGTGGGCGAAACCCCGGCGGGGCCGGGCCTTTGCGCCCCTCGTACCGCGTTGCACCTCGCTCATTGGCAGCAAGCCAACTTCGCTCGGTGCGCCTTGTACGAGGCAGCGCAAAGACGCCGGCGCGATCGCAGCAATTGATCAGACCTTCCCTACGGAAGGTCTGATCAATTGATACGAAACGCGTTTCGGCCCAGGAGACGATAATGAATGACCCCCGGCGAACGAGAATGATCGCCATGGGGTCCGCCGCCCTGGTGGACGCCTTTGCCCTGGTAGGTTTCGAAACCTACCCGGATGCCAATGCGGAAACCCTGGAAGCGGTGCTGGACGGCCTGTCCAAGACCCGTGCCAGTGCGTTGGTCATTTTGGAGCAGGATCTGGCCCGTAGCCAGGGTCCCGCCCTGAGGCGGGCACGGGGTGAGGACCCGCGCATCGTCATCGTCGAGATTCCCAGGCTGGATGCACCCGAAGCCTACCGACCGGAAGTGGAAAACCTGGTGGCAACCCTGTTGGGTGAGTCGGCGCTGGACCCGCAGCCATGAACCAGGAGGCAAGAATCGAAGAACTCGAACGCGCCCTGCAGGAGCGCGCTCGCCGCCTGGCCGATGAGTACCTGGAACGGGGCCGGCGCAGCCGCGATCACCTGTTGGCGGATGCCAAGGACAAGTTGCACCTGCGGGAGGAACGGGAAGTACTTTCGGCCAAAACCCTGGCCGCCCGCCGCCAGAAGCGCCTGGTCCAGGCCGGCGAGATCCGACTGCAGGGCGATCTAGATCGGCTCCGCTGGGCACTGATCGAGAGCGTTCTGGCCCAAGCCCGGGAACGGCTGCGGGTCCTGGCAGCCGATAAAACGCACTACCCAACGATTCTGGTCCAGTTCGTCTGTCAGGCGGCCGCGGCCATAGGCTGCCGGTCGCTGACGGTGCATCTGAATCAACGAGATCATCAAACCGTTGGGGCCGACTGGCCCGCCTGGTGTGCGGAACATCTGCCCGACATCGAAGCCACGCTCGCGGCGGCACCAATCGATGCAACCGGGGGCGCACGGGTAGAGTCGGCCGATCAAACCATTCGGGTCGATAACACCTTCGAAGGCCGCACCGAGCGGCTTCAGGAAGCCTTGCATCGAGTCACCATGGAGCGCCTGTTCGCATCCGTCGGGGAAAACGGAGGACCCGTGAATGGGTGAGGTGCTGGAGATCAACGGGCCGATTGTCAGCATACGGCTGCCCAACGTCCTGAACGGAGAACAGGTCAGGCTGGGCAAGCTGGGCCTGATCGGCGAAGTCATTGCCCGCGAAGCGGATCAGGCGCTGGTCCAGGTGTACGAGTCCACCGAGGGGATGGCGCCCGGAGAGCGGGTCGAGGCTCTGGGCCACCCACTTTCGGTGGAACTCGGGCCCGGATTGCTGGGCCAGATCGTCGATGGCGTCCAACGTCCACTGCATGCACTGCAGGCCGAGAGCGGTGACTACATGGCCCGCGGCATTCAGGTGCCGGCGCTGGATCGGGACACACCGTGGCCATTCCTGCCCTGCGAAACCCTGGCACCCGGCGACATCCTGAGCGGCGGGCAGATACTGGGTTCCGTGCAGGAAACACCCAGCATCCTGCACCGAATACTGGTCCCGCCCGGTTTCGAGGGGGAGCTCCTGGAACTTGCGCCACCGGGCAACTACCGGCTGGAACAAGCGGTAGGCCGGGCCCGCACCCGGAACGGCAACACCGTCAAGCTGTATCTGTACCAGCGGTGGCCGGTCCGCGTGCCGCGCCCCTATGGCAAACGAGACGACGCTGCCCGACCCCTGATGACGGGTCAGCGGATTCTGGACACATTTTTTCCCCTGCTGAAGGGGGGCAAGGGCTCGGTGCCGGGTCCGTTCGGGGCCGGCAAAACCATCCTTCAGCATCAGATCGCGCGCTGGTCCAACGCCGATATCGTCATCTATGTGGGCTGCGGCGAGCGGGGCAACGAACTGGTGGATATTCTGGACAGCTTTCCCAGGCTGACGGACCCCTATTCCAAGCGCCCGCTGATGGAGCGCACGCTGCTGGTGGCCAATACCTCGAACATGCCGGTGGTGGCCCGGGAGGCATCGATCTACGTGGGCGTCACCATCGCCGAGTACTACCGGGATCAGGGCTATGACGTGGTGATGGTGGCCGACTCCACTTCGCGGTGGGCCGAAGCGCTGCGGGAGGTGTCCGGACGTCTCGGCCAGATGCCGGTGGAAGAAGGCTACCCGGCCTATCTGGCATCGCGAATCGCCGCCTTTTACGAACGGGCTGGCCGGGTCGAAACCCTGGCCGGAAACACCGGCTCGGTGACCCTGATTGGCGCCGTATCGCCTCCCGGGGGCGACTTCTCGGAACCGGTGACCAGCCATACCAAGGAGAATGTCCAGGTGTTCTGGGCGCTGTCCAAGGAGCTGGCCGACGCCCGCCACTACCCGGCGGTGGACTGGAATGAGAGCTTTTCCGGCTACGTGACCGAGGCCGCCCGTTGGTGGGCACAGGAGGTGGACGCCGACTGGGAGGCCGCTCGGTCCAAGGCCATGGCCTTGCTGGCCGAGGACCGGGAACTGTCCCGCATCGTCAACCTGGTGGGTCCCGAAGCCCTGTCATCGGCCCAGCGCTGGACCCTGCAGGCTGCGACCCTGATCCGTGAGGGTTTACTGCAGCAAAATGCGCTTGATCCGGTGGATAGCTTCTGCTCTCCGCAGAAACAGTACGCGTTGCTGGCCCTTATGCTGGAGATCCACCGGGAGGGGACACGGTTGCTGGCGCGGGGGGTTCCAGTGCAGCGGCTGCTGGCGATGCCGCTGCTGGCCCAGGCGCTGCGGCTCAAACACACGTACTCGAGTGACCAGCTCGCGGAACTGCTGGAGTTCGGTAACGAAATTCGCAGCGCCCTGGCGCCGTTGCATGCGGAATACGGCCCCCCGGTGGAGGATCCGCCTTGAGTATTGCTGAGTTCCGAACCGCATCCGTCGCCCGTGGCGGTCTGCTGTTCATGCGGGCGGTCCCTGACGTGGGCCTGGGCGAACGCGTGCTGATCCGGGATCACGCAAACCGCACCCGAAACGGGCAGGTCATCCGCACCGGACCGGAAGTGGTACTTATCCAGGTGTTCGAGGGCACCGACGATCTGGATCTGGAACGCACATGGGCACGGTTTCTGGACACACCGTTCCAGATGCCGCTGGCGCCGACGGTCCTGGGGCGGGTGTTCAATGGCGTGGGCGCACCGGCGGACCAGCGACCGCCCCTGGTCTCCGCCCTCAAACGCGACGTCAACGGCGCCCCGGTCAACCCGGCGGCCCGGGCCTATCCCAAGGAGTTCATCCAAACCGGCCTGTCGGCCATCGACGGCCTCAATTCTCTGGTGCGGGGCCAGAAGCTGCCGGTGTTCTCGAGCTCAGGCCTACCCCACAACCGGCTGGTGGCGCAACTGGTTCGCCAGGCCCGCCTGCCGGGCGACGACAGCGGCTTTGCGGTGGTGTTCGCCGCCATGGGCATCTCCCATTCCGATGCCCGATTCTTTCGCGAAAGCTTTGACGACAGCGGTGTGCTGCGCAACCTGGTCATGTTCGTCAATCTGGCGGACGACCCGCCCATCGAGCGCCTGATCCTGCCCCGTACGGCATTGACCGTTGCCGAGTATCTGGCCTTCGATCTGGACCTGCACGTATTGGTGGTGATGACCGACATGACCAACTACGCCGAAGCCCTGCGCGAAGTGGCCACCGCCAAGGGCGACGTACCCTCGCGCAAGGGCTACCCGGGATATCTCTACTCCGACCTGGCCGAAATCTATGAGCGGGCCGGACGCATACGCGATCGCCACGGGTCAATCACCATGGTGCCGGTGCTGAGCATGCCCAGCGATGACATCACCCACCCGATTCCGGACCTGACCGGCTACATCACCGAGGGCCAGATCGTGCTTGGGCGCGAGCTCCACCACAAGGGCATTTATCCACCGATCAATGTCCCGCCATCGCTGTCGCGTCTGATGAAAGACGGCATCGGCGCCGATTTCACCCGGGAGGACCACGCCCAGGTGGCGACGCAGTTGTACGCCTCCTACGCCCGTGCCCTGGACATCCGCAATCTGGCCTCCATCATCGGCGCCGAGGAATTGTCCCAGATCGACCGCCAGTATCTAGCCTTTGCGGGGGCGTTCGAGCAACGCTTTGTGGGTCAGGGTGAGGACGAGGACCGCAGCATCGTCGAAACGCTGAGCCTGGGCTGGGACACGCTGTCCATGTTGCCCAAATCCGAGCTGACACGGATATCCGAAAAAGATCTTGCCCGCTATCACAATGGGCATGAACAGGACAACGCGACGTGAGCGAGCGCCTCAATACCGCCCCCACTAGAAGTGCGCTGCTGAATCTGCGCCGGCAGGTGAGTTTCCTCCAGCAGGGTCACGATCTGCTCGAGCGTAAACGCGAACTGTTAACGCGCCTGGTGCACGAGCGCCTGGCCCAGTACAGACTTTTGCGCGGCGAAGTGAGGTCGGTACTCACCGAGGCCTATCGCTGGGTGGCGATAAACCAGCTGCGCATGACTCACCAATCGCTCAAACAGGCGGCCCTTGGCCTGGAGCCGGGACTGGAGGTGCGGATTCTGCCCCGCAGCAGCATCGGCGTGGAGTATCCCTCGGTCCAGGCAAACACCCTGCCCTTAAAGCCGGTGGGGCTGATGTGGACCGACCCCAGCTTCGACGAAACCCGCCGTCAAATGGCCAGAGCATCGGTGCTGCTGGCGGAACTGGGGGAAGCGGAAACCGCGCTGTGGCGGTTGCTCACGGAGCAGCGCAAAACCCAAAAGCGGGTCAACGCCCTCAAATACAACGTCATCCCACAGCACCAGCGAACGGTAGAATACATCCGGTCGGTGCTGGAGGAGGAAGAGCGCAATACGCTGTTTCAGATCAAGCTGTTGGAGGCGCGGCGGCGGGAAGCGGAATAGGCTTTCAGGGATTCCACACCAGGCTGCGCCGGATCCGCTCCGCGACGCCGCCTCAAATCGGCGGAAGAGGCCCCCAGCAGCGCCATACTGCCGCGTCCCAAGGGCATGATCACACCGTTGACGCGATCACCGATCAGGCTTTGTTGTTCTCCGCTCCGCTCCGCCGGCAGCAGAAACACGGTCACACGGCCGGCGTTGTCTCCCAGCACCAGGTGCACGGCGTCCTGGCCGCGGATGGTGCAGGACTTTGCATAGTGTATCGGGCCCGGGCTTCCCGCCAAACGGGCACCCAGCTTGGCCAGGACAGCCTGGACCTGCTCAGGCTCGACCGTGGCATCCATTCGCAGCGGCGCATCATCGCTCTGAAACACCTTCAGCAGCGCCAGATCCAGGGCTGGCTGGGCACGGCGATTGGCATCCCACTGCCACGTCGCAAGGCCGCCAACGGCAACGCCGAGCAACAGAGCCGCGGCCAAAGCCAGGCGCGGATTTGCAGGTTTGTTTGGCGATCTCGGCGCCTGGACGCGCTCAAGTATTCGGCGCTCCAGGTCGGCGGGCACCGGCACCTGCAGCGCATCCCGCAGCCCACTCTCCAGCTCATGCACCCGTCGGTATTCGGCGGCGCAGGCGCCGCAGGCCGCACGATGGGCATCCATCGCCGGATCATTCGAACCGGGATCGGTCCATAGCTGCCGTCGAAAGCTCAGGCAATCCATGTCAGGACCCGGTGTCCCGTTCGACCACGGGTTCGTCGTCAAGCAGGGCGCGCAGCCGCTTGCGGGCGCGAAACACGCGGGTCATTACCGTGTTGGCACTCAATCCCAGCATGTGACCAATCTCCTCACAGCTGAAGCCACCCAGAACCTGCATGATCAGGGGTTGCCGATATCCCTCCGGCAGTTGCGCCAGACTTTGGCGCAGCGCGAATGCCTCGGGACGGCTGTCAAACTCAGACGCCGCCGCAGGCAACTGCACCGAATCCAGGCTGTGCAACTCCGGCTCCAAGCGCTCATGGCGGCGCGCATTCTCGCGACGCAGGATGGTGTGCAGCCAAGCCCGGGCTGCACCCTGTTCGCGCAACCCATCCAGGGATTTCCAGGCCCGGGCGAATGTCTCCTGGACCAGATCCTCGGCCTGATGGCGGTCACTGCACAACCAATAGGCCGCGCGGTACAGTTCCGTGGCATGGGTCTGAACCAACGATTCGAATCGAGCCTGCTTGCGTCCCATTTCCCTATAGACCGGCAGCCGAGGCCTGATCTTGCAGTGGGTGAGCCTGTGTTACGCATGCAAGACACCCTATGGACGCACATCAACCGGGACGGGCGGACATGAACTCCGGCAACAGGGTGGCGATCTGCGGGAACATGACCAGCAGGGCCACAGCCACAATCATGATCAAAAACATGGGGAAAGCGGCATGGGCGATAAAGTCGATGTCGCGGCCCGTCATACCCTGCAGAACAAACAGATTGAATCCGATGGGCGGTGTGATCTGGGCCATCTCCACCACCACCACCAGGTAGATGCCAAACCAGATCATGTCAAAACCGGCCTGCCGGACCAGTGGCTCGATCACCGCCATGGTCAACACGACGGCGGAGATACCGTCGAGAAAACAGCCCAGCACGATATAGAACACGGTGAGCGCGGCGATCAGCGCGATGGGGCTGAGTCCCAGGGTGGTGATCCAGTCGGCCAGGCCACGGGGCAGACCGGTAAAACCCATGGCCAACGACAGAAACGAAGAGCCGGCCAGGATCAGGGCAATCATGCACGAGGTGCGGGTTGCCCCCAGCAGGGATTCCAGAAACGATTCCCGGGTCAGGGACCGTTGCAGAGCAGACAATGCCAGCGCGCCGCCCACCCCCAGCACCGCCGCCTCGGTGGCGGTGGCGATCCCGGCGTAAATGGAACCGATAACGGCCGCGATCAGGCACACCACCGGCAGCAGCTCCGTGAGTGCGCGGGCCTTCTCGCCCCAGCTGTGAACCTCCTCGGTTTGCGGCATGGCATCGCGATTGAACACGCTCCATATGCCCACATAGCCCATGAACAGTCCGGCCAGCAGTATTCCGGGGAGCACACCGGCCACGAACAACTGGGCGATGGACTCATTCACCGTCACGCCATAGATGATGAGAATGATGGACGGTGGGATCAGCAGGCCCAGGGTGCCTGCGCCTGCCAGGGTTCCCACCAGCATCCGTTCCGGATAGCGCCTGCGACGCAGTTCGGGAATGGACATTCTGCCCACTGTCGCAACGGTGGCCGCCGACGAGCCCGAAATGGCGGCAAATATGGCGCAGCCCGCGATATTCACGTGCAGCAGCCCGCCGGGCAACCGGCTCATCCAGGGCGCCAACCCACGAAATAGGTTCTCCGAGAGCCGGGTCCGAAACAGAATCTCCCCCATCCAGATAAACAAAGGCAGGGCGGTCAGTGTCCAGGACGAGCTGGCGCTCCAGATGGTGAGGGCCATTGCATCGCCCACCGGGCGGCTGGTGAACAAGGCCATACCCACCGCCGCCACCGCCAGCAGGCTCAGGCCCACCCAGACGCCGCTGCCCAAGAGCAGGAACAAGGCGACGATCAAACCAATCGAGAGAAAGACGTGCTCCATGCTCAGCCCATCTCAGATCCAGCCGGCGCAGTGGGTGACGGCTGGTGGCCATGCACTCGATGCACCAGTGCATGAACCAGACAGATGGCAAACAAGACTGCGCCCACGGCAACCGGTGCCTGAGGCACCCAAATCAGGATGGCGTCGCTGCCCTCGCTGCGCTCCTCGAAGCGCCAGGAGATCCAGGCCAGACGCACCATAAACCAGGCGAGATAAACGGCTACCGCACTGGCAACGCCAAGACACCAGAGTTCAAACACCCGCCTGGGGCCCGGAGCGAGACGGCTCAGCACCAGTTCGACCCGGATATGGCCGCCCTCGCCGAAGGTGTAGGCCAGAGCCAGAAAACTGGCGGCGGCCATGGCGTATCCCGAGTACTCCGCCACCCCGGGCAGATAGACCCCGAACAGGCGACTGACGATGCTGGCCAAAACCAGCAAACCCAGGGTGACGAGAAAAATCGCCGCCAGAAACCCGCACAGGCGGTAGAGCCGATGCAGACCTCGGTCAATGGAACTGAACAAAGTCACCTACCCCCAACACGCTGATACGGGTCACAACACCGAACCGTCGCTCGGAGCAGCCCGGATGGATGCATGCCTGACCTGCACAAGGCAACAGCGAGCACTGCACCGTATCGGGTAATGCCAAGACGTCGATGAGACCGCCGCCGACGCCCCCGGCAGCGGTCCCGTCCGGGTTTACATGTTGCGGTAATCGTTCACCACGCCCTTGCCGGTATCACCCGCGCGCTCCAACCACTCGTTGGTCATGGTTTCGCCGATGCCCATAAAATCGGCCTTGAGCGTTTCGCTGGGGCCGTCCACGGTCATACCGTTCGCGGCCAGTTGTTCCTTGTACCAGTCGGCCAGTTCCCGCGCCTTGGCCCAACCGGCCTGCTCGGCCATGGCGGCTGCACCCAGCACCACGCCCTGGGTGGCGGCGTCCAGACCCGCCCAGGCGTCCTTGTTGACCACCACCATGTTCTTGGGTAACCAGGCCTGGACGTCGTACCAGAATGTGACGTGCTCCCAGATCTTGCGGTCGTAGCCGGTGGAGCCAGAGGAAATCATGCTGTCGGCCACCCCGGTGGCGAAGGCCTGGGACAGCTCGGCGGCCTCGATCTTGGTGGGCACCGCACCCAGCAACTCGGCCAGACGCGAGGTCGCCTGATTATAGGCCCGGAACTTGACGCCCTTCATGTCGGCAGCGCTGTTGACCGGGTTCTTGTTGTACAGACCCTGGGGCGGCCAAGGCACAGCGTATAGAAGCTTCAGATTTTTCTCGTCCAGCACCGCTTCCATTGCCGGCTTGGATGCCTGATACAGGTTCCAGGCCTGGTCGAAGCTGGTGGCCAGAAACGGCAATGCGTCCACCTCAAAGATCGCATCCTCGTTACCCAGAGCGGATATCAGGCGCTCGCCGATGGGCGCCTGCCCGGTGCGGACGGCGCGAAAGATGTCGCCGCCCTTGAACAGCGACCCGCCAGGATGGGTCACGATCTCCAACTCACCCCCTGTCGCCTCGGTCACCGCGGCCGCGAACCGGGTTGCGTTCTCCGAGTGGTAGTTGGTGGCCGCATAGGCCAACGGCATGTCCCACTTCTCGGCCTGCGCCGGGAAACCCAAAACCATGGTCGTCAGTGCCAATACCGCCAATAGATTGCTCGATCGCATGCCTGCTCCCCATTCGTGACTGTGATGCGTGAGATACGAAAAGGCCTGATCAGGTGCTCAGACCTCACCCTGGCCTGTACCACCAGGCTGTGCTGACAGTATGGACCAAGCCGCCCAGTTAACCAGGGTAACCAGGTCATGCACCGGCACACCGAGCCGGTCAGCAAGCGCGCCACGATAGGGTGGAAAATTGGTGCACTCCAGGATCACACAACAGAGGTCCGGGGCACGCACCCGCAGCCGATCCGCCGCGGCAAGCACGTCCGCTTGCGCCCTCGCGCTGTCCATTGAGATCCGATCCTCACGAATCACCCGGAAAAGATGGGACTCCGGCGCCAGACCCTGAATAACCAGATTGCTGTCCCACCAGGGACCGAAATGGGTCCGGGACAGGGACACGTCGTCGAAGGTGAGCACGCCAATGGGCCGCGCCGGGCCGTACATTTGCCGAAGCAGGGGAATCTGCATGAGGGAGGTGGAGATAAGGGGCACGGGCAGACCGGCGCTGACCCGATCGTGCAGGGGTCCGAGAAAGCCACAACTGGTGGTGATCAGGCCCACACCGCGCTGGACCAGGTCCTGTGCGACCTCCCGGAAGCGATCCGTCACGATCGGGTCCGGTGCGACGGCCTGCACAACCGCGTCGACGGTGGCATCCGACACAGTCTGATAGAGCACGGGGAAAGGCCAGGTGTCCGGGTTGCCCACGTCCCCCAAGGGCCGGGGGAAGCGGGTTTGCAGCATCAGCACGCCCAACAGCGGTGGGCCGGCGGCGTGGGCCACCTTTCTATACAACGGGCTGATCAGGGTCGCCGGTGCAAACCAGTGACGGTATATGGGCCTGCGAATCACCGGACATGTTTCAAACCGTCTCGGGCAACCGCCGCACCAGTACGGCACCGCCGAGACCGGCCACGGACAGAACAAAAATCACGCCCTCCGGCGGCATCACGCTGGACAATGCGCCGATGCTTCCCGTGAGCAGCAGCACCAGACCGATCACGCTGTTGCTCACCGCCACGTAGTCGGTCCGTTTCTGCCCACCGGCCAGATCGAGCACATAGGTCTTGCGACCCAGGCGCACGCCACTGTGGGCGATCCCCAGGACAAAGAACAAAATAGGGTAGGTCCAGGCCCATTCCCGAAGCGGGGGAACACCGGCTTCCACCACGAATGCCACGATCCCGAGCAAACCTGAGATCAACGCCGCGACAGCCATCACCTGGCGGCTGGACCGATCGGCCATGATGCCCCAGAAACTGGCGCTGACACTCTCGGCCAGAGCCCCGGCGACTACAAAACGGCCCAGCAGGGACAGATCCGCGCCCGACCCGCTTTGCGCGAGCAGAACATAATAAGGCGCGGTCAGGGCTGAACACAGCAGCAGGGCCCGGGCGATGACAAAACGGCGAAATGGCGGATCGGTGCGCAATATGTCGAGCCGGGCCATGGCCTCCGCGAAAGCGTTGCCGCCGCCTCCGGTTTCACCCGGCGTCTCCTGGATTCCGGCATACACCCAGGCGGCAAGCAGCCACATAACCGCACCCGCCAGCAGCAACACGGAGTAGAACAGCACCCCGGGCTGCGCGCCGCCGCTGGTCAGAAGCAGTCCACCCAGCACCAGGGTCAGCAAACCGGCCAGGGTGGCGCTGAGCCCGTTCAAGCGCCCGCGCCGGGTCTTGGGTACAGTCTTGCCGATCACATCCTTGGCGGCCACCGAGCACAGCCCCCGCGCCAGACTGAACAGGACAAGCAACACCACAATCAACCAGCCCGCCCAGGCCCCTTCCAGGGCCCAGGCCACAGCGGCAATGGCAACGACAGCCGCAGCCTGAAGCAGGCTGCCCAGAACCCAGATCAGTTTGCGCAGCGGCCTGGTCCGGACAAAGCTGGCAATAAACAGCTGCGGCAGCATCGAGCCCGACTCGCGTATCGGCACAAGCAGCGCCACCAGATAGACCGGCGCACCCACCACCGTCATGATCCAGGTCAGCACGGTCTTGGGGTTGACGATCGCGTCACCCAGCTTGGTCAGGATGTTGCTCGCAACGATGCGAAAAAAGTTGGCCGGGACATTGGAGCAGGCGCTGTCCGGGATGTCCTTGCAGACTCGGGCATCTTCGTCGTTGGCGATAAAATCGTATAGCGCTGAGTGATACCGCATGGGTGTGGATCCGTTCAATGCAGCCTGCTCAGCTGCCAGGCGCGGACAATGTCAGCGATCTGTCGCAGCCCATCGGTCAGCGCAGCCGGGCCAGGCTGAAGGATGTCCGGGGATTTGATCTCGTGGAGCTGAGCGTCCCTTACCGCCGGGATGCGCTCCCAGCCCGGCCGTGATCTGACCGCTTCCGGTCGAAATCGACGCCCGCACCAGGATGCGATGATGATGTCCGGCTGACGCCGGATGACCTCGTCCGGGTCGGAGATGATTCGATCCCGTCCGGCCGGCTGCGTCGCCAGCTCGGGAAAGCAATCCACGCCGCCAGCGATCTGTATCAGCTCCGACACCCAGGCGATGGCGCTGAACAGGGGATCGTGCCATTCCTCGAAGTAGATCCGGGGCCGAGTGCGATACTGATCGGCCTCGGTCCGCACGGCTTCGACACCAGCCCTGAGTCCGTCCACCAGCGCATCGGCCCCTTGCTGCGCGCCCACCATCGCGCCTAGCATCCGGATCATTTGGAGAATGCCGTCCACCGACCGCTGATTGAACACCGTGACCGCCACCCCGGCGCGAATCAGCTGTGCGGCAATGTCCGCCTGCAAATCGGAGAACCCGATCACGAGATCGGGTCGCAGATCCAGAATGCGATCAATTTTGGCCGATGTGAACGCGGCCACCCGCGGCTTTTCACGGCGCGCCTGCGGCGGCCGGACAGTGTAGCCCGATATACCGACGATACGGGCCTGCTCACCGAGCAGATACAGGGTCTCGGTGGTTTCCTCCGTGAGACAGACAATACGGTTGGGGAAGTTTGCCGCCAGCGCCCCGCCAACAGCACCGCTCACACCGGGTCGCCCTCAAAACAGGGCAGATGGCCGTCTACATGCAACCAGGGCAGACGGCTGCGGACCCAGGTATGGTTTGTGGGAACCACTCGCTCAGGCTGGTCAAGACTGGCGATGGTCAGATCGATTTCCCGGAGGCGGTCACGACGCTGAAAGGTGATCTGGGTGCCGCAGGTCGGGCAGAAACGCCGCTGGGCAACTGGACTCGAAGCATAGCAGGTGGGCTCGCCTCGGACGATGTGAAAACCGTCGGCGGGAAAAGTGGCCCAGGACACCAGCGGCGCGCCGCTGGCCCTTCGGCACAGTGTACAGTGGCAGTGAGTTGCGTACAGCACCGGCCCTTCCGCACGATAGCGGACGGCGCCGCACAGACAGCCGCCCAGGCGTTCAGGGTTCTCCCCCGTCATGGCGTTCCACTCCCCGGCCGCATTGGCCCGACACCCTCTACAGGATATTCTGTCCCAGCAACTACACTCAAGATGGATACCACCACGCCATCGGATCAAAACGAAGTCGAAAGAGGATACGAAATGATGCAACGCCATGTACGCAGCAGGTTGATGGGCGCCGCCGCCGCGCTGGTTCTGAGCGGCGCGGCCCAGGCGGCTGACCCGGAGGAGTGCAATACGGTCCGGTTCTCGGATGTGGGGTGGACCGATATCACCGCCACCACCGCCGCCGCCACGGTGGTGCTGCAAGGTCTGGGATATGCGCCCGACACCCAGGTGCTGTCGGTTCCGGTCACCTACGCCAGTATGAAAAACAAGGACATCGATGTATTCCTGGGCAACTGGATGCCCACGATGGAGGCCGACATCAAACCCTATCGTGACGACGGCAGCGTCCAGGTCATCGGCGCCAACCTGGAGGGCGCGAAGTATACCCTCGCAGTGCCCGCCTATCTGGCCGAGGCCGGTCTCAAGAGTTTCGCCGATATATCCGGTTTCCGCGAACAACTGGACGGCAAGATCTATGGTATTGAGCCGGGCAACGACGGCAACCGGCTGATCCAGGAGATGATCGACAACAACGCCTTCGAGCTGTCCGGATTCGAGGTTGTGGAGTCCAGCGAGCAGGGCATGCTGTCCCAGGTCAAACGGGCCGCGCGCAAGCAGGAGCCGGTGGTCTTTCTGGGCTGGGAGCCCCATCCTATGAACAGCAATTTTGAACTGGTTTATCTGTCCGGTGGTGATGACTGGTTCGGCCCGGATTTCGGCGGCGCCACGGTATACACCAACGTGCGGGAAGGCTACACCAGCGAATGTCCCAACCTGGGTACGCTGCTGAACAATATGCGCTTCACGCTTCAGATGGAGAACGAAATCATGAGCGCAATTCTCGATGACGGCCAGGATCCCGAGGCGGCGGCAAGCGCCTGGCTCAAACAGAATCCGATTGTATTGGAGCAGTGGTTGGCCGATGTCACCACCCTGAGCGGCGACCAGGGGCTGCCGGCGGTCAAGTCCGCGCTGGGGCTATAGGCTTCCGGGGCGTGCGGTGCGCTCGGGCGGCGCACCGCACGCCCTCGAAGTCAGCACCCATTTCCGCCTGACCACTTCGCCGCATGGAGCCCAGGATGGACTGGATCACGGAACACAAGATTCCCTTGGGACGTTGGATCAGCGACCTGGTGGATCTCCTGAACGAGCGCGCCGCCGGCTTTTTCAACCTCATATCCGACGTGCTTGGGTTCTTGATCGAGGGCAGCATCGATGTGTTGAAATGGTGCCCGCCGGCCCTGCTCATCGTATTGATCTGCGGGCTGGCGTTCTGGCTGCATCGAAGCTGGAAACTCACCGTCCTGGCCGCCCTGTCGCTGCTGCTGATCATGAATCTCGGTTATTGGGAGGCCACGGTGGAGACCCTGGCTCTGGTGTTGTTTGCCACCTTGGTCTGCGTGCTTGTGGGGGTGCCAATCGGCATCGCCGCCGCCCACCGACCCTGGTTGTACAGCGGATTGCGGCCGGTGCTGGATCTGATGCAGACCATTCCCACTTTTGTCTATTTGATCCCCACCCTGATTCTGTTCGGATTGGGGGTGGTGCCCGGCCTGATCTCCACCGTCATCTTCGCCATCCCGGCACCAATACGGCTGACCTATCTGGGCGTGTCATCGGTGCCCAAGACCCTGGTGGAGGCGGGTGAGGCCTTCGGCGCGACCTCGCGGCAGTTGCTGTTGAAAGTGGAGCTGCCCCATGCCATGCCCACCATCATGGCCGGCATCACCCAGTGCATCATGCTGTCCCTGTCCATGGTGGTGATCGCCGCCCTGGTGGGGGCAGACGGTCTCGGCAAACCGGTGGTGCGCGCCCTCAACACAGTCAATGTAGCCAAGGGATTCGAAGCGGGGCTGGCCATTGTGATCGTGGCGATTCTTCTGGACCGGATCTTCAAGCAGCCGCAGCGAAAGGCGGGGCAGGACTGAGCCCATGGCAGCGGTGGAATTCAAACAGGTGGACGTGGTCTTCGCTGCCGACCCTCGCCCGGCGCTGACCCTGCTGGACGCCGGTCGCAGCCGGGACGAGATCCTGGAGGCCACCGGCGCCGTAGTGGGCGCGGCCGACGCCAGCATTCAAATCCATCCCGGTCAGATCTGCGTGTTCATGGGTCTCTCCGGGTCCGGGAAATCCACCCTGCTGCGCTGTGTCAACGGACTCAACCGCGCCTCCCGGGGTCAGGTGCTGGTGGATGACGAAGCCGGCCAGGTGGACATTCCCAAGGCCGATCCCGCGACGCTGCGACGGCTGCGCACCGAGCGCATCGCCATGGTGTTTCAGCAGTTTGCCTTGCTGCCGTGGCGCACGGTGCGCGAGAACGTCGGTTTCGGCCTGGAGATCCGTGGCCTCCCGGCCGATGAAATTCGACGCACTGTAGATCGGCAACTGGAACTGGTTCACCTGGAACAGTGGGCCGACAAGTACGCCCATGAGTTGTCCGGGGGTATGCAGCAGCGGGTCGGCCTGGCCCGGGCCTTCGCCACCGATGCCGACATCCTGCTCATGGATGAACCGTTCTCGGCGCTGGACCCGCTGATCCGGGAGCGGCTGCAGGACGAACTGCTGGAACTGCAGCGCACGCTGCAGAAAACCATCATCTTTGTCAGCCACGATCTCGATGAGGCCATCAAGATCGGCAATCACGTGGCCATCATGGAGGACGCCCGGATTGTTCAACAGGGCAGCGCCCAGGACATTGTGCTCAATCCCTCCACAGAGTACGTGTCGCAGTTCGTGGCCAACATGAACCCTCTGCGGATATTGACCGCAGACACTGTCATGACGCCGCTGACGGCGTTCCCAGCCAGCGTAGAGGAGCTGGACATCCAAGCCACCAAGGCGGGTGCGCTGCAAATCACCCGTCGCGGCCGAAACCTGCTGCCATGCCGCATCGACTCGCTGGAAACGAACGCCCCTTGGCCACCCGACAGCATCGGAATGGCCTCACCGGACACAGCCATTACCGAACTGATACGGGCGCGTCATCTAAGCGGGCTGCCCGTGCTGGTGATGGAAGGCGGCCGCCCGGTGGGCCTGGTCGACGACAACAGCATTTACGCCGCACTCAGTCTGCAGAGCAGAAACTGAGTTCAGTCAGCCCGTTGGTCCGGGAAATCGTGCACCAGCTCTGGCTGAGCGACGCGTTGGAAAGCGCCCAGGAACGCCGCCCAATCCGACATCCTCAAGCACCGGCGCCAGCTTTCGATAAGTGTAGGCCGGGTCCTCAACAAGGCGGGGGAATTCCATCAACGTGTGTGGAATCTCGTAGCGTGCCAGCGCCATCATCAACTTGAAAAACTGCCGCGCCAGCGCATCTCTCTGCCGCTCGGGATCGGCAGTGTGCCAGAGGCCACCCGGGACTTCCCGGGTGGCGACGTCCGCCTCCGAATCAAACGCGCCCGCCACCTCGGAAACCCGAACTCGACTCGCCGCGGCTTGCCGCAAAGGCCGCATTGGCACAATGGCATGGTCGATCACCATGCCGCCACGATGCATGGCGTAGTGGATGGAATCGCAGATCCATGGGCTCTTGACGATGTACGGCCCGTTTGGCTGGAGCAGGTCGTGTTCAAGGCCAGCCCGCGCATTGGGATCCAGGGGCAGATCGGCATCGTCGAAACCGGTGTCCAGCCCCAACTTGGTCAGCAGCTTGACCAGAAATGTGGTGCCGGCCCGCCCGGTACCAGAAATGATGACTTTGTGGACTGAATCCCGGTCGGTCATGCTTCCCCCTGCGGCGCCTGCCCACCTGCATGACGAACCAATCGGTGAATGACTCGGACCGGTCGGTTCGGCTACGGACAGGTTAGCGTGGGACCCACCGCAAGGGTAGAATGCGAGGTTCCAGGCATTGGTGTTTAGATGGAGCGAAGCAATCTGATGGGCCTGTTTCGCAAATCCCGACGACCCGGAACCCCCGCCAGCGCGAGACCTGCTCGACTACGCTTCGCTCATGCAGCGCGCCGAAAACGGGACGAAAGCCTATCAGAGCAACGCTCCGTTTCCCAACGCGCTGCTTGAGAATTTTTTACCCGACGCGACCTTGAGTCACGTTATCGAGGAGTTTCCACGGCCCGATCAGGGGGTGCGCTGGAACCAGATCAAGGTCTCGACGGACGACGGCAAAGCCGCCCAGTACAACAAGCTTCACGTGATGGACGAGGCCAGTTTCGGGCCCTATACACGACAACTGTTCTGGGAACTCAACTCCAGCCGTTTTATCCGTTTTCTGGAACGCCTGACCGGCATCCAGAAACTGCTGCCGGATCCCCATTTGCGAGGCGGTGGACTGCATCAGATTCTGCCGGGCGGGATGCTGAGAGTGCATGCGGATTTCAATAAACATCCCGCCTTGGATCTGGATCGGCGGCTTAATGTGCTGATCTACCTCAACCGTGACTGGCGGGAATCCTACGGCGGCCATATCGAACTCTGGGACCCTGACATGACCCGGTGCCGGGCGCGCCATCTGCCTGTTGCCAATCGCTGCTTGATCTTCAACACCACATCGGTGTCGTTTCACGGGCATCCGCATCCGTTGACCTGCCCGGACGGCATGACGCGAAAATCCATCGCCATGTACTACTACACCCTGGGGCGCCCCGAAACGGAGGCGCAACCAAAACACAAGACCTTGTGGCAGGATCTGCCCGAAGAAACGGCTACGCAGCGGGTCGACGCTTCAGACTCAGAAACGGCTGCTCAATAAACCGATAACTCACACTGGACAGCAAAACGATCGCGAGCAGAAGGGCAGCGGTAGACACCACCGACGTAAACGACCAGCTCGAAAACAGATTCGGATAGGCCAGGCGCAGAGGGTAGAGACAGAAAAACAGTATGGGAAATGAAGCAGATAGACGGAGTAAGAAATAACACCGAGTCCGTCGAGGACGGGATTGGAAAACAGCCGTTTGCTGCGCAACGGCAGCAGCAACAGTATCAGAACCAAGAGCGACCAGATCATGCGCCTCCGCCACATGCCAGTAGTGATAGCGCAACTCGGCTTTGAACACGCCCATTTCCGCGACTTTGGCCAGAATCGACCCCAGTAGAAGCAACAGGACCCACAACAGCACGTCTGCGCCTGCAGCAGTCAGCCATCTGCTTCGAGCCGCTGCCAGCTTGATCCGAGAACCGTGTATTCGGTAAACCCAGGCGGCGCCTATGCCAAACAGGAAGGCTGGCGCACGCCCAAGCACGGACTGCATCGGTATCCGATAGTCGGCATAGCGGGGGATCATCAATCCAGTGCAACGCCAGAGCGGCGTAAATAATCAGCCAAGACACCAGCAGGGTGAGGGCAATACGACGCCCGGAGGCCGTCCCCAAAGCCAGTGGCATCAGCGGCAACAAGAGGTAGAACTGCACTTCGGTCCGGAGGCTCCACCATACGACACTGTAGGGAAATAGGCTCAGACCATTGAAGCGAGGATCAAACAGCAGCGCAGGCACCCCTTTGCTCAGATCCTGCCAACTGGTGGCACTTGCCACGGTTGCGATCACTACGGCGAGGGTATAGAGGGGCAGAATACGCAGCGCCCTGCGGCGGCCAAAATCCCGAACGGATACTCGTCTGCCACCCTCCAACTGACGCCAGAACGGCTGCGACAAAAGAAAAGCACTCAAGACGAAAAACAAGGTAACGCCTGTATGACCGGCAAATACGTAGGCATTAAGTGGGTTGACCGATCCGGCAACGTGGCCTGTGGTCTCGAGGCGCAGGATCCCTTCGGCGTGATAGAGAACCACCAGTACGATGGCGATCCCACGCAGGGATTCCAGCTCCGGAAAAAAACGACTGCCGTCGCGCAGGCCGGCCGGACGAAACCGACTCAGACGCAAGGCTCTCAACTCTGCGGTTGGCCGGTAGGCGTGCCGGGCGCCGGTGGGCTACTGTCCGGTTTGCCCTGCCCCCCCTTTTTGGCGCCCTGCCCCACTCGCGAAGCCTTGCGCTTGTACTCCATGAACTTGCTGGCGTGGACGTAGAACGCCCTCAATGCCGATTTCTGCGCTGGGTCAGGCTCAAACAGATATTGCAGCAAGGGCTGCGTCGGTGCGTCACCGCCTGGCTTGCGGAGTACGCCCAGACCGAAACCGTGGTTGAACATGAACGACGGATATTCGGGCGCAATTTCCTGCCAGAATTTCCATGCGCCGAAATCCTTCAGCCGTGCCGCCACATCGTGAAACAACATGATGCCACCAGGCTTGACCTTGGGGTACCAGCTCTCGAAATCCTCGCGCACAGCATCGTAGGTGTGCAAACCATCGATGTGGATCAGGTCGATGGTCTCGGGATCGAAGTGCTGCAGCGATTCGCTGAACAACATCCGCAAGAGATAGGAAAAACCGTGGTAGTGCTCGCGGTTGTGCTGCTGAACACTTTGAAAGATCGAATCGTCGTACGCATCGGTGTGGGCGTCGCCTTCCCAACTGTCCACCGCGTAGCAAAGCCCATCGACCTCAAACTCCTTCATGGCCTGACAAAAGGCGAAATAAGACAAACCGTTATAGGTGCCCAGCTCCACCAGCAGGCCGGGACGCACCGCCTCGATCAGGTCATAGGCAAATGGAAGATGATCCATCCAGGTGCTGAATACGATGCGCCTGGGTTCGAATCGACGAAGCGAGGGCGGCATATAGATGGCCATAGTCTGGCTCCTGCGGGGACCAGCGGCCGAAACCGGGTCCCTATTGATCGCTCGGAATGGAACCGGATAACTGTGGATCATCCGGCCAATCCGGGCGCCCCTGCGCCCGGAAACGGTTAAAACGGCGCTTGGCGCCCTGTACTGTCTTTTCGAGAAACGGCAGCGCTTCTGCCGTGATGGCGCCAAGCAGCAGCGGTTCGCGCAGCACCCCGGCGTAGGGTTCACCTCGAATCTTCAAATACTGGGCGCGGTGCGTTTCCAGTACTTGCTCCCGATCGACTACGTCGGAGGTGGTGACGCCTCCGTGATACTGATGGAAAGACCCCTCACCCGGCAACACTATCATCCGGCTCTCGGGGAGCAGAGCCAATTGGCGCCAGATATCCAGATTGATCATGCCGCCACCGGGCAGGTCAAAGCGCTCGTCGGCCTGACCGATCTTGCGGAAGCTTTCGCTGGCACAGAACAAACAATTGCATTCGAGGAACGGATGCAAAAATCCGAATGGATTCGCGCCGCTGAACACGGATACCTTGAACAGCGCATAGCCGTTGCGCTTCCAGTCGACCGTTTCCAGCATCTCCATTTCGGCCTGCTCGCCATACCCCACGTTCAGATGCTGCTCGTCTGGGCCAAGATGATATCCGGGTACGGCGATCAACGCGTTCGGCGAGATACGCTGCCCATCCAATGCGAACCGAATGACCCTGGGGCTGACCATCCGCGCACCGTCCACGATCAGGCAAATCATGGGCGCACGGGCATGCTCAAAGGCGAAGTTGATGGCAGCCGCCGGTGACTTGCCGGACTCCTCGCGGCGGAAGTAACGTATATTGGGCGCGATCGCATGCACCCTGGCCTCATCCAGATTCTGATCGGATTCGTTCTCGACGCAGATGATCTCGTAGTCTTCGTCGCGGACGTTTCTCTGGAATCGGGTGGAAAGGCTGTACAGGGTATTCTCCGCCTGACGGGCCATGCGGAAAACAATCAGCAAAACGGAAATCCTGGGTTGCGGTTGCAGCGTTATGCTCCCCGGGCTTGCGCGCCGAGCTGCCCGGTGATGGGTAAGGCCGCGATTGTGTCAGCGGGCGCGCTGGCGGGCAACCGCTGGCGGATCGAGTAACGGCCGGAGCTGAATACCACTCTGCGTGGTTGGACCATCACCCGGCACACAGCGTAGGCGCAAACGCATCGACACCCGGCAATCCCACCTGGCTCTGTTCCCCCAGGCGCGTGTTGAGCACCACCGGTGTGCCCAGGTGCCCCTGGAAATCATCCAGACCCTTAGCACCGAAACCGATCAAAGTCGGTGCGTCGAGCGCCTGGTCGACGTCGGGCAAAACGGCGCTGTTTGAATCCTGCATTTGACCGTCGATATAGAGGGAAAAAATCGCCCGCCGCTCCTGGGCCGGCTTGAGCAGGGACTGATCCGCGTCACCGGTGACAATCAGGCTGTGGCATCGACCCGGCGTCAACGGGCCTCCCTTCAGCGTAAGACCTGGAAACGCAACTTGAACACCATCCTGTCCCAAGCTGACCTGCCAGATCCCCGCCTGCCGGACCAGAACCTGACGGCGGGTCGCGGTGGCAAAATCCGTATCGGGATGAACACCGATGCCGAACGTGTAGCCACCCGATCCAGGGGCCCGAGCCAGGGCGCGACCGGTTACCGACGCCTTGCCATCCGTTCCCATGGGGCGCACGGTGAGGGGTATGCGCCGCGCCGCCTCATGCCAGAGGCGGTACTGGCTTTCCAGTTGCTCGACAATATCCGCGTGTTCCAGCTGTACGTCCCGGCCGCTGTAGGGGTCCGCCACCAGGTCGAACAACAGCGGGCTGCCGTCCCATAAACGCCAAAGACGCCAACGAGCGTCAGCCGACAAGACACTGTACTGATACCGCTCTCCGGTGCTCAGTTCCCAGAAAAGCGGGCGGGCGGGCAGGGATTCACCGTCAAGCAGCGGCAGGATGCTGCGGCCGTCCAGATCGGCCGGCGTCCGGGCGCCGGCCAAGGCGGCCAGGGTCGGATACAGGTCCAGCATGGACACCGGTTGGTCCACCACACGGTCGGCCTCGAAACGTCCAGGCCAACGCATCATCAGCGGTGTGCGCACACCGCCCTCCCGGTAGCTTTGCTTGGCTCCGCGAAACGGCGCGTTGTTGGGCAGGTCCTTTTCGCTACCGCCGTTGTCGCTGGCCAGCACCACCACAGTTCGATCCCGCGCCCCGGATTCGTCCACAGCCGCGAGCATGCGCCCGATGTTGTCGTCGAGCTGTCGCATCAGGGCGAGGAAACGGGTCACCGCGTCGTCCTCACCGGTCAAATACCGTTTCGCCGGTTGGATCGGTCGATGGGGTGCGAAATACCAGACGTTGATAAACCAGGGCGGCTCGGCCGGAGCAGCGCGTATGGCGTCGACGGCGCGCTGGGTGAGAATATCGTTGAGATGTCCCGGGACCCGCACACCCGGCCCATCGTCCTCGATCAGCCATGGATTGTGGTAGGTCGGCGCCCGATAAACCACTTCTCCGTCCGCTCCCGGTCCGCGTAAGGCCCTGGCCTCGAGAAAGCCATACCAATGATCGAACCCCTGAGCCAATGGACGCACCGCGGCCGGTTCGCTACCCAGATGCCATTTGCCGATGTGATGGGTGCGATAGCCCGCCGCCTGCAGCGATTCGGGCAGGATAAGCCATTCGCCGGGAATACCGCGTCCACGAGCCCGGAAGCCGGCACGGGCCGGATAGCGGCCGCTCAAAATGCCCAACCGACTGGGCTGACAGGTGCTGTCGGTATAATGGCGTGTGAAGCGCACACCCTCGGCGGCCAACCTGTCCATGTTGGGGGTAGCAAACTGCGAATTTCCGTTGGCGCCCAGGTCGCCGAACCCCATGTCGTCCACCAGGACAAAGAGGATGTTCGGCTGCGGCGACACGGCTGCCGCCTGCTCCCCAACCATCACGCCGGCCATCAACACCAGGGCCAGCAGCGGAGCCGGGCGGCGCCGCACCGGGATGATCATCTAACCCGCACCGGCGCGGGCAAACAGTTGATGGTCAACCGGAAAACCCAGACGTTCCACCTCACGCACGTCATCCAGGTTCAGAGCCGCGAGATCCGGTTGCCGCCGATAGCGATTCATGGACCGGGGCGGATGAACCCTGCGCACCAGTTCGGCCATATGGTACCGATCCAATGAGAGGCCCAACATACCCGCCATGCGGCCAATACCCTTTTCAGGGTTCATGCACAAAGCATCGAAGTTGATCAACAAGAAGCGGTCCCGAAGCAGAGCCTCACCCTGTGCCACCGCATGGCGATTGGCCCTGACCCAATAGCGCAAAACCTCCTCGGGACTCGGACGCGACCCGGGCGACATGTCAAAGCGGTGCCCCCATAGCTGGGCCTGACTGCGGTTGCGGCTGTAGGCCATGTCCAGTCCATGACGAATCACATGCAGGTAGCGCAGACCGGGGAAAAAATCGTGCAACTCCGACAACCACAAGAAACTCGTGGGCACTTTCCAACCCCAGCCAAGATATGGCCGATCGCTGCGCGCCAAGGCACCCAACATGGCGTGTTCAAAGCCACCCAGCGCATAGGCGATGCTCTGCTGCCGTCGGTGGGGGGGTGGGGCAATGTCCGGGACATCCAGTTCCGCACCCAGCGGCCAGGCGTAGTTGTCCAGGGCATGATTGACAAAATCACCCATGAAAACGCCCATCTCGGTCAGCAGTTCCGCAATGATTCGGGTGCCGCTGCCGCCGACACCCCCGACCGCCACCGGCCAACGTTCCGGTTCCATCACCATTTGCTCAGGCGCCTCTGACTCATTCTTGACCAAGCAGATTGCAGGGCGAAAGCTGCAGATTCAAGACTCAGCTCGTGGGTAATGGATGCGCTATCGCCAGGATCTGGAACCACGGATCTGTGCATTTGGCGACCCAAGATGCACATTCACAAATGGATCACAGGCGCTCTCACACTCAAGCCCGCCACCCAGCGCGAAAAGCCCTGAATCGGGAAAAACCATACACCGGGCAAGCGTACGCGCTGGCGGGAACCGACGGCAAGCAACTATGCTGACGGGGGTCCGCCGCGAAGTGTGGACAGGCGTCGGATCAACTCTACACTCGAGCCAACTGGGCGATCAAACACCGGGACCGAATTGAACGAATCACAACTGGCGGACTGGCACGAGCGCGCCCTGTCCATCGAGATCGAATTGGGCAAGGCGGTCCTCGGTCAGGCGCATGTCATCCGCATGCTCACCGTGGCGGTGTTCGCCCGCGGCCACGTGCTCCTGGAAGGAGATGTGGGCGTGGGCAAGACCACATTGCTCAGGGCCATGGCGCAAATGCTGGGCGGCGGCTACGAGCGCATCGAGGGAACCGTCGATCTAATGCCCGGCGATCTCCTCTACCACACCTATGTGGCGGACGATGGGCGACCCCGGGTTGAGCCCGGCCCGTTGATCCGCGGTGGGGATGCGCTTTCAGTTTTCTTTTTTAACGAAATCAACCGCGCCCGACCCCAGGTCCACTCCACCATTTTGCGCGCCATGGCCGAACGCCGGGCCAATGCCTTCAACCGCGAGTACGAACTGCCCCACATGCTGGTGTTTGCGGACCGCAACAGGCTGGAGCGGGAAGAAACCTTTGAATTGCCTTCCGCGGCGCGCGACCGCTTCCTGATGGAAATCACGGTGGAAATACCCGAGGATCCGGAGGTTCTGCGTCAGCTCATGTTCGACACCCGGTTCCACAATGTGGACCGATTGCTGGGCAGCCTGCTGTCGCCCCTTTTGTCGTACTCGGAATTGAACCGGGTTGCAGAACAGATACAACGACAAATCGGCGCCTCGGAGACGCTGCAGCGCTACGCCATGAACCTGGTGGCCGCAACCCGGGACCCGGGTGCCAACGGTATCCGCCTGTCCGAAACCGACGACGGCGACCTGGTGCGGGCAGGTGTCAGCCCCCGGGGCATGAGTATGCTGATGCAGGCCGCCCGGGTCATCGCCTGGCTGGCGGGTCGCGATCACGTGGTGCCGGAGGATCTGCAAGCCGTGTTTCGCGAAACCGTGGCCCACAGAATCGTTTTCCATCCAGTCTACGAAATGCAACGCGCGCACTTGTTGGACGATTTCATGGATCAGATCCTGGCTAAGGTGTCCGCCCCCTGATATGGATGACAGTGCGGCTGAGTTTCACTATCGGTTGCCCTGGAGAACCGGCGGTCGTCTGTTGGGCCAGCATGCCAGCCGTGCCACCGGTGCGGGCTATGAATTTCGCGGTCATGCGCGGTTTCTGGATGCGCCCGATGGCCGACGATTGGACCTGCGGGCCAGCCTGCGGGATCCCCACGAGACACTGCTGGTGAGGGTGTTCGATCAACGCAGCGCGGTGACCGTAATCGTGGTGGCGGATGTCTCCGCCTCCATGGCCTATGCCGGTAACCGCCGGCGGCTGGACGTGCTGGCCGATTTTACCGCCGCGTGCGCCCGTTCGGCCTGGCGCACCGGGGACCGATTCGGCTTTGTCGCATGCGACCAGCGCGTGCGATCTGAATTGTACCAACCGCCGATCCGAATGGCGGGGACCGGCGCCCGCCTCGCCTCGGCTCTGCGGAACCTGGAAACCTTTCCGGGCGCACCGACCGCCCTGTGCGACATCATGGCGTGGGTTCCAAACCGCCCCGCGCTGATTTTCCTGGTGTCGGACTTCTTTTTGCCGCCCGAGCTGCTGCGACGCGCACTTGCACCCCTAAGCCGGCATACCATCGTTCCAGTGGTGCTGGAAGACCCATCCGAGTGGGACCCCGGCCTGCGTTTCGGTCTGGTGAGCCTGCGTGATCCAGAGTCGGGAGATACTCAAACCGTGTTTTGGCGACCCGCGCTGAGACGACGGCTGCAGCGCACATTCGAAACACGTCGCACCCAGGTTGCAAAGCTGTTTCGGGATCTGGGACTGCGACCGCTGTGGATACGGGGCGAATTCGATGCCGACCACGTCACCCGATACTTTCATGGCTGACGCTGACAGAGCCCTGCCCGCCCTGCGTTGGCTGATACTGATGGTGGTCTGGACCAGCCTATGGCCGGGCAACACCGCCGCACAGCTGGCGGTCCAGGCCTTGATCGTGGAGCGACCGCGGCCGTTCGGATACGTGATCGGTGATGAGCAGGACCACCGCGTGGTTCTGGTGTTGAATAGGCCGTACCGACTGCTTGAGGACAGCATCCCGGCACCGGGTACCATTTCCCAGTACCTGACCCTGAAACGGCGCGCATGGTCCACGCACACAACGGCGGAATCCGAGCGACTGGAACTGACGCTGACCTATCAGTTGATTGGTGCGCCGCCCGAGGCGGCGGATCTGAGCATCCCACCCTTCACCCTGGCCTATACCGACGGACAGCAACGCTACAGTCGTAACGTACCCGAGTGGCGCTTTCGCATTGCCCCACTGACCCCACCGTCGGACGCGTCAGAGCCCTGGCGTCAGCCGATCCGATCCGGGCACGCCCCCAGGCCCATCGACCTCACATGGATCAGAATCGGGGTGCTGGCGGCCGGCGGTCTACTGTTGGCGGTGAGCCTGGGGCTTATCACCGGCTGGCTGCGTCGACGAGCAAACCTGGACAGGTACCCGTTTGCCAGTGCCTATCGGACCTTGCGCCGTCTGCGGCGTGAAAGTCCAGGGACGGAACAAATCCGGCGTGGGCTGGCGTGTCTGCATGCGGCATTCGACAAAACCGCCGGACGCGCCGTTTTCGCCGACGATCTCGGCCCCCTGTTCCAGCGCCAGGGCGATCTGACCCCGCTGCGTGAACCGATAGCGGCGCTGTACGCGCAATCCCGGCGCATCCATTTCACAGAACCGGACCGGCTATCGGCGGAAGACCCCACCCTGCAGGACATGCTGGATCTTTGCCGCCGCTGTCGGGACCTGGAGCGAAGCTGGTGATGAACCTCGGCATCGACCAACCCTGGTGGCTGCTGCTGCTACCCCTGTCCCTGCTGCCCCTGCTGGTCCAACCCCGGGTTTCGGTATCCTATCCGGGTCTGGCGCTGCTCCCCCCAGACGGTCTGTCCACCGCCGTGTCGATTCTGGTGCGTGTGCTCGGAGCGGTTTCAATTCTGTGCCTGGTGACGGCTCTGTCCCAGCCGTTCCGGGTGCCCCAGACCGTCGAGCGAGTGGGACAGGGCGCGGAAGTTGTTCTGCTGCTGGATCGCAGCGCCAGCATGGATCAGCCCTTTGCCGGTCAGAACTTCGACCGCTCCATGACCGTAGGCAACTTCAGAACCAAGGGCGAAATGGCCAATGCGCTGCTGGCCGAGTTTGTCGCCAGTCGCGGTGACGACCTGGTTGGCATGGTGGTGTTCAGCACGGCGCCGATGCGGACCCTGCCCCTGAGCCGTCAGCCGGAAATGGCGCAGGCGGCGATCCGGGCCGCCGGCATCGGACGCGGGCTGGCTCGTACCCAGGTGGAGACAGCCCTGGAACATGCGCTGTCGCTGTTCGAGCAACGGCCCTACCACGGCTCGCGCATCATCATGCTGGTATCGGACGGGGCGGCCCGGGTCAGTGCCGCGGCCCGCACGCGCATCCGCAATGCGGCACAGCGCAATCGGGTGACCTTGTACTGGCTTTTTCTTCGGTCCCGCGGCAGCGCCGGTGTTAACGACGATGCAACCACCACCGACGGCGACAATCCCGAGCAGGGGCTGCACAATTTTTTTCAGACTATGGACATCCCCTACCGGCTGTACGATGCGGAACACCCCGGTGTACTCCAGGCGGCAATCGATGACGTCAATCAGCAGCAGAAGTTGCCGATACGCTACCTGGAACAGCGTCCCCGGAAAGACTTGAGCACCCCACTCTACTGCCTCGCTCTGGGCATGCTGGTTCCGCTGGCTGCGGTGCGGGCCACAGAGGTGCGGACATGGTGTTGAGCCGCCACCGCCTCGGTTTGGCCCTGGCCGCCGCCTGCGCCGGGATGACCACCCTTGGCGGCTACCACTGGTGGCAACTCAGTCAGTTCAACGCGGCGCTGGAGCAAGAGAATCTGGTCGCCGCTGCCAGACACGCCAGCGACCATGGGCACTTTGCCGAAGCCTACCGACTGGAGCAGCAGGGCGAGTTCCAAACCGCGCTGGAGCAGTACGGAACCTTACTGTCCAGCGAATCCGGGTCGGTAGCGACCCAGGCCCGCTACAACATGGCCACGCTCACCCTGCGCGAAGGCATGCGGCTCTGGGAGCTCGGGGACGCCGAGTTGGCAATCCCGCTGGTTGAACTGGCGAAGACGGGATTTCGCGAGCTCCTGCAAAACACGCCTGAGCATTGGGACGCGCGATACAACCTGGAAGTCGCATTGCGTTTGCTCCCGGACGCGGTAGCGGAACCCGAGCTCGAAGAGGTCAACCCGGAGCGCAGCCCCCGGGCCACACTGACCATGGAAGCCCAAACGGAGCTGCCATGAAGGGTCGCAGCGTACTGCTTTGGCTGGCCGGCGGCGCAATCCTGGCCACGCTGGCGTCCCTCAATCCAAGCCTTGAAATGACCCGGGACCGTTTTCGGTATCTGTTCGTGTTCGATATCACCCACAGCATGTACGTAGAAGATGCGGCAGCCGGCCAGGCGCAGATCACCCGTTTGGCCTGGGTCAAGGCTGAGGTCAGGCGCGGCCTGGCGGAACTGCCTTGCGGCTCACAGATATCCATGGCGGTGTTCACCGAACACCGCACTTTCGTCTTGTTCACGCCGGTAGAGGTGTGCCGTCATCTGCCCGATCTGGACCGGGTGCTGAGCGACATCGATTGGCGTATGGCATGGGCCGCAAGCAGCGAAGTGTCCAAAGGACTGTTCGCAAGCCTGCGTCTGGCGCCTGATCTGGGTTCCGATACCCGGGTGGTATTCCTCACCGACGGCCACGAGGCGCCGCCGCTGCACGAGCGCATCAGGCCGCGCTTTCGCGCCGGCCCCGCGCCTGTCGGGGGATTCCTGGCCGGAATCGGTGGGGATGTACCCGTGCCCATTCCAAAACCGGGCTCGAACGGGGACTGGTACACCCATGCCGAGGTGGCGCAGGTGGACACCTATCGCCTGGGGCGTGTAGCCACCAGCGTGAACGAGCCGCTGGTGGGTGTCGACGGTTCCGATGTGGAAGCGCGCATCGCGGCTGGAACCGAGCACCTCTCGCAACTCCGGGAATCGCACCTGGAGTCCCTGGCTGCACAGACCGGCCTGGGCTATGTTCGATTGGACAAGCCGGGTGTCCTGGCCCGTGAACTCCGACGCCGGGATCTGGCCTATCATGAAACTGGACCCGTTCCGCTGGGATGGTTGTTCGGGCTGGCCGCGCTGATCTGCGTCGTGCTCGGGCATTGGCCAGCGCGCGGTGAATCGGTTCGCTCCGTCTGAACTGGTGGCCGGGCCGAGCTATATGTGCGAGTTCGCGCATCAACGAGGACACTGCCGACCATGAAGCGGCGCCGGCTCTTAAAGAGTGGACTCGCGCTGGGCACACTCACGCCTCTGGCGGGCGCGAGCGCGGCAATGGAAATTGCCCGTCCGCCGTGGATGAACAAACCCGGCACAGGCTTCAGCAACTATGGCCAGCCGTCCGAGTACGAAAAGGCGGTGATCCGCTGGATTTCAGCCAATCCCGCAGTGACCGGCAACGGGGTGGCGTGGTGCCCGCTGCACGCCTTGGCCGGCATGGTCACACCCAATGGACTGCACTTTGAGCGTCATCACCACGGCGTACCCCAGATCGATCCTGTGCAACACCGGCTGATGGTGGACGGCCAGGTGACACGAGCACTGAGCTTTTCGATGGAGGATCTCCGCCGCTACCCTATGCGTTCCCACCTGGGGTTTATCGAGTGCGGCGGCAACAGCAGCGCGGGCTGGCACCGGGAACCGGTGCAGACGTCGGTGAGCTACATACACGGGCTGGTTTCCTGCAGCGAATGGTGTGGCGTGCCCTTGCGGGTCCTGCTCCAGGAAGCGGGTGCGGCGCCGGACGCAGGCTGGGTTATCGCGGAGGGCGCGGACGCTTTCGCCATGCAGGTCAGCCTGCCGATGGACAAGGCCATGGACGACACCCTGGTGGCGCTGTATCAAAACGGCGAGGCGGTTCGACCCGAAAACGGCTATCCCCTGCGACTGGTGGTGCCGGGATGGGAGGGCGTACTGCACGTAAAATGGCTGCGCCGTCTCCATGTTGCTTCGGAACCGGCCATGGCCCGCAACGAGACCGCACGGTACAGCGACCTGATGCCCTCGGGCAAAGCCAGGCAATTCAGCTTTACCATGGACGCAAAGTCGGTGATCACGTCACCCCATTCCGCTGCCCCACTGCCGGGTCCCGGTCATTGGCAAATCAGCGGACTGGCCTGGTCCGGGCGCGGACGCATCACCCGGGTTGACGTATCGGTCGACGGTGGCCGCTCCTGGAGCGCGGCAGCGCTGACGGACCCGGTGCTGGCGAAATGCCTGACCCGGTTCCAGTACGGCTGGGTCTGGGACGGCAAGCCGACGATCCTGCAAAGCCGGGCTGTGGATGAGTCCGGCTATGTGCAGCCGACCCGCGAGACCTTGCTCTCCGCCCGTGGTCACAATGCCGAGTTTCATTACAACGCCATCGTCTCCTGGGCCATCGACGCAGACGGCGCGATTGAGCATGTCTATGCCTGAGCAGCCATGAAGTCGCAGTTGATAGTGGCTTTGCTTGCGGCCCACATGCCGGTCTGGGCCGCTGCCGGAGATGCATCACAGTTCGGGCCGGCACTGGGAAAACCAATGTCCGACCCATCCCCTGCGATGGAACCGGCTTACATAGCGGCGGACGGTCGCGGGCTACCGGACGGCAGCGGTGACGTGGAACTGGGCCGCGAGCTGTTCGCCCGGCATTGCCAGGCCTGTCACGGCGTCAATGGTATGGGCGCCACGGCCGACGCCCTCAGCGGTGCAGAGGAACCCTTGGACAGCCCATGGGCCGAGAAAACCATTGGCAGCTACTGGCCCTACGCGCCGAAGCTGTTTGATTTCGTGCAGCGATCGAAACCCATGAACGCGCCGGGAAGCTTCTCCAGCGAGCAAGTCTACGCCCTCACCGCCTATCTGCTGAACCTCAACGGTATAGTGGAACTCGGAATGCGGCTCGACCGAGCCACCCTGAGCCGCATCAAGATGCCCAATCGGGACGGATTCGTGCGCTGCTACCCCGAGCCTAAACCGGGCGATCCGGCTTGGGACGATTGCTTTCCCTGACCGGGTGTCCCGATGGCGAACCAAACACCGCCCGCTCAGGTGTCAGAACTGATCCGGTATTTCTTCATCCGCCGGTACAGGGTGTTGCGGCTCATCTTGAGCGCGGATGCGGTGTTACTGACATTCCAGCGGTTGCGCTCCAGCTCCTTCAGAATCGCTTCCCGTTCCGCATATTCCAGCGCATTACCCAACGTCGGCAGCTCAGCCGCCTCCCCGGGCGCCGGTAACTCGCCGCTCAATTGTCCGGCCACCGGCCGCTGCTCGGTCTGAACCACCGCGGCAGGCAGGTCGGCGAGACGAACGATCCCGTCGTTGCACAAAGCAATGGCGGTGCGCAACACGTGGCGCAGCTGGCGAACGTTGCCTGGCCAAGAATATGCGAGCAGACAGGCAAAAGCCTGCTCATCAATGACGACATCCAAATCGTCGCTTTCGCAGGCCAACGCGCGTCTGATCATATCCTCCAGATCCTCCCGCTCACGCAAGGCGGGGAGGCTCAGGGTGATCCCGTTCAGCCGATAGTACAGGTCTTCCCGAAAGCGACCCTCCCTAACCAGGCTTGGCAGATCCTCATGGGTGGCGCTGATGATGTGCAAATCCACCGGCTGGGGGGTTCCACCACCCAGTGGCACCACCGCATTCTCCTCCACCACCCGCAACAGACGGGTCTGCAACTCCGTCGGCATATCTCCGATTTCGTCCAGAAACAGCGTTCCGCCGTCGGCCTGCAGTATCAAGCCCTTCATGCCCTCACGACGGGCCCCGGTGAATGCACCGTGTTTGTAGCCGAACAATTCGCTCTCGATAAGGGAAGCGGGTATCCCCGCGCAATTGACCGCCACAAAATTCGCCTGCGCCCGATTGCTGGCCCGGTGCAGCGCACGGGCGAAGATCTCCTTTCCGGCGCCGGTTTCGCCATTCAGAACTATGGGCACGTTGCGGTCGATCACCCGCTGACCGCACCGGACGTTGTAGGCCATTTTTGTGTCCCCGGCGGACAATGCGGCCAGGTCCATACAGTCGGTTGGCGTGCCGGACGCGGCAGCGATCGCACTTTTGGCGGTCCGGCCGGGCCTGGAACGGGGTGGTTTCGCCTCGGGCGCCCGCACCGTGGCAAAGTATCGACGGCCGTCTCTCACCTCCTGCACCGCCCAAACGTCCTGGGCACCGCGCTCGCTGCGTCGCTTCAACAGTGAGGGGGTTACGGACAGAAACGCTTCCGCAGGACGCCCCAACAGCTCGCCCCAATCGCTGAAGCCCAGCTCGCGCAGCGCGTTCGGCGACGCTGCCACCACCTGCCCGGCTTCGTTTATCGCCAACATGGACTCGTTGAGCAAACCGACGAACTCTGGACGACTGTGAAAACGCAGAACCCAGTGGTCTCTGCACCGATCCAACAGGGTGCAGTTCCCAATCAGGCTGGCAGACATGGAGACCAGCGCCATGGTGTGCCGCTGGCTGGCACGACTGTCGCCGGAACTTGCCGACGACGCGTCCAGTACCCCGAGCAACGCTCCCTGGGGATCGAAAATCGGCGCACCCGAGCAGGTCAGGCTGCCGTGGTCGGCGTGGAAGTGATCGTCCCGATGGACGATGACCGGGCGTTGCTCCGCAATGCAGGTACCCATGCCGTTGGTGCCGACCGAGCCCTCGTTCCACCGTGCCCCGTCCACAAAGCCGGCGCGGTGGAACATTTTACCGGCCGATGGATCAACCCGGTGTTCGAGTATCACGCCCTCCGGATCGGTGAACACCACCGCATAGCCGGTTCCGGCGATCTGCTGGTGCAGATTGGCGATCTCGGCCTTGGCAATGCCCATGACCACGCCCATGCGGTCCCGCAACGCGCTTAGATCCGAGGCGGTTAGCACGTCCGGGTAACGGCTCCGGCTCGGATCAAGCCCGAACTCGCGCAGGCACCGTTGCCAGGATCGGGCGATGGGGGCCGGTGGGGGATTCTTCGGTATTTGACCAGACAGGCCGCCAACGGACGCAACGCGTTCCGCGTGCGCGGCCGCAAATGCACTCGCCATGACTATCATACTCCTCCGTATGCGAGATGGGCCGGCTGTGGTCCGCTCAGCTCGCCTCCGCAAGCTCACATCAATCCGCGCGGCGGCGCTTATCGCGGCGGCGCTGATCGCGGTGGCGCTTATATGGGTCGCGTATACTCGCGACTCCATAGGTTTTCGGCATCTTATCCCCTGCCGACTGTTAGGTTAGTTTGACAGTGCCGGAACATTAGCGTTCAGGCACACTCCAACTGGGTGCAGTATGAACCATAGGCAAGTCGCGATCTATTGGTACGGCAGTGTCTTTACCTCTTTACCCGCAAGAATGTGGCGCATGTTCGGCGCATCGCCGCAGGCCATGGGCGGGGGCCACAACAACCGGATTCGGCTTAGCCGGGCCGCCAACGGGCTGCCGAACTGAGCAAATCGCAAACGACCCGGGCGGCCCGGCACAAGCTGTATCGAGGCAACCAATCCGTGACTGCAAGCCTTGAGGAAGCCCTGATCCGCTCGGGCGGTCGCAGCGGCATCTATACGCAAAAGCAGAACGGCGCCAAGGGCGTGGTTGGGTCATTACCGATGAACGAGGGACAACACCACCGCCTGAGCGCTCAGGCCCAGCCCCTTTGGGGATTCCTCAAACGTAAGCTGTTGGCGTTGACCACGGCTGCCGTTTGCTCGGGATCGCTTGGCGCCACCGAGCTTCCGGAGGCGCCGGGCACCCAGATCTGGATCAGCGACCGCCGATTGCATTTGAACTGCAGCGGACGGGGTGTACCCACTGTGGTGCTTGAGTCAGGGCTTGGCGGCACCTCGCTGGAATGGCGGGAGATCCAACAGAGCCTGAGTGGCCTGACTCGGGTCTGCAGCTATGATCGGGCCGGCTATGGCTGGAGTGACCCGGCGTACAATCCCCGTACCGCACTCAATGCCGCCAAAGATCTGGAAAAGCTGTTGGGCTACGGCAGCGTGCGCGCGCCCTATGTCATGGTCGGGCATTCATTCGGGGGTTTGACCACGCGGGTGTTCGCTACCCGCAACCCGGAACGGGTCGCGGGCCTGGTGCTGGTGGACTCAACCCATGAGTCCCAGTTCGAGGAGTTCGCAAAAGCCGGCATCGGCAACGTATTCGCGCCGCGCGACAGGCAGTTCCAGATCCGGAACTTCTCGATGGTGCCGGAGGGGCTTCCGCCACCGGTGCGTGACCTTGCCGGACAAATGGCCAAGCGGGCGTCGACGGTCATCACCCTGTATAGCGAACTCAGAAACATGCGCCTGAGCGCCCGCCAGGCGGGCACATCCACCGCCCTGCCCAACGTCCCGCTTGCGGTGCTGGCGCACGACGCAGTGGCCCAGGCACAATCCGATGCGGCGCTGAAGACCGCTCAGGTGTGGATGCGTATGCAGGGCGAGTTGGCCAGGCGCTCACCTCAAGGGTATCTCCGGGTGGCCGCAAACAGCGGCCACCACATTCACCTGGATGAGCCGGGTCTGGTGATCGACGCCATCGCCGATGTGGTTGCAACGGTTCGGGCTGCCAGCCCATGAACCGGGGCCCGGGTCAGGGTCGTCTCGGGCGGACCGGCTCTCAGTCGTCGTCTTTCTTTTTTGCCACCGGGGTATTGGGAAGCAAAGGCACTCCATACTCGAGCAAAATCGCGTCTATGTCGGCTTGACGACGATCATAGAAATCCTGCACTTGGTCCCGCCATGCGTCGTCGCCGTAACGCACGGCCGAGGCGATGGCGAAATCAAAGCGAATGCCTTCGTCGCCGGAGAGGGGTATTACCCGGAGCGCAGCCCCTCGCTCGATCTCCTGCTGGGCGAAGTAGCCTGCGATGGGTCCCCACAGTATCGCAGCATCCAAACGGCCCTCCACCAACTCATGGTCGACCAACTGTCCGGGGTACGAGTTGGGATCGGCATCCAGCGCCGGGAAAGCGACGATTTGATTCCGCATGCCGTTGCGTGTCAGCCAGAGGGTACCCGGGCCCGGCGTGTGCGCCCCCACATGTAGACCATCGCGGACCGCCGGATCGATGGCAACAAAGTCGGTCTGACTCTCAACGCCCGCCAGATCATCGGTAGCCCGGATGACCAGGGCGTAGGTCGACCGATAATAGGGCTGGGTGGTCAGCCCCATCTCGAAACTGGTTGGCACGCCCATGATCAGATCGCACTTGTAGCCGCCACTGCCATCCCGAGCACGCAGAGTCTGGCGCACAAACCCGCGACGCTGCGGGAACCAGGTGTACTCGAGCGGCACACCGAGATCGTCGGCCAACAATTGGGCAATGCGGTTTTCGAATCCCGCTTGATCCTCACTGGAAAACGGCAGGCTGTTGGGGTCGGCGCAAACCCGCAGAACGTCCCGTTCCGCGGCGGCAACCGGAATGGCGGCAGTTGTTGCGAAGCCGGCGAGCAGCCACGCAAGCATCAGGAAATGCGTTCGGTTCATGCTGTATCCGTTGTGGGGCGCGCAAACGCCCTCCCCCTGCGCCAGGGCGTGGAGGGCGGTGCTGGGAAAACTACTTCTTCTTGGTGCGCTTTGGCTTGCCCGGGGCCAATACGCCATCGGAACGTGCCATCAGGTAAGCGTACAGTGCATCGAAGTGCTTGTTGACGTTGGGATTGTCCTTCCAGCCCGGCATCACACCGATCTGGCCGGTGTAGCCCTCATTGACCGAGACCAGGAATCGTTCGTGATCGATGTCCTGCATCCGATCCACCAAACTGGGCGCAAAACTGCTGCCCACGGCGTCCTGCGCGTGACAGACATGACAATTGGCGTGGTAGGTTCGCCAGCCGATGTAGGTGGCCTTGTCAACCGTGCAAGCACCCTGTTCATCGCATTCGATGACGTAGGGTTTCTCTGTCTCTGAAGTCTGCTCGGCCACTGCGGCGGCGCCGAAGCCCGCGACCAGCATGAGTGTTAGGGGCAACAGCCCGCGCGTCACATTCATCTTCTTCAGTTCTCCTTCGGCTCGTCCGTCAAACCGGGGCGCGAGCCCGGTGTTGTCTACGTGGATACGGATTCTAGGGCCGCTCCCACAATCTGAACAAGGACACCAGAGCGGCCCCTCAAGTGCAAGGGCCGGCGAAAAAATGCCGGGCCCGCATAACAGGCCCGGCAAGCGGCTTGAGTTCCCGAAGGAACAGCGCGACGCATTCGTTCGCGTTATGGAGACTCGGTTCAGGCTCCGTCGGGCAGCGCAAACACGGTCAGAACTCCACCAAGCTGGGTGTAGTCACTCAGCTTGCGGTAGGCCCCCACGGCGCCCAGACCATCGGTGTCACCTTCCAAGCCTGCGGCCATGCCGATGCCGGCCCATCCACCGATGCCGGACAGAACAGCAACGTACTGCTTGCCTTCATAGGTGTAGGTGTTGACGTTACCGATGATCCCGGACGGGGTCTTGAAGCTGTACAACTCCTTGCCAGTCTTGGAATCAACCGCCTTCAGATGGCCTTCCAGGGTACCGTAGAACACCACGTCACCCGCGGTGGCGAGAGCACCGCTCCAGACCGAGAACCGCTCCGGCAGCGACCAGACGATTTCGCCCTTGGTGGCATCCCAGGCTATGAAGTTGCCCATGTTGGAGCTGCCGTCACCAGTAACCTGACCCGCCGGATACATACTCAGGGTGGCGCCGACATAAGGCTGACCCGCAACGTACTCGACCTCAAACGGCTCATAGTCCATGCACACGTGGTTGGTGGGCACATAGAACAAACCGGTTTTGGGCGAATAGGCGGCCGGCTGCTGGTCCTTGCTGCCCAGAGCCGCCGGGCAAATGCCCTCGGAGTTCACATCCGCACCGTTCTGATGGGTGCTGAATTCCGCGACCACCTGGGGTCGGCCGGTTTCCATATCGATATGGGTGGCCCAGTTGGTGGCAGGGTCGAACTTCTCCGCAACCAGCAGTTCGCCGGTAACGCGGTCCAGAGTGTAGCCGAAGCCGTTTCGGTCGAAGTGCACAAGCAGTTTGCGCATCTCACCGTTAATTTCCTGATCAACCAGGATATTTTCGTTGACGCCGTCGTAATCCCACTCGTCGTGGGGGGTCATCTGATAGACCCACTTGGCCATGCCGGTGTCGGCATCGCGCGCCCACAGGGTCATGGACCAGCGGTTATCTCCTGGACGTACCACCGGGTTCCAGGTTCCGGGGTTACCGGACCCGTAGTAGACCAGGTTTGTCTCGGGATCGTAGGTGAACCAGCCCCAGGTGGTGCCGCCACCGATCTTCCACTGGTCCCCTTCCCAGGTCTTGAGGCTGGAGTCGCCCCCGACCGGCTGGCCGAGATGGGTGGTTTTCTCGGGGTCGATCAGCATCTCATCGTCAGGACCGGTGCTGAATGCTTTCCAGGCCTGGCTGCCGTCCTTGATGTTGTAGGCGATAACGAATCCGCGAACGCCAAATTCCCCGCCGCTGATGCCGGTGATGATTTTATCGTTGATGACGACGGGCGCGTTGGTGTTGGTCTCGCCCTTTGCGGGATCGCCGTTCTTCACCGACCACACCATTTCGCCGGTATCGGCGTTGAGCGCCACCAACGTGGTATCGGCCTGTTGCAGGAAAATCTTGCCGTCGGCGAAGGCAAGACCCCGGTTGACCGTGTCACAGCACATGACCGGGATGGTGTCCGGGTTCTGCTTGGGCTCGTAGGACCACTTGACGGTCTGGTCTGCCAGATTGATGGCGAAGACCTTGTTGGGGAACGGGGTATGGACATACATGGTGTCGCCCATGACCAGTGGGCCACCTTCATGTCCGCGCAGCACACCTGTCGAGAATGTCCAGGCGACCTGCAGGTCTTTTACATTCCCGGCGTTGATCTGATCGAGTTCGCTGTAGCGGGTTCCCGCGTAGTCTCCGCCCCAGATGGCCCAGTTGTTGGCATCGGCGGTCAGGGATTTTACTTCGTCGTTGGCGGTGACTGCGCCCGGTAGTACGGCACAGACGGCCAGTACTGCCAGTGATTGCAGTGGCTTATACATCAAGACTCCTCCTTACGGTTTTATCGGTTCGCGCATTGCCGTCCTCCACAGCCGCCCCTCGAGCGGTCCCATGATTCCTTCGCACGGCAATCTGGATCGAACTCGGGGGCGTAGCACTTCGCCGACGTCAAAGCCTAGATGGCAAAGGCTATGCCATGCTTTGAAACGATCGGGGAAGCCGCAAAACGCGAGGCATAGGTTGCTGATTATGTTGATTAACGGGCCCCGCGCCGAAAACCTGTTACACAAACACCGTCCGCAACAAACTGTCCCGGATATGAAGATGCTGTTGCAGAATTGCGGGCGATTGTTCGGACCGGAATCCGGTCCTTGAAACGCATGATCGGGGTGCATCCGTTTAAGCGCCCGAACGTACCCTGCAATACTGCCCGACAGGCGCTAAGCTGTGGTTTTGAGCCTGGGTACGTTTGCGCTTACAAGAAGGTCTGAGGAAACACTGGCATGACGCAGGTTAAAAAATGGATTGCGGGGCTGTGCCTCGCGCTGGCGTTCAGCGCGCCCGCGCAGGTGCTGGCCGATTCCAGTCAGGACGGGGTTTGGACCGAACGTCTCCGTTCGGAACATTTTGGGGACCGGCCCATCGTCGAAGGGAACGACGTCATCGTCCTGCAGGCCCCCAAGCGCGCAGAGGACGCTGCCGTGGTGCCGGTTTCGATCAGCGCTGCGTTTCCCCAATCGGAGGCGCGCTATATTCGCGCCATCACCCTGTTGATCGACAACAACCCGGTGCCGCTGGCCGGACGCTTTCGCTTCGGCCCCAGCAGCGGGCGAGCGGACATCGCCATGCGGGTTCGGGTCAATGCCTATACCCCGATGAGGGCCATCGCCGAGACCAACGACGGGAAACTGCATATGAGCCGGACCTTTATAAAGGCCAGCGGCGGATGCTCAGCGCCTGCCGGGGCGGATCTTGAAACGGCCATGCAAAGACTGGGTCGCATGAAGCTTGCGACCCGGAATGAGAACGACAGCGATGGCGCAATGCTGACGCAGCTCAGGATCAGTCACCCCAACGTAACCGGCATGCAAATGGACCAGGTGACCCGGCTATATGCGCCGGCGCACTTTATCAAAGAGGTGGAGGTCAGCTTTAACGGCACCCCGGTCATGAGCGCCGAAACAGATATCTCGATCAGCGAGAATCCGAGCTTCCGTTTTTATTTTGTGCCAGAGGAACCCGGCGAACTGGTTGCGACGGTGACCGACTCCAACGGACTCACCTTCACCCACACCGAACTCATTGCCGGCGAGACCGCCGCCGCCAACTGATTATCCCCGACGACTCGGTCAGCTGCCGCCGATCAAACACTTCGATCGGGCCTCGGCCTCGGCCGTGTTGAGCGTTTCACGCATCTCGCCGGCCTGGGGAGGATCACGAAACACGCCGCCCTTCTCACCCGGGGTGCCACGTAACATGGCAAAGGCACTGGCCTCGGCGAAATCATCGTAGCTCATGCGCTCGGCGATCTGATCCAAACTGCAAGAACACTTGTAAAGCGTGTCGTAGCTCTGCTCGCCCATCTTGTTCATGCACTTGACCACATACTCCACCCGAGCCACGGTCGGAAAGTCATTGGCATGGACGGGGACGGACACACTCAGAATCGCGAGGGCACCCAGCAACAGGGGGCGTTGGATCATCAGCTTCTCTCCAGTTGGACCAGTGGACTGCGCCGCAATTGAGACCGGGACAACGCACAAAGGTTTACGAATCACACACAATCAGTCCGCGCGCTCAGCCGCGAAGTCCACGATACCCCGCAACATCGCGTTGACACGTGCGGCGATGTCCGCGACCCGCTGATCCGTCTCGTCGATCAAGCGGGCCTGAATCATAACGCCTGTATCGTCTTGGTACACTGCCAGGCGACAGGGCATGTCAAGCAAACGGTCCGGGGCACGCTTCAGGATCCGGCCAGCATAATCCAGGTTGCAGATGTGCATCACCGTGGACAGGGGCATGGTGTCAATGCCGCGCGCTGTGATCGCGGCACCGATCTCATTACTGCTGGTGATCCGGAAATTGTGCTCGGCGACGGCAAAGCGCAGGTCATCGATCACCTCGGCGTAGGGTTTTTCAGCATGCCGAACGTACTGCTGACCCTCGGCGGCCACCGCCGCCAACGGCAGGATGATCAAAAAAAACCCCACCGCCAAGCTCACCCAGCGCGCCATATGCCTCGTTCTCCTCGCCCGGCGTGAGTGTTTCCGCAGTGTGGCGGTATAGTTCGCCAATAGAACCCTGAGCGCTGAGGTTGTATCCCGTGCCCATAGCCCGTTCCCCGCGCGACGTGATCGGCGGCCTGCTCCTGCTGTCTGCCCAGGCCGCAGCCGCCACTGCCACGGTGGATGACTTTAGCATCACGCAGGTGGCCCCGGGTGTCTATGTTCACCAGGGCATGACAGTCGGTTTCGAGGATCCCGGCAGTGACGACATCGCCAACATCGGCTTCATTGTTGGCGGAGACTGCGTGCTGGTGGTAGACGCCGGCGGCTCGTACCGCATCGGACGCCAGCTTCTGGCCGCGATCCGCTCGGTCACCACCCGGCCGGTCTGTTATGTGGTCAACACCCATGTCCATCCGGACCACATCCTGGGCAACGCGGCGTTCACCGACGAAGGCGCCGTTTTTGTCGGCCACACCCGGCTGCCCGGCGCCCTGGAACACAATCGTGCGTTTTTTCTGGACCAGTACGGTGATGCGCTGCAGACCGCCGAAGGCCACGCAGACCTGGTGGCCCCGACACTGCTGGTCGAAGACAGTCTGGACTTGGACCTGGGCAACCGTCCGGTTCGGATCTGGGCCCATGCCCCGGCCCACACCGATCAGGATCTCTCGCTGCTGGACCTGAACAGCGGGACGCTCTGGCTGGGTCATCTCTTCGTGGAGCGCATTCCGGCCTTGGACGGCGACCTGCGAGGGTGGATCGACCTGACCGAAACCCTGCAGAAGATGGACGCAGAGCGAGTGATCCCCGGCAACGGCCCCCTGCCGCAACCTTGGCCCAACGCGGGTGACGCCCAACTGCGCTATCTTCGGACCCTGCTGGACGACGTTCGCGGGATTCTGGCGCAAGGCGGGTTTCTCGAGGACGCGCTGGACCGGGCTGGCGTCAGCGAACGGGACCGATGGGCGCTGTTTGAGCAGCATCACGGGACCAATGTCACGCGCGTCTATACCGAGCTTGAATGGGAGTAGCGCTCCATAAACCCTGTCCAGCGTACGGACGTACGCGACGGTGCCCCAGGCACACAGTGACCTCCAAATCTCGCAGGAGCCGCAGCCATCAGTAACATCGCCATCGCCGGGTTTCAGCACGAAACCAATACCTTCGCACCGGTCGGGGCGACGCTGGCGGATTTCGAGCAGCCAGACGCCTGGCCTGGCCTGGTGCGGGGTGACACCGTTGTATCCAGCACCCGAGGCATCAACCTGCCCCTGGCCGGTTTTGTCCAGATCGCGGAAGGCCTGGGCCACACCCTGCGGCCGTTGCTGTGGTGTTCGGCAACCCCTTCCGCCCAGGTCGAACAAGCGGCGTACGAGACCATTGTGGGGGAGTTGCTGGAACGGCTGGAGCGCGCCAGAAAAAACCTGGACGGCGTGTACCTGGACCTGCACGGCGCAATGGTGACAGAACACCTTGAGGACGGAGAGGGCGAACTCCTGCGACGGGTTCGATCGGTGGTGGGCGATGACATGCCGGTGGTGGTCAGCCTGGATTTCCACGCCAATGTGTCACCCACCATGGTGGAACTGAGCGACGCGCTGACTGTTTACCGCACCTACCCCCATGTGGACATGGCTGATACCGGCCGCCGAGCCGGGGCGCTGCTCAATCATCTGTTGACCGGGCGCACACTCCATGCGGCCTACCGGCGGCTGCCTTTCCTGATTCCCCTGACCTGGCAATGCACGCTCACCGACCCCATGAAAACGCTGATGGAAACGGTCCGCAGCCGGGTTGGTGGGCCCGCCCGTAACCTGGAATTCGTGCCCGGCTTCCCGCTGGCGGATATCCATGACTGCGGGCCGACGCTGCTGGCCTACGCCGACAACCAGGATGCAGCCGAGGGCGCGGCGGACGCATTGCTGGCTCTGATGGTGGCCCGGGAGGATGCGTTTCGCGAGCGTCTGTATACCCCGGAAGAGGCGATCGCGGTGGCGGCGGAATCCGATCCCGAACAGGGCCCGGTGGTGTTCGCCGACACCCAGGACAATCCCGGCGCGGGCGGGCACTCCGATACCACGGGCATTCTCAAGTGCCTGATCGAACATCGGGTTCCGGACGCGGTGGTGGGCGTAGTCTACGACCCCGAGGTGGCGGCGGCGGCCCATCGGGCCGGCATCGGCGCGTCCATCGACGTTGCCCTGGGCGGCAAGTCCGGCTTTCCCGGCGACACGCCTCTGCGCGCCACCTTCCTGGTGAACGCTTTGGGCAACGGCCGGTTCCGCGGAACCGGCCCATTCTACGCGGGATGCGACATGCAGTTGGGGCCCATGGCCCTGCTCAGCATCGATGGCGTGCGCATCGTGGTATCGAGCCGCAAGCAGCAGGCGGCCGATCAGGCCGAGTTCCGGCATCTTGGAATCGAGCCGGCGGACCACCGGATTCTGGTTCTCAAGAGTTCAGTGCATTTTCGCGCCGACTTTGAGCCGATCGCCGCCCAGGTTCTGGTAGTGGAATCACCGGGCCCCAACGTGGCCGACCCGGCACGACTGCCGTTCCGGCGGCTGCGTGCGGGTGTCCGCCTGAGACCCATGGGACCGCCCTTCAGGCCGCCGCCGGAGTTGAGCCCATCACCCTTTGCGGGCGCTGCGCCTATACTCCAGGCAGCAATTGGGTCGTGGCCCCATCCCGACCCGATGATCGGGACACGTATTACGCTGTGAATTTCGGAGATGCAGATGGATGCCAACAAGGTCAAAAACGCCGCCGACGCCCGCAAGATCGTTGAGCAACGCGGACTCAGTCACGTCAAAGTGGGCGTTTTCGACGTGGACGGCATCATGCGCGGCAAGTACATGTCCCGGGAAAAATTCTTGTCCGCGCTGGAGGGTGGTTTCGGCTTCTGCGATGTTGTGCTTGGCTGGGATTCACACGACCAGCTCTACGACAACGTCAGCTATACAGGATGGCACACAGGATACCCGGACGCGCCGGTCAGGATTCTGCCGGAGAGTTGCCGTGAACTTCCGTTCGAAGACGACGGCCTGTTTTTTCTCGGTGAGTTCGCCGAGGCGGCGGAACAGGTCTGCCCGCGCGGGGTCCTCCGTCGGGTCCTGGACCGGGCCAGCGACATGGGCCTGCGCGCCCTATCCGGCTTTGAGTACGAGTTTTTCGTGTTCGACGAAACCCCGCAATCGGTGCGGGACAAGGGCTATAAGAACCTGACCCCCATGGCGCCGGGCTCGTTTGGCTACTCGGTGATCCGAAATTCAGTCCACAACGAGTTCTATCGGGAACTGCTGCAGACCTTCGAAACCATGCGCTGCTCGGTTGAAGGACTGCATGAGGAAACCGGTCCCGGCGTACTGGAGGCGGCCATCACCGTAGATGACGCGTTGGCATCGGCAGATAAAGCCGCGTTGTTCAAGACGTTCACAAAGATCCTGGCCCAGCGCAGGAACATGATGGCGACGTTTATGGCGAAATGGTCACCGGACTGGGCGGGCCAGAGCGGCCACATCCACATTTCCTTGCAGGACAAACGCGGCAATCCAATCTTCCACGACCCGAAGCAGCCCCATGGCATGAGCGAACGCATGCGCTTTTTTGTCGGTGGCCAGCAGCGGCTGCTGCCTGAGATGTTGGCGATGGTGGCGCCAACGGTGAACTCGTTCACGCGCCTGATCCCGGGGTTCTGGGCGCCAACCGAAGCGAGCTGGGGGGTCGACAATCGCACCTGCGCGCTGCGCGTGATCACCGGAAGCAAAAAATCTCAACGGGTGGAGTTTCGCATCGGTGCCGCCGACGCCAACCCCCATGTAGTGCTGGCGGCGGCCCTGGCGGCGGGATTCTGGGGAATCGAGAACCGCATTGAGCCGGAAGCCCCGGTGGAAGGAAACGCCTATGAAAAGCGCTTCCCGAAACGGCTGCAACTTCCGGCCACCCTGTGGGAGGCGGCCCAGCGGCTGAAAGCTTCCAAGGCGGCCCGGGACTGGTTTGGAGATGCTTTCGTGGAACACTACGCCGCCACCCGGGAATGGGAGGAGCGGGAATTTCGAAAGCACATTACCGACTGGGAGCTGGAGCGCTACTTTGAAATCATCTGACCTCGACCCGGGGCAGAGCGGCGGTTGTGCTTGCCACCTTCGGAGCATTCATCTAGGTTGAGACTGAGCCAACCGCGCCATGCGCCAGCAAAACCAGCAAAATTAAAGAGAGCATCGGATGGGTGAATCCACGCCTGCCATCGTCGTGGAAGATCTTTACAAGCGCTTCGGCGCGCTGGAAGTTCTGAAAGGCATTTCGCTTAGCGCCCACGAGCACGAGGTGATCTCGATCCTCGGCAGCAGCGGATCCGGCAAGAGCACATTCCTGCGCTGCATCAACCTGCTGGAAACGCCCGAGGCCGGAAAGGTCTATGTCCAGGGCGAGTTGATTCGGATGCGACCCAAACGCGGAAATCGCATCGTCCCGGAAGATCTGAAACAAGTCGAACGGATTCGGTCCAAGCTGGCCATGGTGTTCCAGCAGTTCAACCTGTGGGCGCACATGACGGTGATGGAAAACGTCATCGAAGCGCCTTTGCGGGTGCTGAAGGTGCCCAAGGCCGAGGCCCTTGAACGGGGTGAGCAGATGCTGCACAAGGTGGGCATGTACGATCGGCGCGACTACTACCCGGCGCACCTTTCCGGCGGACAGCAACAGCGGGCGGCCATTGCCCGGGCCCTGGCCATGGAACCGCAGGTCATGCTGTTCGACGAGCCCACCTCGGCCCTGGACCCGGAGCTGGTGGGCGAGGTGCTGAAAGTCATGCGCGGACTGGCCGAAGAGGGCCGCACCATGTTGGTCGTGACTCACGAGATGGATTTTGCCCGTGAGGTCTCCAGCCAGGTCATGTTCATGCACGAGGGGCTGGTGGAAGAGTATGGCGCCCCCACCCAGGTGTTCGAGCAACCCAAGTCCGAGCGCTTCAGACAGTTTCTGTCCGGCATGCTGCGTTAGCGTGACCGGCCGAACCGGAAAACCGACCCCGGCTGACACCGTAGGGGCGGTTTGACTGAGCACAGGTCACTAAAGACCCATTTGTTCGTTGGTTGATTTACAAAGCGGAGATCGAACGTGAGAAAGCTAAGCATCGCAGCTTTGGTTGCATTGTGTCTTGCCCTGGTCATGACGCCGGCGGGCGCCAAGGAATGGACCAAGGTCCGGATCGGAGTCGAAGGCGCCTACCCGCCTTTCAGCTTCAAGAATCCTGACGGATCGCTGGGCGGCTTCGACGTGGACATCGCCATCGCATTGTGCGAGGCCATGGAGGTCGAGTGCGATCTGGTGGAGCAGGATTGGGACGGCATCATCCCGGCACTGCAGGCCAAGAAGTACGACGCCATCATCGCTTCCATGTCGATCACGCCGGAACGTATGAAGGTGGTGGACTTCACCAACAAGTACTATCACACCCCGGCCAAGTTCGTGGTCAAGGAAGGCGTAGCCGTGGAGGAAACCAACGAGGGCATGAAGGACTTGGTGGTGGGGGTGCAGCGCGGCACCACCCACGAGGACTACATGAACAAGAAGTTTCCGGATGTGGAACTCAAGCTGTACGGCACCCAGGACGAGGTCTACCTGGACATGGGTTCGGGCCGCATCGACGCCATAATGGCCGACTCAGTAGCGATGGATGACGGTTTCATCAAGACCGACCAGGGCGCCGGGTTTGTGTTTCTGCCCGGCAACCACAACGATCCTGCCATATATGGAGACGGCGCAGGCATCGCGGTTCGAAAAGACGATGGCGACCTGAAGGAGAAATTCAATATGGCCATCGACAAGATCCGCGCCGATGGCACCTATCAGGAAATTGCCGCCAAGTACTTCGACTTCGACGTATACGGCGACTGATCGTGCTGGGGCGGGTCTCACCAGAGGCCCGCCGCCCGCAGGAGCACTGTGTACATGCTTGAAATCGTCGGGCCTTACTTACCCCTGATTCTGAAGGGCACCTGGGTCACCATCGCGGTGAGCCTGGTGTCCCTGGCGGTGGCCTGTCTGTTGGGGCTGCTCGGCGCCTGGGCCAAACTGTCCCATTCGAAGCTGGCCAACGTGGTGGCGGACGCCTACACCACACTGGTGCGGGGGGTGCCGGATCTGGTGCTGATGACCATCATCTTCTTCGGTGGCCAGATCGGGATCAACTCCCTGGTCGAAGCCATGGGCTGGGATATCTATATAGAGATCGACGCCTTCACCGCTGGCGTGGTGTCCATCGGATTCATCTACGGCGCCTACATGACCGAAACCTTCCGTGGCGCAATACTCGCGGTGCCCAAGGGCCAGATCGAAGCGGCGGTGGCCTGCGGAATGACCCGCCCGACAATTTTCAGGCGGGTCCTTGGCCCGCAGATGATGCGCTTTGCCCTGCCCAGTTTCGGCAACAACTGGCTGGTGCTGCTGAAGACCACGGCCCTGGTTTCGGTGCTGGGCGTGCAGGAACTGGTTTACAACGCTTTCTCCGCCGGCCGATCGACCCGGGAGATGTTCACCTTCATGCTGGTGGTCTGCGTGATCTATCTGATCCTGACCACCATCTCCACCACCGCCCTGCGTTGGGCTGAACATCGCTACAGTGTCGGCGTAAGGCGAGCCTGATATGCATTGGGATGTGGTATTCGACAACTGGCCCTTGCTGCTGCAAGGTCTGTGGACCACGCTCGTTTATGTGAGCGCATCCCTGGTTCTGGGTCTGATGCTCGCGATTCCCTTATCCATCATGCGGTCCTCCAGCAACCGCTTTCTGTCCTGGCCGGTGTGGGCCTTCACCTATTTCTTCCGCGGAACACCGCTGCTGGTTCAGATCTACTTGATCTACTACGGCCTGGGACAGTTCGAGTCCGTGCGGGAGAGCTTTGTGTGGCCGGTGCTGCGCGAAGCCAGCTGGTGCGCGCTGCTCGGGTTTACGCTGAACACCGCGGCATACGTGACCGAAATTCTGCGCGGCTCGATACAGGCAACCCCCTACGGTGAAGTCGAGGCTGCCACGGCCTGCGGCATGAGCCGCGCCCAAACCTATCGCCGGATCATCATGCCGGGGGCGTTTCGCCGCGCCCTGCCCGCCTACGGCAACGAGGTCATCTTCATGCTGCACGGCAGCGTGGTGGCCGGTGTCATCACCATCCTCGATATCTACGGCGCAGCCAAGAAAATCAACGCGCTCACCTACACCTACTTCGAGTCGATGCTGGCGGCCGCGGTTTTGTACATGCTGATCGTGTACGTGATCACACGTGTGTTCAAACGTGCCGAATTGCGTTGGCACGCACATCTGCGTCCCCGCACCTAGTAGAGCCTCTGATCTATTCTGTACGAAGCAGATTGGAGGGTGAAATGTGCAGATTCAAGGCGCGGATCGCGGGGCAGATCGTGGGTAATAGTTGTTCTATTGCCAAGATCTGCAACGCTGAAGCTGTGCATTTCAGTCCCGAGATGCACGTTCACGAATAGATCATAGGCTCCCTAGTAGCGGCGCCGGTCGGGGACCATTCAGGCTGCCGCGACGCTTCGCCAGACCGCATACATCTGCATCAAAGCCAAGGCGATAATCAGACTGCCGGCCGCGTGCCGCACCGCCGGCCGGCGAACCCATACGGTCAGCGCCGCTGCGAACGTGCCCATGGCCAGCAAGGTCGGCAGCGTGCCCAAGCCAAAGCTCAGCATGAGCGCCGCGCCGTGGAGCGCGCTACCCGCCGCCACCGACCAGATCAGTACGCTGTAAACCAAGCCACAGGGCAACCAGCCCCAGAGCAATCCGAGTTGAAATGCCCGAGCCGGGGACTGCACCGGCAATAGGCGCCGCCCCAGTGGCTGCAGTCGCTGCCATATCAGTCGGCCGCCGATTCGTTCTACCCGCAGCAGACCGTTCCACCAGCCCGCCACGTACAGTCCCAGCACGACCATAAACAGAGCGGCGACAAGCTGGAGCACAAGCTGGGCGGCGTGCATCCGGGTGAGGTTGCCGGCCATGGCGCCTACCCCACCCACCAGCGCCCCCGCTGCGGTATAGCTCAGAATACGGCCGGCGTTATAGGCCAACAGAAACGGCATGCGTTGCCGCATTCCATCGGTCTGGGGCAAACCCAGGGTCAGTGCGCCGACGATACCACCGCACATGCCGACACAGTGCACGCCACCCAGGAGCGCCACCAGAAACGCCGACAGGTAGCTTGCTTCAACCCCCAGAATCACCCGCCGCCGTCCGCTGGCCGAGACACTGGATCAGCGTTCCCTGAGCCGCGGCATCAGTTCCACCAGATTGCAGGGGCGAGTGCGATAATCCAGCTGGCTGACAATGAGTTCGTCCCAACCGGTGCGGCATGCACCGGAGGATCCTGGCAAACAAAACAGATAGGTCCCGTTAGCGACCCCGGCCAGGCAACGGGACTGTATGGTGGAGGTCTTGATCTGCTCCCAGGAGATCTTGCGAAACAATTCGCCAAAACCTTCGATGATCTTGTCCAGCAGCGGCGTCACCGCCTCCGGCGTCCCGTCACGGCCGGTGACACCGGTGCCGCCGGTAGTCAGCACGGCGTTTATCGCTTCGTCGGCAATCCAGTGGGATACCGCCGCCCGGATGGCGTAGATGTCATCGCGCACGATCCGCTTCTCGACCACGCGATGCCCCGCACCCTCGACCCGCTCGACCAACAGACGCCCCGAGCTGTCGTCAGCCTCGGTGCGGGAATCGGATACAGTCAGAACGGCCACATTGAGTGGAATGAAATCTCGCGGTTCGCTCATGGGTCACCCTGGTGGTCAGATGCGAATCAATATCGCCGGTCAGGCCGCCGGTACGGTACGCCCGGCGGCCCAGGTTCGAAGGCTGTGGAGATGCTCCGCCATGACCACCGACAGCGGTCGGGTGCGGCGAAGCTCAGCGAGCACATGCTGATCTGACAGCGCGCCGGTGTCCAGAGCGTAGAGCGCCGACACGACGGCCTGCTCGATCTCGGATCCGGAGAATCCCTCGGCCGATGCGGCCAGGCAGTCTAGATCGAAACCCCCTGGTTCCTGACCCCGCTTACGCAGATGTATTGCAAAGACCTCCTTGCGCGTATCCAGGTCCGGCAGATCCACGAAAAAAATCTCGTCCAGACGCCCCTTGCGAATCAATTCCGGCGGCAAAGCGGCGATGTCATTGGCGGTGGCTACGATAAAGACCTTGCTCCGATTGCCCGCCATCCAGGTCAGCAGGGTACCCAGAACCCGGCGCGACGTCCCACCATCGTGGCTATCGCCGCCTATGCCTTTCTCGATCTCATCAATCCACAATACGCAGGGTGCCATCAACCGGGCGGCCTCCAGGGATTCACGCAGATTGCGCTCAGTCTCACCGTGGAATTTATTGTACAAGGCACCGAAATCCAGCCTCAGCAGCGGCACACCCCACATGCCCGCAACAGCCCGAGCCGCAAGACTCTTTCCCCCGCCCTGCACTCCGAGCAGCAGGACCCCTTTGGGCGGTCCGAGCTGCTTGGCCTGGTCGGCTTCCAGAAACGGAGCACGGCGCTGCTCCAGCCAACGCTTCAACCCCTGCAGCCCGCCGACTTCAGAGAAATCCGCTGTATCGTATTCAAAGAACAGCACCCCCTCCCGGTTCAGCAGACTGAACTTAGTCTCCATCACCTGCGGCATGTCGTGTTCGGTGATGGCCCCGTCGTCGAAAATCACCCGATGGGCAAGCCTGCGCGCATCGTCCTCGGTCAGCCCGCTCAGATTGCGGACCAACTCAGCGAACGTCGCCTCGTCGGTGCGGACCCGACGGCCCGGATTGCGCTCGGACCAGTCGCGCGCTGTCGCGCGAACAATCTCCGCCAGCCGGCGGCGATCCGGCAGGCGCATCTCAAACTGCGCAGCATAGGCGGCCAGCTCGGGTGGAACACTCAGGGCGTGACTGAGCAGCACCAGGGTTTGCCCGGTCTGCTCTTGGCGCAGGGCAATATCCTTGAGCAGGCGCACGTTCACCGGGTCGTCGAGCCAGGGATGAATGTCCAGCAGAACGTAGAGACCCCCCTGGCTGGAACTGCGTATATGGCCCAGAACTTCCCCGGCGGCCCGATTGAACCGTTGTGCCGGGGTCTCAATATCCACCCGAGCCAAGCCCTCGGTCACGGTCCAGCGAAACACCGGCACCGCCATGCCGATGCCGAGGCGCACCAGTAAATCCATCGCCCGGCGTTCGGCCTGCGTCTGAATCACGACGATGGCCACACGTGACCGGACCAGCAGCTCAAGATCGTGCAACTCGTTCATCGCAGAATCCAAACCCTCCACCAGGGTCATGCGCAATCGTCCGGTGTTCAGCACCGGCCGGGCACAGGTTCATCGGGACGGTAACGGATCATTGAAGGCACGTCATCCGCGACGCTTGAATTCTCCGAAATCGCCCCGATCTCTTAGTTCAACGGGAACTGCGTTCCCTTTCAAATAAGTTTGGAGGTCATCATGGCAATTACACAATACGATCCCTGGAACCGCCTCAACCAACTCACCCGGGAAATGGAACGGGTGTTCGATCGCCGCGCCGTGGACGCGGACGAAAGCACCCAGTCGGCCACCGCGGACTGGGTTCCGGCGGTGGACATCAAGGAAGAGGAAAACCGATTCCTGGTAGTGGCAGACATTCCCGGCGTGGATCCGTCGGACATCGAAATCACCATGGACAACGGTCTGCTGACCATACGCGGCGAGCGCAGCAGCGAAAACACCGAGGAACAGGAAGGCTTCAAGCGCGTGGAGCGCTCGCGCGGTACCTTCTACCGCCGGTTTGCGCTGCCGGACACCGCCGACGTGGAAAACGTGACCGCCAAGGGCAAGCACGGTGTGCTCGAGGTCGTCATTCCTAAGCAGGAACGCGCGCAACCCAGGCGCGTCACGGTGGACGCATAACCACGCCAAGGGGCGCCGCCGGCGCCCCTGTTTTTTGAACGAGACCGTGTGGTTTCGTTATCCCTCAGATTTCCCCGCTATCGCTCCGTTGAACAGGCGTGCTCCCGAGCACCGTTCTGATATATTCAAACCGTTTTCCAGCCAACGATCCGGAATGCAGAATACGTGAGCGAGTTCCCAAGCCACCGTTCCAAAAATTCGGTACAAACGGCGTTGGCAATGACCATCGCGTATGGGATTGCTCTGTCGCAAAACTAAGACAAACCCTATTGGACCGGCTTGGCGGTTGCCTTTTGTAGCCTCGCATCGATCGGCCAATCAATGACCAAGGCTGCCATGCGCATGTTCGGAACGCTGGTGGCCGTGATTGTCGCGCTGACGCTGATCGGACTGTTCGCGCCCATCGCCACAAGCACGCTATTCGCAGGTATCATTCACTTGTTTATCATGGCGGCGCTATCGAGTTTTCCCGGTCTTGGGCTGTTCATCCTCGTGGTCACTTTTTCCATTACGTATTTGTTCGCAGCGCCCCGGCACTTGGGCGGGCAGGCTGATGGGTTTGGCGCTGTTTCTGGCCATTGCCTCAATCTCAAATGAGCAAAGCTACAGCTTTCTCGTGGTCGCCAACGCGGCACTGATGTTTCCCCTGTTTTTCCTGGCCGTGGCGATTAGCGCCTATATCCCCTGGTCAGTGCGTCCTGGGCGGGCGTTCATGCGCTTGACCGATCGCTTTTTCCGAAGTAGCGACTTTTTGCTGTCAGCCGTGCACGATGACCCGCGGCGAACGGAGCCCCGCTTGCAGCGGTGGAGGGACGCTTTTCACGCGCACGAAGTGGCGACCTTGCCGAACAAGCTTGGCACCTGGGTGCCGTACCTGGACGACTGGGGGTTGGCCAGCACCTCCAAGGAGCAAGTGCAACCTCTGGTTGTCAGCCTGCAGCTGCTGGGAAACCGCATGGAGCAGTTACTGGACGAGCGCGACAACCCACATGCGCCGATGCTCATACAGCAGCTACGCGATGACTTGAGAGGATGGCAAAACGGGATACGGGCAAGTATGCGGCGTTTGACCCGGGGACCTGCTGCCAGCGACCCAAAGCGTCTGCAGAGTGCCCTGGATGAAACACTCCATAAGCCTGAAGCCAGAGTAAGGGATGTTCTGGATATAAAACCCGAGAACCGATGCAGCGAGCGGGACGCGGAGAGTATCTACCGCCTGCTGGGGGCGTATCGCGGTTTATCTGAAGCGCTTGTGGACTGTGTAGACAACGCGGCCAAGATCGATTGGGATCCTTGGCGCCAAGAGCGCTTTGCATGAGAGCGTATCGTAAGGGTAAAACTCAAACAGCCGCCCCTTACGCCGGATTTCGTTGAGTATTCCAGGGTAACCGGGTAACTCTCCTCCCGCCGATCAATACGATTTCGGTCTGAGTCCTGTCGCCAAGGTCGGGGTGTAGGTAGCGCTCCCCCGAAATCACGCCACGTGAGCGAGTTCTTGCGACCGATACCGCACCGGGCTGAGATAGCACAACAACTGGTGCGGCCGCCCCTCATTATATCAGCACTGAACCGCTTTCTCTGTTGCCATCCTCCACCTACATGCTGGCAGCTACCAGCATGTCTGAACGGTGGCTTGGCTTTCAAGGGGAGCAAGATAACTCGAGCATGGATGGCAATATCCTTCGACATAACTGCGTTGCGCCCGCTGCGAACGACTGGGACGGATGTTGAATGGAAAACAAAGGAGCCTCTGATCTATTCGTGAACGAGCATCTTGGGTCTGAAATGCACAGCTTCATCGTTGCAGATCTTGGCAATAGAGCAACTATTACCCGCGATCCGCCCCTTGAATCTGCACATTTCACCCTACAATCTGCTTCGTCCAGAATAAATCAGAGGCTCCCTAACGATGATTCGATCTACGTTCCACCGACCCGCTGCGGCTAGATATCGCCGTCCGCTTGGATGATTTTGGAGGCCCTGCGTTTTTACCGCCTCTTGCCTGTCCGGTTCGCTTCGCGATGTTCTCTGGTACCGATCGCTTCGTACTCGGCTTTCGTTTGCTCATGGTTGTCTCTTGGTGGGTGGTTCCCATAAGGGTGTAGGTAACTACATTACTGCACCCGAGCCTCGATTGCTGGAATCGCCACGCAGTAGCAAGCTTGCGCCCGGATCACCGTATCTGTGGCAGCCACCTCATCAGGACCGCGGCCGAATGGCAGCTCATCGTATAGGGTCGATAACAGAGGCAAGTCCCCGACTGAAATCCGGATTTCAGTGTTAAGGAAGGTCTGCAGGCTCGAGCCTTTGCCCGTCGACAATCTCTCACAGAGAATAGAAGTTGGATCAACCCACTTTTTCGCTATCTATCTCGATATCCGGGCAACACCGGGCAATGTTTCTGACGTCTGATTTGCGCTGCCGCCAGGGGTTGTGGCCCAGAGTACTCAAAGCTGAGACCCGTCTCGTGGTGATTCCCCTTCCATAGAACGAATGCTGCTGCGCCCGTCATCCCGGCAGGCTCGGTCTGATCCCGAAGTCCGTCTCCGAGGCTCAGTTGTCCCCTTCCCCTAGATTAGGTCCAAGGATAATTAGAATATCGGCATGATGGCGGATCTGAACGGGAAGTCGTCAGGCGCAAGAGCAAGTTCACGGAGCACCAGGTTATTGGGCGTTGAAGCGGTCGGAGTCTGGTGCGCCGGTCAAGGATATCTGCCGTGAGCTGGGTGTCATTCCGGCAATCCGACGACCCGCAAGTCCGCGACGATGCGATCAAAACCGAGACCGTTTGCAGAAAGGTAGCGCTCTTGCAGAGTGGCAACCCGGGTGTCGGGCGCGATCCCGATCAGCCGACCGACCATTGCACGCGCTTCCTCGATCCGGCCGAGCCTGACCAGGCAAAGCGCAAGAGTCGTGAGGCCGGGCGCGAAAACAGGATTGGCCTCCAGGGCTCTGCGGGCGCACACCAAGGCGGCCTCACATGCTCCTGCTGCCAATTTCGCTGCGGCCAACGTGGTCTCGGGTACGTGGCGTAAGGGGTCGAACGGGCTTAGCCGGAGCGAACGCCCGGCGTGAAATTCGCTTGTGTCGGGTCGGCCGAGCATCATGTGGATCAATGCGGTGGTGGTGTGGGCGACAGCCGAACTCGGAGTCTGCTCCAATGCCCGATCGACCATCACCAAAGCGGCATCGTGGCGGCCGGCAAGGGCGCTCAATGCCAAGGCGGCAAATGCGAGCGCGGTGGCGTCGTCTGTTCGCGCGGCCGCGACCGCTTCCGCGTGGGCCAGTGCCGCCTCCCGGTCGGCCGGCGCCTGCCCTCCCCAGAGGTACCGCTGTTGCAGGCAATAGGCGGCGACGCCGTGCGCCTCGGCGTAGTTGGGATCAAGGGCAATCGCCGCCTCGAGCAATATCAATCCAGCCGACCTTCCGGCCGGGGTATACGTGTAAGACTGCTCCAACCCGCGCAGGTAGAGGTCGTACGCATCGAGATTGTCGGGACGCTTGCGTTTGGCCCGCTCAATCTCGGCTTGGCGCGCCGACGGTTCGATGGCCGCCACGACGCCGGCCGTGATCTGGTCCTGGAGATCAAACACGTCGTCGAGAGCACCATCGAACCTTTCTGCCCAGAGATGCCCCCCGGTTTCGGCCTCGATGAACTGGGCCGTTATGCGTACCTTGTTACCGGCTCTGCGGACGCTGCCCTCCACCACATAGCGCACCGCGAGCTCCCGGCCGACTTTCCGCACATCGGGAGACTGTCCTTTGTAGACGAAGGTCGAGTTGCGGGCGATCACGGTTAGCCAGCGAATACGGGCCAAGCCAGTAATGATCTCCTCCACCATGCCGTCGGCGAAATATGCCTGGTCGGGATGGCCGCTCATATTGACGAAGGGCAGCACGGCGATCGACGGCTTTTCCTGACGGGACGACGGCACGTTTGGCACATCGGCGGTCAATGAAGCCTCTCTGGCCCACCGCCACGCCCGCACGGGGGCGGTCGATATTCTTGACCTTCTGTTCGCCCAAATCCTCGAACACCCATTCGATGCGATCACCGACTTGTTCATAGACCGACGCGGATATGCAAATACCGCCAGGTTCGGCCAGCCCCTCAAGCCGGGAAGCAATGTTGACACCATCGCCCTGGAGGTCATCGCCGTCCACGACCACGTCGCCGAGATTGATACCGATCCGAAATTCAATCCGTTGCGCCCCAGTCCCGGCGGCAGCGTGCTCGGCCAGTGCCAGTTGAACTTCCCCTGCGGTTCGGACAGCTTCAACGACACTCGCAAATTCCGCCAGAATGCCGTCACCCATAAGCTTGAAAATGCGCCCATCATGTTCGGCGATCTTTGGATCGATGATGTCGGCACGCAGGGTACTGAGGGCTGCGAGCGTCGCCTCTTCATTCGCCCGAATGAGCCGCGAGTAACCGACCACATCGGCTGCCAGGATAGCCGCCAATCGCCTTGGAACGCGCTCTATGGCCATTGAGACCGGTTTCCTCTCCGATACCGCGAGAGGGGCAGTCTATGTGCGAGCGGTAACGGAGTCTATCGAGGCCGCTTTCCACCCGAGTTCATCCGCCACACAGTCTGGATATACCGCAGATTTACCCTGAGCTCGCGCGACATCGAAGGTTGATTAGCGGAGGGCAACATCATCGTGTCGTACGATGGGCCGGCAACAGACGGGCAACAGGGTTGCCCGTCTTTGGGCCACTTCTATTCAACCAATGTCTTTGAAGATCTTGACATTGTTGTCCTCCTTGCATTCGAGAAGCAGACCTTTGTAATCGGCTGTGACCTCTAGATCCGCGTCCGGGTTATAGACCCAGTAGGGCAGGGTAAAAGTAACGGTCACCTCACCACCTCCTGGAATCGGGCCAGTGGAGGCGACGCTGTTATAGGGTGCGCCAGTCGGTTGGTTGGTCGATGGATCGATCAATCGCGCCAGGGTATCGGGCGCGTCTGCCGCGCCAATGTTTGCAATAACCGCTTTTATGATCGACTGTCGGGCGCCTGGATCCCATTGTGGACGAATGATCTCTTTCACTACCAAATCCGCACATGTAGACGGCCCGCGTGCCGACACGCGTTCGGTGTGTATGGACACCGCTTGGCCATCCGGATTGGCTTGCGTGTAGACGGCTACGACCGCCAGCGGTTCAGTCGAGCCGATTAAGGCGTAGCCTTTCAGGAAGTCATCCCGTTCGGCTAGTTTGAATAGCGTGGGGCAGTCGATTTCCATGGCGCGGTTCGGGCGAAGTTCTGCTCCCACGGGCCCCGTCAATGGACCCATGGTCAGCTCTGGTAATGCCACGGCGAGAAGCCCCTGTACCTTTGCCGTTTTCGATCCAACGTTGAGAATGTTAATCGCAGTCCAGTAATGTCCAGGAGCGGCAATTTTTCCGTCTTCTTTGCCGCAAATGGCCTTTACATCATAAATGTGGTCGACACCCCTAAGCTCTTCTTGCGCAAGAGCGGGGCTGGAGACAATTGCTCCGGATGCAACTAGGAGTAGCGGTATTAAAATGCGTTTCATCGCGAGGTCTCCTCTACAATGCGCCAGGAATGGCGCTTAGAGGAATCCTATGGCGTAGCCGAACAATACACTGTGCAATATGTCACATACTGGCTTGCGCCAAAAAATGTCGCGTAGGCGTTATGCCCGGCGCAGGTTCGGTCCAGCCGACCAAACTGCCCCAGCTACCGGTTTCTGCCCGAGATCATCAGCCACACAGTCTGGCTATACCGCAGATTTACCTTGAGTTTGCGCGACATCGAAGACCTGTTGGCGGAGCGCAACATCATCCTGTCGTACGAATCAATCAGGCAGTGGTGCGCCACGTACGGCCTCGACTACGCAAGTGGCCTACGAGAGCAGGGTGGGGCGGACGGCGACGGTTGGCGTCTTGATGAGGTCACCGTATCGATTCAAGGCGAGCGCCAATATCTTTGGCGTGGCGTAGACCAAGACGGCGACGTGCTGGGCATCCTCGTGCAAAGCCGCAAGGACAAGCGCGCCGAAGTGTCGCATGAACACCAGGGCGAACAAGAAAGCCAAATGTGGGGATTCGATCATCAGCTCAGGCGCAGCGATTTCTGAGCGTTCACGGCCAAGCGCATAACCTGTTTCGCGTCTGTCATCGCGGCACCTCGCTTGGCCTGCGGCGGACCGATTCCCCAGATTGAGTATAGGCCGCGCACACCCGGATTTTTTGGTGTCTGCCCTGACCCCGACGGCTCTGCACCCTTCAGATTTCCATCGTTTGGCGGCATTGACAGCGATTCCGGCGCTTAGAATTCCGCCTTTTGCTTAATTCTTTACGGTGTTGTTGACCTGCAGACGAACACCAATGCGCCCTTCATCGCTGTACAGCCTGCTTGGTCCTGAAGTCTCTTGGACGCTCAATGGAACAAGCCCCATTGCTTTGGTGCTCGCGAATTGGCGCACCAAAGCCGAACCACCTCAGCCAACCGCTCCTCGCCGCGGATGCACTTGATATCCAGCCCCAACGCCCGCATTTCTGAAACACGAGGCAACGGCGTACGATTCTGGTACGCGCTCATGCTTGCACAATCTCCGCACATCTCGCTGGGTCAGATTTGGTGTGACGCAACGCTCTGATTTTTCTGCTTTGACCCACTGGCATTTAGGTAGAATTCCACCGTATGCAATACAAGGACTACTACGAACTTCTGGGTGTGGACCGGTCGGCCACAGCAGAGGAGTTGAAGCGGGCGTATCGCAAGATGGCGCGCAAGTACCATCCGGATGTCAGCAAAGAGGCCGATGCCGAGGCCCGTTTCAAGGACGTCCAGGAGGCCTATGAAGTTCTGAAGGACCCGGAAAAGCGTCAGGCATACGACCGACTTGGCAAGAACTGGAAACAAGGCCAGGAGTTTCGCCCACCACCTGAATGGGGGCGGGAGTTTCATTTCGGCGGCGGCGGCCCGGGCGGCGCAACGTTCAGCGACTTCTTCGACACCCTGTTCGGTCAGGGCGGCATGGATTTCGGTACCGGACACCGCTCGGCCCGCTCCACCCGGGCGCGACGCGGCGAGGACCAGACCCACCGCCTTGAGATCAGCCTTGAGGAAGCCTATCGGGGTGGGCAGCGCGCACTTCAACTGCAGGGGAGTGAGCCAGGGCGCGGCGCGGTGCGACCGCGCCGACTCAACGTGCGCATACCGGCGGGCGTGACCGACGGCCAGAGAATACGCCTGGCGGGCCAGGGCGCCCCCGGATTGGGCATGGCCCAGGCCGGAGATCTACTTCTGGAAGTCCGCATCCAGCCCCACCCGCTTTACCAACTGTCCGGCTCGGACATCACTGTCACTGTGCCGGTATCCCCCTGGGAGGCGGCTTTGGGCGGCCGGGTCGAAGTTTCGACACCCGGAGGCCAGGTCGCCATTACCCTGCCGCCGGGCAGCCAGAGTGGCAAGCGGATGCGGCTCAAAGGCAGGGGTTTACCCAGCAAAATACCGGGCGACCTGTACGCGGTTATCAACATCGTCAATCCTCCGGTGGACTCCGAGGAAACGCGAACCCTGTTCGAGAACATGGCGAAATCACTGAACTTCGATCCGCGGGCACACTTGAGATGACGCACTGGGCATACCACTTGGCTTTACCACAGGCAAACCGGCGGTCGGTTCCCGTCCACCGTGGATTTGCCCTGCGAATGGCTTTGATCTCGGTTTGCCTGCTGTTTGGCCAGGTGACCCCCGCTGCCCTGCCCGGCCAGGTGGACGGACAGGCTCTGCCCAGCCTCGCGCCGATGCTGGAACAGGTGACTCCGGCGGTGGTGAACATTTCCACCGAGGGTCGCAGCCAGGGCGGACAAAGCCCGCTGATGGACGATCCGTTCTTTCGACGCTTTTTCAATTTCCCGGAACAACCGCAACGACGTCGGACCCAGAGCTTGGGCTCAGGCGTTGTGGTGGACGCCCGCCAAGGCTATGTCATCACCAACCACCACGTCATAGAGAAAGCGGAAAGCATCACGGTCACCCTGTCTGACGGGCGCAGCCTTGAGGCTGAACTGGTGGGGAGCGACCCGGATTCCGACGTGGCCATCATCCGGATCCCAGCCGAAGGATTGACGGCGCTGCGGGTGGCGGATTCCGAAGCCCTCCGGGTCGGGGATTTCGTGGTGGCCATCGGCAATCCCTTTGGCCTTGGCCAGACCGTCACTTCCGGCATCGTCAGCGCCCTTGGCCGCAGCGGTCTCGGCATCGAGGGCTACGAGGATTTCATCCAGACCGACGCATCCATCAACCCGGGCAATTCCGGCGGCGCACTGGTCAATCTGCGCGGAGAACTGATCGGCATCAACACCGCCATCCTCGCACCCAGCGGCGGAAACGTGGGCATCGGCTTCGCCATCCCGAGTAACATGGTTGTCACCCTGATGGCGCAACTGGTCAAACACGGCGAGGTGCGCCGGGGCCGGCTGGGCGTCTCGGTGCAGGATCTGACACCGGAACTGGCCCGCGCCTTCGGCATAACGGACGGACGGGGCGCGGTCATCGCTGAGGTGGAACGCGGCGCTGCCGCCGACAAGGCCGGCATCCGGCCCGGCGACGTGGTGGTGAGTGTGGGTGGACGGCCAATCGACGACTCCGCCGATCTGCGCAACGCCGTGGGTCTGCTGCGGGTGGGCGACGAACTCACGCTGGAACTGCTGCGTGACGGCAAACGGTATCGCATCAGCGCCAGAATCGGTGAATCGAAGGCCGAGTCGGTCCAGGGTGGGGGGCTGCATCCGCGACTCGCCGGTGCGACGTTCAGCTCGATAGCACGAAATCATCCGCTTTATCAACGGATCCAGGGTGTGATGGTGAGCGAGATCGAACGCGGTTCCCCCGCCACACAGGCGAGTTTGCGTCCGGGTGACGTCGATCTCCAGTGTCAACCGTACCGCAATATCATCCGTGTCGGAGTTCATACAACAGGCGTCCCTCAGTCGCGGAAGGATGCTTTTGAATGTGCACCGAGGCAGCAGCACCCGCCTGATACTGTTGCAATAGGCCCGCATCATTCCCGGGGTACGGGCGCGCCGTGCCCGCGCGGTAAGATCGAATGCACGCCGGCGGACCTGCGCACAACCGTTGTTGCGACCCACTCTGCTGATTTACTGTCTTGGACAGGTACGCTGCTAGGCGGGACAATGTAGCCACTTTGAAGGCGTGGCGATCATTCACGGGTGGGGCATTTGTGACACCAGGGGTGCTGGACGAAACGGCAATCCGCCGCAACGAGGCTCGCCAGCGGCGTCGCCGCATACTGGTTCCGATCGGCGTCGTGCTCCTGGTGTTGATTGCCATTCTGTCGATTGCGCTGGTCTCCTATCGGGCAAATCGTGCGGACGCTTTGGCGCTCTCGGAGGATGTGATCCAGAGCCTTCAGCAACGCATCGAAACCGAAGTCGAGGCCTATCTGGCGCCGGTCTCGAAACTTGCCCTGATGACCCGGGATCTGCTCAGCGACACCCGAATCGAAGGCATCCGTCGCGAGGTGGCCGAACCGCTTGCGTTGCAGATCCTGAGCAACAACCCACAGATCACCATCCTGAGCGTCGGCACCACCAACGGCGATTTCTTCATGGTGCGCCGCGAAACCAGGACCGACCCGCCTGGCTACATGACCAAACGGATCGAACGGGAGATCGATCCACCGCGGATGACCCTGATTCACCGCGATGGTGGTCTGCAGGAAATCGATCGAGAACAACCCCCCTGGGACGAGTATGACCCGAGAACCCGACCCTGGTATCAGGGCGCGGACGAACTGCGCGGCCTGTTCTGGACCGATGTCTACGTGTTTTTCACGGACCGCACTCCCGGCGTAACGGTTTCTGTACCGTTTCTGGACCAAGGCGGAGACCTGCTCGGGGTGCTTGGGCTGGATGTGACCCTGAACAGTCTGAGCCGCTTCCTGGGGACCCTGGAAATCGGCAAGACCGGCAAGGCGATCATTGTGGACCAGGCCGGCCGACTCATCGCCCATCCCGAGTCTGGCCAGACGCTGCGCGACACTGGGGACGCGCTGGAACTGATGCAGGTGGACGGTCTGCGCGATCCGGTTGTCAGCCGCGCCTTCGACCGGTTCCGGGTCGAGGGCTATGGACGGCAGATCTTTACGGTCGACGGTCGCCGCTACATCAGTGCGGCAAACTCATTGCGACACCTGTTGCAACGCGACTGGTCCGTGCTGATCATCGTTCCTGAGGACGATTTCGTCGGATTTGTCCGCGAGAACCTTCAAAACAGCCTGGCCATGCTGCTCAGCGTCATCGCGCTGGCCTCGGTGCTGGCCGGGTTGCTGGTGCGCCAGGGGCTGCGGGCCGACCGCAACGCAAGTCTGGTGCTGTCCCGGCAAGCGGATCTGGAGCGGCAGGGCGAGGCCTTCGCAACGCTGGCAACCCAAGCCGCGCTATTTGAATCGGGCGACCAGACCGCCCTGGCCCTGCTCACGGAAAAGACCTGTGAGGCGACCGGGGTCAGACGCACCAGTGTCTGGGAGTTTGGCGACCGGCAACGCCAGTTGATGTGCATCGACAGCTACGATCACGACTTGGGCGGCCATACAGAGGGCACCTGCCTGCGGCAAAACGAGCACGCCGAGTTGTTCGAAACCCTGCTCGGCACAGCAGGGTTCAGCACCAACGACGCGGCTCGGGACCCGCGATCCGAAGTCCTGCACCGGGTGTATCTCGACCCTCTGGGCTGTGAGGCACTGCTCAGCACACCCATTCAAAGCCACGACCGCGTGGTGGGTGCCCTGTGGCTTGAGTCGGGTCAGGACCGGGTCGAATGGGACGCTCATGTTCGGGCATTTGCGCAGGCGGTGGCCAATCTGCTGGCACTGCGCTATTCGGCACTGGGCCTCGAAACACCGGGCCAGGACACGGCAGGCACAGCAGAGGAAAGGCCCCCAGTCCAGGACCTTGCGCAGGAGGTAAACCAAGAGCGAGCCCAGACCGGTCGCAGTAAGCCCACGGACAGCGATGCCAGCCTGGGCACGCGTCGGGCCGCGGCGTTCGTTGAGCGCCTGGCGGCCCGCGCCGGTGAGCGTGGTACGGCCAGCGCCCAGGTGATCGACGGCCTGTCGGTCATGGCGCTGCGCTTCACCGACGAAACGGCCCTGGCCATGGACACCGCGGAGAATCGATCCGCGGTGGATCTTCTGATCGGAGAACTGGAACATCTGGCCACCGAAAACGGCCTGACCTATCTCAAATTCATGAGTGATCAGGTGATCGCCGCCGCTGGAATCGACACCGACCCCGCGCAGGGTGCATTTCAGATTGCGGGGTTCGCGTTGGCGGTTCAACAGCTCTGCAATCGTCTGTTCGCAACCCGACATTCGCAGTTGACCTTCCGCATCGGGTTGGACCATGGACCTGTGATCGGCAGTGTGATCGGTCCGGACCAACGCTCGTACAATCTATGGGGCGAAGCGATCCGCATGGCCGGAACCATGGCCGATACCAGCCTGCCCGGATCCGTCCAGGCCACCGAATCGGTATACCGGCTGCTACGTAGCCAGTATCTTTTCCAGGTGCGGGGTACCCACTACCTGGACGGCGTTGGCGAGTTCAAAACCTATATTATGAGCGGTCGCCTGTGACAACACCCGACGCGGTCGAAACCGATCTGACCGACGACAGCGAGACGTCGCGATTACTGCGGTTTTTGCGCTGGCTTGGCGATCGACCCTTTCGCGGACCACGCGCCTTTCTGGCATTCATCGGCGGGCTCACCCTCACCTTGGCGAGGGGCCTCAGACCCAGCAACTGGAATCGCACCCTGCGCGCTGAGTTTCAGCTCTATTGCTTTCAGGTCGGCGTCAAAGGTTTACCGGCGGTGGTGATCGTGGCCGTGCTGATCGGCGTCGGGATGCTGGTGGAGGGGCTGTACTGGCTGGGATTGTTCGGCCAGCGACAACTGTTGGGTGATTTGTTGGCGCTGGCGCTGATCCGGGAAATCGCCCCCACCACGGTGATGCTGATCGTGATCGGGCGCAGCGGGTCGGTCATGTTGGATGAAATTGGGCAGATGGTGACCGGTGGTCAGTTGCGCATGCTCAGCAGCCATGGGATCGATCCATTGTACTACCTGCTGATACCCCGAACCTTCGCGGTGGCGGTGTCGGTGTTCGTGCTGACGGTGGTGTTTCTACCGGTCGCCATCATTGCCGGCTTTCTCGCTGCATCGGCCCTGGGCGTGACCAATCTGTCGGCCTTGGATTTCGCCGACGAGGTGCTCAGCGCGGCGGGCTGGGCCGACTACCTGCTGATTCCGGTCAAAACGCTGATCACCGGGTATATCATCGGCTTTATTTCCTGTGTACTGGGTCTGGAGGTGCAAGCCGGCGTGCACGGCATCCGGCGGCAACTGCCCAAGGCCTTCGTGCTGTCATTGATCGCCACCTTTCTGGTCGGCGGCCTGACTTCGGTCTATGTTGTAGGGTGCCCATGCCATCCATCGGTACAAGGGCTCTGGGACCCGGGGATGTGCTCTCGCTGGAAGGCGTCACCGTGCGCGAATCGGAGAATCCGGCGGGCGGTGTTCTGAACCTGGATATGCGGTTGGCAAGTGGCGATCTGCATCTGGTTTTCTGCACCAGCAGAGCGCACGCCAGCCTGCTGGGGGACGCCTGCCTGGGATTGACGCCACCCTCATCCGGCAAGGTGCGTCTGCTGGACCGGGATTGGCAAGACCTGGACCGGGGACAGGCCCACGGGCTGCGCACCCACGTTGGACGGGTGCTGGCGCGGGGAAACTGGCTCGAGACCCGCAGCGTCTGGGAGAACATTGTCCTGCAGCAGCTTCACACCACCCAACGCAGTGGCAGCGCCATCAATCGGGAAGCCGGGCGCCTGGCCCGGGAATTCGGACTGCCGGGTCTGCCGGTGGAATACCCGGAGGCTTGCCTACCGGCAGACCTGGAAAGGGCGGCCTGCGCCCGGGCTTTCATGGGACGCCCGGCCCTGGTGATTCTGGAGCACCCAATGACCCTTACGTATCCGGAAATGCTGGCGCCCCTGATGGAAGCGGTTCAGAGGGTCCGCAACCGCGGCGGCGCGGTTCTGTTGACCACCAGCCGGACCGGGCTGTTCGACGACGCCAGCATGCCGGTGACGCAACGCCACCGTATCGCCGGCGGACTCATGGTCACGCAGGGCGGGGACCGCGTATGAGCAGCATGCACAGAGGCCGTTTTCAGCGCGAGATCGTCGGGGCCTTCGTGTTGCTGGGAATCGTGATCTTCGTCGTCGCCATCGCGCAGGCCGGACGGCTCCGGGAATGGTTCGACCCGGGTGAGGACATTCGGATCGTTCTGCCCAATGAAGGTCTTTTCGGTCTGGCGAAAGGCGCCCAGGTGGACATTCTGGGTACGCCGGCCGGCGAGGTGGTCCGAATCGTGATCGAACCGGATCAGAAAATCCATGCCGAGGCGAGGATTCGCGCATCCATGAAGCCCTTCGTGCGGCGCGACTCGACGGCCGTGATTCGCAAGACCTTCGGCGTCGCCGGTGAAGCCTATCTGGAGATTACCCGGGGGTTTGGTGAGCCGCTGGACTGGGACTACGCGGTGTTGAACGCAGCTGCGGATCGCGCGCCCACAGATACCCTGGATGAGTTGATCAAAGATGTGCGCCAGCAGGTGTTTCCGGTGATCGCGGAGGCCGAACGGGCCACCCGGGCCCTGGCAGATCTCACCACCAGCCTGGCCGACCCCGGAGGCGACATGCAGATGCTGCTGAGTGACGTCAGTACCTTGACCGGACGCATCGTGCAGGGTGAAGGCACCCTGGGTCACCTGCTCGCCGACGATACCACCGCCCGTGAAGTGGAAGTCCTGCTGGCCGGCACCAACCGAAGCCTGACCCAGATCGAACCGATTCTGGAGGAGCTGCGCAAGACCGCCACGGAAGTCACCGGACTGACCTCCTCGTTCAACGCGCAGACCGACCAAATTCCCGCCATGACGGCGCGAATCCAATCGGTCCTGGCCTCGGTGGACTCGATTCTGGTGGATCTGCGGGAGACCACACCGGAACTGCCTGCGGTCACCCGGGGAATCGGCGAGGCAACGGCCAACGTGCCGGTCCTGCTCGGCATGACCCAACAGACCCTGGCCGAACTCGAAGCCCTGCTGAGGCAGCTCAGAAGCAACTGGCTGCTGGGTGGGGGCGGCCAGACCCCGATCGAGGAAGGCGGCCGCATTCCCGCCAAAGCGCTGAATCCATGAACGGATTCAAACGGTCGATGCCGGCTGCTTTGGCAACACTGCTGGTGGCTTTACTGGCCATTGGTTGTGCAAGCAAACCACCCCCGGAGCCGGTGCGCGAGACAACACTGGGCACACTGGATCGTTCGGCACGGCTGGCCTACGACCTGGGCCAGTACGATCAGGCCGTGACCCTGTATCGGGCGGTGCTGGACCAGGCATTGCTGGAAGATGAACCGCAGGCGATTGTGTCGACCCGATACAATCTCGCGGCCTCGCAACTGGCGGTGGGCGAGTACGACGCCGCCCTGCGGCAAATCAATCTTGCGGATGCGGAGCGGATACGCCGGAGTGGGCCGCAGGATGCGGAGTTGACCCTGCTGAGGGCAACGGTGCTTTACCGGCTGAATCGCCCAGTCGAGGCCAGTGCGGAACTTGATCAGATATTGTCACCCGATTCACCGGCGGCGCCAGACGTGCGCGAAGCGGCCCTGTTCCTGGACGGACTCATGGCAGCGGATGCCCGCGACAGCTACCGGCTCAGCACCGTCGTCGCGGCATTGGGCCCGGCGCCTCCGGCAACAAACGACGCCGACGTACTGGAACTGCAGGCCTGGCTCGACCGACTTCAGGGAAAGACATCCAGAGCGCTCAAAGGCTTTGAGCAGGTCGTTGCCCTGCGGCGCGACGAAGGCGATTACCGGGGCATGAATCGGGCGCTGGCGGCCGCAGCCAACCTGGCGGAGGATTCCAACGACCCCGGCCTGGCCGCGACCTACCTGCTGAGGGCCGGTCGCAGCGCGGCGCGACTGGAACAGCACGATGCCCGGAAATGGCTGGAGCATGCGGCCCGCTTGGGCCAAGCAACCGGAGACACGGGATTGGTGGAGGAAGCCCAGGCCGAAATTGCGAGACTACCCGAATCCTGACCAACGCTGCGATCACACTGCGTATTCCGCACCCTGATGGGCAGTTTGTCAGAGACCAGACGGGCATTGCGCAAAGCGCATGGGGTAACGGACAGACGATTTGTGATTGCTTCCATGGGCGGGGATTTCAAGCCTTCATGCATCACCGCTTGATTGAAGCAACCGGCCGATTTTCGAGACAGTTCTGTGCAGGTATTCGACCAGTGGAGCGCGGCGGCTGTTGCAGCCTATCTGGAGAATTTCCGATTCATCTACGGCTGGTCCAGCATACTGCTTGGCGTCGTCATCTTTTCCTGTCTGATTCTATCCAATAGGGATGATCGCCGCCAGCTCAATGTAGCCTGCTCAAAAGCGAGCTTGTTTTTTATTTCGATCCTGTGCGTAAACACGATTGCGACGCTGTCGCACATGATCGAGTACTACCCGCCTATCGCGATCAACGCTGGGGCGAAACTGGATTACTTCAATTTCGCAACGCTCGGCTTCTGCGCGCTATGGATCGAGCTATTCGTGCTCGAGCGAGTCAGTTATCTAAACCAACCATGGACTGCTCAGAGAATTTCCTCGCAAAATCTTTTTGGCGACAGTCCTGACGGCCTTTCTAGGGAAGGTCTGAACAATTGCTGCGATCGCGCCGGCGTCTTTGCGCTCCCTCGTACAAGGCGCACCGAGCGAAGTTGGCGCGAGGAAAATAAGTGAGCTGCCAATGAGCGAGGTGCAACGCGGTACCAGGGGCGCAAAGGCCCGGCCCCTGCGGGGTTTCGCCCACAAGGGCACATCTGCCGCGTTCCCCGGCTTGGCCATAGAATGACTATGGCGCTGCGCCGGGAGCCTCGCATCTGCGCCCTTGTGGACCGAAACGCTATTCGTATCAATTGTTCAGACCTTCCCTGGCATTCCAATACGTAAACTGGGTTATACGCCATGATCCAGATTTTATTTTTGCGATCCTCGATTACATGGCCAGCCTTTTTATTCTTTTGCTGTTTGCGCTCTATGTAATCGTCTGCTTACCGAAGTCGCTGAACAAAAAATATGAGATAAATTCCGTTTACACTTTCCTGATCATGCTGGTGGCATCCCTTTGCCAGATTCTTCTAACCGATGCCCTGCCCAGAGGCGAATCGAACCGGTTCCACTATAACGATCTATACCATGTCATAGCGGCAGCCGCGTTCTATTTTATCTACAAGGCGAAAATCAACGTATCGGCCGTCACCGGGGGGTGACTGTGGGATTGGGCCAAGGAGCGTCCTATGCCAGGTCTGAGCCTGCCGCCAGGTCCGGCACCCAGACGTATCCATCCGGATCGACGATGAATACTTCCCGCAGGCCGTGCGGCTTATCCGCCGCCCCGTCCAGCACCAGATAGTCGTGAGACCGGGCGGCGGCCTCGGCGCGATCCGGATCGCAGCCGTGCAAGCGCAGCTCGACACCCCCACCGCGGGCCTCCAACCCGGCGACCGCTCCGATCATCGGGTGATCGTGATAGGTGTGATCCGCATGGAGCATCCACTCGGCATCGTATCCATACAGCACTGCGAAATCGGCATCCTGATACCGCACCGAAGCGCCAAGCACCCGGGTCTGGAATGCCACAGCGACAGCGACGTCCGCCACCAGAAGATTGACCGTCAGGCCGCTGAGGGAGCGGCCGTAGTCCGGCGCGGACATCCACGGATCTCCGACGCGCAATTTGGCCATGACCTGTATCGTTCCAAAGCCCCGATAAGGTCAGTATAGGTTGTGATTCAGCCCAGGCGCTCAGCCGCCGAACCAGCGCCATTGAAGAGATTGGCCAGGTGCGCTTTGCTGGATAGATCGCCCGACCGGCTTGCCGACAAACCCCGGCGCTCCAGACAAACCCGATCGGCGCGTCTCAAGAGGTGCATCAGCGCCTGTCGCCGTTTGCTGTTCAGATAGCGCAACGCCGGCGCCGGGTCGGGGCAACTGCATTCGAATACGGCATCGAACTCGACGTCGCCCGTTTGCAGACGACCCAATACAGGTTTGCCCAATACAGGTTTGGATGGTCGTCCATGCAGACGCGACACCACCCTCAATCCGAACGGCGCTTCAGGCACGTGCATGGTGACCATGGCCAGCCCAAGACCGGCGCCATCTGGGCCCGGGCTCCGCCGAACGCGGGCCAAGCGCCCCGCCACCGTTCCTTGGTAAACGGTCGCATCTTCGGAATCGACACGGTTGTGCAGACCCTGTTGACGGGAAAACGCCTCCCAGGTTTCCACCACCGCACGTCCGGGACCATGCTGGCGCCGCATCCGCATCAACGGCAACGTCAAGCCGAGCACAGCGACCAGCGCCAGCAACTGAGCATTTCCCATGGTTTCCTCTAACGGTGGGCTTCGCCTTTGGGAATTGGCACAGCAAGCTTGGGGCCAAGCCTTGCCTGCACTGGCTTGCATAAGCGATGACCCCACACTATTGTCAGACGTCCGAATGGACACCCGCGAGTGTGCAGCCACATGATGAGTTTTCGCACTGGGCTCGCCCTGGCCACAGCCTTGATCGCCGGCCTGACGCTGGCAGCCTGCAGCGGGTCGGGTGTGACCTGGGATAATCGCGCTGCCGATCCGGATGGGGGTGGCTCCAGCGGCCACTATGAGGCATGGACACCAGAGGGATTCCGCAACCCCCGATAAGGACCCAAAAGGCCCGCAACAAAATGATGCTGTGCAAATTCAGTCCGGGATTGTCATCGTTGGTGCGAGCATTGGACATGTGGCTGAACTGATAGCCCAGCCCCCAGCTGTCTGAAAACTGATAGCGGGCGCCGACAAAACTGGTGAAGTAGAAGTTGCCTCCCAGATCCGTCCCACCGTAAACGCCATCGTCGGTCAAGGCGGGACGAATGCCGGCAATGTGCGCCAGTTGCTGCCTTCGGGCCACACCTCCAGGGCCAGACCCAGTGAGCCGATCACGCTGCCGTCGCCGCCCCCCTTGAGCATCCCGATGCTCGCATCCAGAACGGTGTCGAATCGCCATCGACCGCCGCTCCAGGACCAGGGCAGGGAAAAGCGGGCGATGAGATCATACTGATTGAAACTGCTGTGATGCGAATCCGCATCCTGGGCTATCCGGATCCCCGCGGCGCGAAAATCCACTGCCCAGACTGAGGCGGCGGGAAGCAAGACCGGAAGCAGCGCAAAAAGCCAGGGCGCAAAAGCGTTTCGTTTGGGTGATGGCATAGCGCCGGGTGTGTTGTTCCTATTATCCCGCCAGACGGACCAACGGAGCCGACTGGTATCTTAGGCGGCGACTTGGTCAAACCCGTGCGTGACCAATCTGCTTCGTCCAGAATGAATCAGAGACTCCTCAATCAGGCTTAGCCAGACCGCGCTCGGCAATCTCCCGGAAACGCTGCGCTGCCGCCGCACCCTCGGTTCGGCACCAGCCCTTGAATCCCCCCAAACCCCGATTCTGCCACTCCAGATGCGCTTCCTTCCAACCCTGCATCCGCGCCTGCTGCATCGACGCGTCATCGATATCTTTGAGCTGCATGATGTGATCGCGCTGGGCTCGAAAACCCGCCCCTACCGAATCGGTGGCCAAGCCACAGTAACCAGCCACCTCCAGGTCATAGTAGGTCCGCACCAGATCAGGATCCGGCGGCGACCCGGCGACCGCAGCGGGCACCCCAAGCAGCAACCATGTGAGACCGCACAAACGTCCCACCCGGCCGGCTAACTCCGTCTCAGATGCAGGAGCGTCCAAACACCCGTTCCATGAAATGGGCCAGTTGATCGCGGCGAAACTGCTCGGGGTCCCAGGGCCCGGACAGATGGGGCCTGAGAACGTCGCCGGCAACATAAGTTACGGCTGTGGTGGACCGCCCGGCGAAGCCATCGACCGTCACCACGATCTTTTGGTAGAGCCCGCTTTCGAGATTCTCGAATCGGTCCAGGGTATCCCGCGCCGCGGGCTCGAGCGCACTGATCAGAAGACCGTCAACCATCTCGCCGTCCTGAGCCAGCAAGGCGGGGAACGGCAACCAGTCGGGATGCCGCACGGTGTGACGCCCATACCCGGCCAGCCGGACGGGTTCCGCCGTCGGGGCATCGCCGATCAGGGCACTGCGCACTTCGGGGAACATCAATGTGCCGTATGCGAACAGTCGGGATTCGGTCATCAGATCGACTCGCTTGCGCCGGCTACGGGTTGGTCGCGACCGGTACAGCAACCCCCCTTGCCCGACACCTGTACGGGTGGACAGGCCACGGTACCGTAGGAGCAAAAAACACAGCAATCGCCGGGCTTCGGGCGATGCATGACACCGCAGTCCGGACACACCCAATACCACAAACACGCGTCCGTCGGCATGGTTTCCTCGTGTTTGAATCTACAGCTTGGGCAGGTCAGAATCGACTGCAACTCAACGGCCATGGCAGGCGCCTCCTTGGGCTGGGTGAATGTGCACCGGCTTTGAACGGGTTGCTGAACGAATCCGCGGACGACGAGGATGTGTACCCACAATGACCCAACCCGTTTCCAAACCATACCGCGACTACATCACGGCGCGCTATCAGGGTGAGGTATTCGGCGAAGCGTTGTTTGGCACCCTGGCGGCGCGAGCCGGGACCGATGAGGCGCGGAACAAATGGCGCGCACTGCAACGCCTGGAAACGACGACCAAGCTGCGGCTGAGACAGGAATTGGAAGCCTTGGGCGAGCCTACGCTGGAAAGTGAGGAACGCCGAATTGAGGGAACTGAGCTTGGCGCAAGCCTGGCCGCTCAGACCTGGGCCGCGGCTATCGAGTACCTGCATCCACGCATCGTCGGCTGGGTCGAGGACTTCCGGGCCGCCGAGGCACTGGCCCCGGCGGATCGGCGCCGGCTGGTGCAAGAAATCACCGAGCATGAGATCGCTCTGCGGGATTTCACTGCGCTGGAACGGCTCAGCCAGGGCGGACACTCCGTTGCCTCAGCCGAAGCCATGACCCGGCGTCTGGGCATCTAACCCCGGGACAGCCGCTTAGCATTGCGCGTGACACTCCGATGTATGGGATTCAATCCCTGGTCCACCGCCCGATGATAGGCCCGCGCGGTCCGGGTCGCGCCCTTCGTATCGCCCGCCTGTCCCAGTCGCTTTAACGCCGCGGGTGAGCCGAAGACCGCGCTCCAGAATGTCACCGGGTCGATCTGCGACCACTGCTTGAATGTATAGCTCATCAGTTGGGCATTGGCTTCGAACAGTCGGCTGCCCATGGCCACGGCCGACTCGCTGAAGACCTCGACCTTCTCTGAGCCCATGCGATCGAATTCGCGCTGATCCGCTTCGGTGGACGGCCAAGGCGAGGCCATCATGCGGCTGGTCCGGATACCGATCACCACCGGCGCAGCCAGTGCGACCTCCCAGGATTTGGCGTATGTGTTCCAGCCCGCCATCCACAAATTGATCATCAAACCCCCTGCGCCCTGTATGGCAATCTATAGTGCACCGCAACATTTCAAGCTGCATAGTGACGCTTCCGGCCACAAATGCAAGCCGCGAATAGAGGCAGAACCCGAAACTCAGGGGTGGCGGAGCGGGCGCCAGTAGCGGTGGGGATAGTCCCGCTCAGGATTTCGAACCGGCAACTGTTCGAGCCCGAGGCCTCGAAAAAAACCGGCGGCATCGACCTGTGCCTTCACCAGCACACCGTCCAGCCGCTTTCTGATTGCAGCCTGTTCAGCCATCTCGAACAAGCACGTTCCAACCCCTTTGCGCTGTCGGTCCGGCGCAACGTAGAGGCCGTGCAACAGCAGCGCCGCACCCCCGTCCGGCACATCGGCCGAATCGGCCGGCTCCCAGGCGGCAACGCCGATCGGTCCTGGATAGGCTGTCTCGGCCACGGCCAGCTCCAGAAACGACAGGTCATGTTGATCGTAGCGATAGCTGGCCAGGGACAATCGTTTGACCCGCTCCGGCAGTGCCCAGCCCATAACGGCGGCCTCGATCAGGCCATTGACCGCTTCAAGATCGGCTAGGTCGGCCCGCCGAAGCTTGAATGGTTTTGAGCCGCTATTCCCGCCAAGGTCATTCACCCAGGTATTCCACCAATTGTCGACGCCATGCAGCGGAATTTCGCACCGTCAACAAGGCTTGATCCAGCACCTCCATGTGCGGGCTTTCATCCGGCAGCGCAAAAGCATAGTTCTGCTTGTCGAGCTGATGGGGCAGGACCGTCAACGAACCATAGTGGCCCCGCGCCCTGCCGTTATTGACGGTGTACTTCAACACGGCTTCATCCGACACCACGGCGTCCAACTTGCCCACGTCCAGAACGTCGATCATCTGCTCCAAATCCGAGAAGGTGCGATGTTTGACCCCGATATTCGTGAGATAGCTCGATGAGGTGGATGCCTCCAGGGCACCAACACGAACATGGGCAAGATCCCCTGGACCGGTGATGTCGGAGCGCAGCTGCTGCAAGGTAAAGGCCCCGGCCAGAACAGCGGTGATACTCGCGATCAGCAGGGTGCTGCCAACCGCCAGGAGCGCGGACAGCACCCGGGCCGTCGGCGTCTTGAACTCATAGAAGCGAATCGGCCCTCGGGTCACGAACAGCAAACCCACGATAAAGGCTTCCATCAGCTTCCCGTACCAGCTCTGCAGGGAATAGAGCTTTGGATTGATTCTATGCTCCAGAATAAAGAACAGACCCCCCACCAGGAATGCGGCGCCGGAGACGATGGCGATACCGATCAGAACCTTGGCACTGCTGAAAAACCGTTTGACGGCGCCGAGGTAGCCGCGCTGTTTCACCAGTATCGCCCGATGGGTCTCGTAGAAGGCGTGGGAAAAGTCGAGCACCTTCTCCCGTTCAGACGTGATGGAAAGACAAGATACCCCCACATCGGCATCGCCCGCCGCAACCGCCTCGAGCATGTCCTTGAGGCTGTAGGGCCGGACGTCGAACTCGACACCCAATTCTTCGGCTATGGCTTCCCACAGAAACAGGCTGAGCCCGGTGTATCCCTCACCCTGTTCGATAACAAACGGCGGACACACATGGACGGCGACCTGGGCTCGAGGCGCCTCGGGTTGTGCGTGCAGACTGAAGGAGAGCGACAGGATGAAGAGAAAGAGGAAACCGCGAGGCCAAAAAGACTTCGAACCATACGACATCGGTCGTTCCCCGAAACGACGAAAAGGAAAGCCCGGAGGCACCGTTATGCTCCCAAATCCAAACGCTCTGGACCTGGGCAGGTTCTCAATCGACCCGAGGCTCAACTTTGAGTATCACCCCGTCGACCCCCACCACCAAAACATCCGCACCCACCGGTAATTCGGGTCCTGAAATCCGCCAGGTCGAATCATCCACCCGGAGTTCGCCTACCCCGTTGGTGATGGGTCGATCCAGGGTAAAACGTCGGCCAACATACTGTTCGCCGCGACGGTTCAGGCTGGGCTGATCTGATTGATGGGGGTGACTGCGCTGGTATCGGCGAAACAGCACGATGCTGGCCACCGACAGCACTGAGAACAGAATGACCTGCACCTGCCAACCCAGACCGGGCGCGATCAGCCCCAGCACGCCCACTGCGGCGGCGGCCGCTGCCAACCACAAAAAGAAAAAGCCCGACGCCAGCAGTTCCACCAGCAGCAACAGGCCAGCCAGTATCCACCAGTGCCAATAGACCAACTGATCCGGCGACCACTCCATCACGGCGACTCCGACTTGGCCAAGGCCTCCTTGGCAAGTTCGGCGATGCCGGCCACGGACCCGATCACACCCGATGCCTCCAGCGGCATCAATACCAGCTTGCTGTTGGGCGCGCTGCCGATCTGCTGCAAGGCGTCCACATAGCGCTGGGCAACAAAGTAGTTGACGGCATTGATATCACCCTGGGCGATGGCGGTGGACACCATCTGGGTGGCCTTGGCCTCGGCCTCGGCTTCCCGCTCCCGGGCCTCTGCGTCCCGGAAAGCGGCCTCACGGCGCCCTTCAGCCTCCAGTACGGCGGCCTGCTTCTCCCCTTCGGCCTTGAGTATCGCCGCCTGGCGCAGACCTTCGGCTTCCAAAACCGCGGCGCGCTTGTCGCGTTCCGCCTTCATCTGGCGGCCCATGGCCGCTACCAGGTCGGTGGGCGGCTGTATGTCCTTGATCTCGATCCGGGTGACCTTGACCCCCCACGGCGTGGTGGCGGAATCGACCACGGTCAACAATTGAGCGTTGATCTTATCGCGTTGAGACAACAGCGCGTCAAGATCCATGCTGCCCATGACGGTTCGGATGTTGGTCATGGTCAGATTCTGTATGGCGCGCTCCAGATCGTTGACTTCATAGGCGGCCCTGGCCGCGTCCAGAATCTGGAAGAACACCACACCGTCGGCCCGCACCATGGCGTTATCCCGGGTGATGACCTCCTGGCTGTGGATGTCCAGCACCGTTTCCATCATGTTGAGCTTTCGACCAATCCGATCCACGAAGGGAATGATCAGATGGAGCCCGGGGCGCAGGGTTTTGCGGTAGCGCCCGAAGCGCTCGACGGTCCATTCGTTGCCCTGGGACACCGATTTGACGCCCATGAGCACCGTGGCCACGGCCAGACCCAACAGCACCAGCACCAATATGGAAAATTCACTCAGCATCTGCCCTCCCAGGCCTCACAACCCTGCACCGCCATGGTGCCGCCATACAGCCAAGTCTACGCCCCTGTCCCCATTGGGACAGCCCCAAAGGGCCAAAAGCGGTTCAGCGTGCGTCTCCCTGGTTCAACATGAGCTGCCAAAGGCCCACGTCGAGCCAGCTATCGAATTTGCGTCCCACCTCCCGCAGATGGCCCACCTTCTCGAAACCCAGTTTCTCGTGCAGAGCGATACTGGGGGGATTGGGCAGGGTGAGCACGCTCATCACCACATGGATCGAACGCGCCCGCAGTTCACACATCAAAGCCTCATAGAGCCCGGTGCCGATCCCCGCGCCGCCGGTGGCCGGGTCCACATACACCGTGCTCTCCACAGTATGTCGATAGGCCGCACGGGGTTTCCACACGGCGGCATAGGCATAGCCCCTCAGCGTTTCCGCTTGCTGGTCCACCAGCCAGGGCAGACCGCCCTGCTGTACTTTGGCCACGCGCTCGGCCAACGCCTCGGAGCTCAGCGCCTCGGTCTCGAAGGTGGTGGTGCTGTTAGCGATGTAGTGATTGTAAAGATGGGCGATGCTGGCCGCGTCGCCCGGATGGGCCGCTCGGATCAATCCTCTGTCCTCGATAGCGCAAACGGGAAGAATACGACGATACGACGCATATCACCCCAACGCACCCACCCGCCACAGTGTGATCTGCACCATGGATACCGGGGGAAGCTTCACCAATTCTGTTGATGCGGGCGAGCACATCGACCCGGCGTTCGGCCCCTTTGCAGCTTCAGGAGGCCACGGCACCTTGAATATCCTGCGCAAATCCGTGGACGATCTGAGCCCGAGGCCCAATATGGGCGATTACGCCCGAGCGCGGCGGGATTTCCTCTGGGCCGATGCCCGAGCCGAACTGAGCGACCTGCCGGGTAACGGGCTGAACATCGCCTATGAAGCCGTAGATCGCCAGGTAGCGCAGGGGCGCGGTGAACAGACCGCGATCCGGTGGCTGGCCCGGAATCTTTCGACCCAGGACATCAGCTATGCCGAGCTCGAGGCGCTCACCAATCGCTTTTGCAATATGCTCCAGCGGCTTGGCGTGAAGCGGGGGGATCTGGACTCCCTGGATTTTCTCAACTGGATCACCGCCATCCACAAACGGCTGAGCGTCGACGTACCCGAAGTGGATTATCAGAGGCTGTCCACATTTGAAGGCGCCGTGGAGTATGTCGCGGGTAAGTTGTCCTGATTGACCCACCCTTCTCCTCGAACTCAGCCATCGCATGCATAGAGCGTTGGATAGCCGGGCCTGAACTAGCAATGCTATGACCGAAACCCACCAAATCAGAACCACATTGAAATCAGGAGACGTTGGCCACCGCACCTATCTCCATGAGATTCCATCTGCAAAAGCACATGGCTGGGACGGCATATTCGAGGCCCACGTCTCGGATATTTCGCAAAGTCGGACAACGCAGCCGATGCGCCCTTGTGGGCCTCAAGGCCGGGCCCTTGTGGACCGAAACGCGATCCGCGCCAGTGAATCAAACGCGCAGGCAGCACCGTCAGCGACATGGCTGAAGCTGCGCTCGCAGAGACCTTAAAAAAATCAGGCCGCTTCCACGGATGGTAGAAAATACATCCGCGCCACCGTCGCGTGGATGTCCATCAGTCCGCGTTGCAGGCGATCTACCAGAACGCCGAGCGTCGCGGTGTCCAAGGTCTGGACATCGGTCTGATCCAGGTCTTTGATGACCTGGCGTACGGCCAGCAAGCAGGGTCGATTGTTGTCCAATGTGCCCAGGCTTTCCTCGACCGCGTTCAGGCAGTGCATGAAGGAACTGGGAAACTCGTCGTCCATGAACAGAAACCACAGCACGTGTTCCCGCTGAACCCGCGCCTGCATTTTGCGCCGGAACATCTGGTACGCGGAGAGCGACTCCAGCACGTTCACCCACTGCACCGTGCCGATGACGGTGGGATCGATTCGTTTCCGCGATTCCGGCACAGTGAGACGCATGTCGACAAAGCGCGTGGTCATGTCGGCCCGCTCCAGGTTGCGGCCAAGGCGCAGAAACTGATAGCCCACGTCCCGGGTCATGACCGAGCCGAGCAAACCCAGGGTCATCTGGCAACCGCGGATGATGCGATCGAGGAATTCGTAACGCCCCTTGCGGGTGAGTCCCGCCTGGAGGTTGTCCTCCACATAAAGCTGCAACTCGGTGAGATACTGCCAAGCCTCCCGGGGCAGAATATCGCGCACGGTGCGGCAATTCTCGCGGGCGCTGACGAGGCAGCAACGCACGGAGCTGGTACTGTCCCGATCGCCCAGCAGAAACCGGACGACCTGACGCTCTCCGTACTCGCGGTAACGGGCCTCAAAGGCAGTGTTCGCCCCCAGGACATCGATCAACGGTTTTCAGCCGGGCGCCACGCCCTTGGGCAAATCCAACTGCACATTGGCGTTGACGCTGAGCACCCGCACGATGCTCTCGGCGCGCTCGATGTAGCGGCACATCCAATAGATACTCTCCGCCACCCGGGAGAGCATCTCAGGGGTCCTCCGTATCGACGATCCAGGTGTCCTTACTGCCGCCGCCCTGGGAGGAGTTCACCACCAAGGAGCCCCGGCGCAGGGCGACACGGGTCAGTCCGCCGGCGGTGACCTGGGTGGTGCGGCCGCTGAGGATGAAAGGTCGCAGGTCCACGTGGCGCGGCTCGATCCTGCCTTCCACAATGGTGGGTACGGTGGACAGACCCAGGGTGGGTTGGGCGATGTAGTTGCGCGGGTCGGCGCGGATGAGTCTGGCGAATCGCTCGCGTTCGGCATTGCTTGCGCCGGCGCCCATCAACATGCCGTAGCCACCTGATTCGTTGGCCGGCTTGACCACCAGCGTGTCGAGATTGGCGAGCACGTACGCCCGTTCCTGATTGAACATGCAGCGGTAGGTCGGGACGTTGGGAATCAGCGGTTCCTCGTCGAAATAGAAGCGAATGAAATCCGGCACAAAGGCATAGACCACCTTGTCGTCGGCAACACCGGCGCCGGGTGCATTGGCCAGCCCGACGTTGCCCGCTTTCCAGGCCCTGAACAGACCCCTGACGCCCAGGGTGGAGTCAGGGCGAAAGGTGTCGGGGTCGAGGAAATCGTCGTCGATGCGGCGATAGATCATATCCACCCGCTGGGCCCCGGAGACGGTGTGCATGTAGACGCAGTCGTCGTCCACAAACAGATCCCGCCCCTCCACCAGTTCACAGCCCATTTGCTGGGCCAGATAGGCGTGTTCGAAGTAGGCCGAATTGTAGATGCCGGGTGTGAGTACCGCGATTTCGGGGTGCTCGGTTCGCCGGGGGCAGAGTTGGCACAGGGTGTCGTAAAGCTGGGCGGCGTAACCGTCTACCGGCAGGGGCGCATAGCGGTCGAACAACTCGGGAAACACCCGCTTTGTGACCAGCCGGTTTTCAAGCATGTAAGACACACCAGACGGGACCCGAAGGTTGTCCTCGAGCACGTAGATGGTGCCGTCCCGGTCGCGCACCAGATCGGAGCCGCAGATGTGTGCCCATACGCCCAGCGGGGGTGAGACGCCGACGCACTGCGGGCGAAAATTCTTTGACTTGGCCAGCACTTCGGTTGGGAAAACCCCTGCGGTGACGATGCGCTGCTCGTGGTAAATGTCATCGATGAAATGATTTAGGGCCCGCGCCCTCTGGATCAGGCCGGCTTCCACTCGATCCCACTCAAGCTTGGGAATAATGCGGGGCAGAATGTCGAACGGCCAGGCCCGGTCTATGGTGCCCTCATCCTCGGAGTAGACCGAAAAGGTAATCCCCATTTCCTTGATGGCGAGCTCGGCAGCGGCCTGACGCGCGGCCAGCTCATCGTCGTTCAGAGAGCGAAGCAGCCGGGCCAGACCGGTGGCGTGGGAGCGGCACCGGTTTGGGCGTTCGAGTGTTTCATCGAAAAAATCGGTTGCGGGATAGGCTTTGAGGTTGACCGGAACTGGGACTCCCGGGGGCCGTCGATTGAGGTGCGAGACCACTCAGAAAAAACCGCCCCTGGAGGGTGTGGAGCCAAAACCGTGCCAGCGCCCTAAACCCTTACCCACGGGCCCTGCAGACGCATGCTGCGGCCGCATACGCACCATTGTGGCCGGTGGAGACCCGGGCCGCGCACGATACCAGTGCCTGAATGCGTGTTGCGGGCCCGAAACAGAAGAGCATGGATCAGCGCACAACGGATGCTCACAGCCCGCCGCGCTGGCTCGGCCCCGCGGGATGCGGGCTGCGGGGATGCGGGCTGCGGGGATGCGGAATGTCAGATCGGAAAAATCGATAACCGGTATGGGCAGGCCCGCATTCCAGATGGCGTTCCCGGCGATAGGATACTGTCTTTCAGGAACCCGCCACGGTCATCTGCTCGATCAGAATCGAACCGGTCAATAGGTTACTGCGCATATCCACATCGTCCCCCACCGCGTCGATCTGGGTGAACATGGTCTTGAGATTGCCGGCAATGGTGACGCCCTCGACCGGCGCGCCGATTTCGCCGTTTTGAACCCAATAGCCGGCGGCGCCCCGGGAATAGTCTCCGGTGACCATGTTCACCCCCTGCCCCATCAGTTCTGTGACAAACAGCCCAGTGCCCATGCGCGCGAGCAGTGCAGGGAGGTCGAGCGTGCGCTGCGACTGCACCAGAACATTGTGAGCGCCTCCGGCGTTGCCAGTGGAGCGCATGCCGAGTTTACGGGCGCTGTAACTGCCCAGTAAATATCCGCCCAGCACGCCCGCCTGAACCAGGTCCCGATCGTGAGTGGCGACGCCTTCGGCGTCGAAGGCCGCACTGCCCAGGCCGCCGCGCAGATGAGGACGCTCCAGTATGTCCAGGTGTTCGGCGCATATCGTTTGGTTAAGCTGATCCAGCAAAAAACTGGCTTTTCGATACAGGCTGCCACCGCTGATGGCGCCGAGCATCGAGCCGATCAGCCCCCGAGCCACCGGAGCGGCGAACACCACGGGCACCGTACAGGTGTCGATTGGCGCCGCGCCCAGGCGCGCCACCGCACGCCGGCCGGCCTCCGCGCCAACCGACTCACCGGATTCAAGCCGCGCTGGGTCCCGGGACACGGTGGTCCAGTAGTCACGCTGCATGCCCGTGTCGTCCGCCGCCACCATCACGCACACCAGACTGTGATAACTGCCCCGGGTGGTGGCCAGAAAGCCGTTGCTGTTGCCATAACAGCGGACCGAGCTGCGGCTGCTCAAGGTGGCGCCTTCAGAATTGCTGAGGCGCGTATCGTGGGCTAAACCGGCCGCCTCACACGCCCGGGCGAGATCGATGGCGTTCTCGGGATTCAGATCCCAGGGATGATAAAGATCAAGATCGACGGGGTCTCGAGCCAGCAGTTCCGGCTCCGCCAGACCGTTGCAGGGATCGGGCGCGGTGGAACGGGCAATGGCGCAAGCCGCCTCCACCGCAGCGCGAATGGCTTCGGGCTGCAACTGGTTACAGCCGGCACTGCCCACGCTTTGACCGAAGTGGGCGGTCACGCTGAAGGCATGATCCCGCTTCTGCTGCAGGGTATCGATCTCGCCCATTCGCACCCTCACCGACAGACCATTGCCAACACTCAGGCCGGCTTCGGCACCGTCCGCGCCGTTTTCCCGGGCCAAGGTCAGAGCCTGCTCGACCAGCGGCGACATTTCGGCCTCGTCCGGCAAGGAGACGGGCGCCGAGGGATGGGGGTCGGATATGGCTTTGCTCATGAGTCCCGCTCCGTTCAAATCTGGGTGCCGCCGACCGTGATCTGGTCGACTTTCAGCGTGGGCTGACCAACACCGACCGGCACCCCCTGCCCTTCCTTACCGCAGGTGCCGACGCCCCGGTCCAAGGCGAGATCGTTACCCACCATGCTGATGCGGGTCATGACCTCCGGGCCGTTGCCGATCAGGGTCGCGCCCTTTACTGGCGCGGTCACTTTGCCGTCTTCGATCAAATAGGCCTCGCTGGCCGAAAAGACGAATTTCCCGGAGGTGATGTCCACCGACCCACCACCGAAATTCACCGCGTACAGTCCGTTCTTGACCGAGCGGATGATCTCCTCGGCATCCGTTTCGCCAGGCTGCATGAAGGTGTTGGTCATTCGCGGCATGGGCAGATGTGCATAGGACTGGCGACGCCCGTTGCCGGTGGGCGCCATGCCCATGAGACGTGCATTCAGGGTGTCCTGCATGTACCCCACCAGACGACCGGATTCGATCAAGGGGGTGAACTGCGACGGCGTGCCCTCGTCATCCACCGTCAGCGAGCCGCGTCGATCCGGTAGAGTGCCGTCATCTATGACGGTGCACAACGATGACGCGACCTGCTCACCCATACGCTGGGCAAAAGCGGAGGTGCCCTTGCGATTGAAATCGCCCTCAAGACCGTGGCCCACTGCCTCATGAAGCAACACACCCGGCCAGCCGGGGCCCAGGACCACGGGCATGGTTCCAGCCGGGGCTGCCACCGCGTCCAACTTGAGCAGCGCCTGCCGCACGGCTTCGGACGCGTAGGTCAGGGCGCGGTCCTCGTCTTGAAAGTATCCATATGCGTAGCGGCCACCGCCTCCGGAGGATCCGGATTCGCGCTGCCCTTTGGCATTGACAATGACCGACACGTTGAGTCGCACCAGGGGGCGCACGTCCCCGGCCAGGACTCCGTCGCTGCGCGCCACCAGGACCGTATCCTGGATACCGTGGAGACTGACGGTGACCTCCTCCACCCGCTCATCCAAGGACCGCGTAAAAGCATCGACCCGAGTCAATAAATCGATCTTGTTCTGGGTCGCCAGGCTGCCGTGGGGGTCGGTGTCGGAATAAAGGGGTTTCGATTTCTCGGCGCTCAACGGCTTACCCCGGCCGCTCTGCCCGGCGCGAACGATGGCACGGGCGGAACCGCAGGCGGTGAGCAGCGCCGGCAGCTGAATGGCGTCTGAGTAGGCGAATCCGGTCTTGTCCCCACTCATGGCCCGTACTCCGACACCCTGATCCAGATCGAACCGGCCGCTCTTGACGATGCCGTCCTCCAGCACCCAGGACTCGCTGCGGGACCGTTGGAAGTACAGATCCGCCGCGTCCACCGAGCCCACCAGCAGGCGCCCAAGCGCCTGGTCCAGGTCGGCATGGCTCAGGCCCGCCTCCTCCAGCAGAGCATGTTCGGCCGTCGCCAGGGGCGTGGCGGGCGGGGTGTTGGCATCGGTACGTCCAGTCATGAACTTGCGTCCTCCGTGGCATCCATCCCATGCGGCAGGGGATCGATACGAATGGCGGGAACCAGGCGGCCGTTTCGGTCTGAAACGGCAGATAGCGGCGAAACGTTCTGGCAAAAAACCGTTGCACCGGTCGCAAACTGACCTCGAAACCTGCCAACGGGTTCCCCAGGGCTTACTCCGCGGACCGGAACTCGCTGGGGCTCTGACCGGTCCAGCGTTTAAAGGCGCGGGTAAAATTGCTGGGTTCAGCAAACCCCAGCAGGTAGGACACTTCGCCGATGGGCATGCGATCGCCCCGAACATAATCGATGGCCAGGCTCCGTCGCGTACTGTCCAGCAATTCCTTGTAACTGGTGTCCAGGTCCTGCAATTTTCTTTGCAGGGTTCGCAGGCTCATGTTCAGCGACTGCGCAACTTGCTGCTCATTCACCTCTCCAGAGGGAAGCAGGTCGATGAGGCTGACCCGGACCCGGGTCACCACATCGTTCTGATCCATGTCGGCCAGGTATTGGTTGATGACCGTATCGCTGGCGCGGGCCATATCCGCATTGGCCGTCGGCAGGGGCCGGTTGATCTGATCGTGGCCGAAGATGACCGCATCGCAATCCGCTTCGAACTCGATCGGGCATCTGAAAAATTCTTCAAACTCACTGGTTTCGGATGGCACCGCGCGTCTGAGCAGAACTCGCTGGGGGCAGAAGTCCTCACCGGCGCTGGCCCTGCACATATTGGTGAGGATCGCCAGCATGGCGTCGTAAACTTCGTCCTGGCCGCGCGCGCAATCCGGCGGAGTGTCGATGGAAAGCCGGTAGGCATCGGGCAGTTCGCTCAGGTTGAGGGTCTCTCCGGTCGTAATCAACCGAAAATACCGAACCAGACGCGTCAGCGCTTCATGCAACGAGGTGCTGGCCAGCCAGGCGAACCCAAGGGCGTGCAGCGCACTGGGGTGCCAATATCGTGCAAGCCGAAGGCCAAACGCGGGGTCAGCCGCCTCTTCGATGGCCAAAGTCCACAGCTCAAGGAGCTTGCTGTCCGGGTATCGGGCATCCGGGTCGCTCAGGTCGGACATGTCCAAGCCGACCCGCTCGAAGATGGCCTTGCTGTCCAAGCCGTAGGATTCGAGGGCACGGTTGAACACCAAGTGTGACGACGCCAGCGATGAAGCTCTCACTTGGTTTCCCCAGTAACAATCGGGCGCAAATGCACACCCCGCAGGACCTTGCGCCCTTCACAGAACGTTGACGCCCCGCCCGCTAGTGTAGCGCCAGAAAATCTGGAGAGGTAACTCCGCATGAGACTGTTCCGAGTATTCGGCATTTCCGCAAGCCTGGTTGGAATTGCACTTTTGACCAGTGCGACGACATTTGCGTCTCAGGCACAGCAATGGAATTTCCAGGCGCTGTTGGACGGAGATCCGATCGGCTACCACAAGTTCGAACTGCGACAGGACGGCCAGGGGCGGCTGCTGTCCAGCGAAGCCGAGTTTCAGGTCAAATTCCTGTTTGTCACCGCCTATGACTATCGGCATCAGGCCACAGAACGATGGGACGCCAATTGCCTCAATGAACTGGGATCGTTCACCGATGACAACGGCGCCGAGTTCAAGGTGGCGGGCACCGTGAACAACGGAGCCTTTGTGGTCGAGAGCGGCCGTCAGCGGGCGGAACTGCCGCAGTGTGTGATGAGTTTCGCCTACTGGAATCCAGCAATTCTGGAACAATCGCGCCTGCTCAACGTGCAAGACGGACGCTATGTGGACGTGCGGATAAACCGGGAGGCGACCGAGGCATTTCGTCTCGGATCGGAAACGGTCCGCGCCCATCGCTACTCGCTGAGTGCCGAGGATCTCGACATCACCCTCTGGTATTCGGCGGATAACTACGAATGGTTGGGGCTCGAATCCGTGACCGAGAAGGGGTACACACTGCGCTACGAGCGTATCGAGCCAACGGCGGATATGGGCCAAAGCATGCCGCTGGTCGCGCGGGTGCAACCGTGAGGGCAGTCTGGGGAATCACCATCGGCCTACTTTTTCTCACGTCAACGGGATGTCAAAGCATGAGCCGCGAACCGCTACAGACCGTCGATCATGTCAATCTAGAGCGATTCATGGGCGACTGGTACGTCATTGCCTCGATTCCAACCTTCATTGAGAAAGACGCATTCAACGCGGTGGAGTCTTATCGACTGGAGGAAAACGGACGGATCGCGACCACGTTCACCTTCCGAGACGGTGGCTTCGAAGGCCGTGAGAAACGCTACAACCCCACCGGGTTCGTTACAGATACCGCAAGCAACGCCGTCTGGGGCATGCAGTTTATCTGGCCGTTCAAAGCCGAGTATCTGGTGACCTATCTGAGCGAAGACTATGGCATCACGGTGATCAGCCGGAACAGGCGGGACTACGTGTGGATAATGGCAAGAACGGCACAAATCCCCGCTGCGACCTACCAGGCCTTGGTGGCTCAGGTCAGTGATCAGGGCTACGACATCACCAAGCTCAGAGAAGTACCGCAAAGCTGGCCGGAAATGGACGGAAACTGATCGACCCGAAACCGGGCAGGGGCATCCGCCAATCCCAATTTGTGTGCGGGAATTGCATGGCCAAACGGCATTGCCCCGTTTGTGACTGGACCCTTGAAACATGACGTCGACCCGATCGCCAGCCAAGACCCTGTTCCGTCAGATATGTGAGCGTTGCGGGTCAAAATTCGCCAAACATGAGGAGAGCTGTCCTCACTGCGAAGGTGTAAGCGATTCCGACAGCGAGCGATATCGGGCACGTTCGGTTCGGGAGAAGGAGACCAGCGCGCACCTGGGCGTGCTCTTCCTGGCCCTGGCGGGCGCGCTGACACTGCTGATGAGTGTGGTGTTCTGGTAAGGGCGTATCACTGTCCTGCACACGTCAGCTGTATCGATCAGCGCTTGCGCGGCATTCGGGCTATCCCGGCACAGGGGACCTGGATTGAATTACATTCCCGACAAACCCACCTCTGGAGAGTCGCCCATGTCGGCCTACGTAATCGTCGATATCGAAGTGACCGATGCCACCGAGTATGAAAAATACAAGGCCTTGGCCCCCGCGGCCATCGCCAGTTTTGGCGGGCGCTTTCTGGCCCGGGGAGGCCGGACCGAGACGCTCGAGGGCGACTGGTCGCCCAACCGCATCGTGGTCATAGAGTTTGAATCCATCGAGCGGGCAAAGGCCTGGCTGGCGTCTGCCGAATATGCCCCGGCCCTGGCCATTCGCCGTCAAAACGCGAACTGCAAGATGATCGTGGTCGAAGGAGTCTAGTGTAGTGTCTTCAGCCAGTGCCGGAGCGTCTTGCAGCCGACTCGCCTCGGTTACGAGACCTGAGCGCCTCGGCGGCACGCATGCGAAGCCGCCTGAAAATCGAAAGGCGATCGATGAACAGTTTGCCCTTGAGGTGATCCATTTCGTGCTGCAGACAGACCGCGTGCATGCCCTCCAGGTCACGTTCGAACAGCTCGCCTGCGCGATCATGGGCACGAATCCGTATTCGAGCCGCCCTGATGACGTTACCGACCACACCCGGCACCGACAGGCAACTCTCCTCCACCAATCCCAACCCGGCCCGTGACAGCAACTCGGGGTTGACGTACACCTCCGGTGCCGATGCATCATCCGAAAGGTCCGCTACCACGACCTGCTGGAGCACACCCGCCTGCGGCGCGGACAAGCCGATGCCGCTGGTGGCATACAGGGTCTCGAACAGATCATCCACCAGGCGAGCCAACGATCCGTCGAACGCCAGCACAGCGTGCGATTCCATTCTCAGGCGCGGATCCGGGTGTTCCAGGATGGTGAGTCTGGCCATGGTCTTTACCTAGGGAGCCTCTGATTTATTCTGGACGAAGCAGATCGGAGGGTGAAATGTTCAGATTCAAGGGGCGGAACGGGGGGCAGATTGCGGGTAATAGTTATTCTATTGCCAAGATCTGCAACGATGAAGCTGTGCATTTCAGTCCCAAGATGCTCGTTCACGAATAGATCAGACCTTCCCTAAGTCGCGGTTTCGCCAGACGCGTCTACCGGTTGCGGAGCGACGATTGGCTCATCGACACGCAATGAGGACTGACTTCGGAGCAGAGGCACCGTGGCCGCAATCGTCACCAGCAGCAATGCAATCTCGATCGCATACACCGCGATGTACCCGCCGGCGGCGCCAGCCTGGCCCCATAATCCATCGGCCCCGCCAAGGGCGGCGTTAACCACATCGCGAATGGTTCCGCTGAGGGCGATGGCCAGCCCGGCCGCAGTCGCCTGAACCGCACCCCAGGCCCCCAGCGCGAGACCCGCCTGGTGTGCTGGCGCCCGATTCATGGTCGCGGTGAGCGTGCCATGACCAAACAGGGCGCCGCCAAAACCGATCATGAAGTTGCCGACCAGAAACAACCCGGGCTGACCGATGGGCGCCGCGACCATTACAAGGACAAAGGCCGGCAGTCCGACGAGCGCCCCGTTGCGGGCCAGGCGATAAGGATCCGTGCCCCGGCTCAGAACATGGGAGGCAAATCCAAAACCCAGCAATCCACCGAACGCCAACAGAGCCGTCAGCTTGGTGGTGGAGCCCACGGTCATGTTCAGAACCTGACCGCCATAGGGCTCGAGAAGTATGTCTGCCATGGCGAAAGCCATGGTGCCCAAGCCAACGATCACCAGCCGCCGAACGGTGCTCTGGCCCTCGCAAAAGCTGGCCCAGGACTCCCGAAACGTGGGATCGACCGGACGCGCTGCACCCCGCGGGGGACGCCGTTTCTCCTGCTTCCACATTGCGGCAATATTCAAGAAAACAGTGACGACGGCAGCGCCCTGGATCACCCGCACCAATCGGCCCGGTGAAAAATCCGCCAGCGCGGCGCCAAACACGAGTGCGCTGACGATCATGCCGACCAGCAGCATCACGTACATCAGGCCGACGACCTTGGGATGAGATTCCGGAGGCGTAAGATCCGTCGCCAAGGCCAAACCGGCGGTCTGAACAGTGTGAACGCCCGCCCCAACCAGCAAGAACGCGATGGCCGCGGACATCTGGCCGACCCAGGCCGGCACCACGTGTGACTCACCCTCGCCCGCGAGCACCAGCAGTGCAAACGGCATAATGGCGAAACCGCCAAACTGTAGCAGGGTGCCTTTCCATATGAAGGGGACGCGCCGCCAGCCAAGCTCACAGTGATGGGTGTCCGATCGGAAACCGATCAGCGCGCGGAACGGCGCAAACACCAGCGGCAGCGCGATCATGGTGCCGACAATCCACGCTGGAACATCGAGCTCCACGATCATCACGCGGTTCAGGGTTCCCACCAGCAGCACGAGGGCCATACCCACCGATACCTGGAACAAGGACAGCCGCAGCAAGCGCGCAAGGGACAAGTCCGCCGTGGCGACATCGGCAAACGGAAGGAAACGCGGGCCCAGGGCAACCCACGACCGCATGAACTTTTGACTCAGGCGGTTCATGAGGACTGGACCACCCAGTGTCGATAGAGCCTCGCAAACTTCTTGGGCGGAACCAACTGGTGTCTCATTTGCGCGGACGCTGGCCGCCCCTGCGAGGTGACAGGTATTCCTGTATCAGGATGATCAACCATGAATCCGTGCACTTGAGGCCCGAGATGCCAGTTCACGAGTAAAACAGATGATCTCTAGCCTGCGAACGTCCGCTGTTGATCCCGTGGGCAAAACCGTGCCCACGGGATCAACCGTTGGACTCAACCGCCCCAATAGGCGGGGAACCACGACGTGTTGCTGAGAACCGTGTAATGCACGATCAGCGACAGCGCCAGAACACTACCCAAGAACAACGGCAAACCCACGGTCGGGTTCACCACACACCAGATTCTACCTTGGTTCATGTGTTTCCCCTCAGCCCAACCAGGGCGTCAAAGTGAAGGCGAGAAAGTGCGCAAACAACGAAATCACGAAGAATACTCGCGCTCCGTCGATGACGTGCTTATGCAACTCCTCGGACTCACCGATGGTGAGGCCGGTTGGCCACACTCTATCCGGATCATTTATATCAGTCGCCATACTCATTCTCCTAGGAACACTTTAGAGATATCAACCTACTCTCTATCGAACCCCCGTCCCTGGGGCAGCCACTGGCCGCGTCAAGTGTCAGTGTCAGCGGCAACCGCTGGCTATGTGCTTAAAGAAAGCCTCCCCCAGCGTATCGAAAACCTTAGCAACGGCAATAGAGTATGTCAATTAAGTCTGACGACATATACATGTCTAGTTTAGTTGACATTTTAAGGCGAAAACAATCCTCATAATCCGCCGGAAAACCCGCTCGCACAGACTCATAGCTAAAGAGCTTCCCGATCTGCTTCGTCCAGATAAATTCGGCGCGCCTTGAGGACTGAATATGAGGCGGCAACGCGCGCCTCACGAAACTCGGCCCATCAATCCTTCGACGGCTAAGCACGGGCATTCCAAACATGGACGACAAGGGCGTTGGATTCTTGGACAGCAGGGGCAAACCAAAGCTTGTTTCCCCCGGACTGCTGTCCGGGCTCAGGGTCTTGAGATTGAAACGGGACGAAAACGGTGCAGGATTATCCGAGAGCAGAGGGAAACCCAAACTGGCATCCCCGGGACCGTCTTTGTCGGACAGGATCTTGAGCCCGAATCGCGACGAGAGCGGCGTCGGATTGTGACTCAGCAGGCCCCCGAACCAGCTTGGAAAGGTTAAATTGGAACTCAACAGTCCTCCAAACAGGGAGGCGAAGCGACTGTGCCCCTGGGAAAGCGTCGGGAAGACAAAACATATCCGATAAGGGCGTCGCCTGAGACTTAGCCCCTGGCTTTCCACCACCTGTGGCAAGACGATATCGACCGGATCAAAACTGTCCAGGACGTGACCCGCCACCCGGCCAGAGCCAAACGGCGCCGTAACCAATACGAGCGACAAACCGCGCTGCAGCCCTTCAGCGTAGACAAGCGCGTGATTGGCAGGCAGGTGCCCGGGGGCGTGATCGCCAATGATCGTCGCAGAGAGTGTCTCCGCCGAATCCGCCTCACCCACGGAACCCGCCTTGATGACGGATATCCAGTCTTTCCCGCATCCACGCTCAATGAGTTTTTTGGCGGCGGCATTGGCCTGCTTCTCAGTCTTATACAACCGCCCGATCGGAATAAGTCTCATGCTGGCACTCCAGTGTATTCGAGGGGTGATGTCACGGTGACGGCAGCGCACCCCCCGGCCGCTCAGTCACACACCCGTGCAAGATGAAGCGGGGACCAGTGGCGACCCGCAGTGTCATCAATGCCTGAACCACAGGCGACCCATCAAGGTCACCCTATGCTCCGGGCGACAACCCAGCCTGCGATGCCACCCATCACCGGGGCGCATTTCGACTCGCGCCCATTGGTTTGACCCTCTGGCGAGGCTACCCCAGCGTGCCAAAAACCTTAGCAACGGTGGTGCTTTATGTCAATCCATCATGACTCATAAAAATGTCTCAATAGTCTGACATCCTCAAACTTAAAGCGGCCTCGTTGCTACCGCAGCGCATCTTCGAATTGGCTGTGCAGCTAAGCGCCCAGGTTTAAGGCAGAACGCGTCTTGGCAATAGGATAGACATCACCCGCGATAAGCGCCTTGCCCGTCGGAAGCGCCCCCAGATGGGGCAAGTGATGGCGAACAAGGATCAAGCCCTCCAGCTGGACGCGGCGAACGCAGAGACATGGGCCTTGGTGCAACATGCAGGTTGTGCACCCGGTGGCAACACCAGGGCGATCAAAACAGCTTGTGCTGCCCGAGTTCCTGGCCGGCCATGCCGTGTTCGAGCACGTGCCGGTAAAAATCCTCCAGCGTCTCGGTGCCCCATGAGGGTGTCGCCGCCGCGTCGTATGCACCGATCTCAGGATTCCATGACAGCATGGACTCAGTGGCGTAATAGCGCCCAATTCGGGCGAACTCCGATTTGTCCTCCATTTTCGGCACCAACCATGACAATGCCGTCAGGATGGGAACGGCCATGTCGAAAATGTGCACCGGAACACGGCGAAACCTCGGTTCACGACCGCATAGGCGAAACAGCAACTCACCCTGCTGCCGAGGCGTGATCGGCTCGCCCGGGCCGCCGATTGGAAGAATGGCGTTCCATCTGTCCGCGACGCTCAGACAATCTGCCAGAAAACAGGCGAGGTCAGCCTCTGCAATCGGTCTGCACGCGGTCAATTCCCCGTTGCCGAAAACGGTGAAGGGCTTGCCTGACTGTACCGCCTCCACCTGCCCGGCCAACGACTTGAAAAAGGCGGTGGGCCGGACAATGGAGAACGTCAGGCCGGACTGGATCAGATCGCGCTCAAACGCGAGTTTGGCGTGCTGGAAGGCCAACAGAGGTTTTTGCACGCAAATGGCTGATAGCAGAACGAATTGCCGGGCCCCCGCACGTTGCGCCAGCGCCATGACGTTGCGATTTGCCTGATGCTCAACGGCCCAGGCGTCGCGGATGCCACCGGAGCGGGTGGCCAGGCAGGAAAACGCCGCCGCCAGCGGCACACTGCCAAGATCCAGCACAGACAGCGCCCGGGGATCGCAAACATCGGTCAGGTGCACTTCGGTATCCGTCAGTGCAGGATCAGCTCCATCATCCCCATCACTGCCGGGTCCGCGCACAAGGCAGACCACCCGATACCCGCGGGCAACCAGTTCACGGACCAGAATCCGACCGATGTAGCCGGTGGCACCGGCCACCAGCACGCGGGCGCCCGGCATGATCCGAGTCATTTCGAGGGCCCGCGCTGTGTCCATACCCTTGTGCCGCCCGTGTCGAAACCGATTGTCTGGTCACCTACCTGTGCGAAGGCGTAGACTGGGTGTTGACCCACACTTACCCCCGGAGACCTGACCCATGACCGTCTGCCCTATCGCCATCGCCGCCAGTTGCCGCAAATGTCCCGCGGTGGGCTTTTGCCCGCTCAAGCGCGTGTTGGGCGATTACACCGATCAAGACACCGAAACCGCCAACGAAGCGAAGCCCGACGAAAGCAAGACCCCGCCGGCAGCCTAAGCCCAGTTCGCCACGCGAATCAGAGGGCATAGACGCCCAACACGCCGTCGATATCCCGCATCCGCTGTAAGACCGAATCCGGTGGCGTGCACTCTATATCCACCAGCGTGCAGGCCACCTCACCACGCGACTTGTTGAGTAGATCGCAGATATTGATATCGGCTGCGGCAATGGCGGATGTGATGCCCTCGATCATATGCGGCACGTTGGCGTTCACCACCAGGATGCGGTGACCGCTGTTTCGGGGCATGGTCATTTCCGGGAAATTGACCGAGTTCCGGATATGGCCGTGCTCCAGATAGTCCCGGACCTCGTTCACCACCATGGCCGCACAGTTTTCCTCGGACTCCCGGGTGGAAGCGCCTAAATGCGGCAGGGCGATGACCCGATCGTGATCCTTGAGCAGCACATTCGGAAAATCGCATACATAGGTGCCCAAGCGGCCCTGCTGGATGGCCTCGCACACGGCCTGATCATCGACAATGCCGTGACGGGCGAAATTCAGCAGGACGCAGCCCGGCTTGATGCGGCCGAGGCTGTCGGCGTTCACCAGGTTGCGGGTGGCCTCGATCAGAGGCACATGCAGGGTGACAAAGTCGGATTCCCGCAGCACCTGATCAACGCCCAGGGCCTGCTCGGTGTGGGCGGAGAGCTGCCAGGCATTGGTCACGCTGATGCTGGGGTCGTAGCCGATCACCCGCATGCCGAGACCGAACGCGGCGTTGGCCACCTTGACGCCGATGGCGCCCAGACCAACCACACCCAGAGTGCGGCCCTCCAGCTCCGTGCCGCGAAACTGTTTTTTGCCGGTTTCCACCTGCCTCGAAATGTCGGTGTCGTCGCCGCTGAGCCCGCGCACAAATGACCAGGCCGGAAACACGTTGCGCGCCGCCAGCAACATGCCGGTCAAAACCAATTCCTTGACCGCGTTGGCGTTGGCCCCGGGCGCGTTGAACACAGGTATGCCGCGCCGGGTGTAGTCATCCACGGGGATATTGTCGGTACCAACCCCCGCGCGACCCACCGCACGCAATGTCTTGGGAACGTCCCAACCATGCAGATCATAGGAGCGCAACACCACCCCATCGGGGTGCTGAATCTCTGACGCCACCTCGTATCGATCCCGGGGGAAGCGTTCCAGGCCAGCCACCGGAATGTTGTTCAGGGTGAGAATCTTGAGCATGGTTCAAGCGCCGTCGGGCTGACCGGGTTTGCGGGTGTCGGGATGCATGCGCACCCCACAGTGGCGCGCCGCGCGCGCCAGCAGGTGAGCACTGACCGGCGCTGTAATGAACAGAAAAAAGGTCACCAGCAGCTCGTGCAGGCTGAGACCCTGTCCCCGTAACGAAAAGAACAGCACCGATGCCACCAGCACACCCCCAACCCCCAGCGTGGTGGCCTTGGTCGGTGCATGCAGCCTGAGGTAAAAATCCGGGAAGCGGAGCAAACCGATGGATCCCACCAGCGCAAACGCGCCGCCAAGCACCACAAAGAAACTGATCAACGCCTCCTGCCAAAGCATACGGTTCGCTCCTACTCGATAATGTCGCCGCGCAACAGATACTTGCAGAGCGCGACGGTGCTTATAAAACCCAGCATTGCGATCAGCAGTGCGGCCTCGAAAAACGAGGTCGTCGCCCGGGCAATGCCATATAGCACCAGAAGGGCGATCGCGTTGATGTACAAGGTATCCAGCGCCAGGATCCGATCCGGCAGATCCGGACCGCGAAACAACACCCAGACGTTCAGCACCACCGCAATGCCCAGCATCGCGGCGCCCAGTGCGAGGGCCAGGTTCAGCATTGGAAGATCTCCTGTAGCGGGCCTTCATAGCGCTGCTTGATCTGATCCACCAGCGCCTGCGCATCGTCCAGGTCGATGGAGTGGATCAGCAGGTGCCGAGCGTCCTCGGAAAGGTCCACAGATACCGTGCCCGGGGTCAAGGATATGGTGCTGGCCAGTACCGTGATCGCAAACGGATCGGTCAGCGCCACCGGAAACCAGACAAAACCCGGACGCAGCCCACCGCCGGGTCTCAGCACCAGGCTGGCCACCCAGAAGTTGGCCACCACGATGTCGGTCAGCAATACCGTCAGATACCGCAGCAGCAGCCCCCAGCGCGCCACCTTCGGCGCCTCCGGCCAGAACCGGCGGGTCAGCAACGGAATCAGCACCGCCAGCACCGTGCCGAGCAGCAGATGGCCCAGGCCCAAGGTGTTGTTCACCACCATCCAGACAGCGATGAGGCACAGGGTCAGGGCGGGATGGGGCAACAGTTTTGCCGGTGCGTTACTCATGGTTCAGCACCTTTGGGATTGCCACCGCCCAGCACCTGCAGAACATAGCCCTGCGGGTTGGCGAGTTGCGCGGCGGTCTGGTCAAGATAGGCGTGAACCGGCGCCGCGAACACAACCAGGAGAGGGCTGGCCGCCAGCAACAGCATCACTGGGAGCAACGCCCCCAGTCGCACCGGCGCCGGGGTAAGGGGCTCGCCGTCGGTGGACCAGAACAGGCGGCTGCCAGCCCGGCTCAGGGCCAGCAGTACCAGCAGACTGCCAACCAGCAGCGTTGCCCAAAGCCAGGGGGCGAAGTCGGCGGACAGGGCCGCACGCAGAATCATCAGTTTGCCGAAGAATCCGCTGAGCGGCGGCAATCCAGCAATGGCGACGGCCGTGGCGAAAAACAAAGTGCCCAGCAATGCGGGATTGCGGACCGGAGGCCCGTTCAGTTGCAGGCTGTCATCGATGGGCCCGCGCTGATCGGCGATCAAATCGACCAGCAGGAACAGCGCGCCGGTCACCAGGGTCGACTGGATCATGTAATACAGAGCGGCGGACAGCGCCTTGGGCTCCAGCACCGCGACCGAGGCAAACACGGTCCCGATGGAGAGCACCACGAGATAGCCGCACAATCGCCGCAGACTGACGCTGCCCAGAGCGCCGAACCCGGCGGCTGCAACGGTGGCCAGGGCCAGAACCACCAGCAAGGTAGAAATGATGGGCGTGGTTTCGCTACCCTCGAGTCCAAACGTCAGGGTCAGAACCCTGATCACCGCGTACGCGCCGACCTTGGTCATGATGGCGAACAGGGCGGCAACCGGGGCGATCGCCGCAGCGTAGGTGGCCGGCAGCCAGAGGTGCAGCGGCAACAAGGCGGACTTCAAGGCAAACACCACGGTCAAGAGCATCAGCCCGGCCTGCACCAGGATCAGCTCATCCGGGCCCCGCTCGGACACAACCCGCGCAAGATCGGCCATGTTGAGGGTGCCTGCATCGGCGTAGAGCACTCCCATGGCGATCAGGAACAGGCTTGAGCCCGCCAGGTTGAGCAGCACGTAGTGCAGGGCGGCGCGGGTCCGGCTGGGGCCACCCCCTTGCAGCAGCAGCCCATAGGACGCTATCAGCAAAATCTCGAAGAAAACGAACAGATTGAACAGATCGCCGGTAAGAAAGGCGCCGTTGAGCCCCATAAGCTGGAACTGAAACAGCACCTGGAATTGGCGGGTGTGCTCGGACGGGCGCGCCTGGTGCGCCAGATGGGCGGCAGTCGCCAGCACCGCGCAGATCATCAGCATCAGTGCGCTCAGGCGATCCAGCACCAGCACGATGCCAAACGGTGCCGGCCAGTCACCCAGGGCGTAGACCAGATAGCCGTTGCCCATCGCTTGCGCTATCAGCCAAACAGCGATGGGCACTTGAAACAAGGTCGCCACCGGTCCCAGCCAGCGGTATGCGGGCCAATAGCGTGCCGGCACCAGCATCATCAGCGCTGCGGCGATCAGCGGCAACAGAATGGGCATGGCAATCCAGTGCATCAGTCCGCCCGCCCGTCCACATGATCGTTGCCCAGATCGTTCACCGCGCGCAAGGCCAACACCATGACAAAGGCGGTCATGGCGAAGCCGATCACGATTGCGGTAAGCACCAGCGCCTGGGGCAAGGGATCGACATAGCGCTCCACGCCGTCCGCAATCAGCGGTGGGTCCCCCGGGATCAGGCGCCCGCTGCCGAACAGAAACAGATTGACCGCATAGGACAGCAGGGTCAGCCCCAGGACCACGGGAAAGGTCCGGGCCCTGAGCATCAGGTAGACACCGCACATGCTCAGAACGCCCACGGAGATGGAAAACAGCAGTTCGATCATGGACCGATGTCCTCCACCGGCGGAGGATCGGCGCGCTTGGGCGCATCCCCGCTTTGCGCACCCAGGCGGGTCAGTATCAGCAGCACCGTGCCTACCACCACCATGAACACACCCAGGTCGAAGGCCATGGCGCTGGCAAGTTCGAACTCACCGATCCAGGGCAAATGCACATGGGCATAGGTCGAGGTCAGGAAGGGCGCATCGAACACCCAACTCGCCACTCCGGTGGCGGTTGCAATCAAGAGCCCGATCGCGACCATGGGCCGCATATCGGTGGGCAGCCGATCCGAGGCCCAATGCATGCCATTGGCCATGTACTGAAGAATCAGAGCACTGCCAGCCACCAGCCCGCCGATGAAACCGCCCCCGGGCGCGTTGTGCCCCCGCAACAACAGATACACCGCCACCATCAGCGCCAAGGGCAGCAACGGCCGCGACACCATGGCCAGGACAATGGGATGCCGATCCGTATCCCAGGGCCGGCCGCAGTCATCCAGCGTCGGACCTTTCAGACTCAAATCACGCAGCATCGCGAATATGCCCACCGCGGCAATGGCCAACACAACGGATTCGCCGAAGGTGTCGAAACCGCGAAAATCCACCAGAATCACGTTAACCACGTTGGCGCCACCCCCACCCGGCACCGCGTTGTCCAGAAAAAACTGGGACAGCGCCTTCGGGGATTGCGTCAAAGTCAGGTAACACAAGGCGCTCATACCGACCCCGACCACCAGCGCCAGCAACCGGTCACGCCAGACCCGCCCGACGCTGGCCGTCGGGGCGGCGTGCTGAGGAAGAAAATACAGCGCCAGCAACATGAGAATGACGGTGGCCACCTCCACCAGAATCTGGGTCAACGCCAGATCCGGCGCAGAGAAACGGGCGAACACCATCGACACCGCAAGCCCCACCAGGCTGAGCGGGATCAGAGCCAAATAACGCCGGCGATGCATGATCACGGTGCCCACGGCGCCCAGAACAATAAGCGCCAACGGCACCACGCTGATGAGATCGAACGGATGGGTGAGCGGGCTGAGCACTTCGCCAGGGCCGAAAAACGGCAGCACGGTTGCCACACAGGCTATGGCAACCAAGAGATACAGGTAGCGCTGTAGCGAGCCGTTCTCAAACCGGTCCGTGCCGCGACGAGACCAAAGCAGCAGCCGTCCCAGGCGGTCCTCGGTCAAATCCTTGGCGCTGATTTCCGGAAACAGACGCGCGTGCAGCGCGAACAACCGGTGGCGTACCGCATACAAGGCGACACCACCGGCAAGTGCGATTACGCTCATCAGCAGCGGCAGATTGAAACCGTGCCACAGCGCCAGACTGTAGTCGGGAACCGACTGCCCCAGGACGTCGCGCACCGTCGCCTGCAGCAACCACTGGACCGTGTACTGGGGGAACAGGCCCACCAGCACACAGATGATCACCAGGATCTCCACCGGCACCTTCATCCAGCGTGGTGGTTCATGGGGCTGCTTCGGGAGGTCGATCGGATCGCCATTGAAAAAGACGTCGTGGATAAAGCGTGTCGAGTAGGCGACCGCAAGGGCCCCGGCGAGCGTAGCCAGAGTCGGCAAAACCCAATGCGAAGCGCCCAGCAAATCCACGTGCAGGGTCTCGCCGAAAAACATTTCCTTGCTCAGGAAACCGTTCAGCAGCGGCACACCCGCCATGGCCGCCGCCGCGGTCATGGCCAGAACCGCAGTGTGCGGAAGGTAACGGAACATGCCGTTTAACTTACGCATATCGCGGGTGCCGGTTTCGTGATCGATGATGCCGGTGGCCATGAACAACGACGCCTTGAAGGTGGCGTGGTTGATGATATGAAACACTGCGGCAACCTCGCCCAGCGGCGTTCCCATGCCGAGAAGCAGAGTAATCAGCCCAAGGTGGCTGATGGTGGAGTACGCCAACAAGCCCTTGAGATCATGCTGAAACAGGGCCGTATAGGCACCGAACAACAGCGTGATCAAGCCGGTGCCGCCAACCAGGAAAAACCACAGATCGGTGCCGGCCAAAGCCGGGAACAACCGCGCCAGCAGGAACACGCCCGCCTTGACCATGGTGGCCGAATGCAGATACGCGCTGACCGGCGTCGGCGCGGCCATGGCGTGGGGCAGCCAATAGTGAAACGGGAACTGGGCCGACTTGGTGAATGCACCCAGCAACACCAGCACCAGCGCCACCGGATACAGACTATGGTCCCGGATCAGGTCGCCCGCGGCCAGAACCACGGGAAGCTCGAAACTGCCCACGATGTGACCGATCATCAGGATGCCGGCCAGCAGCGCAAGTCCACCACCACCGGTGATCATCAAGGCCTGGCGGGCGCCCTGCCGTGCGTCCGTGCGGTGCTTCCAGAAGCCGATCAACAGGAATGAACTGAGGCTGGTCAGCTCCCAGAACACCAATATCAGGATCAGGTTGCTTGCCAGGGCCAGGCCGAGCATGGCGCCCATGAACAGCATGAGAAAGCCGTAAAACCGCCCCAGTGGCTCCTCGGGTTCCAGGTAATAGACCGCGTAAAGAATCACCAACAGACCGATCACGAGGACCAGAAGCGCGAACAGAAAGCTGAGCCCGTCAACCCAAAATGACAGGGTCAGTCCCAGCGCCGGCATCCACGGCATGCTGGTCATCGCCGGTACGCCTGCCAGCACCGAGTCCAGATTGGTCAGCAGCAAGCCGAGCGACACGGACGCGCAGGCGGCGGCCAGCCAGGCGGCACCCTGACGGTGGTGGCGTTGCGCGACCCCGGCGAACGCGGCGCCAAACAAAGGCATCAGCGGTATTAGATAGAGCACGTGATCAAGATTCCCGGATCAGGCGATGCCAGTGTGGTATCTCACAGCTCGGTAACAGGTCACGGTTCACACCTTGGCCAGGCGCGGCTTCGCCGACGCCAGCGGATTCCGGAACCGGCTGGGTGCGGATGTGGTTTGACGGCATCCAACAGTGACCGCAGAGAGTACCCGAGCTATCACTGTGGTCACAAGACATCGCCTGCGTCGAGCCTGGTTGGTCAGACCAATTGATTCGGACTGGACTTTCCACCTTTGCATCGCCACTCTATGGAATGTAGTTTCGATATAATAAAAGTGCTGTAAGCCGTCCCAGCGCCACCACACATCACACAACGTAAACGAACTCCGACCTGCTCTCCGGTACTGGTGAGGCGGGGAGTGTACGGCAACGCGAGACGGAGACCCATACTGAATGAACTGCGGCGACCGACTGGCCCGAACGGGGCGCCAAGACACTAGAGTTGTACGTCGAGCGATGCTTGCCCCGGCATGAGCGAGCGCGCAGCCATCCTGGTGACTCGAAAACTGCCGGAAGCCGTGGAAGCCCGTCTGAAGCGGGACTATCGGGTGCTTCTGAACCCGGAAGATGCGCTATACCCCTCTGAAAAGCTGCTTGCCCTGTCTCGCGATGCTGACGCCATCCTGGCCTGCCACACCGAGCATTTTAACGCCGAGTTGATCGCCCAGTTGCCGGAGCGAATCCGGGCCATCGCGAATTTCTCAGTGGGTGTGGACCATGTGGATCTGGAGGCGGCACGGGCACGTGGGCTGATCGTCACCAATACCCCTGATGTGCTGGCTGACGCCACGGCTGAAGTGGCAATATTATTGATGCTGGGCGCCGCCCGCCGGGCCAGCGAGGGCGAGCGACTGGTCCGTTCGGGAGAATGGAACACTTGGAGCCCTGCGTTCATGGTCGGCACACAGGTCACCGGCAAGCGGCTCGGTATTCTCGGCATGGGCAGGGTGGGGCAGGTCACTGCGCGGCGAGCGCGGGGCTTTGACATGTTCATTCACTATCACAATCGTCAGCGCCTGCCCGCCGAGTTGGAAGCCGGCGCCACCTTCCACGATTCCGTGGAAGATCTGTTGCCCCACTGCGACTTTCTGGCGGTCCACTGTCCATCGACACCGGAGACGCAGGATTTGATCAACGCAAAGCGGCTGGCGCTACTACCGGATGGCGCAATCCTGGTCAACGTCGCGCGGGGAAACGTGGTCGACGAGCACGCGCTGATCGCGGCCCTGGCGTCAGGACGCTTGCGGGCCGCGGGTCTGGACGTATATAAGAATGAGCCGGATATCCTGCCGGCGCTGCGGGCCGTCACCAATACCTTTTTGCTGCCTCACATCGGCAGCGCGACCCGGGAAACCCGGGACGCAATGGGGTTTCGCGCCCTGGACAACCTGGATGCGATCTTCTCCGGGGCCGAGCCGGGGGATCGGGTGGCGTGATGCCGCACCCGATCCGGCAAGCGTGACAGGACACGCAGGCCCATCAGCGCGACTCGAGGCAGCGGGCGCAGCGTCTGGTCGAGTCAACACGGCATTCGGTCGGGAGGGTGAAGGCCCGTGCGCTCCCGGCAAGCAGGCTCGGACCGAGCCATGGGCTCCAAACTGGGTCCCGAGAACGGATACGGCTTCCCTGGCAAAGCCGGAGCGGCCGCCTTTGTAAGCGGCGCACCGAAGGATCGGATTTTCGCAAGATTGGGCGGGCAATAGAGTCACCCCGTTAAGGGGTGCATCCATCACTGGAGAGACCTGAATGACTGACAAAACCGAAGCACAAAACAGACCTGAGAAGTCCACTGAGGCCGCCACATCCGGGCGCCGCAAATTTCTCAAAGCCTCCGCCGGCGTAACCGCCGGTGCCGCAGTGGGTTTTCCCATGATCGCGACAGCCCAGCCCAAGGTGCTCAAGATTCAGGGCGCATGGGGCGGCGGCATTTTTAAAGAGTTCGCGGTGGACTATGTCAACCGGGTCAATGAGATGTCCGGCGGGTCCCTCAAAGTCGACTATCTGGACGTGGGTGCAGTGGTGAAGACCGCTGAGATGCAGACCGCGGTGGACAAGGGCGTGCTCGACGGCGCTCACTTCGTAACCGCCTACTGGTATAGCAAAAACCCGGCCGCGTCCCTGTTCGGCACCGGCCCCTGCTGGGGCTGGACCGCCAACCAGCTGCTTGGCTGGATTCACTACGGCGGCGGCGCCGAACTCTACAACGAGCTTATCCAAGACGTGCTGCGGCTGAATCTGGTGGGCTTTTTCTCCGGACCGATGCCGGCTCAGCCGTTCGGCTGGTTCAAGAAGGAGGTCAACAACCCCGACGACCTCAAGGGCCTCAAGTACCGGACCGTGGGTCTGGCGGCCAATGTGCTGCAGGAAATGGGCATGTCGGTGGTTCAGCTGCCGGGCGGAGAAATTCAGCCGGCTATGGAGCGCGGTCTGATCGACGCGGCTGAGTTTAACAATCCCACTTCCGACAAAGACTTCGGCATGCAGGACGTGGCCAAGGATTACTACCTGGCCAGCTTCCACCAGTCGCAGGAAACCTTCGAGATCATTTTCAACCGCGAGCTGTATGACAGCCTGCCGGCGGAACATCAGGCGATTTTGAAGTATGCCTCCGAGTCGGCGTCAGCGGACATGTCCTGGAAGTACCAGGATCGCTACTCCAACGACTTGATCTCGCTGCAGCAGGAGTTCGGCGTCAAAGTGCACCGGACAGATGACTCGATCATGGCCGCACAGCTCAAGGCCTGGGACGTGATCGTCGAGCAGTTCACCGCCAACGACCCTTTCTTCACCAAGGTGGTGGAGTCGCAGATGGCCTGGGCCAAGCGCGTGGGGGCCTACGAACTGACCAATGCGCCGGACTACGCGGGCGCCTATCGCCACTACTTTGGCGAACTGGCCTAAGCGCCGGTGTTGAATCGGGCGGCGCCCCGCGGGGCGCCGCCCGACCGTGTTTCCAGACCGCCGGTCATATGCAATGAACAACCGCGTTCTCTACTTCATCGACAGCATCAGTGCCTGGGCGGGCAAGGCGTTCGCCTGGTGCATTCTGGTGCTGACCTTTGCCACTTGCTACGAGGTCTTCGTGCGCTACGTGCTGAACGCCCCCACGGTGTGGGCCTTCGACATGAGCGTGCAGATGTACGGGGCGCTGTTCATGATGGCCGGCGCCTACACGCTGTCCCGGGATGGCCATGTGCGCGGCGATGTGCTCTACCGCCTGCTCCCCATCAAAGCACAGGCCAGCATCGATCTGGTGCTCTACATTCTGTTTTTCTTTCCGGGCAGCCTGGCCCTGGTTTACTACGGGTATGGGTTCGCAAGCGATTCCTGGTTTTACAAGGAAGTCAGCTGGAACAGTCCGGCGCGCATCCAGATCTACTTCTTCAAAACCCTGATTCCCGTGGCCGGGGTGCTGCTCATTCTGCAGGGCATTGCCGAGGTGTCCCGCTGCATAAGCTGCATCAAGACCGGCGCCTACCCACCGCGACTACACGACGTGGAAGAAACCGAAACCATGATCCTGAACCAACATGAGGATATCGAGGTCGTCCAAGAAGAGTTGGGAGAGGTCAAATGAGTGATCCCCAGGTCGCGATCTTGATGCTTGGCCTTTTTATCGGCGTTGTCCTGCTCGGTTTTCCCATTGCCTTCACTCTGATCGCCATGGGCCTTGGCTTTGGCTACTACGCGTACTACGACGCCGAGCGGATGAAGTCGATATTCGACAATCGTATCTTCGAACTATTCGTGCAGAACACGTTCTCGGTCATGTCGAACGAGGTTCTGGTGGCCGTCCCACTTTTCCTATTTATGGGCTACGTGGTGGAACGGGCCAACATCGTCGACCGGCTGTTTTTCAGCATCCAAATGGCCGCCCGCAACGTGCCAGGATCAATGGCTGTGGCGGCCCTGGCCACCTGCGCGGTGTTCGCCACGGCTACGGGCATCATCGGCGCCGTGGTCACCCTGATGGGGCTGCTGGCCTTGCCGGCAATGCTCAAGGCCGGCTACGACCGGCGCTTCGCTTCCGGAGTGATCTGCGCCGGCGGCACCCTGGGCATACTCATTCCCCCCAGCATCATGCTGATCGTCTATGCGGCCATCGCGCAGGTTTCCCCGGTCCGGCTTTATGCGGCCGCGCTGCTGCCGGGCATCATGCTGGCCAGCATGTACATGATCTACGTAGTGGGCCGGGCCTTTCTGAATCCCAGCCTGGCGCCCAAACCGCCGGCGGAGGACGTGCCCCCGACCGGCAAGATCATATGGATGCTGATCACCTCGTTTCTGCCGCTGGCGGTGCTGATCCTGAGCGTGCTGGGTGCCATTCTCGCCGGCATCGCCACGCCGGCGGAGGCAGCCGGTGTTGGTTCCTTTGGCGGCCTGCTGCTGGCCGTTCTGTACCGGGCGCTGACCTGGCAAAGACTGAAGGAAGCGGTGTTCCTGACCGCCCGAACCTCGGCCATGGTGTGCTGGCTGTTCGTCGGCTCCTGGACCTTCGCCTCGGTGTTCTCCTACCTGGGTGGCCATGCACTGATCGAGGAGTGGGTGCTGGCCATGGAGTTGACGCCGGTGATGTTCCTGATCCTGGCGCAGACCCTGATCTTTCTCCTTGGGTGGCCTTTGGAATGGACCGAGATCATCATCATTTTCGTGCCCATATTCCTGCCCATGCTGGACACCTTCAACGTCGATCCCCTGTTCTTCGGCATCCTGGTGGCGCTCAATCTGCAGACCTCGTTCCTCACCCCGCCCATGGCCATGGCCGCGTATTACCTCAAGGGCGTGGCGCCGCCGGACGTGCAGTTGATGGACATCTTCCGCGGCATCATGCCGTTCCTGGCGATCGTTATCCTGTCGATGGTTCTGCTATACCTGTTCCCGCAGATCGCCCTCGGGCCACCCAAGTTCTTCTTCGGGTAAGGAGCGGACATGGACGCCTTTCAGATGGGGGCTGCCGCGGTCGCCGCGGCCATCAGCCGGGGCGAATTGAGCTCCGAGGAATTGGTGCAGTCCTGCCTGAACCGGATCGACGCGGTGGACGGCGACGTTCAGGCATGGGCGCATCTCGACCACGCCCATGCCCTGACCCAGGCCCGGGCGGCCGACAAACATCGCCAGGCCGGTCGCCCGCTTGGACCTCTGCATGGGGTGCCGGTGGGAGTAAAGGACATCTTCGATACCTCGGATATGCCCACGGAAGACGGGTCTGTTTTGCGCTCGGGCCGCACACCCGGGGCCGATGCGGCCGCGGTTGCGCTGCTGCGTGAGAGTGGCGCAATCATCCTGGGCAAAACGGTGACCACCGAGTTTGCCGTGTACGGCCCCGGCAAAACCCGGAACCCTCATGATCCGGCACGCACGCCGGGGGGTTCGTCCAGCGGTTCGGCGGCGGCGGTGGCCGCCGGTATGGTTCCCCTGTCGCTGGGTACGCAAACCAACGGATCGGTGATCCGGCCGGCATCCTACTGCGGCGTCTACGGGCTCAAGCCGAGCCACGGACTGATTTCGCGTCACCGGGTGCTCAAGCTGTCCGACATGCTCGATCACGTGGGTATGTTCGGACGCTCGCTGGAAGACCTGGCGCTACTCACCGAACAATTGGTGGGCTACGACGCCCGTGATCCGGATACACACCCGGTGGCCAAACCCCGCATGGTGGATATCACCCGGGAAGCGCCACCGATGCCGCCCAGGCTGGCCTTCATCAAAGGTCCTGCGTGGGATCAGGCGGAGTCGGACGTGGTCGATGGATTTGCCGAAATGGCCACCGAGTTGGGGGATCGGATGGAGGAGGTCGAGTTACCCGGCAACTTCGAGGACGCCATGGAATGGCACCGCGTGATCATGGAGTCTGATCTGGCCCTGAATCTGGCGCGGGATTACCGCCGGGGTGCCGACGACATGAGCCCGCGACTGCGCGAAATGATAGAACGAGGCCTTGAGGAAAAAGCCGTGCAATACAATCTGGCGGCCCAGCAACGCCCGCTGCTGCGTGAGTTTGTGGCCGAATTGATGCTGGATTTCGACGCCATCATCACCCCTTCGGCAAACGGTGAAGCGCCGCTGGGTCTGGACTCCACCGGCAGCCCCGCGTTTTCCACCCTGTGGAGTTTCTGCGGCGCCCCGGCGGTTTCGGTGCCAGTGTTGCAGGGCGCGAACGCCATGCCCATTGGCGTGCAACTGGTGGGCGCCTGGGGTGACGACGCACGTCTGCTACGCACCGCGCGCTGGCTAGCCGAAGCGGCACCCGGCGAGTAAGGGCCTGAATTCAATGCGAGGTAGGTTGAAATGAACGACTTGATTCCGGGCATCATTGGCGTGGGCATGCTGATCCTGTTCGTGGGTGGCCTCGCCATTTCCATTGGCTCGGTCCCGTTTTTCGTCATCGCTGTAATTGTGCTGTTGATGGCGATCGTTGACTTCATCGAAACTCTGGTCAAGAACCACAGGCAACAATCCTCCGATCAGGTCTGAACCCCAGTCTGCCCGTCGTCCCTGCCGACCCAGGCAGTGCGCACAAGCGCGGCCGATCCCGGCCCCGGGGTTGCAAATTTCCAGGCGATCCGAAAATATATTAGACATAGCTAATATATTGGGAGGCAAGCACATGCCAACGTACGACTATCAGTGTCCGGACAATGGCCGTATTGTGGAAGTCAACCACGCCATGGCGGCACAGCTGAGCACTTGGGGCGAAGTCTGTGAACACGCCGGAATGGCGCCCGGATCGACCCCAACAGACAGTCCGGTGACGCGCCTGGCCACGGGCGGACAAGTGGTCTCCAAGTCCAGTCTGTCCAACCCCGAGGCGCCGAGCTGCGGCATGGGCGCCTGCGGTGGGGGGATGTGCGGCCTGCAATAGCGACTCACGCCGGAACCGCCCGTAGTATGATCAGGAAAAGTACAGCGGGCGGTTCAGCATGGAGGCACAGGCGGACATCAGATCGCGAGCGGCTACACTGCTCCGGCGACGTTACTACCTTTCGTTCCTCAGCGTACCCCTGATCGATTTCGGCTTCGCACTGATTTTCGGTATCTCGCTGCAGGGCTACGTAACCGGCGCGGCCCTGTTCCTGACGCTAGCGGTGCTGCTGGGCTGGTGGCTGTTCAGGCCCATTGAACGATTTCTGCGGCACCCCGACAGTAGTCCATTCCCGGAATACGAGATTGCGACCCTGGCCCGTAACACAACCCTGTTGCTGGCCGTATTGATCGGCCTGCAAACCGCGGCCAACTTCTTCCTCATCCCGCACTTGCTGGAACCAAAACCGACCGAGACGTTATCGCGGCTGCAGCTGTCCGTCCTGCCGTTTCTGCGCTGGGCCTACTTCACCGCCGTGGTGTACTTCGTCATGGCCGACTTCACCCGCGTGCTGCGCCAGCAGTTGCACGGGCTCTGGCAGCGCACGGTGGCGCCGCAGCCGGGTCGGCTGACAACCCGACTGCTCATCGGGTTCGCCCTCACCTCGGTCATTCCGCTGACTCTGGTCCTGATCGACACCCTCGACGTGGAAGCCGGGATACGGATCGACCTGCTGCAGGATATCGCGGCCGCCGCTTTCGGTCTGGTGGTGGCGACGGTGTTCATTACCCGCAACCTGTTGGCCCCCTTGGGCGCACTGGAGCAAACCATACAGAAGGTTGGCACCGGCACTCTGGAGACCACCGCGCCGATTTTGTCCAACGACGAGACGGGACGCCTGGCCAGCGGTTTCAATCGCATGATCGAGGGCCTGCGGGAGCGCCAGTTCATCCGCGAGACGTTCGGCAAGTACGTCCCGGAAAGGGTGGCCAGCGCAATACTGGCCGATCGCGGGCAGTTGGAGCCGGTGGAGACCGAAGCCACCATTTTGTTCTGTGACCTGGAGGATTTCACGGGACTCACGGAACGGCACACACCGGCCGGGGTGGTTGCTCTGCTCAACCAGTATTTCGCCGCGACGCTGGCCGTCATCGAGCGGCACGGCGGCGTGGTCAATCAGTTCCAGGGCGACGGCATGCTGGTCACCTTCAACATACCGGTGCCGGACGTGCACCATGCGGATGAAGCGGTAGAGGCGGCCACCGATATGATCCGCGCCATGGAAGCCACCGACTTCGGGGCGGAATCACTGCGCATCCGTATCGGTGTCGCCACCGGCGTCGTGCTGGCCGGCAACGTGGGCGCGGGCAGCCGACTCAGCTACACCGTGCACGGCGACGCGGTCAATCTCGCAGCCCGCCTGGAGCAGATGAACAAGGCATTCGGCAGCCGTGTGCTCATCAGCGGCGCCACCGCAGCACAGCTGACCCGCGGCCAGCGCATCGAAACCGTGGGTGCAATCACGGTTCGCGGCAAGCAGCACCCGGTGCCCGTGTATCAAGCCATCGTCGGCACGTCCGAGAGCCGTTCCCCCTGACCTGCCTCTCGCCAAACTTGGTCCAGATTCTGAGTTGGTTCAATACTGTCAAATAACCTGACGTTTTTAGCGCACCGTCGTACCAGAATCCGCTGGAGTCCTTGCTATCCACCAGACCCCGCAGGATGTGCTCCTGCCGGCCGCCAGGGTCCGCCCAACTGACAAAACCCGCCACGCTCTCGTGATCCGGGATGTCGTCGTCGCCCCGAAGACTCCAGAGCTGCGCGCCCGCGGCCCAGCCAAGCCCGACGATCTGCTCATAGCCCATACCCAGCAGCTTGGCGTCCTGGCGGTCGAAGGTCTGGGTATAACGTCCTTCCAGCGTCCCCACCTGGCCGTAGCTCAGGGACAGGGCGTTGCGGTCGCCAACAAACCGGGTTCGTGCGCCGTTGAGAAACGAAGATGGCAGGTTGATCCGGTAACCATTGGCGATGGCTGCGGTGGTGTCGGAGCGCATAAGCCCGAGGGTGTTGTCGAGATACCCGCCCTCGCCAATGGGCAGGGCATACTGATTGAAGGTCAGATTGCCGCCGCTGCCATCCTCGTCAAACAGGGAAACATCGCTGTTGGCGGTACGCAAAACGCCGGACAGTTCCAATTCACCGTAATTCAGCGTCTCCCGCCGCCACTGGCCAATGAGCCCATACTCATCCAGCCGCCCCAGATCGCTGCGGTCCACCCCATAGTAGCGAAACTCCATGGACAGGGATCTGCGGCCACGGGGCTGGTTTGCGATGGACGGGTCCGAAACGGGATCGTCTTCCGGCAACGGATCGAGGATCTGATCGACGTAGGGTTGGGAGGCGGCCTCATCGGCCAGCGCGAACGCGCCGGAGAGCATGAGCAAGACCGGGAGAACAGATACCACACACCCGGCGGCTGCCGGAGTCCCTTCCCGGATCGAATCTTGACGGGTCGCCGGCAAACGTGCGCCCTATCCATGAGTCTGCAGGTGCGGCCAAGATTAGCAGGCCCGCCGACTTGGGCCTATGTTGCGGCCCTGCTCCGGCAGAGGCCGTTCGCTCAGCCGCTGGGCGACAGGCGAACCAAAACGCCCCCTCCCTCGCCGGCCAAAAGATAGATGTTTCCATCGGGGCCTTGACGCACATCCCGGATACGGCCCAGGTCCTGCTCCAGAAGACGTTCCTCGTCGACTACGCGCTCCCCGTCCAGTTCAAGACGCACCAGAAGTTGGAATTTGAGGGCGCCCACCAGCAAATCACCCTGCCACTGGGGAAACGCATCACCCGTGTAGAACGCCATGCCGGAGGGCGCGATGGACGGGTCCCAGAAATGGACGGGCTGCTCCATGCCGGCCTTGTGGGTGCCCTCGCCGATCTTGAAACCGCTGTACGCAACGCCGTGGGTGATCACCGGCCAGCCATAGTTGGCGCCGGCACGAATAATATTGACCTCGTCCCCGCCCCGGGGCCCATGCTCGTGAGCCCAGAGTTCACCGGTGGAGGGGTGCACCGCAAGCCCCTGGGGGTTGCGGTTGCCATAGCTGAAGATCTCGGGACGAACGCCGGCCTGACCCACAAAGGGATTGTCCGGGGGAATACTCCCGTCATCGCGGAGACGAATGATGGACCCGGCCGGGTCCGAGAGATCCTGGGCCCGATCATCGTCACCGCGCTCGCCCAGACTCATAAACAGCGTCCCATCCGGGGCGAATGCCAGACGTGAACCGAAGTGGCGGCCACCGCCTGACTTGGGTTCGGCCCGGTACAGGACCTCCACCGACTCCAGCCGATCGGAATCCACCAGTCGCCCTCGGGCGAGTTCCGTACCCATGCCGCCGGGGCCCTTGGCCGAATAGGTCAGGTAAATCCAGCCGTTGGTTTCAAAATCCGGGTGAATCGCCACGTCCAACAGCCCGCCCTGGCCTTTGACTGCCACCTCGGGCGTGCCTTTAACCGGCGCGGACAGCAGACGCCCGTTCTCAACCACCCGCAACCCGCCGGAGCGTTCCGTGATCAACATCCGCCCATCCGGCAGAAAAGCCAGCGACCAGGGTTGATCCAGAGCCTCGACCAGGGTCTCGACCCGGAAATTGGCCTGCTCCGATTGAATCGAGGTTTCGCTGGCACAGGCCGGTGCAGTCACCAGGCATACCCAGACCAGAATCAAAGCCGTCCTCGGCATCATCGCCTCCGTTGGGTTGATCAACCCTCGTATTGGTTGCTGAGTGTGGCCAGGCCCTCAACCACCACGTCGATCCGATCACCGGGATCAAGCGTGCATGCGCCTACCGATGTACCCAGGGCAATCACGTCGCCGGGTTCCATGCGAACCTCCTGCGAGATCATGCTCACTACTTCATTGGGAGAGTAGATCATGTCGGACACCGGATAGTTCTGTTTCACCTCACCGTTCAGTACGGCTTGGACCCGCAGCACCGCGGGATCGATGTCGGTATCGATCACCGGTCCGATCGGGCCAAAGGTGGGAAAGCTCTTGGAACGGGTCCACTGACGAAATGCCGGCTCCTCGTTCAACACCGCCGGCGCGGTGACGTCGTTGACGCAGGTGTAGCCGAGCACATAGTCCGGCGCCTGTGCCACCGACACCTGGAAACAGGGGCGCTTGATGACGATGCCGAGCTCGGCCTCAAACTTGACCGCACCGTCAAATCCGGCCGGGCGCCGGATCGGCCCAAGATGGGGATGCAGACAGCAACTGGTCTTGAGGAAATACAGGGGAAACGCCGGGATCGGCAAATTTTCTTTCTCGGCCCGTTCGTAGAAATTGCTCCACAACGCCAGAAAATTGCGCGGGTCCGCCGGCGGCAACCACTCGACCTCGCCCACGTCAATTCCGGCGCCTGTAGGCGCATGGTCGCCGTAGGGGGAACCGTCGAACAGTAAGACTCGGTCCCCCTCGAGCTGTCCATAGCATGCTTCACCCGCGTGCATGCACCGCACCCACTGCGCCATACGGATCTCCCTGTGCTGACATTCTCAGGCTTGAGAGCATACCAGTTGCCGGCCCCGCGGCACGCCGCAACGCATCAGGGGCCCGGTGTGCGCTGACCGTCGAGGAAAGGCCTGATCAGTTGGTCAGACCCGCACCGAAGTCCGTCGCCGGATGTCGGGACGCCATCTGATGCTGCAGTCGGCCCAACAAGCGACTGGCCGTGGTTTCAAAGGCGAAGGGCAAAACAGCATGCACCAGGGCCGCCGCGCCCGCCGCCACCAGAAGGCCACCCATACGGCCTGCGAACAGGGCGTGCTGAAAGTAGGTTTCGTCGACGGTGGCGGGATGTCGGGTGAACAGGTTCATATCGGGTACTCGTTTTGCTGAATCAGGATGGATACAGAGTACCGGTCTCTTCCCCTAATCGTGTCCCATTAATTTAGAATCTCGGGATTGGTTTAACACTTTGTTCTGATCTATGATCATTTCATGGGACGTAATCTCGATCGCATTGACCGCGCTCTGCTGGCCGAACTGCAGCGGGACGCGGATCGCCCGCTGAGCGAACTGGCCGAACGGGTCAATCTATCCAAGAATCCGTGCTGGCGTCGGGTACGCCAGTTGGAAGAGGCCGGCTACATTCGCGGAAAGGTGGCGCTGCTGGACCCGCAGAAGCTGAATCTGGGACTGACCGTGTTCGTCAGTGTCCGCACCCGCCAGCATTCGCTGAAATGGTTTGAGCAGTTTCGGGGCGCGGTCGAGTCCATGCCGGAGATCGTGGAACTGCACCGGCTGAGCGGCGACACCGACTATCTGTTGCGCGTGGTCGTGCCCGACATGGCCGCCTATGATCGGGTCTACAGAACACTGATCGGACGCATCGATCTCGACACCGTTTCCTCCAGCTTCGTCATGGAGCAACTCAAGCAAACCACAGAACTGCCACTGGAATACGCATAAGACCGGGTCGCACATCCGTAGCAAACCGTGTCCCACCAGGAGATCCACCATGACCGCACCGTTTCGCGTCGGCTTCGTTGGCGTCGGCCTCATGGGCCACGGCATCGCCCGAAATCTGCTGGAGGCGGAGCACACGCTGAGCTTTCTCGATCACCCGGGCAATCAACCCACCGAGGACCTGCGTGCGCTGGGCGCCGACAGCCAGACAACGCTGGCCGATACGGTGCGGGACAAGAACGTGGTGTTGCTGTGCGTCACCGGCACGCCGGAGGTCGAAGCCGTGACGTTGGCAGACGGCGGGCTGGTGGACCATCTGGCGCCCGACACCATCGTGGTGGATTGCTCGACCGCTCAGCCCGACTCAACCCTGAAGGTGGCGGCGCGGATCAAGGCGGCCGGGGCGCACTATCTGGACGCACCCATGACCCGGACCCCAAAGGAGGCCGAGGCCGGCAAACTCAACCTTATGGTGGGTGGCGAGACCGCTGTGTTGGATCAGATACGCCCGCTGCTGTCCGCTTTTGCGGAAAACATCTACCACGTCGGGCCCACCGGCTCCGGTCATCGAATGAAGCTGCTGCACAACTTCGTGTCCATCGGCTTCACCGGTTTGCTGGCCGAGGCCACGGCCTGCGCACAGAGCAGCGGAGTCGATCTGGAACGCTTCGTCCAGGTGCTGGATTCCGGCGGTGGTCACGGCGTGGTGCTGGACCGGCTCACACCCTACATCCTGGCCCATGATTACGGCGCGTTTCGCTTTTCCATCTCCAACTGCCACAAGGATCTGAGCTATTACACCCACATGGCGGACAGCATGGGACTGGCTTCGATTGGTGCCCACGCGCTGGAACAGGTGTTCGCGCTGGCAAAGGCCGATGGGGCAGGCGAGCAACCCGCGCCGACGCTGATCGACTGGCTGAGTGGCACACCCCTCAGGGACAAAGGCTAAATCCGCCGGGCAATCTTGCCGTCTCAACACACTCGATGGAATAACGGAACTCATTCCAATGCGAACGGCTCAAATCTGTGAGCAAACTCGCAAGCGCCGCCGCGGGCCAATGCAACCGCCTGATGGCGCCGTGCGTAAAGATCGGAACGACAGACCGGAATCAAAATTGGTCTAGAATTGAGTGGGTTAAGTTTACTCAACACAACCGGCCAAATGCCGCAAGCGGAGAAAACCGATATGAAGACACTTTTGAGCGCTCTCGTCCTGGGCATGTTGACCCTGGCCATCGCACCAAACGCCTTGGCTGAAACAGGCTACGGCAAGCAGAAAGTCGTCTACCACATCAACTATGACGACCAGAAACATCTCAAGGGTGCCATGCGCAACATCCAGAACCACATCAATGCCGTCGGTGAGGAGAACCTGGATCTCAAGGTGGTACTGCACGGCAACGGTGTTGCGCTGCTGTCCATCGCCAAAACCGACCCGAACTTCGAGTCCATGGTGGTCAGCCTGAAAAGCCAGGACGTCAGCTTTGAGGTCTGCAACAACACCTTGACCGGACGCAAGATCAACTACGAAACCGATCTGTACGACGTTGAAGAGACCGACATCGTCCCCAGCGGCGTCGCCGAGTTGGCCAAGCTGCAGGCGGAAGGGTACACCTACATCAAGCCCTAATAGTCCTGTCCGGGGACGGCTCTGACAGGCCGTTCCCCGGTCTACCCAAGACCGAAGGCCCTGCGAAATATCACCCGGTACCAAGAACAACGGGGCCCCAATCGCCAGACGCGGTCAGAGTCGCGAGGGGCAAATTGCGGACTGCGTGAAGTTCAGCGGTATCCGACTAAAAAGTGGCGCGACCCAAGCTACAATGACCTGATAGAATGTCGCCACGCGCCCGTAGCTCAGCTGGATAGAGTACCTGGCTTCGAACCAGGTGGTCGGAGGTTCGAATCCTTCCGGGCGCGCCAGTTAAATCAATAACATACGCGCCCACTCGGTGCGCCTGTTTTGGCCCGCCTCTTAAAATGGTCGCGTTTTTGGTCGCGCTGGCTAAAAGCTGCCCGACGAGCGACAGCAAGTCAGTGCACACCCTCGAACGCCTGCGGCGTGCCACCCTGAGCCTCACCAGCCTCACTGAATGCAGCGAAGCCCGCGGGGCCTTCGGCACGGCCTACCAGCCCCGCCGCCTGCCATCCTGGGCGTACTATTCGGCGCTCCCGTCCGTGCGAGACCGGGAAACGGGCTCATGGACACCCGCGCACCACGCCCGGCCTGTCCGTGAACACGGCCGGCTCCGGGCTGGGCCTTAAGGCCGCGCGGGCGGACTGGGCGAGACGAAAACCGATGTTGTTGTTCCGGTTGTCGGCGTTGTTCCTGTTGCGGTTGGCCGAGCGGAGGTTCTCCGGTTTGTTGTTCCAGGAGCCGCCGCGGATCACGCGCCGGCCGCCTCTCGGCCCGTTCCCCGGCGAAAGACGATACGGCCGAGAAGATCGTCCGGCGCAAACCCAGGTATCGGCATGCCTGGCGTGGCCGATCCAGCTCTGCACCGATGGGTCGATGTCGGCGAAGGTCGATCGGCCCCGCGGCATAGGCGCGCGCAAGCGCGCGCAGCCTGCGCGCTGAAGCGATGGCCGTTGTCGTTGCGCAGGCGCCGGTGGTTGGGAAAGACCAGGTAGCCGAGCAGGTCGAGCCCGTCCGCGCGTCGGGCTGATGTGGCGCCTTGCGCGGGTGCAGCCGCAGGCGGTCCGCGCGCCAGGCGCTCGCGTGACCGCCTCCCGCAGCTCCGCGAGCCGGCCCTTGTCGTCGTCGAGCACGACCATGTCGTCGACGTAGCGCAGATAGGCTCTGACGCCCGAGCTCCTGCTTGATGAAATGGTCGAGGTCGTCCAGGTAGAGGTTGGCGAGGAACTGGCTGGTCAGGTTGCCGATGGGGATGCCGCGGCGGCGCTCCAGCGGGGTAGCAGATCGTCGCCGGGGAAGTAGACGCGGCGGCTCATGGACGGCCGGCGACGGTGTCGATGATCCGGTCGAGCAGGTCGAGCACCCGGGCGGTCCTTGATGCGCGGCGCAGCTTCTCCTTCAGAATCTCGTGGTCGATGGACGGGAAGTATGCGGGCCACATCCATCTTGAGCGCATAGGCGTAGCGGCGCGCCCAGGCCTGGTAGCGGTCCACCGCCGCATGCACGCCCTTGCCGCGGCGGCAGGCGTAGGAGTCGTGGATGAAGGTGCGGTCGAGCGGCGGCTCGATGACGTTCATCAGCGCATGGTGGACCACCCGGTCGCGAAAGGGCGCGGCGGCGATGATGCGCGGCTTGCGCTCGTAGATCGTGAACAGCCGATAGGCGACCGGGCCGGTAGCTGCCGCGCTGCAGCTCGCGCTGCAGAGCCAACAGGTTCCTCTCCAGGTCCAGGGCGAACGCGCGCCACGCCCGGCTTCGGCCCTTGCCCCGGCGCGCCTTGCGGTAGGCGCAGCAGCAGATTCTCGAAGCTGACCACCTGGGGCCAGATGCCGCCGAGGCGCTTCACGGCCGATGACTCAGCACCCGGGTGCCGGGCCGGTCAGGCCGACCGGCTGCAGCCAACCGCCGATCTGCCGCCCGAGGCGTCCATCAGCCCGGCGCCATGCTCATAGCGCCGGGTAGGGACGACCTCCAGCTCGTGGGCCAGCCGCCACAGGTGGCGAGCGACCTCCAGCCGCAGGTTCGCCCGGCGCAGCCGGCTGCTTGTGGCGGGTGTAGGCCGCCTCCACCAGCAGCTCCAGAACCTCGAGCAGGGCCTGTTCCAGCCGCTCGCCCAGGGTGAAACGCCGCAGCCGCGGGAACTTGTCGAGCTGGGGAATCAGCCACTTCAGCAGCTCATGACAAGCGCTGACTGCTTTGGGAGTATTGTCGACCATCATCCTGCCTCCTGTGAGCGCCTTGGAACAAAGGGTAAAAGAACAAAGCGAAAAGGCTAATCCGGAAGGTCCTGGGCTAGACGAAAACCAATGTGTTGGCCTGTCGTCGCGGTACCTGCCGCGGTTCGCCGACCGGAGGTTCCCCGGTACGCCGTACCACGAGCCGCCGCGGATCACACGCCGGGCGCAATTTCCATCATTTGTTTCCAGCCATGCGGAGCCGTCATCCGGCGCGTCCTCGTAGTTCTCGTGCCAGCAGTCCTCGACCCACTCGTAGACGTTGCCCGCGGTGTCGTATAGGCCAAAGGGATTTGCAGGGAATTGCCCGACTGGCGCGGTCTTGTCATCGTCCCAATCGCTGCCGCAGCCGTCGCAGTTCGCCCAGACCTTGCCATCCTGCTGGACGTCATCACCCCACCAGTACGGTGTCTTCGTGCCGGCCCGCGCCGCGTACTCCCACTCGGCTTCGCTCGGCAGGCGAAATCGCTCCTTGGGTCCTTTTTTAGTTACCGTGTTCAACCAAGCGATGTAGCCCTCCAAATCATCCCAGCGCACGTTGATCACCGGCCGGTCACCCACGCCCCAGTCGCGGTCGTCCGGTTGTTCCAGCCCCTTATCGAACGTGTAGGCGCCATACTCATCGAAGGTGATCTCGTAGCGCCCGATGGCGAAGGGTTTCGCGATTTGAACGGGATGCACCGGAACAGGTGGGTTGATAGTAACCCTGTCTCGGCTGACCCCATTTCGAATCCTGGAGGAAAACCATCCTGTCCGGGTCGAATCTCGACCATTTCCGGGCCGCCATACCATCCCACCTTGGCCAGACCCCAGATTCGGAGCGTATTCCAGGTTCGCTCCTGTGTGGTCAACCAGCCATCGACGCCGAGTAACAGAAATGCGAGCAGCAGGCCGCCAATCCCAAACTGCCAAACCCGCTGGAGCGTCCAGCCCGCTTTGCAATAAAACTTGGCGGTCTCTGTGCCCCGGCTCTGTACTTCCTTGTAGCGCTTCAGCGTTGCCCGGTCGGGTAATTGAGAGAATTTTGGGCTCCCGGCATCCTTCCAATCCTTTGCTGACTGATCGAGACTCCGCAGCAATCGAAGCCTTCCGGCATTTTTCTCGATCCAGCGCTCCAGACGCGGCCACGCCTTGAATACCGCCTCATGTGCCACCTCGACCTGGGGCGGTTCGGTGTCCTCCGGGGTGGCCAGCAGGCGTGCATCCACCAAGGCCTTGAGCAGGCGGGCAGTTTCCGGGTCGGAGCGCAGAGGCTCTAGCGTCGCGCGGCGACGGGTGGCGATATCCCGATAGTCCACCTCCACAAGTTCCTCGAACAATCGATTGAGGGCGGTCTCGGGAAACGCCCCACTCTCCCCAATCGCGGCCTCTGCGCGCCGCCTGATGGCGCCGTCCACGCCACCAATCACATTCACGTATTCATCGTGCCGAAGCCGACCGCTTTTCCCGAACTGCCGATACAGTTCGGAAAGCGCAAATGCGAGCAACGCCAGACCGCCTGGGGCGGTGGCCGTGTCATCCAGCAGACGCTCGACCAGCGGGTCCTCGACCTCGATGCCCGCCAACTGGGCGGGGCGGACGATCATTTCCCGCATGGCGCCCACGCCGGGCTTGCCCAGCGGGAACGTGCCGGTGCCGCGAAGCAGCGGTTCAAGGTTTTCGTCTTCGACGGCGCGTTCATAGAAATCCGAGCGCAGCGTGGCAAGGACCTGGATACCCGGGTCTACGGCAGCATCCGACAAAAGCCCCGTGAACCTCTTAGCCTCCTCGGCACGATTTGCTTTCGGGGCGCCGGAAGCTTCCGAGACATCCTGCGGGGTGCGGGGGAACAACTCCTCGAACTGATCTACGAATAGCAGTAGCGTGGTTGGCCCGCCATCCGCGGACTGTTTCAACTTCAACCGCTCGATCAGCGCATTCGGATTCGCCCTCAATTCATCGGCGAGGGCCTGTTCAGACACACCCGAAATGCCCAAGGCCTGCTTGAGCGGATAGGCCAAGGCGAGAAACGGGTCGCCGCCACGCTCACCCGGTTTGAACGTCACCTCAAGCCAATGCTCACTGCCCGGCAGCGCACCGCCACGCAGACGCGGGATCAGACCCGCCCGGACCAAAGAGGACTTGCCGCAGCCGGAACCGCCCACGACGCAGAGGAACCGGGGCTTGGATTTGGCCACCGCCTCGAGCAGATGATCCACCTCGACTCCGCGGCCGAAGAAAATAGCCGCTTGATCCATGGCAAAGGCTTCTAAACCGGGATAGGGGTTGTCTTCCCAGACCTCTTCCGGCGCGGGCGCGGTTTCATCATCTGTCGGTCGCGGCTTTGGGAGTTCTTCCAGAACCTGGGTGAGTCTGTCCCGCAGGTGCTGCTCGAACTGCTTTCGAAAATCGGATGGTGTGGAATAGCTGTTGATGCCACCGATGAGGGCACCGTCCTCACTGGTGAAGGCATCGAAAAACTGTTTGACGCGCGCCCACTGAACCCGCATTTCGTCGTAATCCGGGGCATCGAACTCTGGGTTCGGCTTCTTGACACACCGGTAAATCCATACCCGGGGCTGACCCCGGGCCCGCGCGGATTCGAGGCCGTCGAGAATCTCCCACTCCGTCCCAGACAGATATGGCGCCCCATCCGGCTTGGCGTATTGATCCTCCGGCAGCGGCGTGCCCATTCTGGACCACAGAATCGCGACGACGATGTCACACTCGGAGGGTTTCGCGAGACCCTGCTCAATCGCCGTCTGAGGCGTGAGGGCCGCCTCCATGGCCACGCCGGCCCCCGGCTGGTCCCAGGCCACGACCTCGATGCTGATCCGGTTTCGGAAACCGCGCTCGCTTCGAATCTGGTCGATAACCTCGCGGGCGAGATTGCGCTCATCCCGCACGTCGCCCGGTGAGGCGAGGAAGATTCGAATTTGGTTGAGCGCGTTGGGTTCGCGCCATCACCAATTACCGTGGGGGCCATGCTGTGAGGCGCTGCGAACTATTAAAAAGGGTAAAAGAACAAAACACATAGGGTTAATCGAGGTCCTGGGCAAGACGAAAACCAATGTCGCCGAGCCTGCTGTCGCGGTAGTCCCTGTCAGCGGCCCGCCGACCGGAGGTCCCCGGTTCGTTGCCCAGGAGCCGCCGCGGATCACACGCTGGTCGCAATTTCCATCATTTGTTTCCAGCCATGCGGAGCCGTCATCCGGCGCGTTCGAGTAGTTCTCGTGCCAGCAGTCCTCGACCCACTCGTAGACGTTGCCCGCCGTGTCGTGCAGGCCAAAGGGGTTTGCAGGGAATTGCCTTACTGGCGCCGACTGCCTGTTGTCCCATTTGCTACTGCAGCCATCGCAGTTTGCCCACACCTTGCCGCCTGCTGGACTTCATCACCCCACCAGTAGCGCGTCGTCGTGCTTGGCCCGCCCCGCATACTCCCACTCGGCTTCGGTCGGCAGGCGAAATTTCTTGCCCGTCTGGTCGGACAGCCAGTCGGTATAGGCGACGGCATCATCCCATGACACATTGACTGCCGGCTGCAGGTCGTCATTGAAGCCATCACCGCTATCGTGGTCTGCTTTGAAAGCGCGGAATTCGGCATTGGTGACCGGGTATCGCCCCAGGCAAAAGGTTTGATGCGGACTTCATGAAGGTCCTCACCGGCGCCCCGTCCTTTTTCAGTCTCAGGACTTCCCATCTGGAATCGTCCACCCGGCAAGGCAACCACCTCCGGGACCGGGAATGCCGGTGTCGGAACAGTTGGCGCGGGGGATTTGCCAACTTTGGGCGGCACCTTGGTTCGGCCATGGACTCGGCGGTTACCGGTTGGCCGAGCTTCGCCTGGACCCAGCCGACGAGGGTGCAGGCTTTGGGTGACTCCGGATCACCGTCCCAGCCAATCAGATCAGACGCTTGAACAGAACGATGTCCCAAGGGTGGAAGTACGTCATCGATGAGTAGCGGAATCAGAACACGCCGCCGCTTACCTTCGTCGGCCTCTTCCCGAACCCAGTCGGAGCCGATGGAGTGTTCCGACCAAGCAACCATGATGCAACTGGCTTGACCAGGTTCCGGCCAATCCATGAATGCCAGGTCTCTCCCGGGGGGATAGTCCGATCCCAGAACACATCCCAGCCCCCTGCCTCCAGAAGGCGGACCAGAGGTCTCACCCGCGATTCGTCCTCCTTGGCGTAGCTGACGAAAATGTCCGGCACGTTGATTGGTCTTTGATGGCGTCCCCGATTTCCAGTCTAGAACAAAATGGCGCCCATCTTCGCCTACCAAGTGGCGCACAAAAACTGAAGGTGGCGGCGCTGCTTAACTTCATGTGGGGGTAACCGCCAAAATGTCAGATTGGCTACTTCGCAATATCCTGGTCGAAATCAGACAGCCACAGCAGTTGTTCCCTCAAGCCCCGCGCCAACGCGCCTAGCGTTTCGCGTTCCCCGCCCTTGTACGCATTCTGTGCAACCCTGGCCTTGCCCTCATCCGTCTTCGGACCGGTCGATTTTTCCCACGGGCGCCAGGTCCGGATCAGCGCCGCCTGACGCGCCCGTCGTTCGGGGGTCCAGCCGTTGGCCATCTTGCGCCTCCAATAGTTCGTTCTGCCGGCTCTTCTTTTTCCGCGTGCGCGGGGCATCGCCAGAAGACGTGGGGCAGTTGTTTACTTGCTGCGGCCCATGGGCGATGTTGGCTTGCTGGACAAACGCAGTCGATCTCGGATTTTTGACTTCCGACAGCGTTTGCAGAGTTGCGCGACACTGACTTTGTGCCTTGAGCGCCAAACGAAGCTGTCGATCAGAACTGTCCGTCCCCTGGGCCTTAGCTGCGCCCCTTGCCAAATTGTTGAACATCGCATCAAGGGTGTGGGCCTGGGAGATCAAAATCTCTTCCGCTCGCCCAAGTTCACCATCATTGGCCGCTTGAACTTGCTCACTCAACGCATGGGTCAGCGCCAACGGGTCCAGATCCCCAAAACCATGCCCGTATTGAGCTAGCGTCAATGCGGCCTGAAAAGTCGGGCGGGTAAATGCCTCCGCTTTGGATGCCGCCCTTTCCTGCGCCTCATCTTTATCCGCCCCGACAGTTAACGGATTTTCGGACTCCAATTTACTGGGCGTCTTAGCTGCAGCCTTTTTGCCCAATAGCTTGTCCTCTTGGGTTCAAATTGAGTCGTTGAAAACTCGAAACATCCTGCTGAGTTACAGTTTCCCATTGTACCGTGTATTTAAAATTTTGGGCATGAACGACTCAAACCCAATTTTGACCGCCACTTGCAACCATCCCGACACGATCGGGTGCTAAATGTTTTGGAAAATATCTATTTCCAAGCAATTTTGATATGAAAAAAATTAGTGATCTGAACGAGTTACAGTATCGTTCAATTTTCCAGGGAAAATTATGATCTGAAATAGGATTTCCGGCAAAACGGTCCGACGCACTGTTCACTATTTAATTTAGGCATGAAAGAGTATTGAATCGATTAAGGCCCTGTAGTACCTACTCTGGCTCACGTTTTGCTGTTGGCGCGGCAGGACCAGCAACAAGCAAACGGAGGTGCACCATGCTCATCCTCACCCGCCGCGAAGGCGAATCCCTTCCAATCAAACCCGGCTCAAATTTGGACCCGACGCCCCGAGGGTGAACTGCTGCCTTTCGCACATGATACGAGCCCGTAAGACCTCTGATGGGTTCATCCGAACAATAGTCATAATGAACTGTAGCTGGGTTTAGCCGGCCATATGTATTCACTGGCACAAATGACCTGTGGTATCGATCTCTGCCAGGCGGGTCTTTAGCTGCCCGTCTCGATGCGGGTGCGTAGGGTATCGCCGTCAGTGATCGATATGACCTTGCCGGTGTACATCGTACCGGCATGGCCGACCGGGCCGAACAGAAGGATCTGCAGCCCAAACAGCAGGGCGAATGCCAGTTTTCCGCCCACCAGCTACTCCACAAGCTCCGATCTGAGGATGTTGAGATCATTGGGCGCCTCGATTCCGATCCTGATCGTAGACGCCTTGTGAGACAGCACACGGACCTCAATTGGGCCGCCTGAAAACAGCGCTGAGATCGGTGTATTGGGGTCAAGGTCTTCGGGGATGTCGATGAGGATGGATTCGCCTGGGCGGCGGGTGAGTACGAGCATGT
>CAWAOU010000010.1:0-223714 GCA_963783675.1 uncultured Gammaproteobacteria bacterium
GCCCGACTTCAGCAACTCAGCGTTAAAAATGACGCAACTTATTGATTTTTGGTTGTCGAAACCCAAAAGTCTTCACTACAACGCCGACTTTCTATCCGTTGGCGCTCATCGCTTCGTTAGCACGGATTTTGGGTGGAGGTTGATCAGGCAATTCCAGTTTCAATTGCGACAGTAGGATTTGCTGGTCTTTGTCAGGTTGGGTATAGCGCGGCAATATGATGTGGCGTCCATCGGTGGTCGGCAGGTGGACATCGACCATCTGCAAGGCGGCGAACTTTTCCAGGACCGCTCTCGGTGTCAGCCCCGGCGCCAAGGCGCGAAGTCGTTGCTTCAGGGTGACCTGCAGACAATAGGCATGGAATGCCACAAAGATATGCGCTTCGATACGTGAATCTTTTTGATGATAGATCGGACGTATCGACAGATCACTTTTCAGTTCTTTGAACGCCTGTTCGATTTCGGTCAGTTGAATGTAGTGCTGCCACAACTGCGCGGGGTCTTCTGCCACGAGATTCGACCGTAACAAATAACGCCCTTCACGCCGTCGCACCATGCGCAGTTTTTTGCGCTGCAGGGAAAAGGTGAACGTGCCTGCGTTCACCGCCTGATCTTTCTCGGGTAGTTGAATGCCGACCAGAAAGTAGGCTCTACCGGCGTCTTTCTTGGCCGAACCCAGCTTGATCAGGAGTTGATCGCGCGTGAGCTTTTGTTGTTGCAGTTCATGTAAACGGCGCCACAGTTTTTTCAGACGTCGCCGACGCATCGCCCGTTCTTTATCGACCCGCCCCGCGCTTTTCGCCAACACGTAGACCTCGCCATCTTTCGTCAACAGCTTGACGTCGACGCCTTCGTGGACCTGTTCCCAGGGTTGGTTGAGAAAGCGCTTTTCCAGCTGGGTTAACCGGCCTTTCGGTGTGCCGACCAGGTAGTGAATGGGTGGCTTAGCAAGACGCATCTCCTGCAGCACCGCTTCGGTGGGGATGCCGCGATCCATCACCCAGGTACGATCCGCGCGTCCGTACTGCGTTTCGATCTTTTGCACAAACTCGCGTAACGTGGTCTTGTCACTGGTGTTGCCCGGCATGACTTCATAGGCGATCGGAAAACCTTCCGGCGTGACAATCAAGGCGATCACGACCTGCACACAGTCCGATCGCTTATCCCGGCTGTAACCGAATTTGCGCTTTCCGTCCTCAGGCGGTTCGCATTCAAAATACGTGCTGGTCAAGTCATACAGTAGCACCTCAAAGCGGGCATCGAATAATGTTTCCCAGCGTTGGCGCAAGAACGAGAACAAGCCCGTTTTATGCGGCAATATTTTGTCCAAGCAGCGATAGAGCTTGTCGCTTTGCGCCAGCGCGAAATCTTCACCTAACAGATCGGCCATCGCACTGTGATCGTACCAGTGTCGATGTAAACGCCATTCACTGCCGGGATCGATCAGTCGATAACACACCAATGTCTTGAACACATTCAACCAACGCGTCCCTTGGCGGCTCGGGCGCAATTTGCTCGACCAATACCCATCCAGCGCCAACTGATTCCACAGTTGACAGGCCAGCCAACACGCGCCCCATTGGCGAGGGCGGTGCAGTTGCAGGTCACTCAATCGGACCTGTACCACCTCACACGCCAAATCAGGGGCGGGGCGATCTTCCGGAAAAAGCGCTACCTGCTTGGCCTGGTCTTGTTCATCATCAAAGACCTCAATCGTGCGGCACCATGTCTCACGTTGACTGTCGTTGATCTCACCCAGATACAACACCTGACGTTGCACCACCCGACCACCTTGCACGCGCCGATTCTCCACCAGGCTCCAATAGCGGTGTTCTTTGCCGTCTTTGCGACGTCTGTGAGCGCGTAGAAACATACAGGCAGTGTTGAGAAATCCCACCCGCCGGTCAACGACCAAGGTCTGCACTACACGCGCATTCGTGCACTGCTCGCCATACCAATCAGACACTTGGCGGGCTCAACGTCGCAAAACTAGCGATTTTCCGGGACGAGTTGCTGAAGTCGGGCTATCATCGGCGCGCCGCGTCACTGGCCAGCGCGGTTGTGACCAGCGTCCGCGCAGTGCGCGCCAATCTGGGTGCGATGATGTTGTGGGGCGGGTTGCTGGCCGCTGGCGGGTTTCTGATCTTCGTGGTTCTGCCGCCGGCCTTTCTGGTGACATTTCCGGTGATCGCCTATGCCAGCCACCGGGCCTACCGTGACGTGTGCCCAAGTGTAGTGCCTCCCCAATAACTCAATACTTGCGCTTGCCCTCGCGGTCCCTGACGGCGTTGCGGATCGTCGCAATAGCGCTGGCTATTCCTCCTCACCGCGCCTTGTCAGTAACCACGATGCCTGACCACAACCATCAGGTTATTTGGAAGACACTACACCAGGCCGACCATCCGGAGGCGGCACCGGCCCCACAAGTACGGGCCAGTAGGTGACTGTGAACACAGCGAAGGCGACAACCCAAAGCGTCCCGGAAACCATCAACAGATCACCGTGCAGACCCGGCAGCATGGATGCCCCTGAGCGGGTGAGCGCAGCCACGGTCAGCAGCAGATAAGCCCCGGTTATTGACCCGGAGGCGGTAAGCGGCCGCCCAGTGTGACCCAACGCGGCGCGTGACATCATGGCCAGAATCATGGTTCCGATGCCGCCTATGGTCAGGGCGTGCAGCGCCGCGCCCGAAGTGACACCTGGCCAGAGTATGCTCAGACCCGTGAGCAGGTAACCCAGGCTGAGCCAGCCGTAGGCAGCATGTAGCACGAACAGCAGGGGCTCGCCCAAGGTGTGCAGGCCCCGCCAACCGCTCAGGCGAACGACCAGTACCACACCGGTGACGATGCAGAGCGCGGCGGTGGCCCCGTTGTCCGGTTTCGCAACCAACAGCACACCGGTCGCGGCGGCAACAGGCAGCGCGGCCCTGTCCAGCAGCGGGTGGGTTCTGATCAGCGTATGACCTCCGGCCTGCCTGAGCCAGTTGCCGGTGAAAGCCGGAATCACCCGACCCCCGATCAGAACCACGAGAACAAGCACGGCCTGCAGTCCGCTCATCAGGGCAGCGTGCTCAAGATCTGTCCAGCCACCCAGGCGCGCGCCGTGAAACACCAGGTTGGCGAATGCCCAGATCATGAGAACCGCCACCACCACCAGGTTCGGTCGGTTGCGGGCCAGAAGGATCTCGCGGCTGACCCATACCAACAGGATCAGTGGGAAGGCGCCGTCCACCAGCAACGGCGCCAGCGTGGGCAGATGCTGGGGCAGATACAGCGCAAACCGGGCTCCCAGCCAGAGCAGGGCGAGTAGCCCCAGGCTGACACCCCGTCGTGTGGCACGACCGGTCCAGTTGGGCACCGCGGTGAACAGAAACCCGGCCACCGCGGCGCCGACAAATCCGTATACCATCTCATGGGCATGCCAGCTGATCGGGCTGATGCCCGACGGCATGGCCACCGCCCCGATCCACATGGCGACCCACAGCCCGATCAACCCCACCGCCGCGACCGCCGCCAGCAGGAAAAAAGGACGAAAACCGGCGCTGAGAAACACCGGTGTGCGATCGGGAGTAGACGAGGGGAGCACCGATGATCACCAGTCGGGGATTAAGCAGTATTCAGCCTAAGGGTTCTGCACCGGTTTGCCTTGACACGTATCAAGCACGTTTCCGCGACGACGCCACGCGTACCGCTCACTTGATCTCGATCAAATCCTACCGCGATACATGTGCCTAGACTGCGGGTGCGCGGTATTGAAGGCGCCGGTCGCGGTCCACGGTCCATTCGCCCGTGCTCATTACACCCTCTATCGGTGTTTTCGAGGCCCGGGACGCCGGCCCACCAGCCGATCAGGGGCTTCCAGATAAAGGGAATATCATGAAAAACCGAGTTCTAGTGTTGTGCGCCGCGGCGGCGCTGTTGGGTGCTCAGGGTGCGGTGCAGGCGGCCGGTGACGCGGAAGCCGGTAAGGCCAAGGCCGGGATCTGCGCGGGCTGCCACGGCCCCAAGGGCATTTCCATGGTGCCAATCTACCCCAACCTGGCCGGGCAGAAGGAGCAGTACTTGTCTGATTCCATCAAAGCCTACCGCGATGGCGGTCGAGACAATGCGATCATGAAGCCCATGGTCGGCACCCTGTCGGACGAGGACATCGCCAATCTAGCCGCCTATTACGCTTCGTTGCCGCCGCAGTAAGCGGCCGACGGTTTCCCCCGGGGCGGTCCCGTTCGAGACAGCGGGATCGTTCCGTTTGTGTGACAAATGTCGGAGCCCAAGATTATCTAAGTCCGGCTTGTTTCAGATCGCTGAGCAGCGGTTTCAGCCGCTGGGGATCTTGCATTGGACTGCGTCTGGCCCAGTCTTCCAATGTGATACGTGGATTGAGGCTTAGTATTTCTTCGATCTGCCACTCCGCATCTCCCTGTCGCCCCAGCCTGGCATAGGCCGCGGCCAGGTGAAGGCGACTATCGATAAGGTTTGGATTTCTCGCCAGCATCCGTTCAAACGTGTCCACCGCAGCATCGGTCTGGCCGGTCCAGTATTGCGCCTCGCCCATCACTGTCAGAAGCAGTCCTCCGGGATTGGGGTCGATGCGCAGCGCCTCGTCGATGGATTTCAGCGCCTGTTCCGGGTTCCCGGAGAAAGTCTGAATCCAGGCCAGCAAACCATACGCATCCGCATAATTCGGGTCGGCCGCGATCGCCTGCTCGGCTGCCTTGGCCGCGTTTTCATGTTGTTTCGCCACCACATAGCTAAAGCCTAGTGCCCAATGGGCCTGTGGTAGTTCCGATGCGAGGGCGACTGCCCGCCGGGCGAGGTTCAGGGCGCGATTCAGGTCATTTCGACTGTCTTCGGTCCATCCGTACAGCGCGGCGCGCGCATACGTGATGGCCAGGGCGCCATAGGCCCGGCCAAATGCAGGGTCGCGCTCGATCGCCTTTCGATACAGGTCGCGTGCCCTCGCGTTATCCGCAGCGGTCAGCCTGAAGTAGTACTCCTGCCCCTGCAGGAAATAGTCATAGGCATCGGGATCTTCGGTGTAACGACGACTCAGCCGGGTCAGCTCCTGTTGCGTCAGGCGGATCGACAGCGCATCGACGATCCGGGCGGTGACTTCGTCCTGCAGATCGAAGATGCCCGCCAGCTCCCGATCGTAACGTTCGGCCCAGAGTTGTCCCCCTGTGGTGGTGTCGGTGAGCTGGGCGTTGATGCGTATCTGTTCGCCGGCTTTGCGGACGCTGCCTTGGAGGATGTAGCGCACCCCCAGATCCCGTCCAGCCTGCAGCAGGTCGACATCCTGTCCCTTGAACGCGAATGCGGCCTGGCGGCCCACCACGAACAGGGCCTTGATCTGTGACAGATCCGTGATCAGGTCGTCCACAATACCGTCGGCAAAATAGGACTGCTCCGGGTCGGCGCTGAGATTTTCAAACGGCAGTACCGCTAACGAGGGTTTGTCCGGGCGACCTGGTTCAATCCGCTGGGCCTCCACGGTATTTTGACCAGGTTGATGCAGACCCAGCCAGGCCAGTGCGGCGATCGCGATGACACTGCTCGCAAGCAATGCGGCCAGCGAGACGGTCCGTGATCGGCGCGCCGGCGTGGGCTGGCTGTGGGGTGGACCAGGGCCTGCCGGCGGCATCGCGGCATCGCTTGCCGCGATGACACGATAGGCCCTGACCGGTCGCACGATGTTCTTGACCGTTTGCTCCCCGAGCGGCTCGTATTGCAGCGGTAGACTGTTACCCAGGGCATCGTAGGTGGTTCCCGAAATGCAGATTCCGCCTGGATCGGCCAAAGCTTCGAGGCGCGCGGCAACGTTGACACCGTCCCCGAACGGCTCACCCTGATCGACGATCACATCGCCTAGATTGATGCCAATGCGAAAACGTACCTGGCTTTGCTCGGCGATGCCCTGATTGCGCTGGGCGAAATCTCTTTGCACCTCTACTGCGCAGGCCACCGCCGATACCGCACTGGGAAATTGGGCCAGGATGGCGTCGCCGGCGAAATTTCCGACCTCGCCGCCCCGCGCCTCCACCGCACGCGCGATCAGCGCCAGGCGTTGACTTACGGTTGCGTGGGTACCCACCTCGTCCTCGCCCGTCAGACGGCTGTAGCCCGCCACATCCGCGTGGAGAATCGCGGCCAGTCTGCGCTGTGTGTGAGGATCCGACACGGGGAAGGGACTCCGGTGGGAGACGATATGATCTTAAGTTTAGACCTTCCCTGGTTACCAAACCGGCGTTCCACCGCCTGGGACCGCTGAATCGCTGGGTGGCCGAACCACCGATGACGGCTTGTTCGGTTTGGTCGATGGGCTTCCAACACGAGAGTTCCTGCGGCAAACAGTATTCTCGAATCCGAACAGCGCCGCGGATGGGTCCCAGAGGCAAGATATCTGTATGGCCCGAAGCTGGGCCGTAGGGATCGGTGTATGTAAGGGTGGCAAGTGTCTTTAGACAGATCGTCGAAACGCCGGCTTTGTGGGCTTACTCTGATGCCAGCACGTACTTGTCGGGCACCTCTCGATACGTCAGAGCCTGTCCGCCTTGGGTCTCGGCAAACTTCACCGCCGCAGCGCGGCTGGCAAACGGTACGGCCTCGGCCTGGCCCATGCCGCCGCGCCGGCTGCTGCCAATGACGTACCATGCGGTACGGGCGTCGATCCAGGTGTCGCCCTGTGATTCGGGGTGCGCCCAGTCGGCCCGGGTCATATCGGTTACGTAAGCAGCGGCCACATTCTTGGGTTCGTCGGGTAGCCGCAGAAAGGCCAGCGTGTCCCGCGCCGACGTGAACCAGTGCGCATCGCCACCTCCGACCAGATGAACCTGGCCCTTGGGTCCTTCGTGGTCCGCGACAATCATGTTGCAGTAATAGCCGATATGATCACGGCTGCTGGCTTCCGGTGGCGGAGCGGATGCCGCCGTCGGTTGCACATCGCAGGCGGCAAGGGCAGAACAGGCAATGAACACCAGCATGACGAGACGCATTACAACTCCTGGCGTTTGAACACGAACAGGGCAGCGAGCAGCGGGAGGATGGTCCAAATCACCAGACTGCCCAGCAGCAACCCGGTGCTGGGGCTGGATTGGGCGCCGAGGGTTCCCACGCCGGACACCAGCGCGCTTCCGTCCAAGGTGGTGAGATTGAACACCCGGTAGGCGTCGGCGGGGTTGAGGGTCATGAGGGCGGAGAACATGGGCGCTGACAAGCGCTGTTCCGTGTCCGCCATGAGCAGGCCCAGAACGGTCAGGTCGTAGACCAGCACCATGGCCAACCACAGGCCGATGGCCAAACCCATGGCGGTGGCCCGCTGCCGTACCAGGGCGCTGATCAGACAGCCCAGCGCCGCGAATACGCAGCCCAGCAACCAGGAACTGACCATCATCGCGCCATAGGCTCGCCATCCCCCGGCGGTTTCATCGTCAACCAAGGCCAACACCAGGCCAGCGCAGCCGTAGCCCAGGGCGATGGCAAGACCCAGGATCAGCACCTGTCCGAGATACTTGCCGATGACCACCTGCCAGCGGGCCACCGGATAGGTCAACAACAGCAGCAAAGTGCCCCGCTCCCGCTCACCGACGAGGGTATCGAAGGACAGGGCCAGGGCGATCAGGGGCACCAGATACACGCTCAGGCTGGCCAGGCTGACAACCGTTACAGCCAGTCTGCTGACCTTGAGCTCACCCACTGGGGTTGAGCCCAGGAATGCCAGCGACAGGGAGAGTGTGGCAAACAGGATGATGGCGCCCACCACCCAGCGGTTGCGCAGTCCCTCACGAAACTCTTCCAGCGCCAGGGCCAGCACTGCGTTCATTGTGGTTTACCCTCACCCACATAGTGGGCGTAGATCTGCTCCAACCTGGGCGCTTGGATTTCCACGTCCCGCACCCGCTCGGGTTGCTCGGCGATCCGGCGCAAAAAACCGAGTTTTTCGGTTTCCAGACAATCCAGATGAACGCTGCGGTCATTGACCTTTTGCAGATCTACGCCGCTGCCCAGGGCCTCGGCCACCGCCCGGGCCTGACCGGGAACAGTGGCAACGCGGATCCGCACCGGCAGACCGGTCGCCTGGCGCAGGGCGTCAAGACTGCCCTGGGCGATGAGTTTCCCCTGGCGCATGATGGCGATGCAATCGGCGCGCTGTTCTATCTCGTCCAGGCTGTGTGTGCAGATCAGGACCGCGGCCCCCAGGTCACGGCGGGCGTGGACGATGTCGTAAAGATCACGGCGTAGAAACGGGTCCAATCCGGTGGTGGGTTCATCCAGCAACAGCAATGCGGGATTCCCCAGCAGCGCCTGGGCCAACCCCAGACGCTGACGCATACCCTTCGAGTAGGTATTGATCCGGCGGTCGGCGGCCCCGCTCATGCCGACTTGCTCCAGCAATTCGTCCACATCCCGGCGTGGAAGCCGTTTCAGCCGGGCATAGAAACGGAGCACATCACGGCCGCGCATGGCACCGTGGAACGCCACGTGCTCTGGCAAAAAACCGTGTTTGCGACGCAGCTCAGCCTGGGCGTGCTCCGGGTTCTGGCCAAGCACCCGCACGTGCCCGGTGGTAGGTCTGGACAGGCCCAGCAGAATCTTGAGCAGACTGGTCTTGCCGGCCCCGTTGTGGCCGATCAGAGCCAGGGTTCGGCCATGGTCCGCGGTCAGGGAAACCCGGTCCAGCACCGTGTGGGTCCGGTAGCATTTGCACAGGTCCTGGACTTCGATCGCGTGGCCGACCTGTCGCAATGACTCAGCCATGGGTATTCTCGGCGGCGCCGGGTGCGCTCATCAGTGGTGCGCTGTCGGTCACACCCCCGGGGTACAGTGCCGGAAACCGTGACTGAGCCCAGCGAAGCAACTGAACCGCTGGGCTGTTGAGCAGCAGCTTTGCCAATGGATGGCGCCACATGAGTTGATCCACCAGTCCATTGGGCCGATAGGCCTGGTCCGCCAGGCCATCACCGTCCAGATCAAACGCAGTGTGGTCGCTCCAATAGTTGCCACGGCCCTGTTTCGACCATTCCAGGTAACGGCTGCCCACATACTTGACCTGGGTCCGATTGTTCACGAAGGCATTTTCCCACATCCCGTTCTGTTCCGAGCCGGCGGTGAAGTGAATCCCGATCTCGCAACCTTCGAACCGATTGCCATGTATTTGGTTGATGTTGGAGTTGTAGATGAAAACGCATTTTTCAGGGCCGGGCAGCACCCGATTTCCGTGGATCTGCGATTGGTTCGCGTAGTTGAACAGGATGCCTCGATCACGATCACCGCTGGAGACATTGTTGGTCACCCGCAGATGGCTCGAATACATCAATGCATAGCCGATGTGGTTGCCGCTGGAGATGTTGTCGCTGACCAGGCTGGCGTCGGTGTACATGTAATGCACCGCAAACCGCAGATCGCGCATCCGATTGGCACGAAAAACATTGCCTCGGCTGGTGGTCACAAAGATGCCATCCCGCCCCCAGCGGATGTCGTTTTCCTCGACCCGGGAGCCGGGGGTATTCCACAGGTGGATACCGTTTCCCCGCTCGTTGACGCGAAGATCGCGTCGACCTTCGACGGTGTTGCCCCGTACCCAGGCGTCCTCCGGACCTTTCAGGTAGATACCGATCAGATTGTCCTGGAGATAATTGTCGAGCACCCGTGCCCGGTCACCGTTGCGGGTCACAAAGACACCGCTGTCCTCTTTGGAGAGGTCTATGCCGGAGCCCCGGATGGTCAGGCCCTGTACCCGGATATCCGGCCCGTCTATCGTGACCACCCGACCCTGACCGCCGCCATCGATCACCGCCCCGGGATCGCCGATCAGCGACAGCGGCCGGTGTATGCGCAGGGGACCATCATGGCGCCCGGCGGACAGCCGGAGTGTTGCCCCCGGCGGCAGCATATCGACGACGGTTTGCAAGTCCTGATCGGGGCCGATCTGTCGTTCGAACGCGGCCGCGGACAGGGACGTGCTGGCGACCAGGGTCGCCAGCACCCATCCCAGGCTATGCAGCCGGTGATGCACTAAGCCGGCTCCACCAGCATGCGTCCCCGCATCTCCATATGCAGGGCGTGGCAGAACCATTGGCAGTAGAACCAATGGACCCCGGGCCGATCGGCTTTGAACGTCACCGACGCGGTCGCCTGGGGTGCCACCTCCATCGCCACGCCGTAGTTGGCCAGAGTGAACCCATGGGTCAGATCGTCGATCTGATCCAGGTTGGTGACATAGACCGTGACCTCATCACCCTGTTTGACGGTGAATTTCTCCATGCTGAAATTGGGTGCGATGGAGTACATATAGACCCGGACGATGTTCCCATCCCGGACCAGTTTGCTGTCGGTTTCCAGGGTGACGCCGTCTGTCTGGGCCTGGGCCACCGCATCGGCGAACACCGGGTCATCCCGCTTCCATAGCTGATCCGGGTTGACGATGTCGGTGCGCACGATAATGCAGTCGTGTGGCTCGGCGAAGGTTGGCCCGTCGTGCACCACCGTCATCTTTTCACTGGTGATGTCTATGAGTTGTTCGTTCTCCGGCTTTAACGGACCCACGTTGATATAGCGGTCCTTGGAAAACTTATTCAACGACACCAGCCACTGGCCGTCCGCCTCCTTGGTCTCGCCCATGGAGGTGTGGTTGTGTCCGGGCTGGTACTGCACGTCCACCTTGTCCAGGATCGGATCAACCTCCTCGCCGTTGTATGCCTGGATCGCCCTCTCCAGGTTCCATTTGGCCACCTGGCTGTCCAGAAACAGGGTGGTGAAACAGTTGCCCTGGCCGTCGAAGGCGGTGTGCAGCGGGCCCAGGCCGAGTTCCGGTTCCGCCACGATCACGTCCCGGGGTTTGATCTTGTCGGCGAACAGGTCCGGCAGACGGGTGACATCGATCACCGAGACGGTGGGGGAGAGCTTACCGTTGATCACAACATGGCGGCCGTCGGGGGCGGTGTTACAGCCATGGGGGCTGTTGGAGATGGGCACATAGCGGGTGTAGCGGGAGCCTTTTCGTCCGTCCAGCACCGGCACGCCCTGGATCTCCTGGAAATCGCCCTGCGCGACGCCATCCTCGATCGCTTTGATGTCGAACACCACCGCCCAGTCCTGTTCGTTGGAGGTCATCTCTGCCAGGGTGACGCCGTTCTCCGAGTTGTAGCAGGTAGAGAAAGCGTACAGGCCCTGGTAGTCGGCGTCGCAGTTGTCCAGGTTGCCGTCAACGATGACCTGCCATGCCACCGTCATCTCGTCGCCGTCGATGGCGCTGAAGATGGCGTGGTACTTTTCCGGTTCGTCCAGCACCGTACCGTCATTGGGGATGGGTACACGGTGTTCGCCGTTTGCGAACACATAGCCGGTGCGCGGGTACTTCTGCGGTCGCATGCCGTGGATATCGGATGCGTTGGGAATCTCGATGATCTTGTCGCATTTCATCACGTCGCAGCGGATGCGGGCCACCCGGGTGTTGGCCTTGTCATTGATCCACAAATAGCGGCCGTCGTAGGTGCCCTCGGTAAATGACATGTGCGGATGGTGGGCGTCGCCGTTATGCCATACACCGCCTTTGTCGGCGAGAAAGGCCTGGGTTTCCGGCAGCAGACCCTCGCTCAGTATCTTGCGGCTCTCGTTGGTCTGTCCCCAGCCCGTCGCGCTGCACCGGTTGAACACCGGAATACGCATCAGTTCCCGCATGGAGGGAATGCCCAGAATCCGCACCTCGCCGGCCTGGCCGCTGCTCCAGAATCCGTAGTACTCGTCCAGATCGCCCGGTGCCACCTGTGCTCTGTCGTCGGCGGCCAGGGCCTCGCGGGCGCCCAGGGTGCCACCGACCAGGCTGGAGACCCCGCCGGCACCGGCCAGACCGGCCAGACCGGCGGAACCGGCCAGCAGGCTGCGCCGCGAGATCCGGGGCCCACCCTCTTGGGGCCCAGCGTCTTTTCGATCAGTCATGGTTATTCCCTCCTATGGCACGCTTCAGCGTGCACTCACTGTGTGCTCCCCGTCTTTGGGGGTCGTTCGCGAATTCCGTATATCGTTCAGCAGGTCGACAATCTGCTCGCCGCTCGCCGGCGTGGTCCGGGCGATGGCGCGCTCACGTTTATGACGGCGTTGAATCACCACCGGGCATCGGTGGTCGTCGTAATAGAGCTGCTGGCAGTGCAGGCAGTACAGGCATTCGTTGGGGTTGATCTGCCCTTCCGGGTGGATCGCCTGGACCATGCAGCCCTTGGCGCAGATCTGACAGGGCGAGCCGCATTGCTTGTACCGCTTGAGCCAGTCGAACATGCGCAATCGTGCCGGGATCGCCAGGGCGGCGCCCAGCGGGCAGAGGTAGCGGCAGTAGAAGCGCTCGATGAACAGACCGGGCAGCAGCATCGCCAGGGCAAACAAGACGAATGGCCAATCCCGTACGAATTTCAGGATGATGGCGGTCTTAAATGGCTCGATCTCCGCCAGCCGCTCAGCCCAGGCCAACGAGTGCAGGGACACGCCGAACAGCACCAGGAAAATCACATACTTCAGCGCCCACAGGCGCTCGTGCAGTCCCCATGGCAAACGCCATTGGGGTACACGCAATGCGCGCGACTACCCGGTTGAGCAACTCCTGCAGCGCACCGAACGGGCACAACCAGCCGCAATACGCCCCCCGTCCCCAGAACAACAGGGCCGCGCCCACCGATCCCCAGAGAATGAAGATCAGGGGCTCCATCAGGAAATAGGTCCAGTCAAACCCGGTGACCAGGGCGTTGAACACAGTGAGAATGTTCACCACCGAGAGCTGGGCGTTGGCGTAGATGCCGATGCCGAACAGGGTGAACACCAGGAACGCCACGCGGATGCGCTCGGTGAGGACCCCGTGGACAACCAGCGCATCTTGAAAAAAGAACACCAGGGTCAGCAGGGTCAGGCCCAGGCCCAGAGCGCCGACCTGCCAGGCCTTGCCGAACCATAGCTGCTGCCAAAGCGGCGGCCCCAGATCATCTGGCATCGACACAGAGTCGCCGCCGCCCAGCAGAGCGTCCAGGGAGCCTGGCTGCGCCTGCACCGGAGGCTCGCTGATCAGCAGGTACTTTTCCGGGGTCCGGTAGTCCAGTCCAAAGGTGACAAATGCCTTGGTTATGGCGCCGGTGGGGCGGCTGACCAGGAGTTCCAGGTGCCAGGATCCGGTGGGATCGAATCCGGCGTCGGCCGGTACACGGAACAGATCCACCTCGTCGAATTCAGGCGCACCGTCACTGCGAACCCGGCGCAGTCGCTTATGCTGTCGGTCCCGGAAGCGCAAGGCGTTATCGCCCTGGATGATCTGAAAACGATCGAAGATCCCGCCACGCACATAGCCGGAGCCCTTGAACGAGTAGCGGCCCCGGCCGGCGAGCAGCAGCGCCTGCTCGCCTTCGGCCAGGGTTGTGCGAAGATTGGCGTACTCGTGAGTGCCCAGTAGACTGAGTCCGATGCTCGGGACTGAAACCAGGGCGGCGTAGAGTTCGACAAAGACGTCGTCCGGCTTGCCGGGTTCCGGCCTGCGCTGCGCCTCCGGATCCCCCGAACGCTCAAAAGCAGCGTTGACATCGGCCACTGTCAGACGAAGACGGCGCACCGATCCGTCACCCACCAGCCCAATCCAATCCAGGGTGTCCTGGCGCTCCGGGTCGATGCGCCTTACGGCCTGTTTTGCGGTGGCGGGCGTCGGCGGCGACAGGCCTCCGAGACCCAATAGACGCGCGACCTTGACCGCCGACCGCAAGATGCTGTCGTCGATCACCATAATGGTTACGGTGGCGCCGCTGATGGCATCGACGGTCCGGTCCTTGGTCGGCCCGTTTGCCAGCGCGACCGCATCCACGCCCAGATAGTTGTCCAGCAGCCGGGTAATCTTGTGCTCCGGAATACCGATCAGGACGATGGGCTCGTGGTGTTCGACCAGATGTGCGGCGCGGATTACGCCGGAGGTATCCAGTCCCACCAGAACGTGAATGGGTCGTCCCGAATAGCCGATCGCCTTGGAGAATTCCGTATTGAGATACAGGTACCCGAGCAGACCATCGGGTCCGAAAGCCCTGACCAGGGTTGGTGTGTCAGCGACTGTTTCGATGCGCACCGCGCCTGGAAACGCATCCCCTGGCGTGAGCTCCGAGAGATATCGATCCAGGGGGGCGGCGGTGGAGGTGGCCGCCAATCCGATCAAAACAAGGCCCAGCAGCAGCGATGCGAGGGGTTGCCTGCCGGCACCCAGAACGGTGCATGCGGCCCAGGCGCGATTCCTCCCGACGCGGCTTCCGTCTGGTCTTTTCACACCACCGGGCTGCCGTAACCGCGGCTGAATGGCACCGGGCCGGACAAGGCCAGAATGTCGCCATCCTGAAGCAAGTGTTCGGACTCAATGCCCGACTGGAAACCAAAACCGCGCATGATGTTGTGACCGTTGTGCAGCACCAGAAAAATATCCGATTCCGGCACCGGCAGACTGCCCAGCACATCGGCCACCCTGGAACCGGTGGGTAGAGACAATGAGAAAAACGGCCGCTGACCGCCGAATCGCCCCAGGCTGTTGAACAGGCGAACCGTGACCCTCACCATGACACCCCCGAAGTGGACTCAGACCATGAACTGCGGGGACGTTAGCAACGCAGTCAGGGGCTGCCCTTGACGGTGGTCAAGTGGTGGTTCCGGGCGCCGGGGAACGCGGCAGATGTGCCCTTGTGGGCGAAACCCCGGCGGGGCCGGGCCTTTGGGTTGGCCCTCTGCCACACCTGCACTTGCGGCGTCCTGGATTCAACCCATAATGCGGCAGAGTCCGCTGCCGGCCTGGATGCGCCGGCGCCGCCGGGCGGAATGACTCAACCGGAGATTTGATGTTGGCCAGGAGCAATCGCACACGACCCGATCAGCTTATGGCGAAAGCGGATCGCCTCCAGGCCTCTGGGGACAGCGCCGGTGCGCTCAAGATCTACCAGAAGATCCTCAAGAATCAGCCGCGCCATGCGGAGATTTTGAGTCGGGCCGGGATTGCCGCCATACAATCCGGTAGGGCCAAGCGGGGCATCGCCTATCTTGAGCAGGTGTTGGCGCAGTATCCCACCGACGCCACGGCGCTCCACAATCTGGGGGCCGGGTACTTTCAATCCGGTGACTATACAAACGCGTCGAAGATCTACGCCCGGCTGGTGGAGGCGTCGCCTGGCGATGCTGCGGCACAGCTGTTTCTTGGCACCAGCCTGAGGCAACTCGGTCATCTCGAACAGGCCAGAGCGCCTATGGAGCGGGCCCTGGAACTTCAACCCACCGATATTGGGGCGATCAATAACCTGGGTGGACTGCTGCTGGAACTGGGTGATCCCGCTGCGGCTCTGGCGCTGTGCCAAAAAGGGCTGGAGCGGGCACCGGACGCTGAAGATCTCCAGCAGAACTGTGCCGGCGCCTTGGCGGCTTCCGGCCGCCATGATGAGGCCATCCACATACTGAAGCGACTTGCCCAGGGCGCGTCTGGAGCCTTGGAACCTCAGCTGGCGTTGGCGAGGGGAATGGCCGATGCGGGCCGCCGTGGCGAGGCACTGACCGTGCTGCGGGGAACGCTGGAGAGGCATCCCGCCGCCGACGCCGCCTGGACGATGCTGAGCAAAACCTTGGCGGCTACGGATCCCAGTGATCTTGATCAACAGGCTCTCAGCGATGCAAGCCGCTGCATGGCCCGCAGTCCCGAGCTTGCGGCACGCATGAGCCGTCTGCTCTGCGCCGCGTTTCTTGACAACGACGCGGCAGTCCGCTGTCTGCGCGAGCTGGGCGCCGATGTGACGGCGGATCTGAATGCCGACGCGGTGCAACCAGTGCTCGATCTGTTGCGCCAGCCGCCGTTCATCGCGATGCTCAACGGCCCGTTTTTGATTGACCCCGGGATGGAACGTCTGCTGACGGCGGTACGTCGGTGGGTGCTGCTTTCGTCCGTTTCGGGCGATGCAACCGGGGACGGCCTTGTGGACCTGACGCTGCTGTGCCCCCTGGCCTGCCAGTGTTTTGAGAACGAGTATGTGTTTATGGAGTCGCCGGAGGAGACGCGGGCGCTGGAAGCGCTGAAGGTGCTACTCGGCGCCGAAGCGACCTTGGGAATGACGCCGGAATATGCGCGTCGGCTCGCCCTGCTGGGGTGTTACCGGGGTCTGCACACGGTTGCGGTGGCTGAGGCCGTTAGCCAGGAGGACGCCGTCGCGATGGGGCGGGCCTTCGAGGCCCTGTTCCGACTGCAACTGGAAGCACCGCGACGGGAGGCGGTGTTGCGCTCGTCGATCAGGGCGTTGACTCCGATCGCCGACCAAACATCGAAAATCGTAGGCGCGCAGTACGAGGCCAATCCCTATCCCCGCTGGCAGCGTCTGGATTCGGTGGCGGCCAGGCCCCTGGGCGAACTTATGCTGTCACGGTATCCGATGCTTTCCGAGTTAAAGCCGGTTTGGTCAAACAGCCCGCAGGTTCTGGTGGCCGGCTGTGGCACCGGACGGCAAGCCATCCGCGCCGCTCAGCTTTACCAGGGATCGCGAATACTGGCCATGGACCTGAGCCTGGCCAGCCTGGGATATGCCCAGCGCCAGGCTCAAGCCCATCGGGTGGCCAACATCGAATTTGCCCGGGGCGACATACTCGAGGCGGGCAGGATCAGCCGCCGCTTCGATGTGGTCAGCTGTACCGGCGTGTTGCATCATCTGGCGGATCCGGAGGGCGGATGGCGGCTTTTGCTGGAACGGCTCCGGCCCGGCGGCTTTATGCAGGTCGCGCTATACAGCCGTCTCGCCCGTCTCTCGGTGTCCGCGGCTCGGGAATTCGCCCGCGACCACGGCTGGAACGGTGGCGTCGAGGACATTCGGCACTTCCGTCAGGCCCTGCTGGCCTTGCCGGAGTCCCATCCCGCCAGGGCGGTGAGCCGATTTAGGGATTTCTATGCTCTGTCGGAATGTCGGGATCTGGTGTTTCACCCCCAGGAGGACCTGTTCGACATTCCGCGCATCGGCCGATTCATCGACCAGGAAGGCTTGCGGTTTGTGGGGTTCGAGTTCGCCGACTGGACGCATCTGGGTGCCTTCAAACGGGCTCACCCGGGACAAGGTTCAGAAACGTCGCTGGCGCTTTGGGATGCGTTTGAAAACACACACCCCGATACCTTTGCCGGCATGTATGTGTTTTGGGTGATGAAGCCATAGACCTTGGGTCGTCTACGTCGGAAGGTGCGCGCCGTTCCTGATTACCCTTCCATTTTTTTCGGTAATCCCGCGGTGACTCCCCGGTCCAGGATTTGAACGCCCGGGAGAAACTGGTCGCGTCGGTAAATCCCAGTGCGCCTGCGATCTGCGCGACGGATTGTTGGGTCTCAGTGAGATACTCGGTCGCACGGCGCTTTTTCAGTGCGGTAACCTCCGCCGACAGTGTGGTGCCGTTCGATTTCAGCAGCCGTTGCAGCGATTGGCGGCTCATGCCGGATAGCCGCGCCGCAAGGTCGACGCTCAGTCCAGGATCATGCAGGTGCAGTATCAGGACCTGCCGAAACCCCTCCAGAAAACCAACCGGGATCTTGAGCCTCTTCCCCTGCGTCGTGGGTGTCCGGGACATCTGCTGCCGATCCAATTGCAGCACCAGCCATTCGGTGGGAAACCGCGCCACCATCCCCATCCGGTCTCCACCGATAAAGCTGGCGCCCATATAAGCGTCGGGCAGTGCTGTGGGATCGCACACGGTGATTCTCACCTCACCTGGATCCCAATGTGCTCCGGTACCGTGCTGCAGCAGGCGTAGCGTAAACGCCGCGGTGAAGGCGTCATTCTGTGCGGGCGCCATCTCCTGATGGGTCGTCCTCATTTCCTTGAAGTAAGAGTAGCCCGAGCAGATTTCCAGAACGTGTCGTGCCGAAGAGGCTTCGTCCTTGGCGGCCTGGATAAATCGGGTGAAGAACTCACCCAGCGTGGATGCCCGGGAAACCGCGTCGACAAACGGGGGCCATCCGGCGAGATCCAATCGCTCTCCCACCCGGGCGCCCAGATAAGGGTCTGGTGAGGCGGAGGCCGCATCCTCCAGAAAACGGTGAACAACCATGCTTGGAACAAATATGCTGGTATCGGCGACGCTCTGGCGGACCAGCCCATTGCTCGCCAGGACCACGTCGGCGTCCACCCCCAACTGATCCAGCTCCTCAACGAACGGCATAATCAGGCTCAGCCGCACCAGCGGAAGCGTCGGCCTCGCTAGCGTTTCATCACGCGATTTAATATCGATCATGGCGCCAGAACATAGCAGACGGACGCTTTGCCGGCACAAAAGCTTCCGTATTGCGGAAAGTTTTTTAAATCAGTGATGCGATACGCAAAGTTACGTTACGACACTTCGATTAAGCTCGACATTCTTTTGCACGCCAGAATGCTCAGCCTTCGCACCGGGAAACACCGCGCCAGGCGTTACCACGACACGACGCGGAGTCCCCATACCTGATCATTCAACGACGGCGTGGTTGACAGGAATACTCTCGAGGAGCACCGGCCATGAAATTGATGACAGCATTGACGGCGATCGGGCTGCTAGTTGGCGCGTGCGGCGCATTCGCGCAAGACGAGGAGCAGGGCCCGCCGCCGATCCTGTTCACCAATGTCCACGTTTTTGACGGCGTGAACGAGGCGCGGATCGAGAACGCGAACGTTCTGGTCGAAGGAAACCTGATCAAGACGGTGTCGACGGAAGCAATCGAAGCGGGTGATGCCACAGTCATCGACGGCGGCGGGCGGACACTGACACCCGGTTTCATCGACAACCATGTGCATCTGATGCTGCCCGGTCCGACGCTTCCGTCAATGGAGGCGAACAGTACCTGGGAAGACCTCGCGATTGCGGGTGTCGCCTCGGCCGAGATGTATCTCATGCAGGGCTTTACAACCGTGCGGGATGCTGGTGGCGCTAACGCCGGTCTTCAGCGGGCCATTAACGCCGGAACGATTGTCGGGCCGCGTCTCTACCCTTCAGCCGCCTTCCTTAGCACCCGCGGCGGGCACGCTGATTTCGCGAACTTCACGGCACCAGTCGGGGAAACTTCCAATTTCGGCCGTTTGAACATGGCGCAGGAAGTTGACAGTGTTGCTGATGTTCAAAAGTTTGGGCGCAACAATTTCCGTATGGGCGCCAGCCAGCTGAAGTTCATGCAGTCGGGCGGCGTCGTGTCGGTATTTGACCCATGGCAACTGATTGCAGGCTCACAGGCCGAGATCGAGGCGGCTGTGCAGGTTGCCAACGAATATGGCAGCTATGTCATGGCACATTCGTACCGGAAAGAAGCGATCCTGAACGCCTTGAACGCTGGCGTCCGCTCGATTGAACACGGTTTCATGTTCGACTGCGAAATCTCCGAATTGATGAATGAAAAGGATGCCTACATCACCACCAACCTGACGGCATTCGATCCGAATCTGTTCGACATCCCTGCCATCAACCAGGTTCCTGCAAGTTTGCGCAAGGCAAAGTCCGCCGCAGCAGCATTTACTGACTACCTCGACAATATGCGGAAATGCCCGGCAAAGCGCGGACATCATACGGATTGTGTCGGCAGCGTTGATGCCTGCAACATCCAAATTGCTTATGAGAAGCATCTCGCGAATGAGTTTTTTGGTGCGCACACATCGCTTGTCGCGATGACGTCTGTAGGTGGCGAGATCGCTGCCATGACCGGGGATTTCATGAATCCCTATCCTGAGGGCAAGCTCGGCGTGATCGAAGAGGGCGCGTACGCTGACATCCTGATTTTGGATGGCAACCCGCTGGAAGATTTCTCGGTTGTTGGCACAGGTGACCAATGGTTCGGCGCAGCACCACGCCCGGATAGCCCCGAAACCATTCGGATCATTATGAAGGACGGCGTGATCTATAAGAACACGCTGAACTGATTTCTCGGTGTCCGGGGATTCGGCTCTCGTCCGCAGTTCAACTTCGGCATTATCGATCTTAACTGGAATGCGCCAGGCGGCGGCGAGATGGTCATGACCGGCATGGATGCCTTCGGTCAACCCACATTGACATACACAGTTCGAATTCAAGACTTGAGGCATTGAGGAATAGGCCATGTCAGTCACGATACCCCCGGCGCAAAGGGGGTGGACCAGTCTGCATGACGGATTGACGATGGTCCTCAACCTGGCTGGCGCCAACACAAACTGGTTTGATACCGACGCCGCGCGGTGGCGTCGCCGTCACCCGCGACCCAGTGATGCAGAACAGCGTGATCGCCCAAAACACCTTATGACGCGCCCGGCGCCTGGTATGTGCTCAGTTCGCACAGGGTACCTACAGTGATAGCACTCCTGCGCCACATTATTCCATTTGGCCTTTTGCTACTGCTCGGCCCACCCGTCGTTGCTCAGGATGGACAGTGGCTGCCGGTCACGGGCGTTGACACCCTGCGTGACTTCATCAGCGGCCTTACGGCCGAACGGACCCTGCCGAACGGGGAAGTGAGCCGAGGCGAGTACTTTGCCGACGGCACCGGTACGCTGTTCGCTTGGGGCGCTGCGGTTCCCCGGACCTGGTCCATCAAAGGCGACGATCGGATTTGCATCGCCGAAAATGGCCCCACCGTGTGCTACCGACTCGAGCGCAACGCGGTCGAGCCTGATCGCTATCGGGCACGGGATGTACTGACAGGCAGATCGACAGAGTTTCGATTGACCGACGACACCATCGTCCTGGCCGGAGATGCCTCAGAGATTGGCAACGAAGGCGGTGCGGCCACGCCCTCGGCCGCCGAATTGGCCGCCGAGCTGGCGGATCCGAATACGGCGGTCGCCAGCTTGAACTTCAAGAACCAGTTCCGCTGGTTCGAAGGGGATCTGCCCGACGCCGACAGCCAAACGGGGTACACGCTTATTTTTCAGCCGACGCTGCCTTTTGTGCTTCCGAGTGGCGACAAAATTCTTTGGCGGCCCGCGATACCTCTGCTGTTCGATCAGCCGGTTTTAGACGCTGGCGGGGGCGGATTCGACGGAGAAAGCGGGCTGGGGGATATCGTCTTCGACCTGGCGTATGCGCCGAAGACAGACGGCGGCTTGATAGTCGCCTATGGATTTATCATGTCGCTGCCGACCGCGACCAATGACCTGGGCAGCGATCGCTGGACACTGGGGCCGGAGTTTCTCATCGGCAAGGCCACGCCCAAGTATGTGACCGGCGTGTTTCCGAACCACCAGTGGGACATCGGCGGCTCCGGCAACAAGGACATCAGCCTGACGACCATCCAACCCTTCTACACCTATCTGCCCGGAGGCGGCTGGAGCGTTGGCACCGGACCGACGATCACCTATGACTGGGAGGCGACGCAGTGGACGGTTCCGCTACAGATCAACGCCGGCAAGACGGTGGTGATTGGCGGCAGACCATGGAAATTCTCGGCGGAACTGAACTATTACGTCGAAAAACCCGATGCGTTTGGTCCGGAGTGGATGCTTGGTATCAACGTTGCCCCAGTGGTCAAGAACGGGCTCGCCAGCTGGTTCGGGCTTTGATACAGGTACAGTCGGCCCAACCGGTTCTGGCATGCCGGGGCAGGGCGATGATGATTACGAGGAAACCGCGCGGATGACGAGCAAATGGAATCTATTCACCATGCCTGCCCTGGGGCTCGTATTGGCTTTGACGCCGGCAATCGCCGGGGCGGAGCAATTCGGCGGTCCGGATTCGGTGGAGAACCTGATCACCGACGATGCCAAACCGATATCGGCCCTGATTAAGGAACGCGCACTCGATCCCTGGTTCGAGTGGAAGGAATCGGTGCAAGAGGACACGGGGATTTCATTCGGTCTCGACTATTCCTCGCTGTATCTCAATTCGAACAAGAGCCTGGGGGAAGATTCTGCTTCGGCCGGGATGGTCCGTTTTTTCGGGTTCTGGGATCTGATCGGGCGTGGCACGAAGAACACCGGTGCGTTGGTTTGGAAGGTCGAGCACCGTCATCGGTACGGTGATGTGGCACCCAGTGGATTCGGGCTGGGTGAACTGGGTTATGTGGGAATCATCGGCCCGCCCTGGAGCAACCAGGGGATGCGGCTGACCAACCTGTACTGGCGGCAGCGCTTCAACGAAGGCCGGATCACCGCCATCGGTGGCTATCTGGATGCCACCGATTATGCGGACACCTTCATCGGGGGTTCGCCCTGGACCGGGTTCGAAAATCTGGCGTTCAGCACGGGATCGGCCAGCATGTTTCTGCCCAACGACGCCACCCTGGGTGTGGCCGCTGCGGGTATGCTCACCGACAACCTTTATGTGATCGGCGGTATCACCAATGCCTATGCCGACCCCACCCAACCGTTTGACGACAGCTTCGATCGCTTCTTCAGCGATGGGGAGCACTTTGTATCGCTGGAGCTTGGCTGGACCTCCACGCAGGAACGCATCTATCAGGACAACACTCACCTGACTTTCTGGCACGTGGATGACAGCGTCGAGGCCGGGGCCGTCGAGGGGTGGGGGGTGGCTTTTTCCCATGTCCGCCACATCGACGATCACTGGATGCCGTTTGTGCGCGGTGGCTATGCCGATGACGGCGGCAGCCTGCTGCAGAAATCCGTCAGCCTTGGGCTGATGTATCAGAGAAATCCCGGTGCGGACCTGCTCGGACTGGGTGTGAACTGGGGTGAGCCGAACGAAAGCAGCTTTGGTTCAGGGCTGGACGATCAGTATACGGTTGAGGCGTTTTACCGGATTCCGGTGACGCAGCAGATTGCCATAACCCCCAGCGTCGAATACATCAAGGACCCCGCCCTGAACACCGAGTATGACTCCCTGTGGGTATTCGGGCTGCGCGCGAGGCTGGCACTTTGACGTCTCGATAGGGGAAAGACGGCCTGAATTGTCACGTGTTCACGGCTGGCACAATGCCGCCCCGATCCCCCACCTGGACGCTGCCGAATCGGGTTGCGAACACCTCCGGCAGCGGGCGATCACCGGCCATGGACAGCCACAATCGAAACAGATGCCGTTTTCGGCCCGGATCCGGCCAGTCCTCGAATCCGGTGCGGTCATGGAGCAGTGCATGGTTATTGACGAACTGCATGTCGCCGGGCTGCAGGGTCATGGACAGGTTCAGCGCAGGATCATTGGCCAGTGCATCGAACAGATCCAGCGCTTCCCGATACTGTTGGGTCAGACGCGGGGCGTCGTCAAAACGCTGGGCCGATTCGATATACTGGCGTTGATACATAACCGTTAGAAATCCCCGGTACCAGGAAAAAACCGGTATCAGGAAGTAGGGCGCCATCCCCTCCGGCACCTCACCCCGGCGGTCGGTGGCCACCGGTTGCATCAACAGGTGGAGCAGATCAGGACGGCGCTGACGCATTTCGTTGAAGAGGGTCGATGCGCTCACCAGCAGGGAGTCGCCACCGGATCTGGCCGTCTTGAGGCACAAAAGGCCGACCACGTCGCTGGAGTCGGTATGAAAAGTCTGGCGTTCGCGGGTCTGGTATATCCGCACCTCGGGGTCGTCACTGCGTACGCCCAGATCTCTAACGTGTCCAAGAACATGTCCCTGCGCGTTCTGGGAACGGGGGTGCCCCAAGTGGCTACCCAGGCCGAAGAACATGGCCGCGGCCATGCGTTCGTCGTATTGCTCGACCGGCAATCCGCGCAGCACGCCGAATCCGCGACCTGAGATCAACTCCCTGGCCAGTTGGGCCAGCCGGGGTTTGAGTGTGGGCAGCGGGAAGGCGGTCGCTGTGATTGATGCGATCTCCCCATTCAGATGGAGCCAGTCCCCGGCCGCGGCTTCAAGCTCCGCGACCTCGGATTGGGTCAGATCGAGACACCACTGGTCGGCGCGCGCGACCATGGCCGGGCCGTACCAGACCATGGGGCCGGTTTGTGGCGGCGGCAGCGTCGCCGGTATTGACTTGTTGATCGGGTCATCGGTCTGCATGTACAGCAACGCCCTCAGGTCGCCTACAGGTAAGATGTCACTTCGGCCCCAGGGTCGGGGCGACAGTCTAACAGGCGAATGCCTGACGGCGCCTACCCCGAACCGCGCGCTCGGCTCAGAATCCGATTTTTGCTTATCGTTCTCGGACTGCGCTTGGACTATTCTGAACGACAGCTTGACTCTAAAGCGGATACTTTTTGCCTGAGGGGCGGGAACCCTCAGAGTTCCGTTGTGAGCAGAATCGAGGATGAGACCGCGATGCCGGATGCCGAGACCAATCGACCCGTTCAACGAGTCCGGGCCGCGCTGCGGGCAGCGCAAGTCGGCATATGGGAGGTCGATCCCGCGTCCCTGAGGGTGCATTGGAGCCCGGAGATGTATGCGCTCTATGGCTTGGATGCGCGTCAACTTGAGATCGACCTTTCGGCCTGGATGTCCCGTATCCATTCGAAGGACCGCCTGCAGACCCGCGAACGCATCGAACATGCTATCGAACGGCAGACCGAGCTGGAATGCAGTTTCCGGATTTGCCTGGACAACGGCGAATATCGATCGATGTTGCTTAAGGGCGCGCCGCGTCCCTCTGAGAATGACCAGCAGGCTCTGTTCGTCGGCACACACTGGCGTATCGACGGCCAGGGCCCGTCGCCGCGCCTGGAAGGCGAAGCGGGTCTGCGTCTGGAACTGGCCGCCCGAGGCGCGGGTGTGGGTGTCTGGGACCTGAATCTCCAGTCCAATGAACTCATATGGGACGAACAGATGTTTCATCTGTACGGCGTCTCACCGGCGGATTTTGCCGGGGCCTACGAGGCTTGGCAGGCCTGTGTTCATGCCGAGGACCTGGATCGTGCCCATGCTGAAGTTCAGGAAGCGGTGCAGGGCTTGCGCAATTTTCACACCGAGTTCCGGGTGGTGCATCCAGATGGAGAGGTGCGGCACATCAAAGCCATTGCAATGATTCAAAGGAATGCAGACGGTTTGCCGGTTCGCATGCTGGGCACCAACTGGGACGTGACCGGTGAGCGGGTGGCCGAGGAAAAGCTGCGCTTTCTTGCCTACCACGACGAGTTGACGGCGTTGCCCAACCGCCGGCTCATGCGTCAGTGCCTGGAGCAGCAAATAAACCGGGCCCGGGAAAGAGATGAGCGATTGGCGGTTCTCTATCTTGATCTCGACCACTTCAAAAACGTGAACGATGCCTACGGTCACCCGTTTGGCGACCACGTGTTGCGGGAGACGGCGGGGCGGGTGCGAAGCGTTTTAAGGGCGCAGGATACACTGGCGCGCATCGGTGGTGACGAGTTCATCGCCATACTCCACCTTCCGGATGTAGAAGCCAGTGTATCTGCCTGCCAGAAGATCTTGAATGCGCTCACGCATCCGATGGAACTGGATGGGATACAGCACTTTTTGAATGCAAGTATCGGTGTCGCCATGTACCCGGACGACGGCACCGATCCGGATACCCTGTTGCAGCATGCGGATATCGCCTTGTTTCGGGCCAAGGAATCGGGTCGGGGGATCTACTCGTTTTTCGCCAAGGAACTGTCCGCCCGGGTGATTGAGCAGACCACGCTGCAGACGGAACTGCATATCGCCCTGGCCCAGGGTCTGCTCGAGGTCTTTTATCAACCCCAGTTCGCGATCTGCGAGGATTTGCGCGATGCCCCACTTGTGGGGCTGGAAGCCCTGGTCAGATGGCGTCACCCAACCCGGGGTCTGGTCAACCCCGACCAGTTCATCCCAATTGCGGAAACCATCGGCCTGATCGAGCGCATCGATCAATTCGTACTCCGCTCCGCCGGACAAAAGGCCAGGCAGTGGCGACACCTGCTCCCCAGCGGTGCCCGCATTGCCGTCAACAAGTCCATGAAAAGCCCGGTGTCGTTGGACTTACCGGATGATTTGGTGGCGGAGTTGCTGGGTGTCGAACAGAACGCCAGCGCCTGCCGACTGACCATCGAAGTGACCGAATCCAATCTGATGCAGAACCCGGAACTCTCCATTGGCAGCCTGACCCGGCTCAAACAACAGGGTTTTCGTATCGCCATCGACGATTTCGGCACCGGGTACTCGTCGCTGAGCTATCTGAAACGCCTACCCATAGACTATGTGAAGATCGACCGCTCGTTTATCGACGAGCTGCATCGGGACAGCCACGACCGGGCCATCACCTCAGCCATCATCGCCATGGCCCGTTCGCTTGATCTGGAGGTCTATGCGGAAGGCGTCGAAACCCAAAGCCAGCTCGCATTCCTGGCAGAGATCGGCTGCGAGTATGGGCAGGGCCATCTCTACTGTGCGCCTTTGTCGGCGCAGGAAACCGAGGCCCTGCTTGTGAGCCAGGCTGAGACCACCGCCACCCACTGAACGGTGCGGCCAGGGCACCCAATACGCAGCGATGCGCTAACGATCCGGTGACCGCACCCGGGAGGACCACTCGGCCGGGTGGTGACGAACTCTGCCCTCTGCGCTCCGGCATGTGCCTCCGCTCCGTGCGACCGCGGTCCCGCCGGAACGACAGCTGGACACATTCAGACGAGGTTGGATCGGCAGCACCGAGCCGATATTTTCTGCTACCCGTTCACCCGACCTTGAGCTAGTGTTCCGTCCCATAAGTGCGTTACGTTGCAACGAACTTGTGGGACGGGACACTGGCTTTAAAGCCATCGTCCGATTTTACCGCCCCGACCTGACCGTTGTGGGGGCGAACCCTGAATCGGGAAGCAGCAGGTGAATGCCATGGGCAGACTGACCACGCATGTCCTCGACACGGCCCAGGGTGTGCCTGGGCGCGGCATCCTAATCGAACTCTATGAGATTCTGGATAGGCCGCGCCTGGTCAAGACCGTGACCACCAACGACGATGGCCGCACCGCCAAACCACTGCTGGAGGGTGAGGACTTTCACCCCGGTCAATGGGAGCTGCGGTTTCACGTGGGCGGGTATTTCGCCGGTGATGGCGATGTCAGCGCCCCGCGTTTTCTGGATGTGGTGCCGCTGCGCTTCGGCATCGCCGATGACGCCCACTACCATGTGCCGCTGCTGGTGTCCCCCTGGAGCTACTCCACCTATCGGGGAAGCTGAGCGATGCCGGCTACCCCGATTTCAACACAGCCCATACGTTTTTTTCTGAATGGCGAACCGGTCACCGTCACCGACTCGCCGCCTACCCGTACGGTGCTTGCCCACCTGCGGGAAGATCTGCGTTGCACCGGTACCAAGGAAGGCTGCGCCGAGGGCGATTGCGGCGCCTGTACCGTGGTGTTGGCCGAACCGTTCGCGGAGGGGTTGCGTACCCGTGCGGTGAACGCGTGCATCCAGTTTCTGCCCACGCTGGATGGCAAAGCGGTGTTCACCGTGGAGTACCTGCGTCAAAACGACGGTGCACTGCATCCGGTTCAGCAGGCCATGGTCGATTGCCACGGGTCCCAGTGTGGATTCTGCACGCCGGGTTTTGTCATGTCCCTTTGGGCCTGTTACATCGCCCATGGAGAAAGCGGCACCCGCCCGGACCGCGCCGCCCTGCGCAGCGCCCTCACCGGCAATCTGTGCCGTTGCACCGGGTATCGGCCGATCCTGGAAGCCGGTGAACGCATGTTCGATCTCCCGCGGGTGGATTTTGCAGCGGATGCGGTGCGGCGGGATCTGGACCGGATCGCGCGGGATCAGCCCTTGTGTTACGAGCAGGGAGGTGTCCGATTTTACGCGCCCAGCACGGTGCAACAGCTGACCGAGCTCAAGACCGAATACCCAGAGGCCACTGTGCTGGCCGGATGCACGGATATAGGACTCTGGGTCAACAAGCAGTTTCGCGAGCTCGGCGATATTCTTTATCTCGGCGAGGTGGCTGAACTGAAGCGCATCGACCCGAGCGAAGCGGGTCTGCGGATCGGCGCCGCTGTCAGCCTGAGCGACGCCTATCAGGCGCTGGTCGACCCATATCCCGAAGTGGCGGAGATCTGGGAGCGTTTTGCTTCGCCGCCGATCCGCAACGCCGGGACGCTTGGGGGCAATGTGGCCAACGGTTCACCCATCGGCGATTCCATGCCCTGGTTGATCGCTGTGGGCGCCAGGGTGGTGTTGCGCAACAGGGAACGCGCCCGGACGCTCCCGATCGAGGATCTGTATCTGGGCTATATGAAAAAATCGATGCGCCCCGATGAGATTCTGGAGGCAATCGAAGTTCCCCTGCCGGCGCAGGACCAACGTTTCCGGACCTTCAAGCTGTCCAAGCGCTACGACTCCGACATCTCCGCCGTGTGCGCCGCCTTCTCGATTCGCCTGGATGGTTTGCAGATTCGGGAGCCCCGGGTGGCCTTTGGTGGAATGGCGGCCACCCCGAAACGGGCGCCCAACTGCGAAGCGGCGCTGGCGGGTCAGTCCTGGTCTGAGGCAAGCGTCCGGGTGGCCATGGACGCGCTGGCGCTCGACTACGCACCGCTGGATGACATGCGCGCCTCGGCCGGATATCGGCGCCAAACCGCGGCCAATCTACTGTATCGTTTCTATCTGGAAACCCGATCGGATCATCCCCTGGATGCCAGGTCCGTCAGTGTCTTCGCCTACACTTGAGTGGAGGGCCGCATGAACTCACCTGCTCCGATGGCGGCGCCTGCGCCGCACCCCCATGAGTCGGCGCATCTGCATGTGTCAGGCGAAGCGACCTATACCGACGACATCCCCGAACTGGCCGGTACCCTGCACTGCGCTCTGGGCCTGAGCGCCAAGGCGCATGCGCGGATCCAATCCATGGATCTGGCGGCGGTAACCGATGCCCCCGGCGTGGTTGCGGTGTTAACCGCCGCCGACATCCCCGGCGAGAACAACTGCGGTCCGATTGTCCACGATGATCCGATCCTGGCCGAAGATCGGGTTCAGTACGTGGGCCAGCCTTTGTTTGCGGTGGTGGCTGAGTCCTACGAAGCGGCCCGTCGGGCGGCTCGCAAAGCGGTGGTGGTCTATCAGGAACTGCCCGCGGTATTGACCCCGGCGGAAGCCAGACGGCAGCAGTCCTATGTGGTGCCGCCCATGCGTCTGACCCGGGGAAATCCCACGCGCGCCCTGGAATCAGCGCCCCATCGCCTGAGTGGTGAGTTCCAGGTGGGCGGCCAGGAGCAGTTTTATCTGGAAGGCCAGATCGCCTACGTCGCCCCCAGGGAGGACAACGGCCTTCAGATCTGGTGTTCCACCCAGCATCCAACGGAGATGCAGCAGGTGGTCTGCCATGCCCTCAACCTGCGGTCCCACCAGGTGTTGGTGGAAATGCGCCGCATGGGCGGCGGTTTCGGCGGCAAGGAATCCCAGTCGGCCTTGTTCTGTTGCGTGGCAGCGATCGCGGCGAGCGTACTCAAGCGTCCGGTCAAGCTGCGGCCCGATCGCGACGACGACATGATGATCACCGGCAAGCGCCACTGCTTCGACTATGTCTATGACGTGGGCTTCGACGGGGACGGTCTGATACTTGGTGCGCGTGTGGAAATGCTCGCCCGGGCCGGCTACTCGGCGGATTTGTCGGCGCCTGTTGCGACCCGGGCGGTGTGCCATTTCGACAATGCCTATTACCTCGCTGACGTGGACATCCAAGCCCTGTGCGGCAAAACCAATACCCAGTCCAACACCGCATTCCGCGGATTTGGTGGACCCCAGGGCGCCATCGCCATCGAATACATCATCGATAACATCGCACGGGTGCTCGGACGGGATCCGTTGGAAATACGGCGGCGCAATTTCTATGGGCGCGGTGACCGGGACGTCACGCCCTATGGCCAGATCGTGGAAGACAATGTGATCCACGAGCTGGTAACAGAACTGGAAGCGTCCAGTGATTACTCCGGACGGCGTCGGGTCATCGGTGAGTTCAATGCCAACAGCCCGGTGCTCAAAAAGGGCATCGCCCTGACGCCGGTGAAGTTCGGCATATCCTTCAACGTGGCGCACTACAACCAGGCCGGTGCCCTGGTCCATGTCTATGTGGACGGTTCGGTGCTGGTCAACCATGGCGGCACCGAGATGGGGCAGGGTCTGAACACAAAGGTTGCCCAGATCGTGGCCGGAGAATTGGGCATATCGCTGGCCCATGTTCGCGCCACCGCCACCGATACCAGCAAGGTCGCGAACACCTCAGCCACCGCCGCCTCCACCGGGGCCGATCTCAACGGCAAGGCGGCGGAGAATGCGGCCCGCACCATCCGGCTTCGTCTGGCCGAGTTGGCGGCAGGCTCCTTCGGCGGCGAGTCCGGGGCGGTGGTGTTCAAGGACGATACGGTCACCGCCAATGGCAGCACCGTGTCATTCCAGGAACTGGTGGCCGAAGCCTACACCGCCCGGGTTCAGCTCTGGTCGGACGGGTTTTACAAAACCCCGAAGCTGCACTGGGATCGCGCCTCGCTCACCGGACGCCCATTCTATTATTTCGCCTATGGGGCAGCGGTCTCCGAGGTGCTGGTGGATACCCTGACCGGTGAATGGAAGCTGCTGCGTGCCGATCTGCTGCACGATGCCGGCAACTCCATCAATTCCGCCATCGATCTGGGTCAGGTCGAGGGAGCGTTTATCCAGGGCATGGGCTGGTTGACCATGGAGGAATTGTGGTGGAACCAGGACGGCAGGCTTATGACCCATGCGCCATCCACCTACAAAATACCGGCGGTCAACGACTGCCCGGCGGACCTGCGGACGCGTCTGTTCCACAATCCAAACCACGAGGACACCGTGCTGCGTTCAAAGGCGGTGGGTGAACCACCCTTGTTGTTGTCTTTTTCGGTGTTTTTCGCGATCCGGGATGCGGTGGCCAGCATGGGGGGCAACCGCATCAATCCCCCCCTCAACGCGCCGGCCACACCGGAACGCATATTGGCGGCGGTGAACGCGGTTAAGACGTTGGCCGACACCCGTTCGCCGGCGGATACGGCGGCGTGATATGAGTGCCTGGGGGGGCGTGCGGGATGCGATGCCTGCAGGCTCGGGCGCTTTCCGGCCGGTTTGTCCGGTCACAATCGGCAATGGAAAACGGGGTCGGCGGGATGACAAACCAGAACGATCCGCGGCTGGCCGGCGTGGCGCCACGGCTGGAACTGCAGGACATCACCAAGATCTACCCGGCCGTGGTGGCCAACGACGGCGTCAATCTTCAGGTGCTGCCCGGCGAGATTCATGCGGTCCTGGGTGAAAACGGCGCCGGTAAAAGCACCCTGATGAAAATCATCTACGGTGTCACCAAGGCGGATCGCGGCACCGTGTCCTGGAACGGGCAGGAGGTGGAGATCGCCAATCCGGCCCAGGCCCGGCGGCTGGGCATCGGTATGGTGTTCCAGCATTTTTCCCTGTTCGAAACCCTGACGGTGGTGCAGAACATTGCCCTGGCGGTCGAAGAACCGTTTGACCTGGACGGTCTGGCCAGCCGTATCGTTGAGGTCTCCGAACGCTACGGCCTGCCGCTGGACCCGCGGCGACTGGTGCATTCCCTATCGGTGGGGGAGCGCCAACGGGTCGAGATCGTGCGCTGTCTGCTGCAGGATCCCAAGCTTCTGATCATGGACGAGCCCACCTCGGTATTGACACCCCAGGCGGTGCGCAAACTGTTCGAGACCCTGAACCGTCTGTCGTCGGAGGGCTGCAGCATCCTCTACATCAGCCACAAGCTGGAGGAAATCAGGGAACTGTGTCACAAGGCCACGGTAATGCGGGGCGGTAAGGTCACCGGCGAGGCGGATCCGCGGCAGGAGACCGCGTCCAGCCTGGCGCGCATGATGATCGGGCGGGAGTTGCCGGTGTGCCAACAGGCACCGGCGACAGAGGGGGGCGAGCCGAGACTGGTCATCGCCGGTCTGTCACGGACATCGGACGATCCCTTCGGCACCGATCTCAAGGACATACGCCTCACGGTGCACGGTGGCGAGATCGTGGGCATCGCCGGCATTTCCGGCAACGGTCAGCAGGAATTACTGGCGGCCCTGAGCGGCGAGCAACCCCTGGATCCGCATCAGACCTACGAGATCCATATCAACGGTCAATCGGTGGGGAATCTGGATCCCGCTGCGCGCCGCAATCTGGGTCTGGGCTTCGTGCCCGAGGAACGGCTCGGGCGGGGCGCGGTACCCGCCATGTCCCTGGCCGACAACGCCCTGCTCACCGCGCATCGTGCCGGTATGGTGAAGCTGGGGCTGGTGGCCGGTGCTCAGGTCAGGGCCTTCGCCGATCGCTGTATCGAGACATTTGATGTGCGCTGTGGCGGACACGGGGCGGTGGCCAAAAGCCTGTCCGGGGGTAACCTGCAAAAGTTCATTGTCGGCCGCGAACTGCTGCAATCCCCCAGCGTGATGATCGCCGCCCAGCCCACCTGGGGGGTCGATGTGGGGGCAGCCACCACCATCCGTCAAGCGCTGATCGATTTGCGCAACCAGGGCGTCGCGGTCCTGGTCATCTCGGAGGAACTGGAGGAGTTGTTCGAAATATGCGACCGCATCGCGGTCATTGCCGAGGGTCGACTGTCGCCCACCAAGGTCACTGCGGAGACCAATCACGAAGAGATTGGTCTTTGGATGAGCGGCATGTTTCCCGGTGTCGAAGACGAACCGCTGCCAGACCTGCAGGAGTTGACCGATGCGCATTAGGATCGAACCCCGAGCGCAACCCTCGCGCCTCATGGGATGGCTGTCGCCGCTCCTGGCCGTGGTGCTCACATTGGTTACCGGCTTTCTGTTTTCTGCCTTTTTGGGTATGAGTCCCGTGGACGCCTTCCATGCTTTTTTCGTCGCCCCCATCGACGACCTGTACGGGCTGGGGGAACTGGGGGTCAAAGCGGCGCCCCTGGCCCTGATCGCGGTGGGTCTGGCCATCGGCTTCCGCTCCAATGTGTGGAATATCGGCGCCGAGGGCCAGCTCACCTTCGGTGCCCTGGTCGGCGGCGGCGTGGCCCTGTGGGCCTATGAGATGGAGGGTGCCTGGATTCTGCCGACGATGATTCTCGCCGGCGCACTGGGCGGCATGGCCTGGGCTTCAATTCCAGCGTTTTTGCGAACCCGGTTCAACACCAACGAGATCCTGGTCAGTCTGATGCTGAACTATGTTGCGTTGCTGTGCCTGAGCTACATGGTTCATGGCCCGTGGCGCGATCCGGAAGGGTTTAACTTTCCCGAGTCCCGATTGTTCAGCGAATCGGCCATGTTGCCGATCATACTCGAAGACACCCGCCTGCATGCCGGGGCCCTGCTGGCCTTGGTGGCCGTGGTTTTGGGTTGGGTGTTTGTGAAAAAAAGCTTCATCGGCTATCAGATGCAGGTCGCAGGGTTGGCCGACACCGCCGCGCGCTATGCCGGTTTCAACCGCAAACGCATGATCTGGATGGGTCTGCTGATCGGCGGTGCCGCGGCCGGAATTGCCGGCCTTTCTGAAGTGGCCGGGCCTATCGGTCAGTTGCTGCCCTCGGTATCGCCGGGCTACGGCTACGCCGCCATCATCGTCGCCTTCGTCGGACGATTGCACCCTGTGGGCATACTGCTGGCCAGCCTGCTGATGTCGCTGTTGTATCTTGGCGGCGAGTCGGCGCAGATGGAACTGGGGCTGCCCTCTGCGGTGACCGGCGTGTTTCAAGGCGTTCTGCTGTTCTATCTTCTGGCGGCGGATCTGTTTATCAATTTCCGAATTCGCGCCGTGGCGCCGCCGGGTTCGCGCAGCCCATCGAAACCGGCGGAGGCCAGCTCCTGATGGACACTTTTACCGCGATCGTGTTGGCGACGCTTGGGGCGGGCACCCCCCTGGTCTTTGCCGCCTTGGGTGAGCTGGTTACGGAGAAATCCGGGGTTCTGAATCTCGGCGTGGAGGGTATGATGCTGGTGGGCGCGGTGTGCGGCTTTGCCGTTGCCGCCGACTCGGGCAGCATCTGGCTGGGTGTATTGACGGCGGTGGTCGCCGGTGCCGCTATGGCATTGGTTTTCGCCGTGCTCACTCTGACGTTCCAGGCCAATCAGGTGGCCTCCGGTCTGGCCCTGACCATATTCGGGATTGGTTTGAGTGCGTTCATCGGTCTTAACTACACCAGCGTGGCCCTGGACGGTATGGATCCGATTCAAATTCCCGTCCTCAGCGACATTCCGGTTGTTGGACCGCTGCTGTTCGGGCTGGACCCGCTGATGTACCTGTCCTTCGCCCTGTTTGGGGCGGTGACCTGGTTTTTGTATCGCTCCAAGGCCGGCCTGCTGCTTCGCGGCATCGGCGAGGCGCCCCATTCGGCCCATGCCATCGGCTACCCGGTAATCCGTATCCGCTACCTCGCCGTGCTGTTCGGGGGCGCAATGGCCGGTTTGGGCGGGGCCTATCTCGCTTTGGTGTACACGCCTTTGTGGGTGGAGGAGATGACCGCCGGGCGGGGCTGGATCGCCCTGGCTTTGGTGGTGTTCTCCACCTGGAGGCCGGGCCGTGTGATGCTGGGCGCGTATCTCTTCGGGGGCGTCACCATACTCCAGTTTCACGTCCAGGGGCTGGGCATCGATCTGCCGTCGCAGCTGTTGTCGATGCTGCCTTATCTGGCCACCATTATCGTCCTGGTGTTGATCTCCCGAGACATCAACACCATCCGCCTCAATGCGCCGGCATCCATCGGCCAGGCGTTCCACCCGTCGAATTGACCACAACGACTGGAGAGACCGCAATGAGCAGCATAAAGCGAAGAACCTCCCTGAAAGTCCTGTGCGCCGCGGCCGCCGTGATGATGGCGGGCGGCGCCCTGGCCGACGATCCGCTCAAGATCGGGTTTGTGTACGTGAGCCCGATCGGGGATGCGGGTTGGACCTACCAGCACGAGCAGGGCAGGCAGGCCATGCAGGAGGCCTTGGGCGCCGCAGTCGAGTCGAAGTACATCGAGGACGTGCCGGAGGGAGGCGAGTCCGAGCGTGTGATACGTCAATTCGCGGCCGACGACTACGGGCTGGTGTTCACCACGTCGTTTGGCTATATGAACCCGACCCTCAAGGTGGCCAAGCGCTATCCAAAAGTCGCATTTGAGCATGCTACGGGCTACAAGAGCGCCAAGAACGTCGGGACCTATGTGGCGCGCTTCTATGAAGGCCGCTACCTGGCGGGGATCGTGGCTGGCGGCATGACCGAGACCAATGTTGCCGGCTACGTGGCGGCGTTTCCCATCCCGGAGGTGGTGCGGGGTATAAACGCCTTTACCCAGGGCATGCGCAGTGTGAACCCGGACGCCGAGGTCAAGGTGATCTGGACCAGTTCATGGTTCGATCCGGGCCGAGAAAGCGAGGCGGCGAACGTCCTGATCGCGCAGGGCGCCGATGTGGTGACCCACCATACCGACTCCACGGCGGTGGTCCAGGCGGCGGAAGAAAAGGGCGTCTGGGCGGTGGGCTATCACTCCGATATGTCCAGTTACGGGCCCAAATCCCAGCTCACGGCGGTGCGCCACCATTGGGGTGATTTCTACACCAAAACCGCGCAACAGGTGCTGGACGGCACCTGGAAATCGGAAAATGTCTGGGGTGGCATCAAGGAAGGCATGATCGATATCGCGCCCCTCAACGAAGCCGTGCCGGAAGACCTGGTCAAGCAGGTGGCCGCTGCCGAGGCCGGTATTCGAGACGGTACGCTGCATCCCTTCCAGGGACCGGTCAAGAACCAGGCGGGGGAGATCGTCATCGCCGAGGGCGAGGTCATGACCGACGACCAAATGGTCAAGATGGAATATTACGTGGAAGGCGTGCAGGGCAATCTGCCGGACTGATCCGGGAACCTTTCCGACGCTCGGTTGCCGGCGTCATACCAGAGCGTATGACGCCGGCGCCGACCACCACACGTGCAACCAGCAGCTAGGTGGTCCCGATGGAAGCCTATATTGTCGACTGGCTGAATCTGTTCGGCCGCTGGCTGCACCTGATTACGGGAATTGCCTGGATCGGCGCCTCCTTTTATTTCGTATGGCTTGACAATCATCTGCTCCCGCCTCGGGCCGCCGCCGATTCGGAACGGGGCATTGGCGGTGAGCTGTGGGCCGTGCACGGAGGTGGTTTTTATCAGGCCCAGAAGTTCAGGTTGACACCCCCATCGCTGCCGGAACCGTTGCATTGGTTCAAATGGGAAGCCTATTGGACCTGGATGTCGGGCATGTTTCTGCTCGCCCTGATCTATTGGTACGGGGCCGAGATCTATTTGATCGACCCGAACGTGGCCGAGCTCAGCAAGGCGGTGGCCATTGTTATCGGCGCGGGCACCTTGGCCGGTGGCTGGGTCCTGTACGACATGCTCTGCAAGTCGCCCCTGGGGCGGGATGACCGCAAGCTGGCGGGCGTCGTGTTCCTGTTCGTATCGGTGGTGGCGTTTGCGCTATGCCACGTGTTCAGCGGTCGCGGCGCTTACATTCATTTTGGCGGCATGCTGGGCACCATCATGGTGGCCAATGTGTTTTTCGTGATTATGCCGGCCCAGCGGGAACTGGTGGCGGCATGCGCCGAGGGGCGGGCGCCGGACCCCACGCCGGGCCTGAACGCCAAACAGCGATCGGTCCACAACACCTATTTCACCCTGCCGGTCCTGTTCGTCATGGTCAGCAACCACTACGCCGGCACCTACGGACATGCGTACAACTGGCTGATCCTGATCGCCATATCCCTGGTGGGGGCGCTGATTCGAGTGTGGTTCGTGCAGCGTCATTTCGGCAAATCCGGGCCGCTGCCTCTGGTTGGGGCCGGACTCATTCTGCTGGCGGTGGTGGCGGCACTGGCTCCCCGACCGGTGCCCACGGTGTCCAACGGCGAACGCAGCGGCGCGCAACTGTTTGGCCAGGTGCGCGGAATCGTCGCCACCCGCTGCAGCAGTTGCCACGCTGCTGAACCCAGTCAACCCGGCTTCACCGCGCCGCCCAAGGGCGTTGTGTTCGAGACCGATCTGGACATCGTCAACCAAGCTGTTTCCATTCACCAGCAGTCGGTGGTGAGCAAGGCCATGCCCATCGCGAACCTGACCCAGATGACCGACGGCGAGCGCGCGCTGTTGGATCAATGGTTTCGATCCGGCGCCAAGACCGAGTAAGCGGAATGTGAACGATCCAGTTTCAACACCGCATCGGACGGAGTGAAATGAATCAGGAATATCCACGGGATCTGATCGGTTACGGTGCCCGGCCGCCGCTCGTAAACTGGCCGGGGAGCGCAAGACTGGCCCTCCAGTTCGTCATCAACTACGAGGAGGGCGGCGAGAATTGCGTTCTGCACGGCGACGCGGCCTCCGAGAGCTTTTTGTCCGAGATCGTGGGTGCAACGCCTGTAGATGGCATGCGCCACATGAACATGGAGTCGATCTACGAGTACGGGGCCCGGGCCGGGTTCTGGCGCCTGCACCGCATGTTTACCCAGCGTTTTTTGCCGGTCACCGTGTTCGGTGTGGCCATGGCCCTGGCACGCAATCCAAGCGCGGTGGCCGCCATGCGCGAGGCCGATTGGGAGATTGCCAGCCACGGTTTGCGCTGGATCGACTATCAGCACGTGACCGAAGCCCTGGAGCGGGAGCATCTGCGTCAGGCCGTCGATCTGCACACGCAGGTCACGGGCAGCCGGCCGTTGGGCTGGTATCTGGGACGCTGCAGTCCCAACTCTCACCGTCTGGTGGCGGAGGAGGGCGGCTTTGAATACAACGCGGACAGCTACGCCGACGATCTGCCCTATTGGGACACGGGCCATTCGGTGCCCCAGCTGATGGTGCCCTACACTCTGGATGCCAACGATATGCGGTTCGCGTCGGCGCAGGGATTCAACAGCGGCGAGCAGTTTTTCAACTACCTGCGGGATGCCTTTGACGTGTTGTATGCAGAGGGTGAACAGGCCCCTCGGATGATGTCGGTTGGCCTGCACTGTCGACTGGTCGGGCGTCCCGGACGCGCCGCTTCGCTGGCCCGCTTCCTCGACCATGTGAACCGACATGAGCGAGTCTGGGTGTGCCGTCGCATCGATATCGCTCGCCACTGGCGGACGCATCATCCCTGGCAGGGCCATCCCGGGCCGGATGGTGGTTACCAACCGGGCACGGGTAGTGAATGAACATGGCCCGAGATGCTCGTTTCAATCCCGCGCCCCATGAGATGACCGAGGCCGATTTTATCGCTCGATTTGGCGGCGTATACGAGCATTCGCCCTGGATTGCCCAGGAGGCCTACAGACAGGGACTGGGACCGGACCAGGACAGTCCCGAGGGCTTGAGTGCGGTCATGCAGGGTGTCGTTGCGCAGGCGGATCGAGACCGGCTGTTGGCCCTGATCCAGGCCCATCCCGATCTGGCGGGACGCGCCGCCGTGCGGGGCGAGCTGACCGCGGAATCCGGCGCCGAGCAGGCCGGTGCAGGCATTGACCAATGCACCACGGATGAGTTCGAGCGCTTCCAGCGCTTGAACGCGTCCTACAAATCCAAGTTTGGATTTCCCTTCATCATGGCGGTCAAGGGCAGTGATCGGCACCGTATTCTGGCGGCGTTCGAACAGCGACTCGAACATGAACCGGAGCTCGAATTCGATACCGCCGTGGAGCAGATTCACCGCATCGCCCGTTTCCGCCTGGACGCAATCGCCCGGTCGTGACCGGTCCGAATTCCTTACGGTAGATCAGTATGAGCAGTGAAACCCCAAGCGACCACCCTTTGCGTCGTCTCACCAATCTGGCCCATCCCCGCCTTGGCGCCAAAGCGGTGTTCGCCACCGACGAGTGGTTCGCGCCCTGCGAGCGAATGCTGTCGGCCGATGCCCCGGTTTTCATCGACGATAAGTTTGATGACCACGGCAAGTGGATGGATGGTTGGGAAACCCGGCGCAAGCGCAGCGAAGGCCATGACCACGCGGTGGTCCGGCTCGGTCGACCCGGTGTCATACGCGGCCTGGAAATCGACACCACCCACTTTACCGGCAATTATCCACCGGCGGCCTCGGTGGATGCCTGTTATTGCCCCGAGGGCGACCCGGACACGACTGCGCAATGGCAACAAATCCTGGCTTCGGTGAGCCTGAAAGGCGACAGCCAGCACGTGCACGCCATAAGCGATGACGGCGTCTTCAGCCATGTACGTCTGAACATTTATCCGGACGGGGGCGTCGCCCGATTCAGAGTCTACGGCGCGCCACAGTGCGACTGGGACAGCCGCGATCCATCCGAAGTCATTGATCTGCTGGCGTTGGAGCAGGGTGGTCGCGCCATCACCTGCAATGACGAGCACTACGGCACCATAGGGAATCTCAACATGCCGGGCCGCGGCATCAACATGGGCGACGGTTGGGAAACCCGGCGCAGACGGGAACCCGGCAACGACTGGGCCATCCTGGCCCTGGGCCATCCGGGCCGGATCACTGCCATCGAGGTGGACACCGCTCATTTCAAGGGCAATTACCCGGATCGCTGCTCGATCCAGGCTGCTTATGTGCGCGGTGGCACCGTCGATTCCCTGGTCACTCAGAGCATGTTCTGGCCTGAACTGCTGCCGCCGCAAAAGCTCGAAATGGATGCGATTCACCGTTTTGCCAGGGAAGTGGTGGACATGGGGACCGTCACACATGTTCGGCTCAACATCATTCCGGACGGCGGCGTCAGTCGGCTGCGTGCCTATGGCACCATCGATCGGAGCTGAACAGGGCATGCCCATGGCAGAAATCGAACTCAAGGCCGCGCCGCTGACTCGCGCAACCTTTGCACCCTTTGGTGATGTGATTGAAACCGAGGGCGCCCACCATTTCCCGATCAACGCGGGTGCCATCGAGCGCTTCCATGATCTGGCCCGGGTGGATGTCGGCGACGAGCATGAGGGCCACACTCTGATCAGCATTGCCCGCTGCAATCAGCCGACCTCACCCCCGTTCCGCGTGGGCCTGGTGGAACGACATCCCCTGGGCAGTCAGGCGTTCATACCCCTGGGCGGGAGCCCGTTGATCGTGGTGGTTGCGGCCGCGGGTGAGCGCGTCGAGCCCGCACAACTGCGCGCCTTCATCTCCAATGGCCGCCAGGGTATCAACTTCCATCGCGGCACTTGGCACATGCCCATGATCGCATTGGATCAGGACCAACAGATGGTCATCGTGGATCGAGGCGGGCCCGGGCAGAACTGCGATGAGTGGCCGTTCCGGGATCAGGAGATTGTGGTTCGTGTGTAAGCGCGGATCGGCCGGGGTTAGACGATGGCACCAGACCGCCACCCGGGTCTGAGATTATGACCGTCGTCGGCCAGCCCCGGCAAACGGGCCAGCCTCGGCAAACGGGTGATATCGCCAGACCCCTGGCGGTTCGAGGCGCCATCATCCATTGCAGTTCCGATCCCGGCGAGAGTTCCAACGGTGTCGGCGTCGAGTACCTCCCTGACGGGCTGCTGTTGATCGATCGTGGTCGAATACTGCGCAGCGGTCCGGCGCCCGAATTGCTGCGGGATCTGGGCGAGCAGTGGCACGTGGTGGATTACAGCGGGAAGCTGATCGTGCCCGGCTTCGTCGATTGCCATGTGCATTATCCGCAGACCGACATGATCGCCTCCTACGGTGCGCAGCTGCTGGACTGGCTGGAACAGTACACTTTTCCCACCGAGCGGCATTTTGAAGACGCCGGCCATGCTGCGGAAGTGGCGGATTTCTTTCTCACCGAGTTGTTGCGCAACGGCACCACCACCGCATTGGTGTTCGGAACCGTGCATCCGGGTTCGGTCGAGGCTTTTTTTGCTGCCTCGGCGCGGCGCAATACCCGCATGGTGGCGGGTAAAGTGCTGATGGACCGCAACGCACCGGACTATCTGCGGGACTCCCCCAGCACCGGGTATCGGGACAGCAAGGTGTTGATCGAACGGTGGCACGGCAACGGTCGGCAGGCCTATGCCGTCACCCCTCGTTTTGCCCCGACCTCGAGCGAGTCCCAGCTTGAGCTGGCCGGCCGTCTGGCCCAGGAGCATCCGGATGTCTATATCCACAGCCACGTAGCCGAGAACCGGGGTGAGGTGGACTGGGTGGCGGAGTTGTTCCCCTGGAGCCGAAGTTACCTGGACGTCTATGACCGGTACCAACTGGTCCGTCGCCGCGCGGTGTATGCTCACTGCATCCATCTCGACCCGCAGGACCGCCAGCGCATGTCGGAAATGGGCGCCGTGGCGGCTTTCTGCCCGACATCGAATCTGTTTCTGGGCAGTGGCCTGTTCGACCTTGAGGCCGCCGACCAGTGCGGCTTGCGGGTGGGTTTGGCTACCGACGTGGGCGCCGGTACCAGTTTCGGTATGTTGCAGACCTTGAATGAGGCTTACAAAGTGCTGCAGATGCGCGGCCGGAGTCTGTCGCCTTACCGCGGCCTTTATCTGGCGACCCTGGGCGGGGCGCGGGCATTGGACATGGATGGGGTGATTGGCAATTTCGAACCGGATCGGGAAGCCGATTTTGTGGTGTTGGACCCGGCCGCAACGCCGCTGTTGGCCCGGCGGCTGGCGGGGTGGAGTGATCCTGCGGATGTCTTGTTCGCGCTCATGATGCTGGGCGACGACCGCGCGGTCGCTGCGACCTATGTCATGGGGGAGCTCAAGCATACGCGCGCTGAGCCCTCGGCCGCATGAACAGGTGGCTCGAGCATCTGCTGGAGGCGGTAGAGTGCGGAGAGTCCTGTGTCATGGTGACGGTTGCGGCGGTGCGTGGATCCGCGCCCCGGGAGCCGGGGGCGGCCATGACGGTCACCCGGAACCGGGTGTTGGGCACCATTGGCGGTGGCAACCTGGAGTTCAGCGCCATCGAACGTGCACGCCGTCAACTGGAAGGTACTGAGCCGCTGCCCGGAGGCGGCGATCTGTGCCGGTATGTATTGGGCACCCAGTTGCAGCAGTGTTGCGGCGGTGTTGCGTATCTCCACTATCAGGCGTTTTCCGGCCCGCCACCTGACTGGCTGATCGAGTTGCGAACGCTGCGGGATCAGGGACTGGGGGCCGTCCTGGTCAGTCGGAAAGAACATGCCGCAAACACGCATCTGGTGGTCACCGACCCGAGCATCGGCGCCATGGACGTTTCGGACGAATTCCTGAGCGAGGCTGCTGCCGCAGCCCGGGCTGCGCTGGAGGACTGGCCATCGGGGCGCGATCTGCTGTGGTCAAGGGACGATGGGTACGGGCCACCCGTCGATATGGGGCGCTTCGTACTGATGCGGCCACTGCGGGTGGGCGACTTTCGCGTGCTGGTGTTTGGGGCCGGACATGTGGGCCGCGCCCTGGTTCGGGCTCTGGCGCAGCTGGCGGACCAGATCGTATGGTGTGACGGGCGTGAAGGCGAGTTTCCCGCCGAATTGCCAGCCCGAGTGCGGGTCGAAACCGGAGACCCCTTTCGGGCGATCGAATCCATGTCCCCCGGTGCCTGCTATCTGGTAATGACACACAGCCATTCCCTGGATCTGGCCGTGTGCGAAGCCATACTGCAGCGCGGCGACCAGAGCTATCTCGGACTGATCGGTTCCCTGTCAAAACGCCGCCGGTTCGAAAAGCATCTGCTTGGGGAAGGTCTGAGCGAACTCGATCTGAAGCGTATGATCTGTCCTATTGGTGTCCCGGGTATTACCGGCAAGGACCCGGCCGTGATCGCCGCATCGGTTGCCGCCCAGTTGCTGCAGGTACGGGAGACTCGGTCTGGGGAAGTATCCCGTACCCAACGGGCGGACTCAGTGGGTCATGCGTGACGCTTGATCGACCGGCCGAATCCTGTAACTGTTTTGATTCGGATTACCCACCCTCCGCGGTCCGTGACCATGCCTGATGCATCCGCCGAATACCTCACCACACGGGAACTGGCCGAACTGCTGCGCATAAAAGAGCGCAAGGTCTACGAACTGGCGGCCTCCGGGGTGGTGCCGTGTTCCCGGGCGACCGGCAAGCTGTTGTTTCCCCGTCGAGGGGTCGAGGACTGGGTGCGGCAAAACAGCTCGGGCTCCCCGGGCGAATCGAGACCCCAGCGGCCGCCGGTATTCCTGGGCAGTTACGATCCGCTGCTTGAATGGGCACTGCGCGAATCGCACTGCGATCTGGCCACGTTTTTGGACGGGAGCCTGGACGGGCTCGACCGATTTGCCAAACACGAGGGTGTTGCCAGCGGGCTGCATCTCTGGGACCCGGATGACGACGATTGGAATCGGGGTCCGATCGAGGCCCGGTTCGGTTCCGAACCGGTTGTATTGATCGAATTCGCCTGGCGTGAGCGCGGTCTGGTGGTGGCAGCCGGGCGCGAATCGGAAGTGTTGTCCGTCGCCGATCTCCGGGGGCGGCGGGTAGTGCCCCGGCAGGCCGAGGCGGGCAGCCAGACCCTGCTGCGGCAGCTTCTGCAGCGGGCTGGACTCACGGAGACGGATCTGACCTGGGCCGACACCGCGCGCACCGAAACCGAGGCCGCCCTGGTGGTGTCCGAGGGTAACGCCGATGCGGCCTTGGGTCTGGCCGGTCTTGCTCACCAGTGCCGGCTGGGTTTCGTGCCACTGATGCGGGAACGGTTTGATCTGTTGGTGGATCGACGGGCCTGGTTCGAAACGCCGTTCCAACAGTTTCTTGCCTTTTGCCGCTCGCCGGAATTCGAGCGCAAAGCACGAGCGCTGCGGGGCTATGACGTGGGTCAGTTCGGCCGGGTCGTGTTCAACGGGCTCTAGCAGCCTGTCGGATTTAACGCTGTTCGGCTGCAAATCCACGGATGGCGATCAACTCACCTTATCCCGCTCGTTAAATAGCCCTGCTATTCGCCTCGCCCGATAAACTGATTTGATCCGCCCCCGATGAATTTTCGCTTCGAACGGTTAAATCCGACAGAATCCTAGGGCGCGCTCCGCGGCGCGTTGCTGTGCTATCGCACTATTGCAGCCGATCTCCTATTCTTTCGGGCATTGTCGTCGTCCGCGCGCGATCCCATTGCAAGTGGGCTGCGAGCAGGGCGGTCAAGGGTCGCCACACGCCACAGATCACCGGAACGCCCTTTTCCCAATGATCGAGTATTCAAAGAGGTCGAAAAACCATGCCCCCCGCCTTTGCCACTGCGCCGTCCGCCCGCCTTCGTGGCGGTGTATTGGGCCTGATTACGCTGATCGGAATCTCGTCATCGCCCGCCTATGCCGCCGGGACGGATATGGCGCTGGCATTTGATCTGGCTGAAATGCTGAGGGCCGGTAGAACGGTGGTGTCCGGCAACCAGGCTCTGATCAACGATCCTGCCATTGGTGACAAGGGTTTCACCGGCGAGGTTCTGGTCAGCGAGGCTGAAGTGCTGTACGAGAATCGTGCCGGCGTGGCCGGCGCTGACACCTCCGAGCGTGACCAACGCCTGTTGGAGGCGCAGAAAATGGCGATGCGGCAGGTGGTCGATGCGCATCAGTCGGACATCAATGTGGAAGGTGTCGGCTTCAAGGGATTCATACCGGCGGTTTTTGCCCGCCTGTCCAACGACGCGTTCAAGTCTTTGGCGGGATCGGAAGCGCGCATTCGAGTGACCGCGCCCCCCGATCTGGTTCGAAATCGCAAATCCCGCCCGGATGCCTGGGAAAGCGAGATCATCAGCACTAAGTTCATGGGCACGGACTGGCCAAGAGGTGAACCCTACACCGAGGTGGTGGAGTATGAAGGGCGACCCGCGTTCCGGATGTTGTTGCCCGAGTACTATCTTGAATCGTGTCTGTCATGCCACGGTGCGCCCAAAGGCGAAACCGACATCACCGGGTATCCCAAGGAAGGGGGCAAAGAAGGGGATCTGGGCGGGGCGATCAGCATCATTGTTTTCCAATGAGTTCTGATGCAGGCCGCGGTGTGCGGACCCGTGTGCAGCCGGAGCGGACGGAACGGGTCGGGGCCCTTGAGGCAATGCCCATCTGGGCAAAGCTTACCCTGCTGACGCTGACGGGTCTGGTGAGTCTGGTTGGGTCCACCTTCTATCTTTCTTCGGCACTGCAGCAGACGGCGGATCGAACCGACCGAATGAAGGACTTGTTCGATGTGGTTGAGGTGGCCGGAGCCGCGCATGTCGACTTCGGCGATATGCGCTATTGGCTGACCGACCTTGCCGTCAGTCTGCTGGTGGCCTCGGAGCGTCGCGCGGAGCAGGCCAGAGGCCGGCTCGATACACATCTTGATCGGCTGGCCGCCTATGATGACGCCGCGGTTTCCGCCATTCGGGCCGAAGTCGACGCCTATGTGGACAAGGCCATCCAAGCGGTGGACGCCTACACCGACGACAATCGTGTGATCGGTAACACCCTGTTGGCGGCAGCCCGCAGCCACAGCACCCAGGTTGACGAGGCCCTCAATGCACTGGTGGGAACGGTCAACGCCGCCGCTACGGCCGAGCGCCGCAATGTGGTGGACGAAGCCGCCGCCTCAGCCAGGACGGCGTTGTACATTGTGATCGCACTGACCATCCTCGGTCTGATATTGACCACCATTGTTCTGCGTTCCATTGTCCAGCCCCTGGCCCGGTTGAAGGAAGCCATCGCCGGACTGACCCAAGGCCGCTACGACATCGATCTCCCGCCATCGGGCCGGGGTGAACTGGGGGCCGTGGCGCGGACCCTGGAGTTGTTCCGCGAAACAGCCATCGAACGCAGCCAGCTGGAAGCCGATGCGGAGCGTCAGCGTATGCGCATCGCCACCGCGATCGAAACCATACCCGACGGATTTGTGCTCTATGACGCTGATGACCGCGTGCTGCTGGCCAATTCCCGTTATCGGGAGATTTTTCCGGATGCCGCTGCGGTGGCGCAGCCAGGCGCCAGCTTCCGCGAGATACTCCAGGCCCAGCTGGAGGGTGGCCGGGTCGATCTCGACGGCATGTCGGCCGAATCCTGGATCGAGACGCGTCTCGCCCGCCATCGGGAGTCAAAGGGCTATGTGGACGAAGTGCGTCGGGCGGGCGGCTGGGTTCGGATCAGCAAACGCGAGACCCCGGAGGGGGGCAAGGTGGCGGTCTACACCGACATCACCGAGCTCAAACAACGACAGGACGAACTGGAGGAGGCGCGGCGTGCAGCCGAGGGCGCCAGTGAAGCCAAAAGCCAGTTCCTGGCCTCCATGAGCCATGAGTTGCGGACCCCGCTCAACGCGATCATCGGCTACAGCGAGATGCTGATGGAGGAGGCGAGCGATCTGGAGCAGGACGCTTTCATCCCGGATCTGGACAAAATCGCCGGATCAGGGCGCCACTTGCTGATGCTCATCAACGATATCCTCGATCTGTCCAAGATCGAAGCCGGGAAGATGGAGGTGTTTGTCGAAACGTTTGATCTGGCTGGCTTGATCGGTGAGGTGGCGGCCACCGTGGAACCGCTGATGGGGAAGAAATCCAACGATCTCCAAGTCAAGCTGGGCGCGGAACTGGGCGAGATGCGTTCCGATCAAACCAAAATCCGGCAAAATCTGTTCAATCTTCTGAGCAATGCCGCAAAGTTCACCGAGAACGGGGAGATCGGGCTGTCGGTTCAGCGTGAATTCAGCCCAGACGGAGATCGGATCGTGTTCGAAGTCTCGGACAACGGCATCGGAATGACCGAGGTGGAACGGGGCAAGCTGTTCGAGGCATTTACCCAGGCGGATGCCTCCACCACCCGGAACTACGGCGGTACCGGACTGGGCCTTAACATCACCCGCAGTTTTTGCCAGATGATCGGTGGTAAAATCGAGGTCGCCAGCACGCCCGGTGTGGGCTCTACGTTCACCATGACCCTGCCGGCGATCTGTCCCCAACCGCTGACGCCGACGGAAGACGATCCGGTATCCGAATCAGGTCTGCCGTCCGAGTACGTTCTGGTTATAGACGATGAACCGGCGGCCCGGCGAATCATCGGTCAGGCATTGGATCAGGTCGGCATCGCCTACCGGGAGGCGGCGGACGGCACCGAAGGTATCCGTATGGTGCGCCGGGCGCGTCCGCTTGCCATTGTGCTGGATATCATCATGCCCCGGCAGGATGGTTGGTCGGTCTTGCGGACCCTCAAAAGCGACCCCGAGTTCTGCGATATCCCCGTGATCCTGGCCACCGTCATGGCGGATCGGGATTTCGGTCTGGCATTGGGCGCGGTGGATCACCTGTCCAAGCCCATCGACACCGAACGGCTGATATCGACCCTGGAGGGTTTCCGCAGCGGCGATGGCAAAAGCGAGGTGCTGGTCATAGACGACGACCGGGTCTCACGCGACCTGTTGCGCAGGACGCTGGTCAAACAGGGCTGGTCGGTGCATGAGGCCGCCGACGGCCTGCGCGGATTGGAGCAGATCCGGAACCTGAAACCCCGTGTGGTCATTCTCGACCTCATGATGCCGGAGATGGATGGCTTTGAGGTTCTGACTGAAATGCAGTCCGTGCCGGAACTCACAGACACTCGGGTGATTGTTTTGACCGCCAAGGACTTGTCGGGAGCGGAAAAAACCTGGCTGCGGGAACACGCGGGTGCTGTGGTGGCCAAGGGCGCAGGGGCCCGGGGCGACCTGGTTGCGGCCCTGCAGCGTCAGATCCCTCGACCCGTTGAACCAACCGAGTAAGCCGCGGCCCCAATGGGCGCGCACAACTCTCAACCGAAGGCATGCATGTGGCCCGAATTCTTATTGTTGAAGACAACGAACTCAATCGCGACATGCTGTCGCGGCGTTTGATCCGGCGGGGATACCAGGTGGATCTCGCCGAGAATGGCGAACTCGGCGTTGCCCTGGCCACCGAACTCAAACCCGATCTTGTGCTGATGGACATGAGTCTGCCGGTCATGGACGGCTGGGAGGCGACACGATGCCTCAAGGCCGCCCCCGACACCGCCGGCATTCCCATCATCGCCCTCACCGCCCACGCCATGGCGGCGGATCGTGACCGGGCAATGGAAGCCGGCTGCGACGACTACGACAGCAAACCCGTCGACCTGCCAAGATTGCTGGAAAAGATCACAAAGCTGTTGCCCTCGGAGTCCGGGCAGGAAAGCTGAAGCGCACCGCCATGTCAGGGGAAACCGAACTCGGCAAGAGTGCCTTCGCCGCCCATCTGGCACAGGACCTGGCGGGTCCTGCTCAGGCCATTCTGGGTTTTCAGGAATTGGCCGTTGAGCAGGCCCGCACCATCGGATTGAACCACCTGTTGCCCGATTTCGATCGGGTCAGCGGTGCGATCAAAGATCTGAACCGGTTGCTGGATGGTTTGATTGAGGAAGGGATGGATGCGCCACCCGTCGCCGGATCCGACGCCGAGGTGCGGCTTCGGCACGAGCTGCGCACGCCGCTGAACGCCATCATCGGGTACTCGGAGATGATCGCCGAGGAACTCGACCCGGTTGAGCATGAGGCACTGCACAGCGATATCGCCGTCATTCTCGCTGAGGCGGCCGCTCTGCTCGCGCGGATCGACGATATTGTGAAGTTCTCACATCCCACGGGCAACCGGGGTGCGCAGATGGCCGCGGAACAGGCCCGCAGCGTTGCCGACGGGCTTGAGGCCAGTGTCAGCGAAGATCACCACGACACCGAATTGCTGCCGGGGCGGGTGCTGGTGGTGGACGACATTGACAGCAACCGCCAGTTGCTCGCGCGCAGGCTGCGGATGGACGGACATGAAGTGGTGTTGGCCGCTTCGGGTGCCGAGGCGCTGGAATGCCTGAACCGTCAGGCCATCGATCTGATTCTGCTGGATATCCTGATGCCGGACATGAACGGCATAGAGCTGTTGGCTCGCATCAAGGGCCGCAGCGACGTCGGCAGGATTCCGGTCATCATGGTCTCCGGCCTCACCGATATGGAGGCGGTGATCCGCTGTATCGAAGCCGGAGCCGACGATTATCTGACAAAGCCGATCAACACGGTGCTGCTGCGGGCCCGGATGGCGGCATGTCTTGAGAAAAAACGCTGGGCCGATCGGGAACAGCGCTACCTGGAGCGAATAGAACTGGAGCGGGACCGGGCCGACGCCCTGTTGCACGCGATCCTGCCCGGTCAGGTGGTTACCCGTCTCAACAACGGCGAGGATGTCATCGCCGACCGGTTTGAGTCGGTTACCATTGTGTTCGCTGATCTGGTGGACTTTACACCCACCGCGGCCCAGACCACCGCGATAAAACTGGTGCAGCGGCTGGACGAGATTTTTCGGGCCTTCGATACCTTGGCCGAGGAACACGGGGTGGAGAAGATCAAAACCATCGGCGACGCGTACATGGCCGCCGCCGGGGTGCCAGTGCACAGCGAAGATCATGCGGACCGTGCGGTCGCGCTTGGGCTGTCCATGCTGACGACGCTTGAGCGCGTCGACCAGCACGAGGTGCCGTTCAAGATCCGCATCGGCATCCACACCGGACCCATCATCGCGGGGCTGATCGGTCGCCATCGATTCGTCTACGACGTCTGGGGCGAAACCGTCAACATTGCCAGTCGCCTTGAGGCAAGCGGTCTGCCCGGGCGTATTCAATTCTCCGACGCCACCCGCCGGGCGCTGACCCGCAGCTGGCCCATCACCAAACGCGGGCGGATCGATCTCAAGGGCGTGGGCTCGATGCCAGCTTACCTGATGCCCGAATGACCGGATGGGTGCAAACATAGGACGTGTCTGGACGGGAGGTCAATCTGGACAAGCGAGCATTGTTTCTTGGGCAGCCGTCCAAACAACGCATATTCATAAGCTATCGCCGGGATGACGCACAGTGGGCGGCGGGCCGCCTGGCCGATGCCCTGTCCGCCTACTTCGGCGATCAACGTGTGTTCCGTGATATCGACGGTATCGCGGGCGGGGCCGATTTCGGTGATGTCATTCAGGAGAATCTTGGTACCGCGGATGCTGTGATCGTGCTGATCGGACCCGATTGGCTTGACGCCGCTGATTCCCAGGGCCGGCAACGTCTGCAGAATCCGACCGACTGGGTGGTTCGCGAAGTGGCCACAGCGCTCGAGAAAGGGGTTCCGATTTATCCTGTGCTGGTGGCCGTCACGTGGACCCCAGCCGCAGGCGGTATGTCTATGGCGCAGCCTCGGTGGGCGCTCTGGGGTCGCTGTTCGCCTTCGTTCTGTTCTACTGGGTCTGCCTGGAATACGAACCCATCGTCATCTTCTACGTGGGCATGGTTGTGGCGCCAACCATGCTGGTGTTAAGGAAGGTCTGAACAATTGCTGCGATCGCGCCGGTGTCTTTGCGCTCCCTCGTACAAGGCGCACCGAGCGAAGTTGGCCCGAGGAAAATGAGTGAGCTGCCAATGAGCGAGGTGCAACGCGGTACGAGGGGCGCAAAGGCCCGGCCCCGCTGGGGTTTCGCCCACAAGGGCACATCTGCCGCGTTTCCCGGCTTGGCCATAGAATGACTATGGCGCTGCGCCGGGAGCCTCGCATCTGCACCCTTGTGGACCGAAACGCGATTCGTATCAATTGTTCAGACCTTCCTTAATGAGCCTGTCCGGGTTCAAGTCGCGCAATTGAACCGGCCCCGCTTTCCCCGCGGAGCCGTTCGCTCGGGTGTCAGCGTGGTTGGGCGTTGGGGAAAAACAACTGCTGGCCATCCAGGGTATAAGCGGCGATGGCCGCCTGCCCCTGGGGACCGATGATCCAGTCGATGAACATCTGTCCTGCCTCGGCCTTCACGTTTGCATGCCTGGCCGGATTGACCAGAATGACACCGTACTGATTGAACAGCGCGTCGTCACCCTCCACGAGGATGGTGTAATCGCCTTTGTTTTTAAAGCTGATCCAGGTGCCCCGGTCGGTCATGGTGTAGGCGCCCATGGCCACGGCGGCGTTGAGGGTGGCGCCCATGCCCGAACCGGTCTCGCGATACCAGTCGCCACTGGCCGCGGTGGGATCGACATCGGCGGTTTCCCACAGGGCGATCTCTTTCTTGTGGGTTCCTGAGCTGTCACCACGGGAGGCGAACTTGGCGCCACTGTCCCCGATCTTCCGCAGCGAGGCGGCCGCATCTCCGGAACCGCCGATCCCGGCCGGGTCCGAGGGCGGCCCGACGATGACAAAATCGTTGTACATGACATCGAACCGTTCCACACCGTAACCCTCGGTCACAAATGCTTCCTCGGCCGGTTTGGCGTGCACCAGCAATACGTCACCGTCGCCGTTCATTGCGTTTTTAATAGCCTGCCCGGTGCCCACAGCCACCACATTGACCTGGATGCCGGTTCGCTCGGTAAAACCCGGCAACAGCGCATCATACAGACCCGAATTGGCGGTGGAGGTGGTCGATTGCAGGAAGATGGACTTGTCGGCCGCGAATCCGATGCCGGGCAGCGCCATGATCATCATGGTGGCGGCGCAGATTCGCCGACGCAGAGTGAATCGGTGCACTGAGGTTCTCCTGTTCACGGGTCTTTGGGCTTAGAAAATGAGACGGCCGTCTATATAGTCCCGGGCTGTGGTCGAAGCAGGTGCGCGGAAGAACTGTTCGGCTTGGGTGTGTTCAAGCAATCGCCCTGCATGGAGAAACACCACGTCATCGGCCAGACGGCGGGCTTGGCCCATGTCATGGGTCACGAAAACGATCTTGGTACCCCGCTGATGGGCACGCTTCACGATGTCTTCGATGGCGTCGGTTGCGGCCGGATCGAGACTGGCGGTGGGCTCATCCAGGAACAACACTTGAGGCTCCACGGCCATGGCCCGGGCGAGTGCGAGACGCTGTTGCTCGCCTCCCGACAGCAGCCGGGCCGCCTGCGTTGCCCGGTCCGCCAGGCCCACCTCAGTCAGCAGCGCATGGCAGCGATCGTCACTTTCCAGGCCCCTCAATTTCAGGGCAAAGCGCAGATTGGCGGCGACCGAACGGCGGAGCATCACCGGACGCTGAAACACCATGGCCTGCCGTAGCCGCACCGCCTCGGTCATGGTACGCCCACCCCAGGCGAGGGTGCCGCCGGAACAGGGGATCATGCCGTGCAGCAGTCGCAGCAGCAGGCTTTTTCCTGCGCCGTTGGGACCGATAATCACGGTCACGGTACCGGCCACGAGGGTGAGATCGATCTCGTGCATCAACCGGCGCCCACCGGCATCGAAGGACAAGCCCCGGGCCACGGCGGGCAGCAATGGCCAATGCTCGACCCCCTGCAGTGTGTCGACCAGCACGCCTTCGTTGGAATCAGACATGGGCCTGCCGGATCGCGGTGCCGCGCAACGCCATCACCATCGTATTCACGGTCAGGGCAAGGGTGATGAGAATCAGCCCCAGGGCCAGCGCCAGGGCAAGATCGCCCTTCGAGGTTTCCAACGCGATCGCGGTGGTCATGACCCGGGTGAGGTGTTGGATGTTGCCGCCCACGATGATGACCGCCCCCACCTCCGCGATGGCCCGGCCGAAGCCCGCCAACGCCACGGTGAGGAGACTGTAGCGGGCGTCCCAGAGTAAGGTGAGTATGGCCCGGCCAGGTGGTACGCAGAGCGATCGGAACTGCTCCGCATACTCTTCATGAAGTTGCGCCACCACCTCCCGGGTCAGGGCAGCAACAATCGGTGCGATCAGAATCGACTGGGCAATAATCATGGCGGTGGGAGTGTAGAGCAGCTGCATCCAACCCAGTGGACCCGCGTTGGACAGCATCAGGTAGACCATCAGCCCCACCACGACGGGCGGCAGTCCCATCAGTGCATTGAGTATCACGACCAGGGCCATCCGGCCCCGGAATCGGCTCATGGCGACGGCGGCGCCCAGGGGAAGTCCAATCAAACAGGACAGAGCCACCGCGGTCAGACTGACCCGCAGCGACAACACGACGATTTCCAGCAGGTCCGGATTCGCACTGAACACCAGTCCGAAGGCCAGCCGGAACGCTTCACCGAAGTCCTGCATGGGAAACGCGAACAACTCTGAACCGTAAAAATATGCATAAGGCTGCATTATTTACCGATAATGCGCAAGAATCGCGGAGAAAATGACATTTCGCACCTGACCTGCTGGCCGTGTTGGCACCCGTCTGGAGGGCGTGCCCATACTCGCAGGACTGCGCACGGGCTAGATTTTCCTTATCGGCGGTGACCGGGTATCTTTCTGCGGGATGGCGTTGGTTCGGGGATACTCTTGGGTTCAACTGAGCCCTGCTTTACCCTGGGTTGCTGGTCAGGATCGATTGTTCGACAGGAGCGTTTCAGTGAGCAGGTTTGGAATTGCAGTGGTGGCGACGTCGCTGATACCTTTTGACAGGGCCCGCGACGGCCTCTGATCCGGTGCCAGAGGAGGACGGATTCTCCGGCTTTATCAACCCGGGCCTGGCCTACACGACGGTCAAGAGCAATACCCTGGCCGGCGATCTGGGCACCAAGCGGATCGATTCCCTGACCGCGAGACCCGGCTCACAGAGCTCCACCGGCTTCCGCATGCCGTTCAATGTGGCCTACACCTTTGCCGAACCGAAGATTCAGGTGTTTGCGGGTACCCGCCTGCTCGATCTGTTGCGGTTCGATTTCGCCACCCAGCTCGGTGTGAAGAAGCAGTTCGAGAACGGCAGCGCCCTGACCGTTGGCTATTTGTTCAGCGCCTTCCCGGGCAAACTGTGGCAGGACCCCTTCGTGGTGGATCAGAAGCGTAAGAGTACCGACCGCGACAGCTACGGTGTTCGAGTGCGTTATGACCGCATTCTGGGCAGCAATTTCGAAGCCGAAGTGTCCTACCGAAAAATCGATGTGGACAAGGAAAGCAGCGGAGAGTGGCTTGGCTTGAGCGAATCCCAGCGCAAGCAGTTGCGGCGTAAAGGCGACCAGACCCGTGTCGAGCTGGCCTACCAGTATGGCATCGGCGAAGGCCGCCATGCTTTTGTGCCGGCCATCAACTACGTGGATTATGATCTGGACGGGGACGCCATGGCCAGCAAGGAAATCGGCTTGCAGCTGACCCATTTGTATTTCGGTGATCGTTGGCGCTTCGTGACCAACCTGTTCGGCGCCCGGAACAACTACGATGCCCGCCATCCGGTGTACGCCAGGACTCGGGACGAGACCGTCTACGGCGCCAGTTTCCAAGCGTTTTATTCACAGCCCTTCGGCGTCAAGAATCTGTCCGTTGCGGGCCAGTTGTCCGGCTTTATGGGCGACTCGAATATCGACTTCTACGATGTCCAGGCCAGTGTGCTGGGCGCGTCGGTGCTGTATCGCTTCTGACCCTGGCGCCGCGCCAGACGTGTTGGCGGGTCGGACGCCTGCCGCAAACCCGTCCCAGGTTGATGGTGGGAACACGGGGGGCACGGGGGCACGGGGAGAACTTTGAGCAGCCACCCGACCATCGTGACGATTCATCTGGATCGTCTGAGCCGAAATCTCCGGCTTTTGCAGTCGCTGGTCGGTAAGGGCGCGGTGTGGCCGGCGATCAAGGCCAATGCCTACGGGCACGACGCGGTGATCGTGGCCCGCCATCTGGTGGATCTGGGCTGCGGAACGCTGTGTGTGGCTCATGCCTCCGAAGCCGAGGCGTTGATCCGGTCCGGGGTGGCCGCGCGTTTTGTTTTGCTGTCCGCCGGGCTTTCTGATCCAGCCGACATGATCGTCGAGTACGGTCTGGAACCGGTGGTCAGCGAGCTTGCAATCGCCCGGGAAATCGCCCGCGTTGCGGTGGCTCGGAGCCGTCAGGTCTCGATCCACGTAAAAGTCGATACCGGCATGGGACGGGTCGGTATCCATCCGGATGCGGCGGCTTCGTTTGTAGAAACCTGCCAGGCACTGCCGGGCCTGCGCGTCCGGGGTGTCATGAGCCACTTTCCCCGGGCCGACGAGGCGGACAAGGGCTATTCAAAGGAACAAACAGAACGTTTCCGTCGGGTGGTGGCGGGGCTGAATCGGCAGGCCATCGACTATGTTCACATGGCGAACAGCGCCGCCATATTCGATCTGCCCGAATCCCACTTCGACGCGGTGCGGCCGGGTATCGCCCTGTACGGGCTCAAACCGTCATTGACCATGTCCAATCCCCGCGTCGAGGCGCTGCAGCCGGTACTGGAATGGAAGACCCGGATCAGCTTTCTGAAAACCGTGCCCGCCGGCACCGGGCTGAGTTACGGTCACGCTTTCCCCACAGCCCGTGAGAGCCTGATCGCCACCATTCCCTGTGGTTACGGCGACGGCCTGAGCCGCGCGTTTTCCAACAATCTGGAGGTCCTGGTGGCGGGGGTGCGTTGCCCGCTGGTTGGGCGGGTCACCATGGACCAAAGCCTCATCGACCTGACCGATGTGAAGGGCAGAGTCGAACTCGGCGACGAGGTGGTTATCATCGGACGCCAGGGCGATGAGGAGGTGACCGCCGATGAGCTCGCCGCCCGGCTGGGCACCATCAACTACGAAGTGGTGACCACTATCTCCGCCCGGGTGCCACGTTTGGTTGCAGCCAGCGACGGCAGCGCACAGGCGATCCGCCGTTGAGAGCACGACAAGGCGCAGCGTCAGGACACTGGTGCAGATCAGCCTGATCCTGTTCTGTTCCGCAGGTGCCCAGCAGCGTGTTGAAAAAGCCTCAATCGGAACGATATTGCGTTGAAATCGCCTTTAAAATGCTCATTTACTGGGTCTAAGCTGCGCTTTCCCCTTCATTTTTGCCTTGCCGTGCACTCGACCGAGCCTTATTCAACTAGTTTGCAGAATTTGACCGGAAATCCGCCTGGTCGAGCAGATTAAGAACCCGGTCCGAATCCGGGGCGAATCGATAGGCGCGGCGTAGCCATTTCTCCAGATCGAACCCGGGCCCGTACAGCGTTAACCACTCGAAGGCGCTTCTGGCCTGTTCGGTCCGACCGAGCGCCATGTAGGTCGCAACCAGATAGGCTTGAATGACCGGATTAATAGGGCCGCCGCGATCAAGATTTCGCCCAAAAGCATCCAGGGCCTGTGCGTAGTCACCGGTTTGAAAAGCGATGACACCGAGTATGTTCAAGTGCGGCGTTCGGACGTATAAAGGATCCAGACGCAGCGCCCGCTTCGCGTACGTCAAGCCCTTGGACGGCTCGCCGTTGAAGCTGAGCAAAACCCCGTGGTAGGCATTGAGGTAGGGGTCGCCGGGTTGTGCTTCGATTGCCTGGATCGAGGCCCCTAATGCGGCGTCGAAGTCCCGATTGCTCAAGTGCGCAAAAGCCAGGGCGGTGTAAGCAAGTCCGAAGTTCGGGTCGAGTTCCGTCGCCCTGTTGGCGAGGCTTACGGCTTTTTGGAGATCCGTGTCGGATACGTCGCTGCTGCCCCAGAATGCTCTGAATGCGCCGATGTAAGCCGCACCTGCATAGCCCCCGGCAAAGTCCGGCGCCATCTCAATCACCCGTTCAAACGCTCTGGCTGCGACCGCGAGCCGCCCGCTGTCACTGGGTGGATTGGCCAGGTTCATGGCCTGTTGATAAAGGGTGCGAGCCTCGATGTGCGCCAGAGGCGCCGGGCGGGTCGGCAGACGGTCGGCAGGGAGGAGGTTGGCCGTCAGGCTTTCCACGACGCTTTGTGACAACTCACCCTGCAGCGACAGTTCGTCACTGAGGTGTCGGTCGAAACGATCGGCCCACAGTTCCCGGTTGGTCGACAACTCGAGCAAGCGCGCGGTGACACGCAGAGTTGGCGGGGTGCCCCTGATGCTGCCTCGAAGTACGTGGGAAACCTGCAGTTCCTGGGCAAGCTGATCGGTATCGGTGTCCTGGCCTCTGAAAGGCAGCACGGATGAAAAGGCGATGACGTCGATGCCCGGAACTCTGGATAGATCGGTGATGATGTCCTCGGTCAGGCCATCGGCGACACTCGCAGCACGGCCATCCGTGGTCCGGTCCTCGAAGGGCAGTACGGCAATGGCCGGAACACCGGGTGCAACCGTCGGAGCGAAACCACTCGGATCCCGCGTGGATTGGGCCAGGTCATGTCGTGGCAAATAAACCATGAGCGCAATCGCAAAAGCGCTTACTGCCGCGACCATGCCAATCAGGAATCGAGTACGGGATGGTCCAGCAGGTTCGGATTCGGTGCTCGTGGAAATGCTGGCATCAGGCGGGTTTGGTTCAAAACTGGGGACATACCCCCCTTTGGGAACCTCGATGCGGATCGGATCGCCTCGGCCTTCCCCTAGGTAGTACTCGCCCAGTAATCGCCGCAGTCGACTGGCCTCGACCCGGACAATAGTGCTGGCCTGCGCGTCTTCCGGGTCCTGGCGGTCGAACACCGCCTGGGCAACGGTGAAACCCTTTATACGTCCGGCTCTGCCTTCTAGGGTCTCGGTGACTACATAGCGCAGAAATGTTTGCAGCCGATGGGAATCGCGGAACAGGCGGCTGCCCAGGATGCGATGGAGTTGAATCAGGATGTGTTCGGGGTCCGCAGCACGGGTCGGATCAGAGCTAACAGGAGCACCCGTAGTTTGCGGATTGATCTGCATGTAACCTTTCGTTAAGCGCCGTCTCTCGGTGACTCACTGTCCCCGGTGGCCAACATACTATAAACCGTTGGTGTTCGGTGCGAGTGACGCAAGGGAAGGTGGTGGCATAGCGACGGCCCGATGCCGCCTTACAGGCCGCATGAGCCGGGCGCAGGATTGAGCTTCCGGCTGTGGTCATCGTTTGCGCATTTGAATTTCCCCAAAAGCATCTTCTGAGGCGGCTCGGACCATGTCAGCAACACCTAGCAGATTCGACTCAGGCTCTCTTTCAGCGTTTACGAACATTGCCGTATTACTGGGTGCGCTTCTGTTGCTTTCGGCCTGTCAACAACAGGAACCCGCCCAAACTGAGGCGGTGCGGCCGGTTCGGGCCATGAAAGTGGGGGCGCTTGAGGACCTGGCGGGGCGCAGTTTTCCTGGCCGGGCCCGGGCCACTCAGGAGGTCGATCTGTCGTTTCGAGTTGCGGGTCCACTGATCGAGTTTCCGGTCAGTGTGGGGACCCGGGTTTCCACCGGTGGTTTGATCGCTCGCATCGACCCGAGGGACTTTGAGGTTCAGCAGCGTCAGGTGGAGGGCGAACTGCAGCGCGCCGTCGCCAATCGGACCCGGGCCAATAGCGAGTACCAACGACTGCTGGGGATACAGAAGCAGGGGACCGGGCTGGTGAGCGAGGTCCAAGTGGATCGGGCCAAGGAGGATTACCAGATTGCCGAGGCGAATATCGCCACCTATGAGGCGTCTCTCGATGGCGCGCGGGACGCGGTTGGCTATACCCATCTCCTGGCACCGTTCGATGGCACTATCGTCGGGACCTTTGTCGAGAATTTCGAGTATGTCCAGGCCCGCCAGCCCATCGTGCGGCTGCTGGACAACACCCGGATTGAGTTCGAAATCAACGTGCCGGAAACGCTCATTTCCATGGTCCCACAGGTACAGAATCTGAGTGTGCGTTTCGACGCTTTTCCGAGCCTGAACCTGTCCGCCGAGATCCTCGAGATCGGAGGGGAAGCGTCGACCACCACGCGGACCTATCCGGTCACCCTGATCATGGATCAGCCAGAGGGCTCGGAGATCCTGCCCGGGATGGCGGGCACTGCCACGGGCAATGCGCCGGATCGGACGGGCGGAGCCAGCGCGGGGATTGTGGTGCCCATGACCTCGGTGTTTTCTCCCGCGGGCGGCGACCAAAGCTTTGTTTGGGTGATCGACCCGAACGCAGGGACGGTCACGCAGAGGCCGGTTACGCTGGGCGGGCTCAGTACCGGTGGCGTCACGGTACTCGCTGGCTTGGAGTTCGGCGAGGTCATCGCCATCGCCGGGGTGCATTTCCTGGTCGAAGGTCAGTCGGTTCGACCTGAAATGGAGTGAGGGCATGACCAGGTTATTGCGAGCGCTCGGGTTGAACACCGCTACGGAGGGCGCCCAATGAGCCTTACAGCCACTGCGGTGAACAACCGCGCTGTAACCTATTTTGGCGCGGTCCTGCTGATTGTGGGTGGGGTCTTCAGCTTTTTCCAGCTCGGCCAGTTGGAGGATCCCGAGTTCACCGTGAAAACAGCGGTCATTACGACCCAGTATCCGGGTGCCAGCCCGCAGGAAGTTGAACTGGAAGTCACCGATCGGATCGAGCTGGCACTGCAGGAGCTCAAGCAGCTCGACTATGTCTCATCCTATTCCCGGGCCGGACAGTCCATGGTGTCGGTGGAGATCAAGGCGGAGTACTGGCTGGATCAGCTGCCCCAGGTTTGGGACGAGCTCAGACGCAAAATTCGTGATGTGCAGGCGGAGTTGCCGCCTGGGGTCGGTGTACCGGTCATATCCGATGATTTCGGTGATGTTTTCGGATTTCAATTGGCGGTGATCGGTGACGGCTTCAGCTATGCCGAAGTGGAACGGTTTGCCAAGGATTTAAAGAAAGAGATCAGCATCGTTGAAGGGGTCGCGCGGGTCGACCTGTGGGGCGCTCAGGATGAGATCATCTATCTGGATGTGGCCCAGAGCCAGCTGGCCGAGCTGGGCTTGAGCGACGCCAGCCTCGAGAACACCCTGCGGCAGCAGAACAGGGTCTTGGATGCCGGCAAATTAGACATACAGGCTAAGCGCCTGCGCATTCTGCCCAGCGGTGAGTTTACATCGCCGGCCGATATCGCTGACCTGGTCATACGCCCATCGGTGTTGGATGAGAAGCAACGAGAGGCAGTTGGGGGGGGTGGTGAACTGACGCGCATTCGCGACATCGGCAGCATACGCCGGGGCTATCGCGAGCCGCCGTTGACTTTGATGCGGTACAACGGGCGTCCGGCCCTGGGCATTTCCGTCACCAACGTGTCGGGCGCCAATGTGGTGCAGGTCGGCCAAGCCATCGACCGGCGGCTGGAGGAGTTGACCGCGAATCTGCCGATCGGTCTCGAGGTGCGCCGCGTACACTGGATGTCTGATGTGGTGGCCGAAGCGGTTGATGCCTTCCTGATCAGCTTTGCGCAGGCCCTGGGCATTGTGTTGGTTGTGCTGACACTGGCCATGGGTTGGCGTATGGGCGTCATCATCGGTGGCGCGCTCATCGTCACTATCCTGGGCACTTTCATTCTGATGGCTGTTTTCGGCATTGATCTACAGCGGATGTCGCTTGGGGCGTTGATCATTGCCTTGGGCATGATGGTGGACAACGCCATTGTGGTGGCAGACGGCATGGCGGTGCGTTTACAACAGGGTATGGAGCGATCACGTGCCGCGGTGGAGGCGGCGAGTCAGCCGGCGTTGCCACTGCTGGGCGCAACGGTGGTGGCGGTGATGGCGTTTTACCCCATCTTCGCATCGACCGAAGGCGCCGGGGAGTACTGCCGTACCCTGTTCAGCGTGGTCGCGATCGCACTGCTGGTGAGTTGGGTGGTGTCGGTGACGATGACACCGTTGCAGTGCATCGATTTGTTGCCTGACCCCGCGGCGGGCTCAGCCCAGGATGATCCTTACGCAAGCGGATTCTACCGTCGGTTCCGTGCTGTCGTAGGTGCTGCGATTCGTCTTCGCTGGCTTACGGTGGTGACCATGATCGCGCTGCTGGCGATCGCCGTGGTGGGGTTCGGCGGCGTAACAAAACTTTTCTTTCCGGACGCGTCCATGGGCAAGTTCATGATTGATGTGTACGCGCCTGAAGGGACCCGAATACAGCAGGTGGCGCTGGATCTTGAGCAGGCCGAGTCCAGGTTGCTGGCCGACGAGCGGGTAAATGGCGTCAGTGCTTTTATCGGCGCGGGACCCCCGCGATTCTATCTGCCCGTGGACCCGGAGTCGGCGGATCAGGCCTATGCACAACTGCTGGTCAATGTTTCTGATTATCGCGACATTGATGGATTGGTCGCCGACATCGAACCCTGGCTCGGGGCGCGCCTGCAGGACAGTGTGATCAGCATCCGGAAGTTCGGTGTCGGTCCCAGCAACACATGGAAGTTCGAGGCCCGTTTCAGTGGCCCGGCGGAGGCGGACCCGGGTGTTCTCAGGGCTATTTCCGCCCAGGCGTCGGCCGTTTTGAAGGCAAGTCCTCTGGCGGGCCCGGTTCGAACCGACTGGCGCGAACCGACCCTGCTTATGGTGGCGGACTACAGTCAGGAAAGGGGCCGTTGGGCGTCGGTTACCCGCGAAGATATCGCCCTGACCACCAAACGGGCTTTCGACGGCCGCGACATTGGTTCCTATCGCGAACGCGACGTACTGCTGCCTATTTTGCTGCGTCACGTGGAGGAGGAACGGCGGAATGTCTCCGGGATCGATGAGCTTCAGGTGCAACCCGCCATGTCCACCTACTCGGTTCCCCTGTCTCAGGTCACCGACGGCGTAAATCTCTCCTGGGAGGACCCGATCATTGGTCGCCGTGACCGGCGACGCACCATTACCGTCGAAGCAAACCCGATCCAGGGGGTGACGCTGCCGACCCTGCTCGCCTCGGTGCGTGAGGCATTCGAGGCCATCGAACTTCCCCCGGGGTACACCCTGGAATGGGGTGGCGAGTACGAGGATACATTGGCCGCCCAGGCTTCCCTGCTGCCGGGTATGGTCCCGGCTGGGGCGGTGGTGATTTTCATCATCGTCGCCCTGTTCAATGCCTACCGCCCCCCCCTTATCATTCTGCTGACCATTCCGTTCGCCCTGATCGGCGTTGTGGGGGGACTCCTTGCGTTTGATGTACCCTTCGGATTTGTGGCCTTACTCGGGGCCATGAGTCTGTCGGGTATGATGATCAAGAACGCCGTTGTGCTGCTGGATCAAGTGAACTTGAACCTGACCGGCGGCATGGCGCCGTACCCGGCGATAGTCGAGGCGGCGGTCTCGCGCCTGCGACCGGTGGTGCTGGCGGCGGCCACTACCGTGCTGGGCGTCGTCCCGTTACTGGGTGACGTATTCTGGGTTGGATTGTCCGTCACTCTGATGGCCGGGCTCAGTTTCGGCACCGTTTTGACCATGGTGCTGGTGCCGGTTCTGTATACGATTGTTTACCGTGTTTCTTGGCAAGTCGCGGACCGGGATGATTCCAAGAGTACCGAGGCAGTGGTCCTGGGGAAGGTCTGAGTTATTCGCGCGGATCGCGGTTTGGTCCAAAAGGGCGCAGGTGGACGGCACGGGCTGGCTGGCCTCTCATTGACCCACACTCCGAAACGCGCCCTCGCTCCACGCCATGGCGTTGTAGCAGCGCCGCAAGTTTGTGCCGCCGCATTCGCTGCCGTGTACGGCGAGCAGCAGAACGGGTTGTCCATCCCAGTCGACGATGCGCCAACCCTTGGCCAGGAATTCGGTGGTTGATCCGCCGACGATGGCACTGAGCGAACAACCCCCAGTTCCGCAGAACAGTGACGCCGCGCTGGAACAGGAAAACGCGCGGCTGTCGACCAGTTCGTCCGGCTCTCCGTCGCCGGTGAGATCGACCCGGGTGATAGCCTTGTCGGTGATTTCGAGCACGCCGTTCTCGAACGACTGACATTCCTGCCGGGCCTTCTGGATGATCGCGTCGCCGGCGTCGGATGCACCGGCGCTGGCTGTTACCAGGACGCAGGCAATAAACAGGCTTACTGGCAGCTTGGTCATGGATGATCCTTGAAACGCCCCGGGCGCTCCCCGCGAGTCGAAATCGGAGCCGGAATCGGCGGCACATTTGACTCAGATTCGGGGCAGAATAGGGCGTTTGTCAATGATGCGGGTGGTTCGGGGAGTTCGTCCAGACGCCATGGGATATCACAGTGCATTCGGATGCGAGAGCCACGCCGGCCGGGTTCGCGACAACAACCAGGACGCAGCAAAGTCGGCGGCTGACCTGGGGCTTTGGATCGTGGCCGACGGCATGGGGGGTGAGGCGGCGGGTGAAGTGGCAAGTCGCCTGGCGGTAGATGAGATCGAAACCGCGATTCGGTCCGGGGACCCGCTGCCGGATGCGGTGACACGCGCCCACCGAAGCATCCGCGCGGCGCCGGCCAGGGGCTTTGGCTCCGCGGGCATGGGGTCGACGGTGGTGGTGCTCAAACTGCACTCACACCGCTATGAGATTGCCTGGGTCGGGGATAGCCGGGTCTACCTGCTTCGGCGTGGTGTTCTGACCCAACTGACGCGGGACCACTCCCTGGTTCAGGATCTGCTCGAAAGCGGCGCCATCTCGGTGATAGAGGCACAAGCTCACCCACACAGGAACATCATCACCCGAGTTCTGGGCGGGGATGCTGAACCGGTGGTCGACCAGTGTTCCGGCCGTGTTGATGCCGGCGACCTTTTCCTGCTCTGCAGCGACGGTCTCAACAACGAGATCGACGATGCCCGCATCCGTGACCTCCTGACCGCAGCCAAGGGACCAGAAGCCGCAGCGGCGGATCTGGTGGTGGCAGCGGTGGAGGCGGGGGGGCGAGACAATATCAGTGCGATGGTGGTCGCGGTCGATTGAGGCGTGTCTGATCTATTCGTGAACGTGCATCCTGGGACTGAAATGCACAGTTCTATGGTTGCAGGTCCTGGCGATAGTACGATTACTCCCTGCGACCGGCGCCTTGAGTTCCCACATTTCACTCTCCAATCTGCTTCGCCCAAAACAAATCAGAGGCTCCATCGCTCACATCAGACACGGCTGGCCCGGGTAGACAGTGCCCGCCGGTCCAAGTCCACCAGCACTTCGGTGTTGGAGAGCGGTGTCGCATTGGTCGATGATTCCGTGCCGGTGAAGGCGGCTGAATGCATGTGCCACCAGGCGCTGGCCTGCCCCTGGTCCCATTCCCCCCATGCCATGCAGTTCATCAGGCCCGCGCGGAACTCCGATGCGCCCGCGGGGCGGTCCGCCGGCTCCTTACTCAAACAGGTCAGGATAAGCGCCTCGAGATCCGCAGGGATCCCTGCGCCCGGTGCGCGTTGAGAGGGCGGTACAGGCGCGTCGTGAAGGTGTTTCGCGCATATCTCCACCGCGCTCTCACCGTCAAACACGTTGCTGCCGGTAAGCAACATGTAGCCGACTGCGCCCAGGGCGTAAAGGTCGCCCTGCGGGCTGGCTTGACCGGGGCTACTGATGATTTCGGGGGCCATATACAGGGGTGTGCCGATAAGCAGATTCGATTGGGTGAGATTTCCGTCGGTCTCGGCAATTTCCTTGACCAGACCGAAGTCCAGCACCTTGACCACGTCGAACAATCCGCCGCGTTCGCAGAGAATCGCGTTGGACGGTTTGATATCACGGTGGATCAGCCTCTTGGCGTGGGCCTCGGCCAGAGAGCCCGCGATCTGCTCCAGTATGTGTATAACCCGGGCGGGTGGCAGTGCACCCGCGAACTGTACCAGACGCTCCAGGGTGCCCCCGTTGAGAAATTCCATCGCATAGTAGAGGGTTCCGTCGGGGGTCCGGCCGTAGTCATAGATGGCGATGGTGTTGGGGTGGTTCAGATTGCTGGTGATCTGGACTTCATGCTCGAAGCGCTTGCGTGCCGAGTCGCTGCGCGCAAACTCCGGGTTCATCAGTTTGATGGCCGTGGGGCGCCGCAGCAATGCGTGGGTCGCCCGATACACCGCGCCGTTGCCACCCTCGCCGATCTTTTGTCGCAAACGATACTGTCCCAGTTTGCGTTCCACCCGATCCACCGCTGTTCTGACTTGTCGCCGTATGGATCGCATGGAGGTGACGAACACCAGACCTGCGATCAAAATCCCCGTCAGGCCGATGCCGGCCAGGGTGAGATTGCGCTGCGTGATCGTCGCGCCCAGAAAGTCGTCTTCGGGAATCAGCACCGCCACCCAGACGGTGGTGTCCTCATCCAGCGACTCGGGCGAGAAGCCTGCCCACCAGGGGGCCCGGTCGGGTGTTCGGTATCGGGATATGCCTTGGGGTTGATCTGTTGCATACCACTGTGCCAAAGCGGCATCCAAGGCGGGTACTTTCAGCTCGGTGACCGGCGAGAGGACCGCCGAGAGCAGGGCGGATTCGTCCTCGAACCTTGGGTCGGGTGGCAGGCCGAGTGTCTCACCGTCCTGGGTAAAGATCACCGTCATGCCGTTGTCGCTTGGTCGAAGCTGCGTTGTTTGGTGGGAGATATCGATCAACGTGATGTTGAACGAGACCACATGCTCTGCTTCGCGCTGCAGCGGGCTCCATCGGCTGGATACCGATACGCCGGGTTGTTTGGTGGTGAGGAAGGTATACGGCGTGGTCCAGAACCCATGTCCGCTTTCGCGTGACATGGCGCCCTTGAACCAGGGTCGATCCACAGGCGAGACGTCGGTCTGACGAGTCCATTGTTCCACCACGACCCCATGAACCCGCCGCTGCCAGAGCGCCACATTGGGTGCCTCGGCCTCGATACCCCGGGTCAGGATCTCCCCGGGTCGCTTGATCAGGACGTACTCATTGCCGTCGGCATCGGCCAGGTTGATGGAATCCAGAAACGGAAACTGTGACAGAAACGGCGCCAACGCGCTGAACAAGGGATCCCGATGCCCGGGGCGGATGTCGTGGTGCTGGATTTGCCTTTGTGCCAGGTGAAGTCCGTCCTGGGCGTCATCGAACAGGTTCTGCAGGGTTTGTGCAGTGGCCTGCGTGTTGCTCTCAATCAGCCGTTTGGACAGGGAGGTGGTCAACCTGTGATCGAAGTAGAACAGTGAAGCTGTCGCCAGTACAGCGGTGACGATGGCGATCATCACCAGATTGCGCGCAAGGGGTCGGTAAAAACGGGCGAACTGGGAATCAAGCCCGTGGGTTTTTGCAAATGTCTTCATGCGTTTATGCGCGATCAGCTGCGGTCTGTGTCCTTTGCCGGGCCGGAATCAGGGCCATTGTTGCCGGTCTTGTCGCCGGCAAGGGGCGTGCCGGGATTGGTTGCATCCGTTTCGGGTTGTCGTGCGGCGGCGGCCAGGCGGTCACGGGCTGCCTGCCGCAGCGGAGGCTGCGTCCCGGTTGCCATTCTCACCCTGGCGAGCAGCGGACCCAAGCGCGCCCAGATCTCCGCCGGAACCCGGTTTTCCAGGTATTCAAGTGCCGTGCCCCGAAGTCTGGCATCCCCACTCTGAAGGGCTTGCTGGCTGAGCTCTACGGTCTCGGGGTCGTAGACTGCCCCTAACAGCAGAAAGATCAGTTGCAGTGTCGAGCGCTCTGAGTCCTCAACCTTCGATTTGTTGGACGCATCCCTGCGGGCGAGGTATCGGGATTCCCGGGCGATCACCTCCAGCAGTCGGCGACGCGGGATGCGGAGTCCCGGTTGCAGCCGATGAATCGTCTCCAGCGCCTGCGCGCACCGGTAGCGAACGTTCCACTCCTGTGTGGTGAGCGCCGCGACCAGACCTTCCACGGCAAGCGGACTGTCCGAATAGGCCATGGCCAGCGGTAGGCGGCGTCTAACCAGTGGATGCTGAGTCGGCGTCAGTAAAGCGTCGACCAACTGGCCCGCGCCGGTGGAGGCGAATCGGCGAATACCCCGCAGCGCTTCTTTCACGAAACGGTCATCGGCCAGCAATGAGAGCACGTGAGGCAACAGTTCCGGGGTGATGGTCTGGCTGGCCAGAACCCGTTTGACCCGTACCGGACTTCCGCTCCGCAGTTCCATGATGGACCGGACCACCGGATCTACGGTATCCGTCACCGGCATGGCCGCGGGCGCTGTCGCTGTGGCGCCGTTCCGGGTGCTGGCGATCTCCCGAAGGACCTGATCGCGTTCGAGCGCGGTCGGGGGCAGGGCAAGGGTGTTGCCGGTGCTCGGGTCCACCATCGGTGAATCTTCGAGGACAAAACGCCCACTGCGCAGATTCCTGGCCAATTGCCGGACATAGTTGCGATGCAGCAAAAGAATCAACAGCAGGCAGATTCCGGCCAGCATGAGCGCAGCCAGCAACAACAGCGTCTCGTTGGCCACCGGAATCATCAAAATCGACATGATCAACAGGCCGCCGAGGAGATCGCCCGACCGGTCCGCTCCCACGTCGATCAGAATCTTGCCGGTGCGTTTGTCGGCCGGCGGAATTGGCGTGTACAAAACCTCGAATCCTGCGCGAAAGAACGAGTTGTAAAACAGGTTCGCGCTGGCTCGCATCAGGGTTGCGGTGACCAGTGAGCGAAAAACAAGCGCGCTGGCACCCGAAATCAGGATGGCCAGTGGCCATGCCGCCATCGTCCCGCCCAGTCCGAACCAGCGCAGCGCCCTGTCACCGATCACAGACTGGACCAGGAAGGTGCCCAGGCCCACCGCCATGTAGAAATAGGAAAAAAACGTAATCAGATCCGCGTCGGACAAGCTGGCCGATGCCTCGGCCTTGAGCACGTAGTCCAGCACCGCGGCCGTGGTTGCCACCAGCAAAGCCAGCAAGGCCATGCGCCTGATCAGCGGGCTGCGTTTCAGCGGTTCGAGAAAGTTGGGCGGTGGTCCGCCACTGAGAGGGGGGCCAACGTGTCCCCGGGCGAGCACGCTGATGGCAAGGCCACAGACCAGATGCATGAGACTGAGCATGAGTAAGACCGCATGGGTGTCTGCCGCCGTGGCCACCGCGTTGGCGGCGATGCCCCCGACCAGGCCGCCGAACGTGGTTGCCGCCGTGAGCCGGGTGATGACTCGCTTGGCCGAATGCGGGTCGAAGCGCTCGTTGATCAACGACCAGAATCCGCTGATCAGAATCGAGTTGAGCGCCGAAATCTGGAGATACAGACACGCCGCGGCCAGCTTTGGATCCAGATCAGTCAAAAACCATTGCCCTACCAGCAAACCGGCGCTGATCAGGTACATAATGGGCATCAGCCGACCCGGGCCGGAGCGGCTGAGCAGCCTTGACATCAGGATCGCCGCCCCGATCGAGATGGCCGCACTGGCCATCATGATCTTTGGCAACTGGTCCACTTCGAAGTAGGTCAGAAACAAGGCGTCACGGGTTGCCTTGCCGGCAATATGCTGCGCGATCATGACCGCGGCGCCAAACATGGCGACCAGTGTGAGCGTTCGCTGTGTGTTGTGTGTGGTTGGCAAGGTTGAGTATGTCGACCCGCTGCAAGAAACCCAGTATGCCCTGTCCGATCAGGTTCGAAAAAATCTATGCGTTGCCTATTATCCGTAAGTGCCCGTCGCGGTGAGTGCCCGCCATGATCGGACTGATTCGACGGGCGCGACGGGGATGGTCGGTGCCGTGCGATATGGCACATGGGTGCATGGTTTAGATCGTACAAGGGAATCGGCAAAGATATATATGAAACCGTCGCTTCCGACACTAAGCTTAGGTAGAATAGTGACACCGGGTGTCTTTCAGACATTGTGCTAAAGCCGTGGGGATATATTGACCGTGACCAGATTGGGTGAGCGTTTTGCGGGGGTGTCGCGCCGTTTGGTCCGACTGATGGTTCCTGTTCTGGTCGCCTCTGCGCCGCTTTCGCCGGTTCACAGTGCGCCCAGTATGCTCAGGCACAGCGCATCCATGAACACGGAGGAACTGGCGACCCATGCGGATGGCCAGCTTCAGCAAGCCCTGGAGAAACTTGTGCGTGAGCAGGGTCTCTGGGGTCAGGTCGCGTCTCACAGGCTCGCCCTGGGCTTGGTTGACGTGACCGATGTCGATGCGCCCCGCTATGCGGCGCTGAATCCGAACCAGATGATGTATGCGGCGAGTCTGCCCAAGATAGCGATTCTTCTGGGCGCTTTCGTGGAAATTGGGGACGGGGAATTGAAGCTCGATCCCGGCCTGCGGGAAGAAATGGTTCGCATGATCCGGTTCTCGGACAATGCCTCTGCCACCCGGGTGCTGGAACGGGTGGGCCGCCAGGATCTGATCAACATCCTCACTTCGGACAAGCTCAAACTATACGATCGGGATTTCAATGGCGGCCTGTGGGTGGGCAAGGACTATGCCCGCAACAACGCCTATCAGCGGGACCCCCTGAGCAACCTCTCCCACGGCGCCACCATCTATCAGGTCGCACGGTTCTTCTATCTTCTGGAAAAAGGGCAACTGGTGGCGCCTCGCTACCGCACCGACATGATGCGGATCCTGTCCAAGCCCGGCATCTCGCACAAGTTCGTGGCCGGCCTCAAAAATCACCCGGAAGTGCGCATGTATCGTAAGTCCGGTACCTGGCGTGACTATCATGCTGACGCCGCCCTTGTGGAGACCGACAGCCACCGCTACATCATCGTTGGCTTGGCCCAGCATAAGGAGGCTGGGAAATGGTTTTCTCGACTGGCAGAGCCGATGCACAACCTGGTGGTGAACTGGCCGGCGTCAGCCAACGGACGTCAGCGGGTTGCACTGCGTCCTTGAGCCCCTAATCCAATCTGTTTGAGTCTGATCTGCGTATGATTGATCAGTTTCCCGTCGCCGCCTGTTCGACCGAACTGGGCTCAGCCGGATGCATCTGCTCCATGATGGTCTGGATATGAGTTGCGAGGGATTGGTGTTCGTAAGCTGAGTTCTTGCGCAACACGTTCGAGATCAGCATCACCATGTATCTCAGTCGTTGACCTTCGGCCGGACTTTCGACGATGGCGAACGAGTTCATATAGTTTTTCACGTTCCCCTTGTACTTCTCGCACTTGAAACCGGGTTCCTCCTTACAGCTATACAGGGAGCCCGACTTGAAGTAGACCGCTGAATCGGCCAGCTTCGGGGCCGATGCGTAGCGTATGCGGCGCTCGGTCACATAGATCAGCCGTTTGATCTGGCGGCTGGAAAAGACGTCCACCAAACGCCCCTGTTCCATACGCAGCCCATACTCCATCAGGGAACGCGCCGTGGCGTAGCTGGGCCCGGGTCCAGGCACCACCTTCTTGCCCTGGTGGGTAAAGAAACTGGCCTGACGAAATGACTCGAGATCGAATCCGTTGCGCACCAGGGGCTCCATGAACGTCCGTTCGAACAGCGCGGTGAGTTCAGGCTTGGGCGTTTCCTTGAAGAATCGTTTGATCTCGGCTTCCGGCGGCGGATACTCAGGTCCGTACTGGCGCATCAACATGGCCTCGCGCATGACCATGCCGGCGGCGGAGTTGGAGCTGGGGGATAGCATCCAATCCAGATACTCCCACAGGCTTGCCTGATCGCCATCGCGGATCGTGCGTCGTGTCAGGGTCTGGGTCTCAACATTGAACAGACGCACCGTGTGGTGGTCGGTGTGCGCGAACTGATCGGCGGTGACGACGGTCTCCCTCAGCACCCGGACGCGATCCGCCTGGTCCGGCCAGATGTCCGCCAGGGCCTGAAAGACCGACAGCACCACCACCAGTTTACCGACGCTGCCGACGTTCTGGCGAAAGTCGCCCCGATGTTCTGCGTACTTGAGATTCGGCAGTTCGGACAGGTCGAGGGCCGCGATGCCGTATCGGTCGGCCTGTCCGCCCAGCCGTTTAACGATCTGCCGGGTAAATTCCGGGTCGGCCGGGGGCAGTTCCAGATCCGGGTGGTTGAGCAGCCTCAGATCAACCGCATCGGTTGACAACAGGGCGCCCGGCGGCTGTTTCGAGCCCTTGATTATGCCTTCGTTGGCGAGACGGGAGGCCTCGAGACGTCGAATCCCGGTATCCGCATAGCCATCCAGAGGATAGCTCTGGGTGAGGGCCGGCATGATCAGTGTGAGCCCGAGTAGAAGTCCGGCAATGCGAGAGCCTTTCATTGGGCCGGCACCTGGTTGAGGTTTACGGATATGCCCGACGTGGCGGCCAGGGTCTTATCCATTTCAACCAGATAGGTGTTGCCCCGAGCGCTGCCGCTTTCCAGGAACGGGCGGATCTGGAACAAACGGAACTCACCGTCAACAAACCCAAACTCGACATCGGCTGCGGCGGGTCGACCGCTGTCGTCAAGTATCGATGGAAATCGCTGCGGCAATTCGTCTCGGGCGAACACGATCAGACGCTCTATTTCTGCTGGCTGCAGAACCGCATCGGCACCGGTCGCAGGCAGTTTCTCGATTCCGCTTGCCGGGCCCGGGCGCCGTCGCCAGGGGGCAGTCGCGGTGGCCAGCAGCTGAACAGAACCGTCACGGGTGTCGATGCGCAGGGATTCCGCCGCCTGCCCATCCACGGCTCCACCCACACCTTCATTGATCGCCACCGATACGATGGCCCGGTCTCCGGTCTCCAGATCCTGAGTAACCAGCACGCCCGACTTGTCCGACGCCACCGATTTCAAAAGCAGAATCGAGGTAAACACATACTCGGGGTTTTCCATGTGCGACTGACGCCAGGCGAAGGCGCGGGCGGTAAACGGCGATGCCCAGACACGGTTGATGGACTGCAGCAGATTGTCAAAACCCACCACATTGGGCAGGGTCAAGTTCAATCCCGCTCCGGTGAAGCCGGGCAGATCCTCTACATTGGTGTCGGATCGAACGAACACGCCCACGTCGGCGCTGCCAAAGGTTTCCACCATGGCGGCACGGAGTTGATCCTGGAACCCGGCGCTGGGCTGGGTGTTCAGGATCAGATCATACAATTCGGCGCGAAACGCTTCGGTTTGTTGCTCCCGCTCGGCGGATCCCTGCGGCAGCCCGGCCAGGATTCCGTACTGTGCCACCATCCACTCAAACACGCTTTGCCCACCGCCTTTGTAGGGTCGATCCAGTACTTCAGCCTTGAAAATGCCAAAAGGAATGGCGACGCCCTCGGCAACGGCACCTGGAAAGGCGTGCCGCAATTCCCCCAGCTTGGCTGCCTTGGGTCCGACGGTTCGACCCGAATCGCTGGCGCGCAATTGGTCCAGCGGGGCGAACGAGTGCATGGTCAGATCAAGCTTGTCCAGATCGGGACGAATCACCACATCGCTGGCGCCCTGGCCTTGCCCCAGACGTGCCGCCCACGCATCATCGAACGGATCGAGCTCCACCAGCCCGGCCGGACTCACTGCAAGCACAACCTCCTTGGCGTCATGGGGCAACAGGGTCTCGATCAGGCTTTCGTCCATGGCCACGTTCGGTATGCCGAGATTGCGCGCCAGCAATTGGACGTGGGACAGGGGATTGCCCTCACCCGCGGTCATGATACCGGCGACCGGGGGCAGGTCGGACACGGTTTCCGGCAGTACGTAGATGCCGCGGGGTTCAAACTCCTCCATGCGTTCCAGGTCCGGACGGGCGTGGAGCACGCCCACCGCGAGGCCCGGATTGAGGGCCTGGAAACCCACCCCCACGTCCTTGCCAAATACTTTATGCCTCACACCGGCCAGGCGATTGCCGTCTCGGGTAAGACCGTCCAGCACCTGGGAGTAAAACAGCAGCGGGCTGCCCCGGAGCTGATCCTGGATGAACAGCAACGCCTTGGGCTCGATCTCGGCCAGTTTTTGCATGGACTCAAAGAAAACAAAGCGCAGGTTCTGAGTTGCCCAGCCCGGAACCCGCCCCAGGTAGCGCAGCTCGGCGCGGTACTTGTCCAATGAAATCTCTGGACCGGTCATGGCGGCCAGACTCTCCTGCAATGCCTGGTGTTCGCGGGCTTTGATTACCCCGGTGCCGTAGGCCGCATCCGCAGTGCTGCCTATAATCCGCAGGCGCTCGTCACGGGTGGCATTGCCCAGGCCCTCGCGAAGTTCGACGCCGGAGCTGAAATTCTCGGTTTCCACGGTGAGGCTGAGATCCAGCAAACGCAGCCGCGCCGCGGGTTGCCTCACCCGAGGCAGGGCATCGCGCAAATCGGCCAGGAGTTTGCCACTGACCCGGTAGCGATTGCCCGCGGACGGATCGGCGCTCAACTGCGCAGCGGCATCCCGGAGCAACGCCTGCAGCCACGGGCCACCGCTGAAGACCCGTGCATTGGACTCCAGCACATCGGTCAGCGGTTCGGCCTGATAAATCTGGTCGATGGACTCGGCCAGTGCCTCAAGTCGCTTTCTCAGGGCCGGATCGGCGACGTCGCCGGCATAGCGTCTAACCCGGTCCGCGTCGCTGGCCTCGGGCGAGCCATGAATCTTGACCCGTGTGGACATGAAGCCCGGGTCCATATCCGACAATGCGGCCGATTCCTGGCGGACCTTCTGGGCTGAAGCGGTTTCCTTGCCATGGGGGAGCAACCGGACTCCGATGCGCAGTCCTGGGAATCGTGGACCAATCCAATCCGGTTGCGCGGCCAGATACTCGAGCAGAGCCCGGGCACCTTCCCGTTCGTCCTCTTCCTGGATAGCACCGCGATAGAACAGTGCCTGACGCAGAATCCAGCCGTCGTCGGCGCCGGTCAGGTAGCGTTCGATCAGAATCTGCGCGAACAGGTCGTTGAAGTCGGGTTGTCCGGCGAGTTCTGCCGCATCGATGCCCGCCAGCAAGTTCGCCACCAGGTATCCCTGCTGACGCAACTCGAGGGTCTGCTTGCTCCACTCGCCATGTTGATGGCCGCCGCCCCGAGACTCGCAGGGATAGGGTTTCGGTGGATGGGCCGTGCCGTCGTTGCAAAACCAGCGAAGACGATCGAACGGACCTCGGGGTGCCGCCTTCATGTCCTCGATCCACTGGCGGTAGGTGTCGGTGTCCTGCGCAAGCACCGTCAGCGGTACCATACTCAGGGCGACAACGAGGGTCAGCATCAAACGTCGCATTTGACTCTCCGAAGATCTGGGGTTCGGCGGTGATGATTCGAGACGGTCAGAATCGCTGGAAGGGGACGATACCAGATTCTGCGCTTTTTTGAGATGGGCCTGGGATGCGCTGTCGGTATCGACGCCACGGTGGCGTCCGGACCCACTTACATTGACAGACGGCCGCGTTGATCCGCCTGCTACCTTTTCGCCCGCCCGCGTCAAGTGTTTCTGGGCGCCGGGCCGAAGATGGACATCATTCGGGTCGGTCGGCTGACTCGGCAGACACGCTCTCGACCCGGTTTCGTCCCAGCCGTTTGGCGGCATACAAGGCCGCGTCCGCCCGGGCAACCATAGCCTCGCTGTCGTCGCCGGCAGCGAATGCAGTAACGCCAAAGCTGGCGGTAATGTGTCCCAACTCTCCCAGATCCGCCTGTTCGATCCGTGTCCGTATGCTGTTGGCCAGGGACGCTCCTCCCTGGGTGTTGGAATGGAGCGATATGACCATGAATTCCTCACCGCCCCAACGCCCGACCAGGTCCGTTGCACGTACGGTGGATCGGACCACACCGGCGAGGGCGGCCAGAACCCGGTCGCCTGCCTGATGGCCGTAGACGTCGTTGACCGACTTGAAGTGATCCACGTCCATCATAAGCAGACAAAACCCGGTCTCATAACGAGCGGCGCGCCTGATTTCGGTTTCAAGCAGTTCTGTGATGCGGCGTCGATTGTAAAGGGATGTCAGCGCATCTTCCTGGGACAGGCGGATGACCTCGCTGCGAAGCAACTGGTCTTGTCGGATCGACCGGACGCCGATCACGCCGGGTACGATCAGAGCGAGCAGGGAGAAGAAGGCCGCGGTGCCCACGAACTCCCAGCGCTCGCGGTTGGTTTCCGTGCGGTGATCGTGGAACACGCGGGGCAGCAGCCTGTCTTCAAGACAAAACTCCCAGGCGAGGCTCAGCAGAACCACGGTCGCGAAAATGGCCAGGAGCGTAGCGAAAAAATCCTTCTGACTCATGGCCCAATCGCGTCACGTCCGAATATCGAGTTCTGGCTATCGCGTTCCTTGCCTTGACCAATGCTGCCGATCCGCGGGTCTTAACCGACCGTCACCTTGCTTCCAGGGTGCAGGGTCTTACCCAGTATGTGCTCATCCTGATTAACGATGTGAGAGGCGTGGCCGACGATCAGAGGGTCGACCTTGACCAGCTTCGTATTCTTGTCCGGGTAGGGCAGAGTGGACAGGAAATGGCGCATGCAATTCAGGCGCGCGCGCTTCTTGTCGTCGGACTTGACCACCACCCATGGCGCATCCGCCGTGTCGGTGTAGAAGAACATGGCTTCCTTGGCCTCGGTATAGTCTTCCCACTTCTCCTGCGCGAGCTTGTCGATCGGGCTGAGTTTCCACTGTTTGAGCGGGTCCAATTTGCGCTTCTTGAACCGTGCCGTCTGCTCTTCCTGCCGGACCGAAAACCAGTACTTGAACAAATGTACACCGCTGCGCACCAGCATCCGTTCCAGTTCCGGCGTCTGTCGCATAAACTCCAGATACTCCTGGGGTTCGCAAAATCCCATGACGCGCTCAACGCCGGCGCGGTTGTACCAGGATCGGTCGAACATCACCAGTTCACCTGCAGTGGGCAGGTGTTTCACATAGCGCTGGAAATACCACTGACCCCGCTCCTCGTCAGTGGGCTTTTCCAGGGCGACCACACGGGCACCGCGAGGATTCAGATGTTCCATGAATCGTTTGATGGTGCCGCCCTTGCCGGCCGCGTCGCGCCCTTCGAAAATCAACACGATGCGTTGACCGCTGTCTTTGACCCATTTCTGGACCTTGAGCAGTTCGACCTGAAGCGCCTGCTTCTGCTTTTCGTAGTGCTTACGGGTGACCTTGGTCTTGTATGGGTAATCCCGCGACCGGAAGGAGGCAAGGATGGTCGCATGGTCCGTTGGGGGCTTGGCCGGGTCATGCACATGATGCTTAGTCTTCGGAGCCTTGGTGCCGGATGATTCCTCAGCGGGGGGCTGCGCATCCGCAACCTTGGCGCCGGGTGATTCCTTACCGGGGGACTGCACATCCGGAACCTTGGCGCCGGGTGATTCCTTACCGGGGGACTGCGCATCGGCCGTTTCCGGTCCGGCAGTTTCCTTGGCAGTGGGTTCCGCAACCTGCATTTCGGTGACGGCACCCGCGTTCGCGGTTCCGGAAGATCGTTTGCGTCTGGCCCTCGTCTTGGGCTGCGTATCAGCGGTCGCCTGGACCTCAGTGCTGACCGACGCGTCGTCAGGGGTTTGAGTGGCTGTCTTCGAATCCGTCATATCTAACTCGCTCGAACCTGTGGTGGATGATAAATCTTGAGCAGTAATCAAACCGAGCACCGCGCATCGGTGGATGCGTCAAGCGGCAGCATGTCTGGCGCTTATGTGGTAACGGCCATGTGACTGTCCCTGCCGTATTCTTCTATTCGCACGACCCAGCTTGCGCAGTGGAACTCGCAACACCTGCTGCCTGAATCACGATCACTGCTTGGATCAAATTGATGCAAGCAAGCGCATCAATCTTACCATCGTACCATTGGAGCCTTGGGTAACAGCGATCAATTGATCGAATCTTGATCCAGGTCAGTCACCTGCTGGTCCTGCGCCCGCCCGTCTGGGCGCTCCTCGCCCCGCTGAAATGCAACGAACGTATGGGACGGGACTCCAGGCGGTGAGTTTCAGCGCAGTCATTCTCACTCAGCGCATCCGCCAATCGAATGGGAACCGAAACAGCTGGGCGCCGAAGTGTTTTCGAGGGTGATTCCCCGAACAAGGTCTTGTACTCCACCGCGAAGCGACCCAGTTCGGAAAAACCCCAATCGTTCCCGATTGTCGGTCACCGTGGAAAAGCCGGACTCAGCAGCACGTAAATCGTTGATGCGCTCCGTTCATCCTGACACGCTGGAGATATTGCTTTGGCGTGATCCCGAGTGCATTCCGAAAATCCCGCTCCAGCTGACGCTGACTCAATTTGACGGCAACGGCAAGGTCCGGAAAACAGTCACCGGTTGTTTCCGGCCCTTCAGGAATGCGATTACATCGCGTAGCGTCGATTGGTGATCGAGGACAGTGGCTGTATCAGCAATGCCATGTCCGAGACGCATCATTCGAACGAGCAAATGCAGAAGTTGAGATTCGATGCTTTTGCATACCCATTCGTCTGTCAGCAGTTCAGGCTGTCTCGCGAATTTGTCGATGACATGGCAGACGAATTGCCGGAGCGTGTGTGCCAGCGCCGGACTGCAGGTCATATGCCTATGGCATTGCCTAAGAACTGCAAGCCGGAACTCAGGGTCGAGGCGACCCAGCAAGCGGTCATGTGGCACGAGAATGACCCAGTGATCGCTGTCGTCGGGAACGACAAAATCGATCTCGGTGGACGCTTGCGTATACACGAGCGTCTCACGGTTGACATCCGCCCCACATACGTTGACCGGCACCCTGTAGAGGAGATGACCCACCGAACACGAAGAATCCGGGAGGCGTTGCGCCATCGACAGCAACCCGTTTCGAAAACCCCTGTCGATAGAACAGGATGCCATTGATCTGGACGAAATTCGTCCAGCCGAAAAACGGGCCCGGCGTGAGTTGGCAGTGACGGACATCCCAGGGCGAACTTGCCTGATGCTGTTCTTCGATGTCGCGAGTTTCCAGTCTGCCAGAACGTCCAGACATGGTTATCCCTCAGATCCACGCGACGGTAGCATCAGCCGCAGATTACCTTTGTGGAATTTGGCGCTAATCGTCGACGAAATGATTACGAAACTTATCGCGGTTGCGTCTCAATCATATACCGCATTTCGGCAGAGTTGTCGCATTCTGCATAGGATCGTCGTGTCCCCTTAGTCTATCCTCCATCGCACAAGCGCCGGGCGCCCCTGAGCAGCCAGCTGCCCAAGCCGGAGGAACAGCGAGCAACCCGCATCGCGATCCGTCATTGGCCTTCCGGTCACGCAGTGACCTGAGTAACCACTTTTTTGAATCGTGGGCTGCGTGTCATGGCTGGGGTCTCCGGCAACATGAATGAGACACCGGCTTGACTGTCCGCCGCCAGAGCGGCCACGGGCGAACTAATCGTCGGCAATAAGCGCCTTCATCTAGATCGTTTTTCGGTAGATCAACCCCCACCTGAAAAAAACTTGTGATCATCGTCTGTTGTGCAAGCTTCCAGATTACTGGCTTATCGACAATACGATTGACCATCGTTCGATTGGGGGCGGCATGCCCGACCTTGAGACAGCCGTGGATGGCTTCATCACCATGTGCCGGGTCTTCGTCCATCTGGCACCCGCTAAAGGCGAAACCGTGGACTTCCCCCAGTGCAGTGAGGCTGCCCGTAACAAGCCGCGATCAAGGGTGACTTCCGTATCTTGATCCGGCCACCGGTAGACGATTTCCTGACTGCTGATTTTGAGAGACTTACGCCACAACACTGCTCCTTGGCAGTAACAGCTACGCCACGAAAGGAACAAGACTCTGAAAAACAACACAATGACCGTCGCAGAGTATGCGGTCAGCCGACTTGCCAAACTGGGCATTACCGACTGTTTTGGTCTGCTCGGCGACTTCGCGTTCCCATTTGATAACGCGATCGCCTCGAGTGAGTCGGTCCAGTGGCTTGGCTGCGCCAATGAACTGAACGCCGCTTATGCCGCCGACGGGTATGCCCGCATTCGGAGACGGGGTCTTTCAGAACTTCATCGGGATCTCGGCCCAGGCGGCGTGCGTGCACACGATCCTGACTCCGGACAACTGCGCCGCCGAGATGGAGCGAGTGATCGCCACCGCCATGGCCAACCGCCAGCCGGCCTACATCATGGTGGCGCAGGATATGGCAGAAATGCCCATCACCGGTCCCGCCGTGGAACCGTACCCCGAGCTCGAGAGTGATACGGACGAGCTCAAGGCCGCTGTGGAGGCAGCCCTCGCCAAGCTCCAGGAGGCCAAGACCGGCTGCATTCTTCCGGCCTTCACCGTGTCCCGCTTTGGTCTTCAAGCCGAGTTGACGGCGCTGGTCGAGGCCAGCGGTCTGCCCTACGCCACCACCGCGATGGACAAAGCCGTTGTCTCCGAAGGACACCCACAGTATCTCGGAGGTTACGCCGGCAAGTACTCTGCGCCCAACGTCGTCGAGGCCGTCGAAGCGTCCGATGTCGTCATCAACGCCGGCGGCGTCCTGTTCACCGATTTCTCGACGGCTGGATTTGCTCACACCATCGATCCCGCCAAGATGATCACCATCGGGATCGCCTCGACGCTGATCGATGGACGCGTCTACTCCAACGTCCGCATGCGTGACATGTTCGTCGAACTTGCACGCCAGGTGAAGAAGTTCACCGACGTGAAACTCCAGAGGCCGTCGCTCGCCGAGGTGGTCGGTGGTCCTGACGATCCGATCACGGCCGACTCGCTCTACCCCCGATATCAGCGATTCTTCAAGCCCGACGACATCATCATTCTCGAGACCGGCACCAGCGCGAGTGGCGCAGGTGTCTTGCTACTGCCCGATGGCGCTGTGTCCCATTCTCAGACGCTCTGGGGTGCCATTGGGTGGGGAACCGGCGCGGCCCTCGGAACGGCGGTAGCCGACCAGACCCGCCGGACCGTGCTGATCACCGGCGAGGGCTCGCACCAGCTCACCGCCAACGAGATCGGCAGCTTCGCACGGCACGGCGTCAAACCTGTGATCTTCGTTCTGAACAATGAAGGCTTCGGTGTGGAGCGGGCCCTGGAGGACTACCCGGACTGGGTCTACAACGACCTGGCACCGTGGGACTACCACAAGTTGCCTGCGGCCATGGGATGCAGGGATTGGTTCACCGCCAAGGTGAAGACCAATGGCGAACTCGAAGCGGCTATGCAGAAGGCGGACGAAGTGGACACGGCCTCGTACATCGAGATCGTCGCCGGCAAGCACGACTATCCGGCGGGCGTCAAACTCTTCCATACGCTCACGGAGCAGCTGTACGGCATGTATTGAAGGCATAAGGCGTCAAGAACCTGAATTTGACCCTGAACGACGGACCCTGCACCACTTTCTCCATACAACAGATGAGATGAACAAATGACCAACACAGCGAACAACCGGAAGCGTCGCGTAGCGATCATCACGGATACGGCACAGCACCTCGGCCCCTATCTGGCAAGGGAGTTGGCCCAACGCGACCATGACCTGGTGATCAGTGATCCCAATGTGGTCATCGAGGATGTTGAGAGCTCCGCACCCGACCTGGTCAACGAACTCTCTTCAATGGGTGTCCAAGTCGAGGTTGTCGATGTCGATGACGTCAACCAGGCGGGCTCGGTACAGAAGCTGGTTGATAGGGCACAGGAGGCATTTGGAGGCTTTGATTCCGCTTTCGTCCGGCCCGGCGTCCACATTCTCGCCGATTTCCAAAGCGCAACCGTCGAGAAGTTCCAGGGCTCCGTTGAAGGGAACATGCTCTCCGTCATGTATGCATTGCAGGCGTTGCTGCCGCCCTTGATGGCGCGGGGCTCAGGCCAGGTTCTGATCGAAGTCAGCGCGACGGGATCGAAAGACTGGCCGGGTACTGGATTCCTGTACGGCGCTACACGTGCAGGGCAAAGTACATGGTGAATAACGCGGCGCTTGAGGCCGCAAAATGCGGCGTGAGCGTCAACGGCATGGGCACCATGTTTTTGGACTATCCCGGGTTTGTCAAAAGCACCAACGCCTATGATCCTAAGGTGGCGGCGGAAATCAAAAAGATGATTCCTGAAGGCCGGTACGGCAAACCGGAAGAAGCGGCCCACCTCGCTGCAAGCTTGCTTGATGGTAAATGTAACTACTATGCCGCGGAGTTCATCAACTTCTGTGGTGGATGGACTGGAGTGTAAGTAGTCAAGCATGGAAACCTGGTGTCGCATTACCGTCGATGGCCAGCCCCGCCTGGGGCTGCGCCAGGAAGAGGATATCCTCATCTACGAGGGCAGTCTGTTCTCTAAGCCGAAACCCACTGGTCAACAGGTCTCCGTAGATGAGGCGGAGTGGCTCGCGCCAGTTGAACCCCGGCAGTTTCTCGGGCTTTGGAATAACTTGCACGAGGCCATGGTGAAGGGCGGCAACCAGCGCCCGGTGTTTCCACTCTATTTCACGAAGCTCCCAGGTTGTCTGAACCAGCATCAGGCGGATATTCATACCCCGCAGGGATTTGGGGACAAGGTCATCTTCGAGGCTGAATTGGGTGTTGTGATCGGTCGCGAGTGTTTTCAACCCTCACGCGATGAAATAGACGATTACATCTTCGGCTACACCTGCGTGAACGATGTGACGGCTGCGGAACCATTGTTTGAAGACAAGGAGTTCACCCAGTGGTCTCGGGCCAAAAGCTTTCCCGGCTTCGGCCCGGTGGGCCCGTGGGTCGTGCGGGGTATCGATCCGGATAATCTTCAGGTTCAGGCTTTTCTCGACGGTGAGAAAAAACAGGACTACCCAGTCAGTGACATGATTTTCTCGCCGCGTGACTCAGTCTGGCGGATCGCCCATGAAATTAAGCTTTATCCGGGTGATGTCATCGCCTGTGGCACCTCGATTGGCGCCTGTTTCATGCAGCCTGGCCAAGAGATCGAGATCCGTATTCCAGGCTTGGGGAGTCTGTTGAATCGCTATTCCGGATGAGTGGTTCTGCTATATCGTACCTTATGGGAAATGGGGTCGGGTTTGAGGTTTCGAAAAAGAGATACCGGGCGAACTGACACATGGCGCCGGAAGCACCTAGACACGGCATGGCAAATTGGCGCCTTTGTCCTTTGCAGCTGATCATTTTGGTTCCGGCTTGGCCGGGATAGGAGATTCACGATGGTAAAAAAATTATGGCCAACATGGTCGGCGAATATCGCCGTTGGATTGATGGCGGCAACCGTCTCATTGGCCGCGCCGAAGGTGGTCGTGGGTGAAACGGGACAGCAGCTTCCACCGAAATTCATTGTCGGTGACGTTGCGCAGTCCATTCTCGATGTCAAAACAGAAGGCGACCATATTGGCGATACAACCAAGACAGTCGCGCTAAATATTTCAGGTTATGACGATATCATTTTTGAATGAGGATTCGGGTCTCGCCTACCTCACCGGCAGGGACGGATGGATGTGGAAAGTCGACCTGCAGACCGGGGAGGCGGAACATTTCGTTGATGTTCCCCTGATGCCCGCCGGTGCCCACCGGCTTCCCGGAGATGAGGACGTCATTATCATCACATGCTCGCGTCGTGGCGGGGGGGACTTCCCGAAAGATGAGCAGCCGGGCGTGTATAGCTTGAATGTGGCAACCAAGGAGGTGACGCCGCTTATTACACGTGTGCCGAACACGGAAGAGGTTTCTGCTCAGACCGTATATGGGCCAACAGAGAAACGCTTCAAACTCAGTGAATTGGACGATACGAATAGTCGGCCTATCGCTCTGGCCAACGATGCGTCGATCAGTGGAGACGGGAAACGGATCTACTTTTCCGAGTCTTATGTGGTTGATGGTGCAACCATGGGGGGCATTAAGAGCCTGTACCAGATGGTTATGCTGGGCACGACCGGACGTCTGTGGATGCTGGACACTGAGAATCAGACCGTCAGCCTGATCGCCAACGGTTTCACGTTTACCGACGGCGTTCTTGTGGAGGAAAACCAGAACGGACCCGAGGCATCAGTTCTCCTTGCTGATAACGCGAAGTTTCAAATTCACCGTATTCATCTGTCGGGGAGCAAGGTGGGCCAGGATGACATCATCTGGCAAGACTTGCCTGGTTTGGTGGATGGATTTCACCGCGATGCTGAAGGACGAATTTGGGTGTCCATAATCCAGACGCGTACGCCGCAACTGGTTTATATCCATGCCAATCCCGAGGTCAAGCCCATGATAATGAAGCATCCTCCACTGATAGCGCCTCTAGACAGCACGGCGATTCTGGTTCTGAGCTCCGATGCGTCCAAACCGCTGTGGTACACAGAACACCCGCAAACAAAAGTAACCAGCATTCCTTCGGCGATCACCGGTAAGGATGGAGTCTATCTGGCAAACTTCTCCGCTAAAACGCCGGGGCTTCACCGCATGGATAATCCGTTCACTCAGTAAAAGAATCCAAATCCATAACGCCGAGGCCGGAACAACCTTGAAGCTATCGGTCGATAATCAAACCTCGGGCGGGATCAGACGAGCATCGCGTCGTCGATCCGCCCGGGGCTTTTTCGAAGCAAATGTCGGATGCGGCTACGCGACGGTGCGAACCGAATGGCTACGGCTTCATCATAACCGTGAATTTGCCATCGTAAAGACTGGCGTTCTCCCACGAGTTTTTCACCGCGTCGAAGCTACCGGTCCCAGTCGCACCCTCGTAGGCGCCGGTCCCTGACAATATCTGGTAATCGCCACCGTTCCTGTCGGCATTCCAACCACCCGTGAAGCTCATGGTCAGCGAATCGCCATTCTCGAAGGTGTAGGTGCTATAGCCTGAATAAACCCCCTCGGCACCTTTGTTGTCCATGCTGAGAACAAACTCCTTGTTCGCAATCCGGCCATCCTCGAATACCGCGACGCCTGCATACTGTCCGGCTCCCACGCTACGGCCCTCAACGTTTGGGGCGTCCACGAAGGTCGTGCTAACCATTCTTGTGACGAGACGGAACGTCAGCGTTTGTTCTTCTGCCGAAACGCTGCCGGTTGCCAGTACCAACGCTATTGCCAAAGGTCCCAAAAATCGGTCGGTTGTCATGTCAGCTTCCCCTGATGTCTTTGAGTTTACAAGCGAGGCTACGACAGGAATGTCGTCATCCAAATATAGCCTGGATTCGCGACTTTGCTTTCGAATCGTAGCCGAATTCGCCCGCGGCGCTTGAAAGTGGTACCTGGAGAAGGTCAGATAGTGATGATTGGTGTTCCGAGAATTTTGCAGGATGATATTGGGCGGCCGAGGGGAACACCTCGCCCTGGCCTTCGCAATCACCGACGTTTTTTTGAGAGTTGCGACTCATGGTGAAACGCCACACCGCAAAAAAGGACTTCGAAACCTGGCTCGGGATCTACGGGCCAGCGTTGTTGATGGTCGCGCTGGCTCTCGTGGTCGCCTACCAGTTCATTGCACCGGCTCCGCCGAAACGCCTGGTCATGGCCACGGGCGCCGCCGGCAACGCCTACTACGCGTTCGGCCTGCGCTATAAGGCGCTTCTGGAGCGCGAAGGCATCGTGATCGAAGTGCGGGAAACCGCGGGCTCGGTGGAGAACCTGGACTTGCTTGACGCGGAGCAAGCGGATTTGGCTTTTGTGCAGGGCGGCGTGTCGACGTCTACGCAGCAACCGGGCCTCACCTCCCTGGCCAGCGTCTATTTCGAGCCGCTGTGGCTGTTTCACCGTCAGATCGGGACGTTGGACCGCCTGCCGGCACTGCGCGGTTTGAGTGTCGGTGTCGGGCCCGTCGGCTCCGGCACCCGCGCTCTGGTGGACCTGCTTCTGAATGACAACGCCATCGGGCAGGCTGACACTGATCTAAGGCCCCTGACAGTCGACGAGTCGGCACAGGCCCTGGTGGCCGGTAGCATGGATGCGATGTTTGTGGTGGCCTCGCCCTTGGCGCCTATCGTTCAGGAGCTGGTGTCTGAGCCGGGGGTCGAGCTGTCCAGCATGCAGCGTGCCGATGCCTATGTGCGGCGCTATGGTTTTCTGACCACTCTGGAGTTGCCCGAGGGGACGCTGGATTTGACACGAAACCTTCCGCCTCGGGATGTCCGGTTGCTGGCGGCTGCGGCCAATCTGGTCGCGGCGCCCGGGCTGCATCCGGCCATTGTGGGTTTGCTGTTGCAGGCCGCCCATGAAATTCATGGAAACGCGGGTTTGTTCCAGGACGCCGATGAATTTCCATCACGGGATTACCTGCAGTTTCCCCTGAACGCGGACGCTGAACACTACTTCAATCACGGTCCGCCCTTGTTGCAGCGATATCTACCGTTCTGGACCGCATCCCTGGTGGACCGCTTGAAAGTGATGTTGTTGCCTCTGGTGGTTTTGCTGATCCCCATGATCAAGGTGTTGCCGCCGGTGTACCGATGGCGCATGCGCGCCCGGGTCTATCGATGGTACCGCGCCCTGCAGAGGATCGACGACCGACTGGGTCTGACACCGGATTCGAAGCAGATCAGCAAGGGTCTGGATGAGCTCGATCGTTTGGAGGCAGACGTGCAGCGAGTGGACGTGCCCCTGTCGTTCACCAAGGACCTCTATCATCTGCGCCAGCACATCGATCTTGTTCGGGCGCGGCTCAAGGGCTGAGTTCTGAGCCAGGATCGCCCACCACCGGACTGTGGCGCTCGTGCCGAACATTCAGTATCTTGCCCGACGTCCATGGGATGGTGTTTCTCGAAGAGCGCCGCTGTTGTCACTGCCTGGGCAGAATGCGATACGCGGCGTGCGGTCGCCAGGCGGTGTCCCGTGGGTATCAATATGATCGGAGATCGAGCGATGCGTCAGGGTTTTGTCCTTGTTCTTGCCTGGATGCTGTTGCTTCCGTACAGCCACGCAGACACCACGGTGTACGGTCGCGTGCGGGTGCACCAAGCTTATGTGGATACCGACGGCGAAGATGCCTACTGGTCCTTGGAGCAAAAGTCCTCCCGCCTGGGGTTTCGGGGCAGCGAAGACCTCGGCAACGGCTTATCTGCGGTCTATCACTACGAGTTCGGCGTCGACGTGGCGGACGGCGTCACCATTGGCGGCCAGGAGAATCGCCTGGCCTATGCCGGATTGCGCAGCGACCGGTATGGAACACTGCTGCTGGGTACCCAGGACAACCCTTACTATCTTGCAGTCGGCAAGAAGTTCGACGACCAGTTCGACGCCTTCAACGACGGTGGTTACTTTCGTATGGAAGGGCCGAGCCGATCGGCCAACATGATCACCTACGCCATGCCAAGCTTGTTTGGCGGCCTCACCCTGTCAGGCGCCATCGTCACCGACGGGCAGAACGAAAACGAGAATCTGGACAGCTGGCAACTCGCGGCCATCTGGGAGAACGAGGGAGGCTTGTTTGCAGGCATTTCTTACCGGGAGGTGGCAGAGGGTGCGCTCACCACGGTGCGTCCGCGGATCTCGGACCCCAGCGATGACTTCAAACAGGCCGGCGCCTCGCTGGGTTACGCATTCGGAGCGCTTCAGGTCTGGGCCAATATTCAGGTACAGAACAATGCCGCGGACAACAACCAGTGGGGTGGGGAGATCTTTCCCTTCTATGATTTCGGTAACAATCGAATCTATGGCGAGTACTACTATCAGGCATCCAGCGAAGACGGCGATGACGACGGATTCCGGGGTTTCATACTGGGCTACCACCACAAATTCTCAAAACGCACCCGCATCTACACCGAGTACGAGTCCTTTAACGCTGACCGTAATCTGGAGCAGGAGGATCCGGATCAGAAGCAGTTCGCGGTCGGAATTCGCCACGACTTCTGAGCCGTCCCTGTTCTCCCAGGCCGACTTTGGGGCCGACGGGGAACTTATGCTTCGGGGGCATCCGCCACTTTGGTCTCGAATTCCGCCGGGCTGGTGATTTCTATCAGCATGAGGTCGCTGGAGTGGCGCACCTCCCGGTGGCGGATACCCGATGGCTGCAGCACGCAGGATCCTGGCCGCAGGACCTGTTCGTCCTGACCTTCGTACTCGAAAACAACCCAGCCCTGGAGCACGTACACCATCTGGAATTCAAGATCATGGGTGTGCCATTGGGCCTCTGATTCGCGGCCCGGCACCGCCCGAATGACATGGGCGCCGAAGCGGCCCTGGGTTGCGTTCGCTATGCCCAGTTCTCGATACTCGAAAAACGGTCTGAGTCCGGCACCGGCGAAGGCGGATTGATCCGCATGGGATACTGTGAACGCCTGTTGCTTCCAGATCGGGTTGGGACTGTTCACGGACTGCTCCTGGCTCTGAGTGTATGCTGAGCATATACGGTCGTTACCTGGTCTGCGTAGCTGGGCAAGGCGGCCCTGGGTCGATTGCGTGCCTGGTGGCTTTGACTGTTGCCCGTCCGCTTAGTCAGGCAAATAAAAAGGGGTTTACATGCGAACAGCACCTTGGATTGCGCTCACCGCCGTTCTGATGTCCCCGGCCGGGACACTGGCCTGCACCGGCCCGCACACGGTCCGTGTGGCCGACCCGGCTGAGGTGGCGGTTTTTTTCGCCGGGCAGGGTCACAAGGTTCTGACCTTTCTCGGATATTCCGGCGCCGGCTATGAAAATCCTGAGGCAATGCTGGCACAGGTCGGCGCGGTGCTGGACGAGCACGATCCGAACACGCATATCGTCAACATCGGTGCGACCCAGGACGGCATCGGCGCCGCCTACGCTTTGGCCAAGCAACGCGGTTTCACCACCACAGGGATCGTATCCACCCAGGCCCAGCAGAGCGATGCGACCCTGTCGCCCTGTGTGGACATTGTGTTCTATGTGCCCGACGCTGCCTGGGGCGGTATTGTCGCTCAAACCGGTCAACTGTCTCCCACCTCCACCGCCATGGTGCAGAACAGCGATCTCATCGTCGCCATCGGCGGTGGATCGGTGGCCCGGGATGAATTGAACGCAGCGCGGCGAATGGGCAAATCCACCCGGTTTATTCCGGCCGATTTGAACCACACCGTGGCCATCGACAAAGCCCGCTCCAAGGGCCAACCGGAACCGTCGGATTTCCGGGGTGCGGCGGGGGCTGCCGAGTAAGCTAAGGCGATGGCCCGTCGCCGGTCTGGACCCGGGGCGCCATACCGTCTTCAGCGCAGTGGCCTTAGCCAATTGCCCGTATCGGAGCCAATTTCCGTGTCCCCAACAAGCCGATGACATCAACGGCCCACGCCAGTTTCGCGCAGCGCTTTGCGGTGCCCATGATCGCGCTCAGCAGCCTGCTCATTTCCGTCAACGGTCTGCTGCTGCGCAGCATCGACAGTGCCAGCCAGTGGCAAGTGATCTATGCCCGGCAGGCCAGTTTTGTGCTGGCGCTGATGCTGGTGCTTGGGCTGCAGTACCGGCGAGAACTGCCACGGATGATCCGGGATGTGGGATGGCCGGGCGTGTTCGGTGGCATCAGTCTGGCGGGCGCCAACACCGGGTTCATCGTCGCCATGAGCCACACCACGGTGGCGAACACGCTGTTCACCCTCAGCTCGGCGCCGCTTATCACCGCCGTGCTGGCAGCGGTATTTCTGAAGGAGCGCATCGCCCGGGTGACGCTGATCGCCATCATGGTCGCCATGACCGGTATTGCCGTTATGGTGTGGGACGGCCTTTCCGGTGGCTCAGTCATTGGTAACCTGCTGGCGTTGGCCTGTGCCCTGTGCTTTTCCCTGTTCGTGATCTTTCTGCGCCTGGGAAAGGATCGGAACATGCTGCCGACCAGCATCATTGGCGCAACCCTGGGGGTGATCGTGGGTTTGCTCGGCTCTGGTTTCGACTTCGCCTTGTCAGCCCGGGATTTCGGTATCTGCTTTGTCTGGGGCGCGGGCGTTGTGTCCCTGGTCCACATTCTGTTCACGGCGGCTTCCCGGTATGTGCCCAGCGCCGAGATCATGCTGCTTACCCTGATCGAATTCACACTGGGTCCGGTCTGGGTCTGGTTGGCCTATGACGAAACACCCCGGCCCATGGCCCTGGCTGGCGGGCTGGTGGTGTTGTCGGCTGTTGCCGGACGCACCCTGGTCATGCTTCTGTCCCAGCGTAAAAATGCACCGGTCACTCCACCATGAGCCCATGCCGGTGAGTTCAGGAACATGAGTGAGACCGAGTTTCTGGTGGTTGGCGGCGGGCTGAGCGGGCTGTCTACGGCGATGGCGTTGTCCTCGGCGGGCCGTGATTTTCTCCTGCTCGAAGGCCGGGTACGCCTGGGTGGACGGGTGCTGACCTGTGATGCCATGGGATCCGACACCCAGGGCCCTGCCCTGACCGGATACGATCTGGGACCCACCTGGGTTTGGCAGGGTCAGCCCCGGGTGGCGGCGCTGTTTCTCGAACTGGGGATCGAGACATTTCAACAGTACCGGCCCGGCGACCTGGTATTTGAAGAGCAGCCGGACCGTGTGCGGCGTTTTCCAGGCCTGGCCTTGCAAGGGGAGTCGCTGCGTGTGGCGGGTGGCATCGGCCGCGTGGTAAGCGCTTTGGCGAATCGAATTCCCGAGCGGCGAATTCGGACCGGCGTCACGGTCACCGCTGTCACCCGCCAGCCGAGTGGTCTGCAGGTGACGGTCCGGGACCGTCAGATGCGTGACAGCGAAATACGGGCGGAAACTGTGTTGATCACGGTGCCCCCGCGCCTGGCGGTGAAAACCATTCGCTTCGACCCGCCCCTGCCGGAGGGGGTGGAGATGCACATGGCCGGCACGCCGACCTGGATGGCGGGGCATGCCAAAGTCCTGGCCATTTACCGGGAACGATTTTGGGCGTCAGTCGGTTGTTCCGGGGAAGCGATCAGCCGTGTCGGTCCCTTGGCCGAAATCCACGATGCGTCTCCCCGGGACGGGGGGCCCTATGCCCTGTTCGGATTCGTCGGGGTGCCGGCAGATCAGCGTCGGGCAATGGGGTGTGAGCCGTTGCGGGCCGCGGTCGTGGACCAGCTCCAGCGTTTGTTCGGAGCGGGTCTGAGCAATCCGGAGCGGCTGCTGATAAAGGATTGGAGCGATGACGATATGACCGCAACAGAGGATGATCGGGTCCCGCCCCGCGGGCATCCGGAGTATGGCTATCCGGCCGACATGCTGAGTCAATGGGACGGGCGACTGATGCTGTCCGGCAGTGAAACGGCTTATGGCAGCGGCGGTCTGATCGAAGGGGCGCTGGAGTCCAGCGAAGTAACTTTGGCGCGACTGGGTATCGGTCCAACTCGCACTTAAACTGACGCTGACGGCTAGTGTCCCATCCCACAAGTTCGTTGCATATCAGCAAGGCGAGAAGCGCCCAGGCGCTAGGCGGGCGGGCGCAGGACTAGCCTGCGCTCATTCAAGCGGGCCCAACACCGCGGATGGGCGCTTATCGCCTTGCCCGTCGGGAGCGCCCCGGATACGCCACTGCGGCGTTGCAGCTGTTTGACAGAGCTGGCTATGCCTTCGCACCCGCGCCTTGCATTGGCGTATCTGGGGCGCTCTGAAACGCTACGAATTTATGGGACGGGACACTAGGAGTCTGTCGGATTGAACCGTTCGAAGCGAAAATTCATCGGGGGCGAATCAAATCAGTTTATCGGGCGAGGCGAATAGCAGGGCTATTTAACGAGCGCGATAAGGTGAGTTGATCGCCATCCGTGGATTTGCAGCCGAACAGCGTTAAATCCGACAGACTCCTAGTGCGTTTTTCAGAACCGAACAAGGCACGTGTTGCCAGGCCAGTAACTGACCATGATTGGACTCTGAGCGTGATTTTGCTTTACTGAGGGTAACGGATTTCCTGCTGCGGGAAATCGATTGGTATCGCAGCCCGCTGCGGTATTCTGCCCCGATGACCGTGGCGACCACGCCTGGAGGCGGCATGTTCAATCCCACTGCATATGTGATCGAAGGATTCATCGCCCGCCTGGAAGAGATCTACTTCCAGACCTTTGGTCAGGAGGAGCCGGGTTATCCCGGGACTTTGGGCGTGGTGGCGCGAGCCGCGCTGGAACGCATCGCCGATTCTGATGCGCTCTACCACAATCTTGAACACACCATCATGGTGACTCTGGTTGGTCAGCAGATACTCCGAGGCAAGCGCATCGTCGAAGGCAATGTCACCACGTCGGACTGGTTGCATTTTCTCTGTGCCCTGCTGTGCCACGACATCGGTTATGTGCGCGGCGTCTGCACCGGCGATCGGGGGGATTCGGTGGTCATCGACGAGGAGGGCACGTTGGACACCCTGCCAAGGGGTGCGTCGGATGCGGCTCTGACGCCCTACCACATTGAGCGCGGCAAGCGCTTTATACGTGAACGGTGTCGGAATGTGCCCGAACTGGACGAGGAGCGGATTGCGGCCGCCATCGAGCTGACCCGTTTCCCGGTGCCTGCCGATGGCGATCACCAGGAAACCAATACCGAACCCGCGCTGGTTCGTGCCGCAGATCTCATCGGTCAGTTGGCCGACCCGCTTTACCCGCGCAAGAGCAACGCGCTGTTTTGCGAGTTCCGCGAGACCGGTATCGCCAGCGAGCAGGGCTATGCCTCGCCGGCCGATCTTTGGGAGAGTTATCCCAAGTTCTACTGGAACATGGTCAGGCCCTACATTGGCTCGGCTCTGCATTACCTGCGCGTCACCCAGGACGGCAAGCAGTGGATCGCTCATCTCCATGCCAATGTATTCGCCGCCGAGCACGGGGATCTGCTGATCGGAACTCAGCCGGGAGAGGTTCCGCGCTGATACGTACGTCCGCGGGGCATTTTTCACACTCATACGTGGCCGCTGAGGCGCAGATTGGGTCGAAGTGTCCTAGAGTTAGGGGCGACCTCGGTCTATACCCCCGGCGGCGCCTCTGCAGGGCATGTTGCCGGCGCGATTTGGAGACTCTATTTTGATTTATCGAAGTATTCTGGAAACCATCGGCCGAACGCCCGTGGTCAGGCTCAATCGGATGGCGCCCGATGACGTGGAGATGTATGTCAAGGTCGAGTCGTTTAATCCCATGGCGTCGGTCAAGGACCGACTCGCCCTGGCCATCGTGCTCGATGCCGAGGAGCGGGGTGTCCTCAGCCCGGGCGATACTGTGATCGAGGCCACCTCCGGCAACACCGGCATTGCCCTCGCCATGGTCTGCGCGGCCAAGGGTTACACTTTTGTTGCAGTGATGGCCGACAGTTTTTCCATTGAGCGGCGCAAGATCATGAAGGCCCTGGGGGCGAAGGTTTTGCTCACACCGGCCAAGGATCGCGCCTCCGGCATGGTGGCCCGGGCGGAGGCGCTGGCCGAGGAACACGGATGGTTTCTGGCCCGGCAGTTCGAGAATCCCGCCAACCCCGCGTTCCATCGCAACACCACCGGGCCTGAAATACTGCAAGACTTCGCCGGGCGCCGACTCGACTACTGGGTAACCGGCTGGGGCACCGGTGGCACCATGACCGGAGCCGGGCAGATGATCCGTCTTGCCCGGCCGGAAGTCCGCATTGTGACCACCGAGCCGGCCAACGCCGCGCTGCTGGCCGGTGATCCCTGGCAGCCCCACAAGATCCAGGGGTGGACACCGGATTTTGTGCCGGACGTGCTGGATCAGGAGGTGTTTCACGAGAACGTGCCGGTAACCGACGAAGAATCCCGGGATACCGCGCTGGAGTTGGCCCGCAAGGAGGGTATTTTTGCCGGTGTATCCGCCGGCGCCACGGTGGCGGCGGCACTCAAGGTGGCGGCACGGGCGGAGTCCGGTTCGGTCATCCTTGCGATGTTGCCCGATACCGGGGAACGCTACATGAGCACGTTCCTGTTCGATGACATCGACGAAGCCTCGGACGAGGACTGGTTGTCGTCCCTGGCATAATCCCACCACCCGCATGTCCTGCACGGCGCGGTGCCGTGGATCGATCGGTGGCTTCCGGGCCGGACGGGTCGGGTCGGCTACTGCATTCGCCATGGATGGCCTGTTCGGACGGATCAGGGTTTAGCCAGGCGGTCCACTGAGTCCGCCGCCGCCCGATCATATCCTTGGCTGGCCAGCAGCAGCGCCCGGGTATAGGCTTGGTCCGGAGTCCCGGCCCGCAACCGCTCCACATCCAGTGTCTCCAGAATGCGTCCCTGTTGCATCACCGCGAGTCGATCGCACATGTGGCTAACCACCGCCAGATTGTGGCTCACCAGAATGTAGGTCAGACCCCGTTCCCGGCGCAGCCGCACCAGTAGATTGAGCACCTCGGCCTGAACCGAAACATCCAGGGCCGAGGTCGGTTCGTCCAGCAGGATGATGCGGGGTTGGGTGATCAGGGCCCGGGCAACCGCCACCCGTTGACGTTGACCGCCGCTGATTTGATGCGGAAACCGGAACCGGAACGAGCGATCCAGGCCCACTTCCTCCAGTGCCTTCAGAACCCGCCCCTGAATGTCGTCCATGCGGTGTATGCGGGCGGGTTCACTCAGAATCTGATCCACCGTGTGGCGCGGGTGGAGCGAACCATACGGATCCTGAAACACCATTTGCACCTGACGGCGGAAGGATTTCGATCGACGCCGTTCCAGGCGTTCTCCCGCCACCACCATATCGCCGCTGACCCGGGCGACGCCGTCCAGGAGCCCGGCCAGGGCGCGCAACACCGTGGTTTTACCGGATCCGGATTCCCCGACCAGCCCGAAGCTCTCGCCCGATTCAACAAAAAACGAAATGTCCCGGGCTGCGGCAAACGCGTGGGGGCCATGACCAAACTGAATGCTCAGATTATCAACCCGGATCATGGGTCCGCAGCACCGGGCGCCGTGGCCCATTCCGGATCCCGATCAAGCACCGCCAGGACCTCGCGGGGACGGCTCACGGAGGGCAGGCAGCCAATCAGTCCACGGGTGTACGGGTGCTGGGCATGGTGCAGTTCGGACGCCTCACAGACCTCCACCACCCGGCCGGCGTACATCACCAGGACCCGATCACAGAACGAGGCCACCAGGTTCAGGTCGTGGCTGATGAACATGAGTCCCATGCCCCGGCGGCTGACCATGTCGTCGAGAATCGCCAGAACCTGGAGTTGGACCGTCACGTCCAGCGCCGATGTGGGTTCGTCGGCGATGATGATGTCCGGTTCAGGGATCATCATCATGGCGATCATCACCCTTTGGCCCATACCGCCGGACACCTCGTGGGGGTAAGCGTCATATACCCGTTCCGGATTGCGGATCTGAACCGATGCCAACATGGCCAGGGTGCGCTCCCGCGCCTCACGCCGGTTGGCCCGGGTATGGACCCGATACGCCTCCTCGATCTGCCGGCCGACGCTCATCACCGGGTTCAGCGAGAATTTCGGGTCCTGCATGATCATGGAGATTCGGGCCCCCCGCACCCGGCGCAGGGTTGTCTGATCCGCGTTCAGCAGGTTTATCCCGTCGAACTCGAGCCGGTCCGCCGTGACCCGGCTGCCGGGTCCGGTCAGTCCCAGGATCGCCCGTCCGGTCTGGGATTTTCCGGATCCGGACTCGCCGACAATCCCAAGCTTCTCCCGGCCCAGTTCGAAACTGATGCCCCGCACCGCGTTGACCTCGCCCCTGGGGGTGTCGAAGGACACGGACAGATTGCGGACCTGGAGCAAGCGGTCGCCGGAGCTCATGTTCATCCGCCCTCGCGCTTTGGATCAAGCACGTCCCGCAGGCCGTCGCCCAGCAGGTTAAAACCCAGGCTGACAATGAAAATGGCAATGCCTGGAATGGTGGGCACCCACCATTGGTCCAGCAGGAACTGACGGCCGCTGGAGATCATGGCGCCCCATTCCGGTGTGGGTGGTTGGGCACCGAGCCCGAGAAAACCCAGCCCTGCGGCGGTGAGGATGATCCCGGCCATGTCCAGGGTCAGTCGCACGATCACGGACGAGGCGCACAGGGGCACCACGTGGCGGACCAGTATCCCCAGGGTCGAGGCCCCCGCCACCCGGGCGGCGAGTATGAACTCACTGTTTCGAATGGTCAGGGCCTCGGCCCGGGCGATGCGCGCGTAGGGCGACCAGGTGGTCAGGGCGATGGCCAGAATCGCGTTCTCCAGACCGCGGCCCAGGGTGGCGACGAAGGCCAGGGCCAGGATCAGGCGTGGGAAGGCGAGAAAAATGTCCGTGATCCGCATCAGCACGTTGTCCACCACACCGCCCATGTAGCCGGCCAGGGTGCCGATCAACAAACCCAGGGGCACCACAATGATCCCCACCAGGGCGACGATATAGAGCGTGATACGCGAACCCCAGACGATCCGGTCGTAGATATCCCGGCCCAGTTCGTCGGTGCCCAGCCAGTGCTGGGCGCTCCAGGGCTGGAGGCGGTCGTCCAATACCGGATCCAGCCCGCTGGAGTGGGTGATCCAGGGGGCCAGGATGGCCATCACAACCAGCCCGCCGACGATGAACAGTCCGGTCATGGCAATCGGGTTGCGGGAGAATACCCGCCATGAAAGATAGATCCGTTGCGCTCTGGCCTGCCAGGCGGAGGCCGGCGCATCGCTCATCAGCCAGGCGCGGATTCCCTGGGATTCCGGTGCGGGCATTCAGCGGGCCCTCGGATCGACCAGACGGTACAGCACGTCGGACAGCATGTTGATGCCGACAAAACACGCCCCCACCACAATCGTGCCCCCGAGCACCGCATTCATGTCGTTGTTGAACAGGCCCCGGGTGATGTAACTGCCGATGCCCGGCCAGGCAAAGACCGTTTCTGTCAGCACCGATCCCTCCAGCAGCGATGCATAGGTCAGCCCGATGATGGTGATGAGCTGGACCAGTACGTTGCGGAATGCATGGCCCCAGATCACCCGAAACTCGGAAACCCCTTTCACCCGTGCGGTGAGGATGTACTCCTGACCGAGCTGATCCAGCATGAAACTTCGGGTCATGCGGGCCACGTAGGCCAGGGAAAACGTGCCCAGCAGGGTGGCCGGCAGTATCAGGTGGGATACGGCATTTCGGAACACCTCCCACTCGCCGGCCAGGGCCGCGTCCAGGAGCAGCACGCCGGTGTAGGGTTCCACGATGCCGTCAAAATAGACCTCCACCCGACCCGGCCCGCCGGTCCAGCCCAGTTTGGCGTAAAACACCAGCAGGGCGACCAGCCCAAGCCAGAACACCGGCACCGAGTAGCCGATCAGGCCGACCACCCGCACCACATGGTCTGGCCAGCGGCCTTGGTTGACCGCCGCCACCACCCCCATGGGAATGCCCACGAACACACCCAGCAGCGTGGCCACCGTGGCCAGTTCCAGAGTAGCGGGGAAAAAACGGGCGATATCGGACATCACCGACTGGCCGGTCATGATGGAGGTGCCCAGATCGCCATGCAGCAATGAGTTGAGGTAACGCAGGTATTGCACCCAGATCGGCTGGTCCAGGCCCAGTCTGAGATACACCTGCTCGTACACTTCCTGGGAGGCCCGGTCGCCGACGATGGCCAGCACCGGGTCCACCGGCATGACCCGGCTGATGACGAAAGTGACCGCGGTCAGGCCGACGAAGGTCAGGGCAATGGTGAAAAAAACGCTCACCAACGCCCGCAGTCGCTTGGGCGGGGAGGGCGCGCGACCCGTCCCCGCCGTTTGACCGTTGTTGTCCGTCACCTTTGGTGTGTCGATCCGTCGCAGACTACTTGGTCACGTTGCGATAGAACACCAGGTCGAAATTGGATCCGGAGACAAACCCTTCCACGTCGGTTCGCCGGGCAACCTGCTCGTTCTGCTGGTACATGATCACGAACGGGCCGATGTTCTGCAGCATGCGCTGCAACTCCAGATACTGCTCCTCGCGGGCCGCCACGTCGGTTTCGGTGCGGGCCTTGACCGCCAGCGCGTTGGCCGCGTCATCGGCCCATGCGTTACGCCAGGCCAGCACGCCAGTGAGTTTGGCTTCCTCCCGATTGTCCGGATTGTGGGCGAAGGCATCGGCATTGGAGTGGGGATCCACATAGTCCGGTGACCAGCGCGCCAGCAGAATCTCGTGCTTGCGGGCCCGATAGATCGGCCACAGGGTTTTGCCCTCGGCGGTCACGATTTCGCTTTCGATACCGGCCTTTGCCAGGGTGGCCTGTATCGATTGTGCCAGGCCCGGAAAGGGGGCGTTGGTCAAGGTATCGATGCGAATCTTGAAACCGTCGCCGTAGCCTGCCTCGGCCAGCAGCGCCTTGGCTTTTTCCACGTCGTAGGTGTATGGCTTGTCGTCCAGCGCGGCCCACAGGCCGGACGGCCAGAACGCCTGATGTACCACGAATTGTCCGGCCAGGAAGGAATTGGCCATGCCGTCGTAGTCCACCAGATATCGCAGCGCCTCCACCACCTTGGGATCGCCTAGGATCGGGTGGCTGGCGTTGGCCGCCATGTAGACAATGGTGCCTTTGGGATAGCCGTCGATCACCACCTCCGCATTACCCTCGACACCCTTGATCTGATCCGGGGTGAGGTTGCGGGCCATGTCCACATCGCCTTTTTCGATCAGCAGACGTTGGGCGGAGGGCTCGGCCACATGGCGCACAATGACCCGCTTCATGCCCGGGGCGCCGTGACGGTAGTTTTCGTTGGCCGTCATCGACACCAGCTCGTTGGCCTTCCAGGTCTGCAGGGCGAAGGCGCCTGAACCGGCACTGTTGGTTTTCAACCACTCATAACCCAGGTCGCCGTCCTGCTCATGTTCCATGATCAGCTTTTTGTCCACCACAGACGCAACGCCGGCGGAGAGCGCATTGAGCACCAGCGCGGGTGAGAAGTCCTCGGTTATGGTGACACTGAACTGTGATTCGTCCACCACCTTGACCAGCTCATCCACGTTGTCGGCGTTCCATCCGAACTGGGTGATGATGAAAGCAGGGGTCTTGTTCAGTTTGACCACACGCTGGAGCGAGTAGGTCACATCTTCCGGGGTGACCGGGTTGCCGGAGTGGAAGGTGAGTCCCGGACGCATCGTGAACAGAATGGTCTTGCCGTCATCGCTGAACGACCAGCTCTCCACTACGCCGCCGGTAAGCTCGGTGAGATTCTCCGGTTCGAACATCATGACGCGGTCGTAAATGTTGGCGATGATTTCGCCGGTGGTCAGTTCGAACACCTCCGCCGGATCCAGCGTGATGATGTCGCTGATGTCCTTGGCCATGACAAACGTGTCTTTTGGCGTCGCGGCCTGGGCGCTGAACGCAAAAACGCACAGTGTCGCGATAAACCATCGATATAGCCTGTGTTTCATGGTGTCTGCTTCCTACCTGAAATGTGAATCATGGATCATGCGCGTCAGCGCCTTACTCGACGAGTCGCCGGTACTGTCTCATAACCTCCCTCAGCCGTTCGTGGTCGATTGCGTGCACCGTGTGATCGTCCCGCCCACACAGCGTGGTGGCGCCGACCAGAGCATTGATAATGGCCTCCTCGGTGGCGTCCACCGTTGCCAGAAACACCGGATCGAGTGCGCACTGTGGGAGCGGCGGTGTTGAGTCCCGGATTCCGGCAGTGCCGAATGCGAGAAAAATATCCCCCGATCCGTCTTCGCCCCGGGTGCCGGTGCGGGCGACACCGAGCGCAACCCTGCGGGCGATGCGCTGTAGTTGGATTGCCGACACCGGGGCATCGGTGGCCGCCACGGCGATGATCGAGCCGCAGGCGCTTTTCCAGAGACTGTTTTCCACCAGGTGCCGTCCCACCGGCACACCGCGTATGCTCAGATCCGCCCGGGTGCCGAAATTGGCCTGCACCAGCAGGCCCACCGTGTATTGGCTGCCGCCTGCTTCGAATCGACGAGAAGCCGTTCCGGTCCCGCCTTTGAATTCATAGCAGATCATACCGGTGCCACCGCCCACATTACCCTCTTCGACGGCGCCGGTGGCGGCTTGATTGCAGGCATCGAGCACATGGGCCTCGGTCAAATGCAGACCGTTGATGTCGTTCAGGTAGGCATCGCAGGTTTCCCCCACCACTGGCAGCATCCACAGATTCCGGTCGGGATCGAAGTCAGAATGAGCCGTGAGCCAGCGAATCAGACCATGGTGCGCCATACCGACGCTATGGGTGTTGGTGATGGCGATGGGGCCCATCAGTTCGCCCGCCTCGTCCACCCACAGCAGCCCTGTCATCTCGCCGTTGCCGTTGAGCGCGAACCTGCCGGCGGGCACCGGCTCGAACGGCCGCATCCTGCCCCTGGGGTGTATCACCGTAACGCCGGTGCGCACCGGTCCGGAACCGATGGCCAATGGCCCGGAACCCTCGACCAGGGTTCGGAATCCCACTTCAACGCCGGGCACATCGGTGATGGCGTTGTCCGGTCCGGTATACCCGTCGAAGGGGATGCCGAGACTACGGGCCCTCACCGGTTGCCTGGGGTTGTCGGCTATTGACTGGACCATGGAGGGGACTTCCTGAAGGGCCTGCGCGTGCCCGCTCACGATGCTGTATCTTGCGTGTGCTACTTGGTCTGCACCCACCGAAGAAGCATAGACCAGGAACCCGATTCCGGCCGTGGCCGTTCCGGGTGATCAAATGCACAGGGTCACGTTCACGCCTGAAGCGCCTGTGACATCTGCTCGGAAATCATCAGCAGATGCTCGCGCATGATGCCCTGGGCCGCTGCGGCATCCCGTTCTCTCAGGGCCGAGACCAGACGCGTATGTTGTTTATCGTATTGGTTTCGCCGATCGGGCGTCAGAGTGCGCTGTTTGAGTTTGTTCCAGGCGGGTTGATTGCGGACGCTGTTGATGGCACGGCATTGGTCGATGAGGAGTTCGTTTCTGGCGGCACAGATGATCGCCAGGTGCAGGTCGCCGTCCCAGTGCTCGAACTCCGCCAATCCCTTGGCCACAAGGCTTTCCCGGAGCGCGGCTTCGATGCGGGTCAGGTCGGCGTCGGAGGCGCGGTGGGCCGCCAGGGCGGCGACCTGGGGCTCGATGATCAGGCGCACCTCCATGATGTCGGCGGGACTGGCCGAGGCGATACGACGCCGAAACGCCATGCCGGTGGATTCGCGCCCCCCCAGCACAAAGGTGCCGCGTCCCACGCTGCGGTCGATCAGCCCTTGTTCCTCGAGTCGCCGCAGGGCTCGGCGCACCGTATTGCGCGCCGCCTCATAATGGCTCGCCAGTTCGCGTTCGGTCGGCATGCGCGCGCCCGCCGCCCAATCGCCGCTCTTGATACGGCGTACCAGCGTGTCGAACAGTTCATCGGCAGATTTCGCCTGTGCCAAAGACGGCCTCCGAATCAACGCGTACTGCACCAATATGGACCAATCCCGGGATAAGGCAAGTCCGCCCGGCAGCTTCCCCGCAAGGTCCGGCGGGAGATTTGACAAACCGCAATCCGGTGCCAGACTGGATACAATAAACAAAGGACCAATCTGCCATTGGTGCAGCATTGGTCCACCCAGAGGACAGTCTTGTGAAGCTGGCGACCTTTGTCCACCAAGACGTGGAGCAGGTCGGTCTGGTCGATGTTGCCGACGGCACCATTACGCCGGTGGGCCTGCGCGGCGTGGATCAGAGGCCGACTATGCTGGGTCTGGTTCGCGCCGGCGCGAACCAGATCGACCTGGAGCCGGTTGGTTCGGCCTTGACGTTGGATCGGGTTCAACTGCGTGCCCCCATTCCCAGGCCGATCCGGAACGTGCTCTGCGTCGGCAAGAACTACTACGATCACGCCCGTGAATTTTCCCGCAGCGGGTTCGATTCCAGCGCTGCCAGCGGCGAGATTCCCGATTACCCGATTTTCTTTTCCAAGGTCCCGGAATCGGTGGTGGGACCGGTGGATTGCATCAGGATCGATCCGACGGTCAGCGAAGCGGTGGATTACGAAGTAGAGCTGGCGCTGGTGATAGGTCCTGGGGGGCGGAACATACCCGCTGATCGGGCCTTTGACCACGTCTGGGGCTACACCATCATCAACGATGTGACGGCCCGGGATATTCAGGGGCGGCACAAGCAGTGGCTGCTGGGAAAATCCCAGGATACGTTTTGTCCCATGGGGCCATGGATCGTGACGGCCGATGAGTTGGACGCCACCGCGGTGGACGTGTCCACCCATGTCAACGGCGAATTGCGTCAAATGGCCAATACCCGCGACCTGATCTTTGACATACCCACCATGGTCGCCACCGCCTCCAACGGCATCACCCTGGTGGCCGGCGACATCATCGCCACCGGCACCCCGGCGGGTGTTGGGATCGGGTTCGATCCGCCCCGTTTTCTGCAGGCCGGCGACGTGGTGCGCATGGACATTGCGGGTATCGGCACCATCGAGAACCGGGTCGAGTCCATGGGCGCGCCCCGGTGAGCAGCCATGTGATCGAGCAGATGGCGGTGGAGGTGGAGGGCGACGGGGGCGCGGTGGTGATGATCCACGGGCTCGGCGGCACCTCCAATACCTTTAACCCGCAAATGGCCGTCACCCGGGACCGCTATCGCAGCATTCGCCCGGATCTGCCCTGTTCCGGGCGTTCCGCCAACAGTGAAGCGCCCAGCATTCAGGCTTTCGCTGATCGTGTCGTTCGGGCGATCAAGGTGCTGGGTGTTACCCGGGCACACTTCATGGGGCATTCCATGGGCACCATCGTGTGTCAGCATATTGCCGCCCAGCATCCGGGCCTGGTCCAGGGACTGTTTTTGTGTGGCACGTTGCTGGAGCCGCCCCAGGCCGCGCGCCAGGGATTGCGGGATCGGGCCAAGCTGGCCCGATCGGAAGGCATGGTCGGCATCGCCGATGCGATTGTGCAGGCGGCGACCGCCACCGATACCAAACGGAACAACGCGGTTGCGCTGGCCTTCGTGCGGGAAAGCATCATGCGTCAGTGCCCGGAAGGCTATGCCCGAAGCTGCGAGGCGCTGGCCGAGGCCACTGCGGCGGATCCTCGTCTGATCAGCTGTCCGGTACTGAGCGTCACCGGAGAAGAGGATGTGGTGGGTCCGCCTTCGGTGTCCCGGCAGTTGGCAGAACAATTGGAGCAGGGGCGGGCGCTGGTGCTGGCCGGTTGCGGCCACTGGACCACCATCGAGCGTCCGGTTGAAGTCAACGACGCGCTGAAGGCGTTTCTGGCCGGTAATCGGCGCTGATTTTCGCAGGCGGCCAGGTGCCGTCGGGAGTCCACTGAGATGGCCAGTATTGTTTTTACCAACGTCCGAATCCTGGATGGCAGCGGAGAGTACCCCTACAGCGGAGAGGTCACCGTCCAGGGCAACCGCATCCAACACATCACCCGGGGTTATCGGGCCACGCCCACCAATGGCCATACTGTCATCGACGGCGCCGGCGCCACCCTGATGCCCGGTTTATGCGATGCACACACCCATTTCAGTTGGAACGACCAACCCAGTCTGGACGCGATACAACGCATGCCGCCCGAGGAACACACCCTGTTCTGCGCCCAGGTGGCCAAGACCCTGCTGGACAGCGGGTTCACCATGTGTGTGGGCGCCGCCGCGGCCAAACCCCGGCTGGACGTGGTGATCCGGAATGCGATCGATTCCGGACAGATTCCGGGACCGCGCTATCTGGCGAACGGCCAGGAGATCGCGACCCTGGGTGGCCTGGGGGACACATCGCCACCCCACATCGACGTACCCGAACTCAGCTTCGGTGTGGTGGTGAGCGGTCCGGAGGAGATGCGCCGTGTGGTGCGAACCTTCATCAAGTACGGGGTCGATCTGCTGAAATTGAACCTCTCCGGCGAGGAAATCGCCGGTGTGGGGGCCGAGGAAACGCCCATGACCGACGAGGAGACAGCAATGGCCGTTTCCGAGGCGCGCCGCCGCGGCAAGCGGGTCTGTGCTCACGCCCGCTCCGCCGAGTCGGTGAAAATGTGCGTGCGCCACGGGGTGGAGATCATCTACCACGCCAGTTTCGCCGACGAGGAGGCCCTGGATCTGTTGGAGGCCAACAAGGACAAGCACTTCGTGGCGCCCGGTCTGGCCTGGCTGATTCAGACCTCGCGCCACGCCGAGCCCTGGGGAATCAAGCCGGACTCACCACTGGCCATCATGTATCAGCGGGAGCTCGAGGTGGCGGTTGAGACTATGCGCAAAATGCATAAACGTGGCATTCGGGTACTGCCCGGCGGCGACTATGGCTTCGCCTGGACGCCCCACGGCACCAATGCGCGGGATCTTGAGTACTTCGTCAACATGGTCGGGATGACCCCCATGGAAGCCGTGGTGTCGGCCACGCGTATGGGGGGAGAGATATTCGGCAGACCCAAGGAACTGGGGCTGCTCAAGGAAGGGTACCTGGCCGATTTGCTGCTGGTGGACGGGGACCCGCTGGCGGACATCGCCATTTTGCAGGACAAGTCGCGTCTTCTGGCGATCATGAAGGACGGTGAGTTCTACAAACAACCGGACGTGACCCCGCAGCGGGCGCGGCTGGCGGTTTAGGGAAGGTCTGATCAATTGATACGGGTCGCGTTTCGCCGTTCGTGCCGTGTTGCACCTCGCTCATTGGCAATTCACTTATTCGCCTTGGGCCAACTTCGCTCGGTGCGTCTTAATACCAGAGCGCGCAAAGACCCCGGCGCGATCGCAGCAATTGTTCAGACCTTCCCTAGCGAGCCTCTGATCCGGTGAAGCTGTTTCTGCTGACACTGCTCAACGGTCTCACCCTTGCGGCACTGTACTTTCTGGTGGCCAGCGGCTTTACCCTGGTGTTCGGGTTGATGCGCAATGTCAATCTGGCCCACGGTTCGCTCTATCTGCTGGGTGCCTACATCGGTTACGACGTGGCGGATTTCAGCGGTTCCTGGTTTCTGGGGGTGGCCGCGGGTTTTGTGTCCATGGCGGCCGCTGGCTTGCTGTTGCAGGTTCTGGTGTTTCGCCACATGGAGGGCCAGGATCTGCGTCAGACCCTGGTGACCATCGGCATTTCCATCGTACTGGCCGATCTCATGCTGGCGATCTGGGGCGGTACCACGTATCAGTTCGAACCGCCGGAGTGGCTGTATGGGGCCACCCCGATGCCGTTGGTGCGCGCCTATCCGACCTATCGGCTGGCCCTGTTGGGCACCGCCGTGGTGATCGGAATTGCGCTGTGGTTGTTTTTGAACCGGACCCGGATCGGGATGATGATCCGCGCCGGCGTCGACGACCGGGAAATGCTTTCCGCCACCGGCATCAACGTGCACCTGGTGTTCGCCATCACCTTTGCCATCGGCGCCGGGCTGGCCGGTTTTGCCGGTGTGGTGGGCGGCACCGCCTTGTCCATCGCACCGGGCGAGGACGTGCGCTACCTTCTGGCCTCCCTGGTGGTGGTGATCGTGGGCGGTATGGGCAGCGTGGCCGGGGCCGCCATCGGCGCCCTGCTGATTGGCTTGGCGGAGCAGTTCGGCCTGGCCTACTCACCCACCTACGGAGTGGTGTACACCTTTCTGATCATGGTGCTGGTATTGGCGGTTCGGCCCCAGGGCATCATGGGTAAGCGCGCATGAATCCGGCCCAGGAAGGCGCGCAGGGCAAGGCCACGGGAATCGGCGTTTACCCGGGTTACGCCGTGCTCTTGATCCTGTTGCTGGCTTATCCCTGGATCGCCAGCGGGTTCTGGACGGTTCAGGTTGGCGCCTACAGTCTGATCCTCGGGATCATTTCCCTGTCGCTGATGTTCCTCGCCGGCTACGGCGGGGTGGTTTCGCTGGCACAGTTGACCATTGCCGGTTGTGCCGGGTACATGCTCGCCATCCATGGGGTCAACAGCGCCGGGCTCGGCCTGGGATGGCCCTGGTGGGCGGCGATTCCGATAGCCATTGTCATCGCCACCCTGATGGCCACGCTGATCGGTTTGATTTCGGTGCGGACCGAGGGGATCTATACGATCATGATCACCCTCGCCATTGCCGTGGCCTTCTTCTACTTCACCCGCCAGAACTACACGGTGTTCAACGGGTTTACCGGCTTTGCCGGCCTGGAGCCGCCGCTCCTGTTCGGGGTCAACTGGCGTGACGCCATGCCGTTCTACTACCTCTGTCTGACGGTGGCGGTGCTGTGCTACAGCCTGGTGCTGTACCTGGGACGCTCCAACTTCGGCATTGCCATGCAGGCGATCCGCGACAATCCACGGCGCATGTCCACCCTCGGATTCAGTGTCAACACCCACCGGGTGCTGGCTTACACCATTGCCGGATTTGTGGCGGCCCTGGGCGGGGTGCTCTCGGTCTGGTTCAACGGGCGGATCTCACCCGGGTCCATCTCCACCGGTCCGGTCATCGATATTCTGATTATTGCGGTGGTCGGAGGCCTGGGTCGGCCCATCGGCCCGTTTCTCGGCGCACTGGTGTTTGTGCTGCTGGAGAATTTCGCCATCGATCTCATAGACCGCGACCGGTTCAACACGGTCATCGGCATTGCGTTTCTGGCCATGGTGTTGTTCTCACCCGATGGCCTGCTGGGTTTATGGGAAAAACTCAAGCCGCGGCTCGTGCCGCGCAGGGAGGGCTCGGCAGGGACGTAGTTTCATCAACCAGTGTCCGCGGACGTCACCGCACACCAAAGCATTGCGGGACGCTGTTGGATAAGGAGGATCGAGTAGTGAGTATCGAAAAGAGAACTGTACCGGGCTTTAAGCGCAGCCTGCTTGCCGCCGCGGTGCTGGCAGTATCGGCCAGCGCCGGGGCGGCGGACGGGGTCAAGATGGGGGCCCTCGCCACTCTGGAGGGGGCCTTCACGGTGCTCGGCGAGGACGGCATGCGCGGCGTGAAAATGGCCCTCGCCGAGCGGGACAACAAGGCCTGCGGCCAGGAAATCGAACTGATTACCGGCTCATCCGACGCCTCGCCGGACAGCGCCATCCGTGCGGCACGCAAGCTGGTGGAGCAGGACAAGGTCGAGATTTTGATCGGACCCCTGTCCGGTTCAGAGGGGCTTGCGGTCAAGGATTACGCCAAGACCCAACCCCAGGTCACGTTTCTCAACGGCACCTCGGCGGCCCAGGACACCACCCTGCGCGATCCGGCGGACAACTTTTTCCGCTGGACCACCGACGGTGCCCAATGGCAGGCCGGCCTCGGCACCTATGCCTATGACGAAAAGGGCTATAAGACCGTCGTCGCCATCGCAGAGGACTACTCCTTCCCCTACACCCAGGTCATGGGTTTTATGCTCGAGTTCTGCGAGAAGGGTGGCAAGGTTACAGACAAGTTCTGGGTACCCATCGGCAACAAAGACTATTCCACCATTGTTGCGTCCATACCGGATGACATCGACGCCATCTATGTGGCCCTGGGTGGCGCCGATGCGGTCAACTTCCTCACCCAGTACGAGCAGGCCGGTGGCGACAAGCCGCTGATCGGTGGCTCCATCACGGTGGATCAGTCGGTGATGGGCTCCAAGGGCCGTCGCAAAAGCTATGTGGTCGGCACACCCAGCGCCGGGCCCATCGCCGACGCCTGGGACGATCCGAGATGGCAGGCATTCGTGACGACTTATCAGGAATCCTATCCGGACGGTCTGCCCTCACCGTCGTTGTTCGCCCATGGCTATTACGTCAATACCCTGGCGGCGTTGACGGCGCTGGAGGCGGTGGACTGCGATCTGTCCGATGGCCAGGCCAAGTATCGTGCAGCCTTGTCCAGCCTGGAACTGGAAACCCCCACCGGGATGGTGACCCTGGATGCCAACCGTCAAGCCGTGGCGGACATCTTTCTCACCGAGGTGGCCGAAGCCGATGACGGCAGCTTGTACAACAAGGTGGTGAAAGTCACCCCTCAGGTGCCCCAGACCATGGGCATGGACCCGGAGGCCTTTCTGGCGCTGGGTCCGGTCGGGCGGGACAACCCGGAGTGCAAATGATCGACATCCGGGCATGACGTGAGCGAATCGGCTCACAGAATCGCCCACGCGAATGCGGCTCACGCCCTCATATTGGAGGGCGTGAGCCGGCATTTCGGTGCGCTGGTGGCGTTGGACGCCATCGACCTGCGGATCCGGGCCGGTGAGCGGCGCGCTGTCCTGGGCGCCAACGGCGCCGGCAAAACCACTTTGTTCAACTGCATCACCGGGGATTTTCCCCCAACGTCCGGCCGGATACTGTTTTACGGCGAGGAGATCACCCGCTTTGCGCCCCATGAGCGTATCCGTCGAGGTCTGCGGCGGACCTACCAGAATTCCCTGCTGTTTCCGAGTCTTTCGGTACTGGACAATCTTTACCTGGCCGCGCGGGGCGTAAGCCGTCGGCGTCTCAGTCTGCTGCGGCCCGGGCCTGAGGATGCGGCGCAGGAAAGCGCCCGGGAATTGGTGCACCTGGTGCACCTGGATCATCTGGCCGACCAGCCGGTGTCGGAACTGGCCCATGGACAGCAGCGTCAGCTGGAAATCGGCATGGCCCTGGCCGGTGCGCCCCGGTTCATTCTGTTCGACGAGCCTGCCGCGGGGCTGTCCCCGGCCGAGCGCCGTGAACTGGTGGCCATAGTCGAGGCGCTGCCGAAGCACATCGGCTACATCATCATCGAACACGATCTGGATGTGGCGCTGCGCCTGGCCGATTACGTCACCGTGATGAACAACGGCGCGCTTCTGAAGGAGGGTACACCGGAGGAGATTCAGTCGGATCCGGATGTGCAGAGGATCTATCTGGGAGAACAGCATGGCTGATGCGGCCTCTCCCTCGCCGATACTCGAGGTGCGGGATCTGCAGGTGTACTACGGCCGCGCTCATGCGCTGCAGGGGGTCAATCTGACGCTTCAGCAGGGGGTGGTGTCGGTGGTGGGCCGCAACGGCATGGGCAAAACGACGCTGTGCAACACCGTCATGGGCCTAATCCCGGCCCGGAGCGGCAGCATCCAATTGGCGGGTGAGGACATACTCGGGCTCGATCCCAACCGCATCGTGCGCCGGGGGGTAGGCTATGTGCCCCAGGGTCGGCGGGTATGGCCCTCTCTGACCGTTGACGAGCACCTGAAGGTGGCGTTACGGGGCGCGGAGGGTGCCTGGACCATCGAACGCATTTATCAGACCTTTCCCAGACTGGCGGAGCGGCGCCGCAACGGTGGCGGTCAGCTTTCCGGCGGCGAGCAGCAGATGCTGGCCATTAGCCGGGCCCTGCTGGGCAACCCGCGTCTACTGGTCATGGATGAACCCACCGAGGGTCTGGCGCCGGTCATTGTGCAGCAGGTATCGGAAATGTTGCGCACACTGGCTGCCGACGACGACATCTCCGTACTGCTGATCGAACAGAACCTGGGTGTGGCCACATCGGCGGCGAACCGGGTCGCGGTCATGGTCAACGGGCGCATCGTCCATGAACTCCCGGCCGTGGAGTTGGCCCGAAACGTCCCGCTGCAGCAGAAACTGCTGGGAGTCCAGGCGCAGGATGACGAGATGGGCGCGGTGGAAGTCGACAGCGCCGACGCGCCGGCGGCGCCTGGGCAGGTGTTTCTGGTCCGGCGGGCCCGGCAGGATTCCGCGCACAGCGCGGGCCTGGGCGGGTTCAGCACCAGCCGGGCGCCGACCCGATGGTCCCACAGCATGCCGAGCCTCCGGCATGGGTCAGGGCGCGATGAGCAGCACGCGATTCAGGATTCGACCACCACGGAACCCTCATCCGGATACACGCCCATGCCGTCCACGCCGGTGTCCAGTAGGGTCGGTCAGGCCGCTTACGTGGTGGGCACGTTTGATACCAAAGGACGGGAACTGGGGTTTCTACGGACCTGTCTGGAGCGCCGCGGTCTGCGCGTTGTGACAGTCGATCTGAGCACTTCCCGTCAGCCTTCGCCGGCCGATGTGGGTCCGGGCGAGGTGGCCCGTTGCCACCCGAAGGGCGTGTCCGCTGTGTTCACCGGTGATCGGGGCAGCGCGGTCACCGCCATGGCGGCGGCGTTCGAACGCTTCGTGGCCGGACGCCGTGACCTTGCCGGCATCCTATCGGCCGGCGGTTCCGGCGGTACCGCGTTGGCCACGCCGGCCATGCGTGCGCTGCCGGTGGGCGTTCCAAAGGTCATGGTATCCACGGTGGCCTCCGGCAACGTCAAGGACTACGTCGGCCCGTCGGACATCTGCATGATGTATTCGGTGACCGACGTGTCCGGGATCAATCGCATTTCCCAGCGGGTTTTGTCCAACGCGGCCCACGCCCTGGCCGGCATGATTTCCAACGCCCTCAGCGAAATCAGCGGCACACGCCCGGCCATCGGTCTGACCATGTTCGGCGTGACCACCCCCTGTGTGCAGGCAGTGAGTCGCGCCCTGGAGCAGCAGTTCGACTGCCTGGTATTTCACGCCACCGGCACCGGCGGGCAGTCCATGGAAAAACTGGTGGATTCCGGGCTCCTGGCGGGGGTCGTCGACGCCACCACCACCGAGGTATGCGATCACCTGGTGGGGGGCGTATTCAGCGCGGGTGAAGACCGCCTGGGGGCGGTGATCCGAACCGGCATCCCTTATGTAGGGGCCTGCGGAGCCTTGGATATGGTGAATTGGGGCGCCCGGGAAACCGTTCCGGAGCGTTTCCAGGATCGGAATCTCTATATACACAACCCGCAGGTGACCCTGATGCGGACCACCGTCGAGGAGAACACCCGCATCGGCCGTTGGATCGGCGAGCGCCTGAATCGAATGCCCGGACCGGTGCGATTTCTCCTGCCCGAGGGGGGCGTGTCGCTGTTGGATGCGCCTGGGCAACCGTTCCATGATCCAGAGGCGGATGCCGCACTGTTCCGTTCGCTCGAGGACACCGTTCATCAGAGCGACTCGCGCCAACTCATCCGTCTTCCCTGCAACATCAACGATCCCGCTTTCGCCGATGCGCTGGTGCAGCAGTTTCTAGGCGTTTTTTCCGGGTCAGATCAGAAAGGATGGTCCAATGCCACGATTTGAGCGCAGCGCGCTGCTCGACAAGTTCAATGCCATGATTCAACGGGGCGAGCCGATCATCGGCGGCGGCGCCGGTACCGGGTTGTCAGCCAAGTGCGAGGAAGCCGGCGGGATCGATCTGATCGTGATCTACAATTCCGGCCGTTATCGCATGGCGGGCCGCGGCTCCCTGGCCGGTTTGATGGCCTATGGAAACGCCAACGACATCGTGGTGGAAATGGCGCGGGAGGTTTTGCCCGTGGTAGAGAAAACGCCGGTGCTCGCCGGGGTCAATGGCACCGATCCGTTTATGCTCACCGATCATTTTCTGGACCAACTCAAGGCGCTGGGCTTTTCCGGCGTGCAGAACTTTCCCACCGTGGGCCTGATCGATGGAACCTTCCGCGCCAATCTGGAGGAAACCGGTATGGGCTACGGTCTCGAGGTGGATATGATCGCCGCCGCCCATGCCCATGACATGCTGACCACGCCTTATGTGTTTTCCGAAGCGGACGCCCGTGCCATGGCCGGTGCCGGGGCCGACATCATCGTCTGCCATATGGGGTTGACCACGGGGGGCAGCATCGGGGCCGAAACCGCTTTGACGCTTGAGGGCTGTGTACCCCAGATCCGCGCCTGGGCTGCGGCGGCCCGCAGCGTGCGCCAGGACGTGATCGTACTGTGCCACGGGGGACCCATCGCTACGCCCGGCGATGCCGAGTACGTACTCGCCCAGTGTCCCGAATGCAACGGTTTCTATGGCGCTTCGAGCATGGAGCGGCTGCCGACGGAACGGGCTCTCACAGAACAGACCCGAACCTTCAAAAACATTACACGCGGCTAGCCCGGGCCCCCGGGCCGGAATCCGCGGCGGAGGATATGCACATGTCCGGAGCAACATTCGGCGCCATTGTCGGCACATTGGTCATCCTCGCCATTCTGGTGGCGATCGCGGTCTATCTCATGAACTGGCTGTATCGGCGCTCCTCCAAGGACATGGCGTTCGTGCGCACCGGGTTGGGCGGTGAGAAGGTGGTGCTGAACGGGGGCGCTTTTGTGCTGCCCATCGTTCACGACACCACACCGGTAAATATGAACACCCTGCGTCTGGAGGTGAGCCGGGGTCGGGAATCGGCTTTGATCACCAAGAATCGGATGCGGGTGGATGTGGTGGCCGAGTTCTACGTCCGCGTACAGGCCGGCACCGAGACCATTGCCGCGGCCGCCCAGACCCTGGGCAGTCGCACCACCAAACCCGACTCCCTGCGCGAGCTGCTGGAGGGCAAGTTTGTCGATGCGCTGCGTTCGGTGGCCGCCGAGATGACCATGGAAGAGATGCATGAACAACGTGGCGCCTATGTGCGACGCGTGCGGGAGGCGGTGGCGCAGGATCTCACCAACAACGGTCTGGAACTGGAAGCGGTTTCGCTCACCGGTCTGGACCAGACCGACATGCAGTACTTCAACCCCTCCAACGCTTTTGACGCGGAGGGTTTGACGCGTCTCACCGAGGAAATCGAGCAGCGAAAGAAAAGTCGCAACGACATAGAACAGGACACCATGATCCAGATTCGGAACAAGAACCTGGAGGCCGAAAAACAGGCATTGGAAATCGATCGGGATAGCGAGTTCGCACGCCTGGAACAAGAGCGGGAAGTGGAAATCCGGCGCGCCACCCAACGGGCCGAACTGGCTCGCGAACGGACGATGAAGGAGCGCGAGTCGGAACAGGCCAGAATCGAGACCCAGCAGGAGCTGGATCGCAGCAAAATCGCCAGCGAGCGCGCCGTGGACGAGGCTCGGATCGGTCGCGAACGGGAACTGCAGCGGCTGGAGGTGGAACGTCGCAAGGCCCTGGAGTTGGAGGAGCAAGGGCGGGCCATCGCCATTGCCGAAAAATCCCGCGAGCAATCCGAGGCACAGGCCGCGGCGGAACTGGCGCGGGCCAAGGCTGTGGCGGCTGAGGAAAGTGTTTTCTCGGTGCGCGAGGTGGAGGCGGCGGAGCGTAAGAAACGCATCGAAGTGATTGCCGCGGAACAGGAGGCCGAGCGGGATGGCATCCGGGTACGGCGTGCCGCGGAGGCGCACAAGGCCGCTGCCCTTGACCGGGCCGATGCGCGCCGCGCCGAGGCCGAAGGCGACGCGGAGGCGGAGAAAATCAACGCGCTCGCCGCTCGCTTGCGCCATGAGATCGATGCCGAAGGCGCCCGGCAGATGAACGAGGCGCACAATGTCTTGACCCCGGAGGCACGGGCCTCGAACGCCCGACTGCGGCTGATCGACAAGTTGGAAGGCATTATTCGGGAAAGCGTCAAACCCATGGAGAAGATCGAGGGCATCAAGATTCTGCAGGTGGACGGACTCGGCGGGGGAGGCGGCGTTCAGGGCGGTCCACAGGGGGGAGGGAGTTTTGCCGACAATCTGGTGAACAGCGCACTGCGCTATCGGGCCCAGGCGCCGTTGGTGGATTCCCTGCTCAAGGAGGTGGGCCTGACTCCGTCTGACATCAGTCGTTATGTTGAACCGTTCACCGAGGCCGAAACCGACGGCGAACACGATCGGCCTAAGGACGGGTCGGGCGCTTGACGGGCGTGGTGAAGGTCTACACCTCAAGTGTGATCGACGCCCCAGCCGATCGGGTTTGGGCCCAGGTTCGGGATTTCAACGGCCTGCCCAGCTGGCATCCCTTGATTGCCGACAGTCGCATCGAAGGGGGCGATCCGCCGGATCGGGTGGGCTGCGTGCGCAGCTTTACCCTGCGCGACGGCGGCAGCATTCGCGAGCGGCTGCTGGCTCTGTCGGATTTCGATTTTCTCTGCGTCTACGCCATTCTGGAGTCACCCATGGGGGTGGAGGACTATGTCGCGACGCTCAAACTCACACCCATCACCGACGGTGACCGGACTTTTGCGGAATGGTCCGCCGAGTTCGAGTGCGCGCTCGGCCGGGAACAGGAACTGGCCGAACAGATCGGACAGGGCGTGTTTCAAAGCGGGTTCGCGGCCCTGAACAGCTTGATGACCCGCCGCTAGCGATCCGGCCGAAGCACCATGGTGGAAGTGGTTCGCAGCACTGTCGTCCCCGCACCCATAGATCGGGTCTGGTCGGTGTTGCGGGATTTCAACAGCCACCACGAGTGGCATCCGGCGGTGCGGGAAAGCCGGATCGAGGACGGCTTGCGATCGGACGAGGTGGGTTGTGTGCGCCGATTCAGCCTGGCCGATGGCGCGGAGCTGCGGGAGCAGTTGTTACGTCTGTCGGATTCCGACCACAGCTACACCTATTGCATCCTCGATGCGCCCATCCCGCTGTATGACTATGTGGCCACGGTCACCCTGAAACCGGTGACCGACGCAGATGCCACTTTTTGGGAATGGCGTTCCAGCTTTCGTACGCCACCCGGGCAGGAGAATCAACTGGCCCTGTTGGTGGCGGAGTCCATATACGAGGCGGCGTTCGACGCCCTGACGGCGCGTTTGACGAGTGGGTCGACCCGTTCCCGGGACGGATCGGCTTCTCCGGTGCCCGCCAAGTCTTCGGGCGATCGGGTTTGCGGCGGGGTGGTGCTACAGGCATTCGGCGGCCCGGAAAACCTGAAATGGGGACCGGTCTCGGCTCCGCCCCCGGGTCCCGGCGAGGTTCGGATCGAACACCGGGCTATCGGGCTCAACTACATCGATGTCTATTGCCGGACCGGATATTTCCGCCTGGCGGAGCCACCCTGCCCACTGGGTATGGAAGCCTGCGGTGTGGTGACCGACGTGGGCGAGGGGGTCGATGGCATCCTGCGGGGGGACCGGGTGGCTTATGCCTGCGCGCCCGTCGGCGCCTATGTCGAGTGTCGCACCATGCCGGCGGCGCTGCTGGTGGTGGTGCCCGATGAGATCAGCTCTGAACAGGCCGCGGCGATCATGCTCAAGGGGATGACGGCGGAGTTTCTGCTCCATCGCGTACATCGAGTGCGGGACGGCGATGTGGTGCTGGTCCACGCCGCGGCTGGGGGTGTGGGACAGTTCTTGTGCCAATGGGCTCGAGCGATTGGCGCCGAGGTCATTGGGACCGTGGGTTCCCAGGACAAGGTTCGAGTGGCGCGGGACAATGGCTGCAGCCATCCCATCGTTTACCGCGAGGAGAATTTCGTCCAGCGTGTGGCTGAGATCACCGACGGCCGGGGCGTCGACGTTGTGTACGACGCGGTAGGCCGGGACACGTTCGTTCACTCCTATGACGCCTTGGCCGAGCGCGGCCACCTGGTGAGCTATGGGCAGGCATCGGGTCCCATCGAACCCATCGATATCGCCGCGTTCGCCGCCAAGTCAGCCACTGTCTCCAGGCCCAACTTCGGTCACTACACCTCGACCCCGCAGCAGGTTCGAGCCATTACCGACCGACTGTTCCGGGCTTTGCGTCAGGGCATTTTGCGGGTGGACATCGGGCAACGGTTTGGGCTGAGCGACGCAGCCGACGCGCATCGGGCGCTGGAGTCTCGTCAAACTCGAGGATCGACCGTACTCATCCCGTAAGAGCTTTATCCGGTCGGTATTTTCGACCGTCAACTCCCCGCCCGCTGCCTTAGCCCCAGATTGTATGATCTTGGACTATTCTCTATCGATGCGTAAGAAATGCGGGCATCTGCCCGACAAAGGGAGTGTTGCCGATGGGTAGGGGTTGGCGCGCCGAGTCAATCCGCAATATGTATGCGCGTCGGGAAGGACAAGCCTCGTGCCCGTGTGGGGGGGCGTGCGGACATTGAACTACCGGGCACGCGACCGCAGCTTGTGCAGACCAATCATGATCCTGTGCCTGGTGATGGCGTGTGGCTACGTGCGGGCAGAAACCGCAGGCACTGTCGTTGTTGCCGATGGTGAGGTCGAGATTTACAGTCCGGTCAGCAAGTCCTGGCGCCGCGCACGGGCTGGTGACACGTTGGATCGCGGGGACACCATACGCACCGGCGCGGACGGCCGTGTCGGCGTGTTGTTGGCAGACGAAACCCAGTTGCGACTGAATCGTAATACCCGATTCGCATTCACCCGGGTCGCTGCCGCCGCCGGCTGGCGGCGCGTTCGTGGATTGGTGCCCACCGGCATCAAGGGTGCCCGCTCCCTCTACCGTCTGTTGGATGGTGAGGCGTGGTTGCGGAACAAGAACCCCGGGACCGCCATCGAGATCGAAGCCGGCCTGACCCGAGCCACACTCGATGGCACCGAACTCAACATCTCTCTGGACGCATCGGGCGTAGTGGAGATCACCGTTCTTGAGGGTGCCGTCCGTGCGGGCAATCCGCTCGGTGAAGCGGTGGCGTCCTCCGGTGAGATGATTGTTTCGAGTCCGGAGCAGGCGCCAGTGACACGAGTATTGATGACACCCGACGACGCAGTGCAGTGGACCTTGACGCTGCCCCCCATTGAACGTCTCGTCATCACCACCGACCCCGCCACGCGACGGGCGCTGTCGGAACTGGCGTCAGGGCAGGTCGGCACCGCCTATGCGGACCTCAGACGGCAAGCAGAACAACAACCCGATGCCCCTGATGTTGCCGGTGCCCTGGCGATTGCGGCCCTCATGGCGAATCGGCCGGATGAGGCCGCGGGGGCCGCAAATCGCGCCACCGAACTGACGCCGGAATCCGCGTCGGCATGGCTTATTGCGGCCTATGCGGCACGGGCGAATTTCGATCTGGAAAAAGCGGAGGCAACGGTTCGGGAAGCGCTGATACGGGAACCAGACAACGTTGCCGCGCTGCTGTTGCTGGCGGAACTGGAGTTTGGGAGCGACCGCATAGAACTCGCCCGTGCGTCCCTGGCCTCGGCCCGCGCGCTGGCGCCGGAGAACGCCGCAGTATGGAATCTGGAGGGCTTTATCCGGCTGGCCGCACGCCAGACCGGCGCTGCACTGGCGGCATTCGAACGCGCCATCGAACTCGACAGTGGCCTGGCCGATGCCTACATGGGGCGTGCGCTGGGCCAGATGCGCCAGGGTGAAACCGATAGGGCCTTGGCCTCCATTGGCACTGCGGCGGTGTTGGAACCCCAGAGGTCCCTCTATCTGAGTTACTGGGGCAAGATGCTGCACCAGCTTGGCCGCCACGAAGAGGCGCTGATTATGCTGGAGAGGGCCCATACGCTGGATGACCGGGATCCCACACCGTTGTTCTATCAATCGATTATTCTTGAGAATCTGAATCGCCCGGGCGAGGCGCTGATCGCCCTTAACCAGGCGGTGGTCCTCAACGACAACCGTGCCGTGTATCGCTCACGCTATTTGTTGGATCAGGATCTGGCCGCGCGTAATGTCGATCTTGCCATTTCATACGACGCCCTCGGGCTGAGAGCGTGGGCCCGTAACCGTGCGCTGGATGCGGTCCGGCAGAACTACACCAACGCCTCGGCGCATTTGTTCTATGCCGGCGCGCTGCGGGACCTGGGCGAGCAGGCCAACGTGTTCAACTCCGAGCAGTTGCTGGCGCGCCTGCTGCAACCTGCGAACCTGAACACATTCAATTCATTCAACAACTACACCCTGTTGTTTGAGCAACCCGACACGCAGGGCACTGCCTCCGTCGCCCTGGGAAATAACGAAACCAGGGCCTATGAAGCGAGTGTGTTTGGTGCCTCATCCCGCTTCAATCTTGCCTATCAGGGTGGCATTTTTTATCGCGACACCGACGGTTGGCGCGACACCAACTCGGAGAACGATCACAGTTACGCCGGGATCGTCAAATGGGCACCCACAGACCGCGACGGGTTCCTGTTTTCGGCCTCTAAGTCAGATCTTCAGCGTGAAGGTCTGGAGTATCCTCGCTATGAGGTGGACAGTCCGACGCGGCCAGATGACAAGCGTGATATCGACGTCAAACGATTCGAAGTCGGCTACCACCGAAATCTCGGGGCCCGCAGCGATTTCCTGGCCGTTGCGACCCGCGTCTCGTCGGATCTTGACCGATTCCGGCAGGTTACACTGTTGGACCAGACGAGCGACCGGGGAAACCGGTTTCAGGTCTTGAGCAATGGGTCCACCGATGCGCGGCGCGACTTTGACCAGGCCCAACTGCAATTGATGCATGGCATAGACAAACATCAGTTCATTGCCGGCACCCTGCAGTTGTGGGGTGAGGATCGGGATACACACTCGGAAGAGCAGCTGGTGCTAATAAGCGGCGGCGGCCAGTCGCTGGAGGCGCAGGTTTGTGTGTTCGGTGATTGCCTCCCCCAGAGCGGCAGCGTGGACCTGAGCGTTAAAAGCTACTATCTGCAGGACATCTGGACCGTATCCCCCGTTTTCACCCTGGAGCTCGCGGCCTACTACACCCGGGTCAAAGACGGTGATGCGAGATCCGGGCTGGAGCGAACGGTGGACGGCTTTGATCCTAGAATTGGGTTGGTGTTCGAACCCGATACCCGTAACACCCTGAGGTTGGCCGCCTTCCGCAGTTTACAGCCCATCCTGTCCGCGCGCATCGACCCCACCGTGATTGCCGGCATTCCGGTGTATCGGAACGATTTTCCCGGGACGCGTCACGATGTGATCGCCGGCGCCTGGGAACACCAATGGGGTACCGGGTTTGCAGCCCTGAACCTGGCATACCGAGACATCGAAGCCAAACCGCTTGAGGCGCCATCCGGCGCAAGTTCGGGGCGCAAGCGGCACGGTCACCGCAAGAGTCTGGAGATCGACTTCAATCAACTGGTGGCGCAGCGGGTGGGTGTCTTTGGACGCTTCCGTTATCTGGATGTGGAAGACGAGCGTTTTCCCCTGGAAAATCGCACGGAGCGCCTGTTTCAGGCTGGCTTCCGCTACGTCCGGCCCAACGGGTTCTCGGCGGGTGTGTTGCAGACTTTTCGCAACATCGATCTACCGGAGCGCGACGACGAAAGCGAGCAATTTGCCATCACGGATCTGGACGTGGCATATGAGCTGCCGGACAAAGCCGGTCTACTGCAGCTGGGCGTGTTCAACCTGTTCGACAAACAGTTCAACTGGGTGACTGACCGCTTGACCCTGGAAGGACGGGCCCCGACCCGGGAACTTCGGGTGAGCATTTCGCTGAACTTCTGACCGGTTCACCCGCCGCGCCCAATTCCGCGATCCAGGCGCAGAGTTCGTCGGCGCGCTGTTGATCGCCCAGGCTTCGATACAGGCCTACGGCAGTGCCGAACTCCTCCCTGGCCTGATCGGCGTCACCCCGGTCCGCCGCCACAATGCCCAGATTGCTGTGGTCTCGCGCGAGACCCACCGGATTGTCGATGCGTCGGTCTATCTCCAAAGCCTGGCGATGGTTCGATTCCGCCTCGTCGAGTTGTCCACCCATGTACAACACCAACCCCAGTCGGCTGTGGCCCGCCGCAATGCCGGCCTGTTGGCCCAGCTCCTGCTCCAGCGCCAGGGCGCGTCGGCTCAACTGCTCGGCCTGGTCCAGTTCGCCGCGGGCCAGATGAACCACCGCAAGATTCCCCAGATCTTTGGCGACCCCCGCTTTGTGTCCCAGATCCTCTTCCAGTTCCAGCGACTTGCGGTGCATCGCCTCGGCCAGGTCCGGGTCGCCGGACTCCAGATAGAGCAAACCCAGATTGCCGTACGCATTGGCCGCCGCCTCGGCATCACCGAGCTCTTCGGACAGTTCCAGCGCCTGTTGATACAGCCCCTCGGCGGCACCCAGATCGCCCATCATCATGTTGACGCTGCCCAGATTGGAGGCCGCCGCCGCAATGCCGGGCTGGAGGCCCTGACTTTGATAGAGTTCAAGGGACCGGGACAACATGTCGTTGGCCTGGGTTAATTCGCCTTGTTCCCGATACACGTTGCCCAGGTTGTTGTAAGCGTGGGCCAGTCCTTCCGCTTCGGCCAGGACCAGTGCCACATCCAGTGCCCGGTGGTAGTATCCCGCGGCTTCGCGCAGGTCGCCCTGGGCCTCGTACACATGTCCGAGGTTGCCGTAACCCGCCGCTTCGATCGCCCTGTCATTGCTGTCGCGTCCAATCTCCGTCACCCGTCGGTAAGCGGCGCCTGCGTCATCGAGACGACCGAGCCGAAGCAGCAGGTGGCCCAGTCCGTTCCAACCGGCCGGATCTTCCGGATCCAACTCCGTTGCCCGTTGGTATGCGTCCAGCGCCGCGTCGGTATCATGAAGAAAGGCCATGGCGCCACGGAAGCGTGCGGCGGCCGCTGCCTGTCCCACATCGGCCTCAGCGACGGCCCTGGTTTCCACTGCGGCAAAGACGGATTCGGCAGGTTGGGTTTCGCCCTTGGCCAGGTCTCGAAGGGCCTGTTGCGACGCCGCTCGAAGTTCCTCGGGCAGGGTCTGATCCCGTCCCTGTGCCTGTAGTGCAAGCACCGCCTGCTTCAGCTCCGAAACCTGTTGCTGCGTTTGCTCGCTGCGTTGGCGAAAACTGACCTGGCGCGCCTGAGACACCGATAGCAGGCGGGATTGGGATTCGACCTGCCGCTGGAGTTGCGCCACGATCAGCGCGACCTCGGGGTCTGCCTGGTTCACGGTTACCGGGCCGGAACTGACCACCACGACGCCCCCGTCTTGGGCCTCGATCGATCCTCCGATTGCCACCCCACCGTCGGTGGCAGAAGCCGTTGGCGTGTCGGCAGGCTTTAGGAGCAACCATAACCCGATCCCAAGCCCCACCAATCCGACGGCGACAGCAAGCCAGAGCAGATGTGAGCGAGCGGGCTTGGGGGCCGTCACCGCATCCGTATCGACGGCGCTGCCGGATTGCGAAATTGCGGGTTCTGGCAATGCACTCGCCAGGCGGTCCAAGTCGGCCGCGAAGCGCGCGTTGCTGAGGGACAGCGCATTACGGCGCAGCAGCGGCAGCAAAGAGTCCGGCAGGCTGTCTACGCCCGGCATCGGCGTACTCTCGACCAGTATGGGAATAATGGTGATGCCTCGCTTCAAGGCGATTTCGAGCTCGAGGCGGACATAGTCGTTGTCTTCGGCAAGACGCGCCCGACCATCGGCGCTCACCGCCCACTGCGGCCCGATCACCGCCAGTACCACTTCACAGGCGCCCACGGCGCGTTCGATCGCGTCAACAAAGTCGTCCCCGGGCGCCAGCGTGTCCACGTCCATAAATACGCCGCCACCGAAACGTGACTCCAACGCATTGAACAAGGCCCGAGTGAAACCGGCGGTGTCGTCCCTTCTATAGCTGATGAAAAGCGTGGGCGTCATGGCTGCCGATGGTGCGGGAACAGGGCGATGGCGTCTACCAACCAGAGTCGGACCTGAGCTTCCCCGTGTTCTTTGGAAGAAATTTCGGACGTCCCAACCGGCTGCCAAAACGCGATTGAGCCGGACCTGAAGCTGGGATACGTCTCGGCTACCTGAGACACGAGGCAACGAAATCTCCATCGCACTGCTTCGGTTGGATTTTTGGAGCGTTAACTCGGGCGCGCTCACAGTGTTGAATAATGGGTCTGCTGAACTATGCTTTCATAACCGGCTGTTACAAGTCATATGTGTCTGTCCGCGTTGACTTAGGCTTGGTCTGGAGACTCACGGAATGAGCACGCTGTACCGATCGAATAGCCCACACATACGGGTTGTGTTACTCGCATGTGCCTTACAGAGTGCCTGCACGCTCGCGCTGGCACAGCCCGCCGCGCCGGAAATCCAGTTGCTGGTTGCCAACAGCGGCAACGCTAACCTGCCGAGCGCACTCCGATTTGACGCCGACTCCGGATCTCCCCGGGGCCCCCTCGGTCCTCCGGCCGCAAAATTGCCCGGGCGGGGTGCGGTGGGCATCGATCAGCCCAGGGGGGTTGCCGCCGACGCGGCCGGCAACGTGGTGGTCGGTTATCGTTGTGCCAATTGTGGACCAGACAAGCGTTCCGCGGTGTTCCGGTTTGATATGAAAACCGGAGGCGCTGGCGTCACGGATTTCATCGCCGCCGCTGGGCTGGATGAGGGCTTTGAAGGGCTGGCGTTGAGTCCCGATGGTAAAGTGCTGGTGGCCACCCAGGCAGAGCTGGGGCTGGTCAATCACTACGATGGGAACAGCGGACAACTGTTGCACAGCTTTACCACCGTCGCCGTTCCCCGCGGCGCGACCATTGGTCCCGACGGTAAAGCCTATGTGTTGATTCATGGAAACCGCCTGGCCGCGGTCCACCGTTATGACCTGGCTCTGGGTACCGACGCGGGACCGTTTGTGGCGGCCGGGGCGGGGGGGCTGGACACCGACGGCGGCTCGGCTGGCTTGGTATTCGGCCCGAACGGCGATCTGTTCGTGACCAGTACGGGTCGCGACCAGATTCTGCGTTACAACGGTATCAACGGCAGTTTTATGGGGGTGTTTGCCAACCCTGTGGATGATGATTGCGCGCAGCCTGTGGATGTCGCGTTTGGCCCGTTGGATGGGCATCTCTACGTAAGCTGCAGCGGCAACGACCGGATTGTCCGGTATGACGTCAGCAGCGGCAGGTTCAAAGACACATTCGTCGTAGATAAACTGGGGCTTCTGAACGGTCCGACTTACATGGCGTTCTCACGGGTGGATTACCCTGAGGTGCCGCGGATTCTCTCGCCCCGCCCGGACGGCACGGTTGATTCCAGGGTATCGGTATTTCGCTGGAGTCCGTCGGCGGATAGCCGGGTTGCGAGTTATCAGGTTAGCTTCGCAGAAGACCCTGAGTTTTTGCAGACCATCGGCATACCAGCGACAACGACCAGCACCCAAGTAGCGATTCGCGATTTCGCGGATTTGCCGGAAAACGAGGAGCGAATCTTGTTTGCCCGGGTCCAGGGACTGAACGCAAGCGGGCAGCCAATTATTGGCACAGCCGGCTTTTTCGTGCTGCTCGCGACCTTCCCACAGGACGGTTCGGGTTTCACAGTGCTCAGAGGGCTGGTGCAAAGCAACCTAAACCAGGGTGGAATCACGGGGGCCACGGTCAGCATTGTTAGCAATCACACCACCGGTATAGGGCCCAGCCAGGCGGTGACGGTGTTCAATGGCAAATTTAACGGCGAGTATTTCCTCTTAGCGCTCACGACAGACCAAGACGGTACACCGCTTCCGGGGCCGATTTTGGTCGAGGTCACGGGAAACGGTATCCAGCCAACCACGGTACAGTTTCTCGAACAGAATAAGATCGGCGGCACAATCGTACAAAACATTGGCGTGAATCCGGCAACCATTGCAGATCCCGGCCGAATGACCACCGAGGCCCGCCGCGCATGGGTGGATACGGGCCCTCGGGCCCTGCATCGCTTTTTTAGAATCCGCGGAAACACGCCGGCCAGGGTGCTGATCCACGGTCAGGGCCCGTCGCTGAATCTCCCCGGGGCCAGCCTGGTTGATCCAAGATTGAAAGTGTTCGATGGCAACGTGCTCGTGGCCTCAAACAACGACTGGATCAACGCCGGCAACGCCAACCAGATCGCCGCGCTGGGACGTGCGCCGGGGGATGCGCGTGAGCCGGCCATCCTTACAACGTTGCCGGCCGGGCGGCTTTACCACATCATTTTTGATGATCGGGACGGCGTCGTCGGCTGGGGCCAGTTGTCGGTTGTGGAGTTGGATCCCGGGCCAACACCCCGGGTGATTGAGATTTCCAGTCGGGCTCAAGTGGCGTCGGGCGGGCGCTTACTGCTGGGCTGGGTGGACATCACGGGCAACACAGCTAAGCGCGTATTGGTTCGAGGGCGCGGGCCCTCGATCAACGTGCCCTTTCCAAAGCTCCAGGATCCGAGCCTCGAGGTATATCAAGGCGAGACACTGATCGCGAGTAACGACAACTGGGGCAGTTCGGCCTCGGTCGCCGAGGTGGCAAACTCCGGTCGGGCGCCCCGGGACCCACGCGAGCCCGCGCTGGCGCTCAGTCTGAATCCGGGCCAGTACATGCTGGTTCTGCGGGGCCAGGCCGCGGAGGCGGGTATCGGTATACTCGAGGCATTCGAGTTGCCGAACTGAACCCCACTGCCGTTGCGCATACCCTACATTATGATTGCACCACTGGCTGCTTCCGGTTGTTGGCCGGGGGAGGGTAACTCGACAAGACCTGAAACAGAGGATGCGGCCATGCGAATGACGTCAGACCCAGTGACCCGTGTGATTGGGCTCACCCCATGGCGCTCGATCCGCTCCAAACCCGGTGTGCAACCACGACGGGCAAGACCGTTGTCCACTGCGTCGGCGGCAGCAGCCGGGCTGTTGCTGGCTTGCGTGTTTTCCTCGTCTGAGGCGCAGATCGCAAAGCACGAGTACGAGCTGCTCGTGTCCAACACCGCCGGCGTCGATGCCCCTGTTATCCTGCGATTCGACGCGGCCAGCGGCGCCAAATTGGGTGCCCTCGATCTTCCACGTGAGCCGGCCCGGGGTCCGGATGCACCGTTGGGCCAACCCTATTATCTCAAACCGTCCGGACTTGCTCTGGATCAGAATGGCGCACTCTCGGTGGGCTATAGCTGCTACTACGCCTGCCCAGGGCAGCATGTGGTGCTCCGGTACGCGATGGCCGCCGGGGCACTGTTACGAGGCATCGCGTTCTGGGGTGAGGATGTCTTTGGCGGTCCGCCGCAAGCGCTGGCCGCGTCTGCGGACGGCAGCCTTGTTCTGATCGCGGGACCGAACTCAGCCCACATCGACGTGAGAGATGCCGGCTCCGGCGAAGTGCTGCACAGCTATCCCGTTTCCAACAGCCCGAGGGGCGCAACCCTGGGCCCGGACGGAGAGTTTTATGTGCAGCTACAGGTCGGTTCTCGGGCGGAAGTACTCAGGATCGATCCCACGGGCCAGGGCGTGGAGACATTTGTGGCTCTGGGTTCCGGCGGTCTTGATTCCGACGGTGGGCCAGCCGGTTTGGCATTCGACGGACGAGGGGACCTGCATGTTTTGTCGTCTGGAAGTGATGTTGTGCTGCGCTATGACGGAACCAGCGGTGCGTACATCGACCGATTCGCCGAACCCGCCGTGGCGGGATGCGAGGAACCGGCAGGGCTGACCTTCGGTCCTCACGACGGCCATCTCTATGTCATGTGCAGCGACAACGGCAAGGTGGCCCGATTCGACGCCGGCTCCGGCGAGTTCATTGATTTTTTCGCCCAGGGTCTGACCGGTCCCACCTACGGTGTGTTCTCCCGGATGGACCATCCTGCGGCTCCGCGGTTGCTATCGCCAGATGGGGCTTCATTTGACCAGCGGGAGGGCGTGGTCCTGCGCTGGCGACCGGCCGCCGACGAGCGCGTGGTTTCTTACAGGGTGCGGGTGGCCTTCGACCCCGAATTTCAGTTTCAGGTTTCCAGCTTCGAAACCCCGAGCACTCAGTTTCTGGCCACCTTGTCTGCAGAGGACTTTGACTATTTCTGGCGGGTGGAGGCTCTGGACATCAGTGGCCGGGTGATTGCACTCAGCCCTGAAACGTTTTCGTTCAGTGTGACGGCAATTTCCGCGCCGCTGGGATTCACGGCGCTCACGGGACTGGTGAAAAGCAACCTGAATCAGGCCGGGATCACAGGAGCCACCGTCAGCATCAGCAGCCCGCGGCACGTCACCGGCCAAGGCACGATCGTAACTCAGTTCAACGGTGAGTACATCGTGATCGCGCAGACCACGGTCTCATCCTTCAACAATCAAGCCGAGCCCGTGCCGTTTCCCATCCAACTCACCGTCACCGGCCCGGACATCGCGCCAACCGTGCTGGAACTCCAGGAGAGCGAAGTCGTCGGTGCCACAATCCGACGGGATATCCAGGTGCCCGTGCAGACGCCCAGCCGCATGTCCAGCGCACCCCGCCGCGCCTGGGTCGAAACCGGTCCGAGGGCTCTACATCGGTGGTTCCGGGTCAAGGCGGGCCCGCCGGTCAGGGTTTTGATCCGTGGTATCGGACCCTCTTTCAATCCAGCCAGTGCCGGTCTTGGCGACCCGAGGCTCAAGGTGTTCGAGGGTCGCGTTCTGAAGGGCGCCAACAATGACTGGGCCAACGCGGCCAACGCGGATCAGATTCGCGCCACCGGATTGGCACCAACCCACCCCCGTGAGCCCGCAATACTGGTAACGCTTCCGCCGGGCCTGTATCACGTCATCTTCGACGACCGGAACGGGGGTGTGGGCTGGGGTCAGCTTGCGGTTGTGGAACTGGACCCTGGACCGACGCCGCGCATGGTCGAGGTCTCCAGCCGGGCTCAAGTGGCCCCCGGCGGCCGGCTTCTGCTTGGATGGGTGGATGTTATCGGAAACACGCCGAAGCGGGTACTGATTCGCGGGAGAGGACCCTCCATCAGCATACCGTTTCCTAAGCTGCAGGATCCGAGCCTTCAGGTTTCCAAGGACGGGGCGGTGATCGCAAGCAACGACAACTGGGCCAGTTCGCCCTCGGCCGCCGAGGTGGCAAACTCCGGTCGGGCACCCCGGAATCCCCGCGAGCCCGCGCTGGTACTCACTCTGAACCCGGGACGATACGCGCTGGTTCTCAGTGGCAAGGCCGGAGATGCGGGTATCAGCATACTCGAGGCGTTCGAGTTGCCGAATTGATTGAACCGTCGGAACGCGATCCAACTGTTCAATCGTTTGGGGAGGGCGGTACGAGGGCGGCATAGGCCGACGCCTGCCACAGCAGCAGATGGTCGCTGCGATACGGCTCCCAGCGAATGATGCCGGGCTGGTCCCGGCCCGGGGGAACGTCGCTGCGCACCGCGAGTACGCCATTCGGATTCCGTGCGGCCCATGCCAACGAGTCCTCGACCAGTAGAGGCAGCACCGGCTGCCGCAGACGCCCACTGAAATTGAACTCGCCGTGGTAGCCACCGACGAAGGCCACCGGTCGGCCCTGGTTCTGGGCAGCGGCGACATCGGCGGCTATGCCGTCGATATCATAGTGCTGTGCCAGATCCCGAATGAAGCCTGCGTACAGTGCGGCCGCCATCATCAACACCGCCGCACCGGGCCAGGCGCGGGGGCCCAGCAATCGTGCGAACGGCAGCGCGAGGGCGGTGGCGACCATCAGCAGCACACCCCATAGCGGCGAAATTTCATGCATCCATGAGGGTCGGCTGGCATCCAAAGGCAGCAGGGGGAGCATGAAGAGTCCCAGGCCCACCGCCAGGGCTGGCAACACTGCCAACCCGATGGAGCCACGCCCGGCATCATAGGGCGGTGGCAAATCGCTGAAGGCCCGACCTGCCAACAGCGCAAGCAGTGGAAACAGGGGTAGCAGATAGTGTAACTGTTTGCCGCTGATCAAACTGAAGATCAGCAGTCCGCTGCCGGCGCCAATCAGGGCCAGACGCTCGCCGCTGTCGAACCCCAATTGGAAACGATGGCGCAGACCCCGCCAGACCGGACCCCAAACACTCCATGGGTAGAGCAGAAACGGCAGAGTGGGCAGGTACCACCAGAACGGACGTTGGTGCGCAAAGGACTCCACCATCCGGTTTGCGGTCTGTCCCCACAGCAGCGCTTCGCGGTAGGCCTCTCCGCCGGCAAAGGCCGCGGGCAGGGCCCAGCTCAGCGCCAGACCGGCCCCAAGTACCACCGCCAACAGAGTGCCGCCGTACCAGCGCCACCAGGATGTTGGACGCTGCTCACGCATCCAGAGCGGTGCCCCCAGGGCGACAGGGAGAACGTAAACCAGGACCACCGGCCCCTTCGCCAGGATTCCGAGTCCGATCCCCAACCCGGCCAGGCCCCAGCCGATTCGGGCGTGGCTACGCCAGCTCAGCAGCACCCCCAGCAGCGCCATTTGGGCACAGACCGCCATCAGCAGGTCAAACATCAACACGGTGGTCCAGGCCAGCCACATCAAGCCGGTAAACAGCATCCAGACTGCCAGCGGCCCCGCTTCACGGTGTGTGGGCCACAGTTGTCGGGCCAACGGCAGGGCCAGCCAGGCCCCGAACAGGCCGGCCAGGCCAGTGACCAATCGGGCCGCCCAGTCGCTGACACCGAACACCCACCAGGACAGATTGATCAGCCAGAACATCAGCGGCGGTTTATGGTGGTAGGGCTCGCCGTTGCGGTGCGGAACCAGGTAGTCGCCGTTCAGCCACATTTCCCAGGCCACGCTGAGATAACGGGTCTCGTCCACCGGCAGTGCGGGACGGCTCCAGACCGAAATCAGGAACAAGCCCAACCAGGCGGCGGAGACGATCATCAGGGTGCAGATCGGACGCCCCAGGCATCTCATAGCGGCGAGGGCTCCCGTGCCTGGAGTTTGCCGGTGCGGATCAGCATGAGGTTGCGGCTGTAGACGATGACCCCAAACAGTTGGCCCAGGATGATGACCGGGTCCATCACCGCGACCGCATAGGTCAGCAGCATCAGACCGCCGGTAATGCTGAGGTACCAGAACGCCGTCGGCATCACACTGCGACGCGCCCGTTCGCTGTATATCCATTGCACCAGGAACCGACCGGTGAACAGCGTCTGTCCGGCAAACCCCCAGACCGTCCAGAAACTGTCCAGCACCAGCGGGCGTGCCGCGGAATCCGGGCCAAAATGATAGCCGCTGATCAGGGCCAGCAGGCTCAATCCCGCCCAGGGCCAGTACCAGGCCATTGGCTTTGCGCCGGTTTGCTCGCGACGGATGAACTGCAGGTTACGTAGATAAATGGCCAGTCCGACAAGCTGTCCGGTGCTGATCACCGGATCACGCTGATGCACCGCGTAAGCCAGCAGCAGCGCCGCCCCGGCAACGCTGAAATACCAGAAATGGATCGGCATCAGGCTGCGACGCGCCCGTTCGCTCAACAGCCACTGGAGCAGAAAACGCGCTGAGAAGCAGGCCTGGGCGCCGAAACCTGTGGCCAGCCACAAAAACTCACTCCAATGCATGGTCTGACTCGACCACCTGGGGCCGGCGTGCCCGTCGCTTGAGCCACATCACCCCGAGCAGGTCGACAATGCCAGCGAACAGCCGGTCCAGGGTGCCGTACTTGGACTTGCCCTGCTGACGGTGCCGGTGATTGACCTCCACCGAGGTGACGCTCCAGCCGGCCCGCTGCACAAGGGCGGGCAAGAAACGGTGCATGTGATCGAAATAGGGCAGTTCAAGGTAGGTTTCCCGACTGAATACCTTGAGACCACAACCAGTGTCCGGTGTGGCATCCCCCAACAGGGTGCTGCGCACCGCGTTGGCGATCCTGGAGGACACGCGCTTGAGCTCCGAATCCTGTCGTTTTCGGCGATATCCCGCCACCATGCGAAGGTCTGACGATCCTGCCGCCGTCATCAGCGCATCCATCAGTCTGGGAATATCTGCGGGATCGTTTTGACCGTCGCCGTCCAGGGTGGCGATCCAGGGCGCCCGTGCGGCTCGGATCCCGGTTCTAAGGGCCGTACTCTGTCCACAGGCCTGCCGGTGCGTGATCACGCGCAACGGCGAATCCGCGTCCTGTGCGCGGACCAGTTCCGCCGCGGTGTCGTCGCGGCTGCCATCATCCACGTAGACGATTTCAAACCGGTAACGTCCGGCCAAGGCCGCCTGAATCTCAGACAGCAATGGTGCGATGTTACCGGCCTCGTTATGCACGGGAACGACGACGGTGAGGTCCATGACTTGTCAACCGGAGGAACTGCGAGGCATCAGCGCGATGCGCCCGCATCATAAGACAGGTGGGTTCGAACCGAAAGCCGAACTGAACATCCCTGGCTGAGTCCAGCGGCACTGGCAGCCTGTTGAAAAAGCCTGGGTCGAGTGCGAGGCAAGGCGAAAACGACGGACAAAGCGCCGTTTACACCCAGTAAATGAGCGTTCTGAGGGCGTTTTCAACACCGTATCGTGCCGAGTGAGGCTTTTCAACAGGCTGCCAGGCCAAAAATCAGTCCGATCTGCTTTGACCTTTATGGTCTCACAGCACCGGGCCGAGCATCGCCAGAGCGTTGTTCCAGAGTTGTCTGTGCAGGGGCCAGGACTTGACAGTTGCCTCAGTTACCGGCGTGGACTGAGCAATGTAGCTTTGCTGCCGCTCCCGCATCCGGGCGCTGAGCACGGGATCGTAGAGCAGGATGTTGTTTTCATAGTTCAGCTCAAAGCTGCGCCGGTCCATGTTGGCGGAGCCGATCAATGTGAGCTGCCCGTCCACCACCATGGACTTGGTGTGGAGCAAGCCGCCCGAATACTCACAGATGCGAACGCCAGCCTCCAACAGTTCCTGATAATAGCTCCGGCTGGCCGCTGCTACGATCCAGGAGTCGTTGCGAGCGGGAAACACAATGGTGACGGCCACCCCGCGACGGGCGCTGGCACAGAGCGCCGTCTGCATCGCCTCGTCCGGAATGTAATAGGGTGTGGTGATCACCAGTTCGCGTTGGGCGGCGTACATGGTGGCCTCGAAAACCTCCGGCATGGCCGAGACCCGCATGGTGGGACCGGTACCGAAGGCCTGGGCGGTGAAACCGGGGGACGAGGGATCTAACGGGCGCCGCAGCAATTCATCGATGTCGTCATCCACCTGCGCCATCCAGTCGCCGGCGAACAGGTGCTGATTCTGGCGCGCCACCGGGCCTTCGAAACGCATCACCGCATCCACCCAGGGTGCATACTTGGGTTTGACCCGAAACTCCGGGTCAGCGCAATTCTGGCTGCCGCAGTAGGTGATGCGCTCGTCAATCACGACGATTTTTCGATGATTGCGCAGATCGATGCGTCCGTCGAAGATACGCAGCACGGGATTGCCCACCGGCAGGGCCGTGGCCAGCCGTACGCCGGCTGCGCCCATGTCACGCCAGTGTTTGGAACCAAGCAGGAGACGCGAACCAAGCCCGTCCACCATGACTCGACAGACCACGCCACGCCTGGCCGCGCGCGTGATTGCCTCGATCATCTTGCAACCATTGTTATCCGGCAGCCAGATGTAGAACAGCAGGTGGACATGCTCCTGCGCCCCATCGATATCGGCCACCATGGCGTCTATGGTGGAATTGGAGTCGGCCATGAGTTGCGCCCGGTTGCCGGTCATGGGTGCAAATCCGTTGATTGATGTCGCCACCCTGAACAAGGATCTGTACGCCTCGGGCAGGTCGGCGTGGGCGTGAACCGCCTCCGCCCCTGGGGCTGCCGACACGTCGGGCAACTGGTCGAGTACCGCACGCATCCGGGCAACTCTTTTCCGGCCAACGTTGACCTCCCCAAACAGCAGATAGGCGCAAATGCCGAGCACCGGAACCGCGAGAATTACCACGATCCAGGCGATACGGGATGCGGGCTGTCGGTGTGGGCGTAGCAGCGCACGCAGCACCAGGGCCAATTGAATCAGCAAATGGAGCAGCGTCAGCGAGGTGGCCAGAATAACGGGTTCGTGCATCGCGTCAGGGTTTCATCGGATGTTCTGCATCGGCAATGGTGGCAGCATAACGCTTTATTCGTGTCTGTGTGGTGCGGATACGCCGGACGGGAATCCAATTCGGACGCCCGATGTCTACACTTGCATCACGCGCCGCCGTGATGGGTGGCGATTTCTCGATATGTGGAGGAATGATCATGCAGAGCCTGGGCCGTAGAGGGAATCGACCCGCACGAACTGACAGCATGCTGTGTTTGATCGGCCTGTTGCTGGTGGCGTGCCTGCCCATCCCAGGCCATGCACAGACAGAACTTCGCATCGCCAATCTGGGTGAACCGGCGACCCTCGATCCGCATCATGTATCGGGTGTTTGGGAGAATCGAATCATCGGCGACCTGTTTCTCGGGCTGACCACCGAGGGACCCGATGGCAGGCCGGTCGCCGGCGCTGCCGAGGAATGGACCATCAGTGAAGATGCAACGGTGTACACCTTTCACATTCGCGACCATCTATGGTCCGACGGGACACCGGTCACGGCCGGCGATTTCGAGTACGCGTTTCAGCGCATTCTGCTCCCGGAGACGGCTGCTGAATACGCCTCTCTGCTGTACCCCATCAAGAACGCGGAAGCTCTGAACACCGGACGCATGACGGACATGAACCAACTCGGTGTCAAGGCGCTGGACGAACAAACCCTTGAGATCACCCTGAGCGCTTCGACGCCCTACTTTCTGGCCCAACTCACCCACTACACAGCGTTCCCGGTCCCACGTCACCGGGTAGAGCAGTACGGCGATGACTGGACCAAGCCCGCCAACATCGCCAGCAACGGCGCTTACGTCCTGGGTGAGTGGCTGCCCAGCACCCACACGGTGCTGCTCAAGAACCCTAAATTCTACGCCGCTGACACCGTAGCCATCGATCGGGTTGTGTTCTATCCCGGCGAGGACCGTGCCGCGGTGCAGAAGCGCTTTCGTGCCGGCGAGATCGATATCGCCATGGACTTCGCCTCCGATCAGATCGAATGGCTGCAAAAGAATCTGCCGGACCAAACCCGGATCGCGCCCTATCTGGGGGTCTACTATTACCCGGTCAACACCTCCAAGCCGCCATTCGACGATGTCCGGGTCCGTCAGGCCCTGTCCATGGCGATCAACCGGGAGGCGATCACCGACAAGGTCCTCAAAACCGGTGAGTTTCCCGCCTATAGCCTGGTGCCGCCCGGCACCAACAATTACGGCGAACCTGCCTATGTGAGCTGGCGGGACACGCCCTATCAGACGCGCCTCGCTCAGGCGCGTGAGCTGCTGGCGGAGGCGGGTTTCGGCCCTGACAATCCGCTCAGTTTCACCCTGAGTTACAACACCAGTGAGAATCACAAACGTATTGCCATCGCCGCGGCGTCCATGTGGAAACAGCTGGGGGTCCAGGTGGCGTTATACAACACCGAAGTGAAGGTGCATTACGACAAACTCAAACAGGGCGATTTCGATGTGGCTCGCGCCGGCTGGATTGCCGATTACAACGATCCTCAGAACTTTCTCTATCTACTGCAATCCTCCAGCGGGCCGCTGAACTATGGCCGCTACGCCAACCCCGACTACGATGATCTGATGACCGAGGCCGCATCCACCGCCGATCTGACCAGGCGGGCCGAGTTGCTGGCTGAGGCTGAGGCCCTTGCCATGGCGGATCAGCCGGTGATTCCGATCTATTACTATGTGTCCAAGAACCTGGTTTCGAACTCCGTGCAGGGGTGGCAGGACACCATCAACGACATACACCGCAGCCGCTATCTGTCCCTGAAATAGCGGTGCCGCATCTCCGTTACAGCTGGCGTGCGCATACTCAATCGCGGTGTGGACCATGATGGCGTTTGTGGCGCGGCGTTGCCTGAGTGCGATTCCAACCCTGCTGATTGTCATCACCCTGGCCTTTTTCATGATGCGACTGGCGCCGGGTGGGCCGTTTGACCGGGAGCGGGCCTTGCCGGTGGAGATCGAGCGCAATGTGCTGGCTGCCTACAAGTTGGATCAGCCGCTTTGGCGGCAGTATCTGGACTATCTGTCCGGTCTGGCGCGCGGCGATTTCGGCCCTTCGTTCAAATATCGGGATTTCACCGTTGCCGAGCTGATGGCCAACGGGCTTCCGGCCAGCCTGCAGATCGGAGGTTTGGCCATGCTTTGCGCCATTGTATTTGGCGTGGGCCTGGGCACGGTGGCGGCGCTGCATCAGAACAGTGCGGTGGACTACACGGTGATGGCATTTGCCATGACCGGCATCGCGGTCCCGAATTTTGTTATGGCGCCGCTGCTCACCCTGCTGTTCGGTGTTTATCTGTCACTGCTGCCGGTGGCTGGATGGGGCAGCGGGGCATGGGTGAACAAACTGTTGCCCATTGTTGCCTTGGCGTTACCTCAGGTGGCCTACATAGCCCGGCTCACCCGGGGCAGTATGATCGAGGTGCTGAGTTCGAACTATATCCGCACCGCGCGCGCCAAAGGGTTGCGCGAGCGGCTGGTGGTGACGCGTCATGCCTTGAAGGGTGCGCTGCTCCCGGTGGTTTCCTATCTCGGCCCGGCTGCGGCCGCTGTGGCAACCGGATCGGTGGTGATCGAGACCATTTTCGATATTCCCGGTACCGGACGCTATTTCGTCGAAGGGGCGCTCAATCGGGACTACCCGCTGGTCATGGGCGTAGTGGTGTTCTACGCGGCCCTGATCATCACTTTGAACCTGATGGTGGATCTGCTCTATGGCCTCATGGACCCGAAGCTGAGGCGCCCGTGATCCGTCCCAACATGTCACCGATCGCCCCGGATCTGGACATCAAGGGGCGCAGCCTGTGGCAGGACGCCGCCAGGCGCCTCGTCCGCAACCGCGCCGCGGTGGCATCGCTGATCGTACTCACGGTGATCACGCTGTTGGCGGTATTTGCACCCATGCTCAGCCCCCATCCCTATGACGAGATTTACTGGGAACGGATTCAGGCCCCGCCGGATTTCGCACACGGACATTGGTTCGGCACCGACAGCAACGGTCGCGATCTGTTTGTCCGCACTCTGTACGGGGCGCGGATCTCGCTGATGGTCGGTGTGTTGGCCACCGCAGTCAGTCTTGTGATCGGGGTGATCTACGGCGCGGTGGCGGGGTTCGTGGGTGGCCGTGTCGATGACATCATGATGCGCGTGGTCGATATTCTGTACGCCCTGCCATTCATGTTTTTCGTGATTCTTTTGATGGTCATGTTCGGACGGAACATTTTTCTGATGTTCGTCGCCCTGGGCGCGGTTGAATGGCTGACCATGGCCCGGATCGTCCGGGGTCAGACCCTGTCCATAAAGCACAAACCCTTTATCGAGGCTGCTCAGGCCTGCGGGGTGACGCGAACCGGGATTGTGGTACGCCACATCATCCCCAACGTGCTGGGACCGGTGATTGTCTACGTAACGCTGACCGTGCCCCAGGTGATCATGACCGAGAGCTTTATATCGTTTCTGGGTTTGGGGGTGCAGGAACCCTTGACCAGTTGGGGGGTGTTGATTGCAGAAGGGGCCCGCCTGATGGAAGCGGCACCCTGGCTGCTGGTGTTTCCGGCCACGCTGCTGGCTCTGACCCTGTTCGCCTTCAACTTTGTCGGTGACGGACTCCGGGATGCCCTGGATCCGAAGGACAGATGAGTCATGGATGAACTGCTGTCGGTTGTGGAACTTGAAACCCGCTTCGACACCCCGGAGGGTGAGGTGGCTGCGGTAGACGGCGTCAGTTTCTCGCTGGACACCGGAGAGTGTCTCGGCGTCGTGGGTGAATCCGGTTCAGGCAAGACCCAGGTGTTTCTCAGCATCATGGGATTGCTGGCCAAGAACGGTCGTTGCAGTGGCCGGGTGCGGTTCCGAGGCGAGGACATCCTGGGTCTGCCGGCGGCACGGTTGAACAGCCTGCGAGGTTCGCGCATGGCCATGATCTTTCAAGATCCCATGACATCGCTGAACCCCTATCTGACGGTTTCCCGGCAACTCACGGAGGTGTTGATCGAGCACCTGGGCTTGAATCGCAACCAGGCCAGGGATCGGGCCTTGGAAGCCTTGGAACAGGTGGGCCTGCCGGACCCCGCTGCCCGTATCGATCTGTATCCCCATGCGTTTTCCGGCGGCATGCGCCAACGGGTGATGATTGCCATGGCGGTGCTCTGTCAACCCGACCTGCTGATTGCCGACGAACCGACCACCGCGCTGGACGTCACCATTCAGGCTCAGATCCTGGATCTGATGCGAACCCTGAGACGGGAGTCCAACACCTCCACCGTTGTGATCACCCATGACCTGGGTGTGGTGGCCGGGCTGTGCGACCGGGTCTTGGTCATGTATGCGGGGCGTCTGGTCGAAACCGGATCTGTGCGCGAAATCTTCTATCACCCACGACATCCCTACACCCAGGGCTTGCTGCGGGCAATGCCCCGGCTGGACCAGGTCCGGAGCGGTCTGTTGGCGACGATTCCGGGACAGCCACCCAATCTGCAGGCGCTCCCGCCGGGCTGCGCCTATCAGGCGCGTTGTCCGCAGGTGTTCCCGCGTTGCGGATCGGAACGTCCGGGTCAGCAGATGCTCGGTCCGCGCCGCTCCGTGGCATGCCATCTGGAACAGGTGCGATGAGTGAGACTCTGCTGTCGGTGCGGGACCTGAAGGTTCATTTTCCGGTTCGTTCCAGGGGCTGGCGCGGTTCGACCAGACAACTCAGGGCCGTGGATGGGGTGAGCTTCGATGTCGGTGCCGGGGAAAGCCTGGGCCTGGTGGGCGAGTCTGGTTGCGGCAAATCCACTCTGGGGCGCGCCGTGTTGCAACTGATTCCGCCCACGGCAGGCCAGGTGATCTGGCTTGGGGCGGACATTGCCGGTCTGGACGACCGGGCCATGCGGCCCCACAGGCAGAGTCTGCAGATCATCTATCAGGACCCGCTGGAAAGTCTGGACCCTCGCATGACGGCGGGGGATATCATCGCCGAGCCCCTGCGGGTGTTCCAACCCGAACTCAAACCGGAGCAGATTCGCGGTCAGGTCGAGACCGCAATGGGGGAGGTTGGGTTGCTGCCGCGTATGATCAATCGCTATCCCCACGAGTTCTCCGGCGGTCAATGCCAGCGCATTGGCATTGCCCGCGCCATTGTGTTGCGGCCCAAGCTGTTGGTGTGTGACGAGCCGGTGTCCGCTCTGGACGTATCCATCCAGGGTCAGATCATCAATCTGCTCATGGCGCTGCAGGAGAAGATGGGAATGGCGTTGATGTTCATCAGTCACGACCTGTCCATCGTGCGTCATTTGAGTCATCGGGTCATGGTGCTGTATCTGGGCAGGGTCATGGAACTGGGCCACCGGGATGTCCTGTACCGCAACCCCCTGCATCCGTACACCCGCGCCCTGCTGTCTGCGGTCCCGGTACCCGATCCTGACCATGAGCGCTCAAGGCGGCGAGTCGCCCTGACCGGCGACCTTCCTTCGCCCTTGTCACCGCCCTCGGGCTGCGTGTTCCGCACCCGTTGTCCCCTGGCGGACCGGCGCTGCGCGGAACAGACACCGGTGATCGAGCCGGCCGGGTCGGGTCACCAGGTGGCTTGCCACCATTGGCGGTCCCACGCCGACGGGTGAGGTAAGCTCCTCCTTTGTGCAGATGTGGCTCGACGTAGGGTAGGCTGCATTTGTATCGAAAAACGAATTGGGCAGGATCGCATGGAGGTCCAGTGACAAGAGTCTCGGTTGGGTGGCGGGTTCTGGGATTAATCATACTTGCACTGTTCGCGGCGACGGTGTTGCAGGCCAACACCCCGGGCGCAGGGGATCGCAAGCTGGCTTTGGCGGCTCCATCGGACAGTTTGGATCTGGACGATCTGTCGGATCGTATCGCCAACACCAAAGCGATTGGTGTGCTCAGTAAGCTGTCCATGAAACGCGACGTGGATACGTTGGAAAAGGATCTGCGGGCGTTTCATCGGGGCGGTGCCAGTAGAACGCTGGAGCAGCTCAGGGAACGCTACGACCTCATGGTTCACAATCTGCTGGTTCAGATCCAGGACAAGGACGCGGAGCTGGCCAAGGACGTGGCCCGGGTCCGGGACGATCTGTGGAAACGGCTGGCCGACCCGGATGAATTTGACAATGCGCTTGGGTGAGGCAATGAGGCCGTGTGCTGGGTGCTGCCGGTGCTGGCCGTTGGCGGCGCTGCTCGCTGTCCTAGGCTCCGCGGCCGCTCAGAGCGTCATCCCCGATTCGCTTCGGGCCGATCTGTTCGCGTCCGTCACCCTGGCCGGGCATTACTGCGAGCGCGTGGTGGATGTGGAAACCCGTGCTGAAGGCGACTACCTGGTGCGCTGTGCCACCGGCGACAGCTATCGGGTAAGGCGAACGGAAAACAATCGGGTTTCGGTATCGTTGCCCGGTCAGGCACCCACACCGGAGCCGCTCGAGCATCGCCAACAGGTTCAGCGGCATTTGTTCACGATCATCAATCTGTCTGGACAGGCCTGCGACCGCGTCACCGGCTGGAAGCGCTATTCCCGCGGCAGCTATCGGGTGCAATGCCGCAACGGCGCAGTGTTTCGCATCGCGGTGGACGTGGCGGGCCGGGTCGCCGTGGCCAAACAGTAGTACCCGTCCGTTACCCATTCGCCATCGTTCCAAAGATCCCAACACAAGGTTGATTTCCCAATGCGACCCAGCACGCGCCTACAAGGGTTATTGAACCAGACACTGGCAGCCCAACGCGACAAAACCGCGCTGCGCTGCGGTGATCGACGGCTGAGCTATGCCGAACTGGACGATGCCGTTGGGCGGATGGCATCGGGACTGAAGCGCAGCGGCATCAAGCCCGGAGATCGCGTCATGTGGTTCTTGCCCAATTGTCTGGAGGCAGTTGTAAGCACCTTGGCCTGCTATCGCACGGGTGCGGTGTCTTTGCCCATCAACTACCGCTATGTGGGACCGGAACTGCGCTTTGTATTCGACCGGACCGCGCCGTCGCTTCTGATCTGCCACAGGGATCGATTGGACGTGATTGCAGACGCGAAGCTAGACCCGACCACGTTACCGACCTTCGTAGTTGCAGAGCCGGGAGGTGAGGGGAGTCCGGCGTTGCCGGCCTGGTCCGATCTTCTGAGCGGTGTGGACTCGGCAGGCAATGCAGATCTGGATGAGGAGACGCCTGCCTTGATCCTGTTCACCTCCGGCAGCACCGGCCATCCCAAAGGGGTAACCCATACTCACCGCAGTGCCTGGTGGGCGATCGAGTCCAGCCGCCAGGCCCTGGATATCCGGGCGCCGGACACGGTCCTGGTGGGCAAACCCATCAGCCATGCGGGCGGGCTGCAAACACAGCTGCTCCCCACTCTGGCTGCGGGCGGCGAATGTATCATCGAAATGAAGCCCACGCCCCAGTGTGCGGCGCAGCTTATCCAACGCCATTCGGTCACCCAGTACGGCATGCTGGCCAGCGATCTGCTGGATTTCATCGAGTATCTGGAGCAAAGCGGTGAACATCTGCCGTCGCTTCGCAACAGCATTGGCTCCGGGGACAGCGTGCCGGTGGAGTTGCACCACCGCTTTCGAGACCTGTTCGGCTGGGAGGTGCTGGAAGGGTCCGGCATGACCGAGATTGGCAGTTACTACGCCATGAACCCACGCTACGGCGAACGCAAATGGGGTTCGTTGGGATTGCCCACACCGGGCACCACCCTGGACATCGTCGACTCCGATGGCATGGCGGTTCCACCGGGAGAGGTGGGCGAGATCGAACTGAAAACCGAGGCGTCCACCACAGGATACTGGGATGACCCCGACGGCACCGCCGCTTTATTCCGCGACGGGTGGCTGCGTACAGGCGACCTTGGGCGGTTCGACCAGGACGGCTATGTCTGGTTCGTGGGCCGGAGCAAACTCATGATCGTGCGTCGGGGTTCTAACATCGCCCCAGCGGAAATCGAGAACGTGTTGGACGCCCACCCCAAGGTGCATGCATCGGTCGTGGTCGGGGTTGTGGACGCCCGCGACGGGCATGTGCCGGTGGCTTGGGTCGCACCCATGGGCGATTCGGCGGGCCCGGATTCGGACACCCTGCGGGCCTATGTTGCAGAGCGCCTGGCGCCGTACCAGGTCCCGGTTCGGTATCTGTTCACCCGGGAACTGCCTCGCAACACTACCGGCAAGTTCGACCGGAATCGCCTGCAGCAGTTGGCGGAGCGCGCTATGTCGAAATCGTTTCCGCCAGACACGCTCCTGACCATACCCAAGGTCTAGGAGTCTGCCTGCCACGCAGGCTCCTGGTGTAGTGTCTTCCACACACTTGACGGTTGTGGTTAGGCATCGTGGTTACTGACAAGGCGCGGTGAGGAGCAATAGCCAGCGCTGTTGCGACGATCCGCAACGCCGTCAGGGACCGCGAGGGCCAGCGCAGGTGTTAAGTGTCTGGGAGACACTACACTAGCCCCTGTTCCGCGCAAGCAGCCAGATCAGCAGCGCGAGCAAACCACCGCCGGCGAGCCACCAACCATGCGTGCCGAGACGGTGCAGGAATGGGAGTAGCGCGTGAACGTGCTGCCCGAACACATACACCGCGACTCCCCACACAAGCACCCACAGCACCGAGCCCGCCACATGGGCGGCGAAAAATCGCCACCAAGGCATGTTCATGCTTCCGCAGACCATGGGTGCGAACTGTCGGAATCCATCTAGAAATCTCGCGGCAACCACCAGGACGATGCCCTTGTGAACAAAAAAATCCTCGACCCGCGTTAGCCGTTCCGGCCGGATGGGCAACCGCTCGAGCAGCTTGCGTCCGCCTATGCGTCCGAGCCAATAGCCCGCGGCACCCCCGGCCACGACCGCCAAAAAAGCGAGTGTGACGACAAGCACGATGTGGAACTCCCCCCGATCGGCCATCAGTGCGCCGGCCACCAGCGTGATCTGACCTGGAAGGGGTATGCCCAAGCTGTCGGCAAAATTGCACACTGCGATGGCGGGATAGCCGTAGTGTTCCAGAATCGGTTCACCTTCGGAAAGAAAGCGCTCGATCAATGAGCGGGAGGGGCCGTCCGGGCTGTTCAACGCAGATCTCTCCTCATGGGGCCGCGACCCTGAACGTGGGCAGATCGAAAATCAGCATGACGTAGACCAGGAACAGCAGCAGGTGGACCGCGCCCTGCAACACCGTGGTGCGGCCGGCCCCGAAGGTCAGCAGGCTGACCAAGAGCGTGGTCACAAGCATCAGGACCGCTTCGGAGCCGAGACCCAGAATGACATGCTTGTCGGTGTACAGCGCCACCAGCAGCACCGCGGGGATGGTCAGACTGATGGTGGCCAGGGCGGAGCCCAGGGAAATGTTGACCGCGCGCTGGAGTCGGTTGGCCATGGCCGCCCGAACCGCGCCCACAGCCTCCGGTGAGCACACGAGTATCGCGACCATCAACCCACCCAAGGCCTCCGGCACGCCCAGGACGCTGATGAAATGGTCTACCGGAATGGCGAGTTTATCCGCCAGGACAACCACCAGCGCCAGGTACGCGAGTAACAACACTGCGTGATAAAAGACCGATTGATGGCCCCGCTCCTCCTTATCGGCATCCAGACTCAGGACGCCCTCCGGCTCGGTAAAATCCGTACGATGTCGTGTCGTCTGAATGATCAGGAACACGCAGTACATACCCAGGCAGAGGGTGACGAAAAAGATGGATTGGCCGACACTCAGTTCGGGTTCCGCCGTGGCCATGGTGTAGTTGGGCAGCACCAGGCCCAGTATGGATAACGGCACGATGACGGCGAGAAAAGCGTTAGCGCCCTGCAGATTGTAGTGTTGCACCTTGTGGCGCAGACCACCCAGAACAAGACAAAGACCCACCATGCCGTTCAGCACGATCATCAACACTCCGTACATAGTGTCCCGGGCGAGCCCGTGCCCCTGGCTGCTGGTGAGCATCAGTGAGCTGATGGTGACGATCTCAATGCTGACGACGGATAGGGTGAGGATCAGCGTGCCATAGGGCTCGCCAAGTTGAATCGCCAAACAGTCCGCATGGCGCACCACCGCCATGGCTGACCAGAGTATGATCGAGAACAGCCAGGCAAAGGACAGCCAGAGGTGAATGGGGTGTGCGATATCCCCCAGCCAACTCGCGCCCAGGCTGAGAAAAAACGCGCTCGTGGCCCCGCTGGCCCATAGCGCACCCTCACCCGCGAGCAGGATTCGGGGCCAGCTTGTGAGTCGGTGCGGGGGCGTGTCGGGCATTTCGTGTCCTGTAGATTGGATCAGCTGTTGTTCAAAATGCCATATCGGTCTGTTTGCGACGGGCCGATGCCCACGTCGAGCGGGATGGATTTGGCGCCCGACTGCGCCAGGGAGGGTCTGAACAATTGCTGCGATCGCGCCGGGGTCTTTGCGCTCCCTCGTACAAGGCGCACCGAGCGAAGTTGGCCGAGGAAAATAAGTAGTTGCCAATGAGCGAGGTGCAACGTGGTACCAGGGGCGCAAAGGCCCGGCCCCTCCGGGGTTTCGCCCACAAGGGCACATCTGCCGCGTTTCCCGGCTTGGCCATAGAATGACTATGGCGCTGCGCCGGGAGCCTCGCATCTGCGCCCTTGTGGACCGAAACGCGATTCGTATCAATTGTTCAGACCTTCCCTAGGCTACGAAAAGCCTTGCCTGCATCGCAGCACGCCAAAGCCAGACATGGAGCCCGGGATGAAAGCGTAGCCGTGAAGACCCATGTATTTCCAGCGCCCCGGGAATCCGACAACGATACCCTGGTGTGGATCACCCTCGACGGTCGCAACCAGCGAGACGGTGAATGGTTGGCGGACCAGGATCTGGACGCGGCGACGCGTGAATCCCTTTGGACCGAGCCCAAACATAACGAGCGTCGCCACTTGGAGCGGAGTGTGTTTTTGGCGATCGTCCGGGTTGACAGCGTGACCGGCGCCGACGAACTGATCGGTCTGACCCTGTTGGTGGAAGCCAAGCGGGCCATCATCGTCTGCCATGGGGTCGGAACCCTGATTGATGAGGTCCTGGACAAAGTGGCTACGCGGACCCCTGGCACGGGTTCATCCCAGTTGCTACCTGCGGTGGTAATTGCCCTGGTGAAACCTCTGGAACCGGAGATCACCCTGCTTACGGACCGCATCGATGCTCTGGAAGACGATGCCATGGGGGTACACCGTGAAGGGCTTGCTCGACGGGTAACCGAAGCCGGACGACAGGTGCTGGCGGTGCGTCGCTACCTGGAGCCGATGCGGGACGAGATGAACTTTCTGGCGTTCAATCCCGACGAGTTGCCCGGGGCCACCAGTCCACGCCATCTCCGCCGTGCGGCCGAGTACCTGAGTCGTCTGATCGGGCGGCTGGACAGTGCCCACAAAAGGGTGGGGCTGCTGTTCAGTCAGCTTCGCAATCTCGATGAAGCCCATCTTGCCCGTGCCATGCACAAACTCATGATTGTCGCCACCGTGTTCCTGCCCCTGACCTTCGTCACAGGACTGCTGGGCATCAACGTGGCTGGGATTCCGGAAGCCCAGAATCCGACCGCGTTCTGGCTGGTGTGCGGCTTTCTCCTGGGAGTGGCGGTGCTGGCATTGATTCTGATCCGATGGCGGCGCTGGATGTAACCCGTCCACCCGACGGATAGACGCACGCTTCGGTGCGTGCCCGGGCGGATCAAAGCCGGTCTTCGACCGGCATCATCTCAATGAACCCCGACGTGAATCTTTGACCAAATGTCGACGCGGGTTTATTTTCGTACCGGCCCTCTACGCCGTCCGTCTCGGTAATAGATGGTTTATCAGGATTCGCCCCGGGTATCCGGTGCCCAGATGCAGTACTGAAGATCCAGGCTGCGCTCCGCCAACTCAGTCAGGGCAATCCGGGTTGTGAAAGCGTTGAGTGTGTTCTGGGATAGTTGGTTGGCAGGCCTGCGCAGCCGACGACGGTCAGCACGAGCGCAACCACGGGCCACAGTTTGAGCAGGCCGTGTGGGATTCTCCCGGCGGTGGTAACTGAGCGGTTCGATGGCGAACCGTGTTGCTCATCACCGCGATATCTCCCAACATTGTGGGCCCAAGCGCCCGGGGAGACGTGCAATGAATCAAACCAATCCGCAGGTGGCCGCCACCGCGGCTCCGCCCATCGCAGAGGTTCAGGCACGGATACAGGGGCGCAGTTTTACCGGCGACCGTCCACTTCTGGATGTTTCCCAGGCGGTCCCCAGCTATCCGCCGGCGGCGTCTTTGCGAGCGCATCTCGCCGAGTTGGTGACCCAACCGGATACCTCGCTCTACACCGGAATTTCAGGGTTACCGGATTTGCGACGGGAATTGGCCTCACGAATTTCGCAGGACTACCAGGGCACGGTGGATGCGGATCAGGTGTGCATCACTGCGGGCTGCAACCAGGCCTTTTGCGTCGCTGTCTCCGCACTGGCGCAGGCGGGTGATGAGGTCATCATGCCGGTGCCCCATTATTTCAACTATCAGATGTGGTTGGAAAGCAGCGGCATACGCCCCGTGGCGCTGCCCACATCGGAGCATCTCGGCTTGGTCCCAGATCCCACGCTGGCCGAGCCCCTGATCACGGACCGGACCCGCGCCATCGTTCTGGTTTCCCCCAATAATCCAACCGGAGCGGTCTATCCGCCGGACACCATCTCTGCCTTCCGGGATCTGGCCGCACACCACGGCATTGCTCTGGTCGTGGACGAGACCTACCGGGATTTTCGCGCAGACACTGGACCACCCCACGATCTTTTTTCGGTCCCCGGCTGGGATGACACGCTGGTTCACCTATACAGCTTTTCCAAGGTGTACAGCCTGACCGGCTATCGAGTCGGCGCCGTGGTCTGCAGCCCGCGCCTGCTGGCCCAGATCGAGAAGCTGATGGACTGCGTCGCCATATGTGCCCCCAGAATCGGCCAGCGGGCCGCGCTGTTCGGACTGCGTTCGGCAGGTGCCTGGAAGGAACAGAAGCGTCAGCTTATGGTCCAGCGCCTCGCTGCGATGAAGGCGGCCTTCGATCATCCCGATTTGCGTTACGAGTTGGTGTCTTCCGGCGCCTATTTTGGCTATGTCCGCCACCCGTTCGAGGCCGAGACAGCCCTCTCCGTGGTCCACCGCCTGATTGATCAGCATCATCTGCTGTGTCTCCCCGGCAGCGCCTTTGGACCGGGACAGGAACGCTATCTTCGGTTCGCATTCGCCAATCTGGAGGCAACCGAGCTACCCGGTTTAGTGCAGACTCTGCTACAAAGTCAGAATCCGCTCTAGGAGCATGTGGGAGAAGCGATCCATGACGCGAAAAACCAATTCCTTGCAAGCTGCCTCCACCGGGCGCCGGCGGTTTTTGCTGGCCTCGGCCGCCATGACCGTCGCCGGAGCCGCGGGGATATCAGGCCGCGCCGCGCGGGCCGCGGGTAGCTTGAAGGTCGGCACCTACGGCGGTTACTTCAAGGACTCGTTCGACAAGCACATCTATCCCGATTTCACCCGAGAGACAGGGATCGAGATCGAATCCATTGCGGAACCCACCGGTGAGGCCTGGCTGGTTCAGCTCAATGCCGCAGCCCGCGCGGGACAGGCGCCGGCGGATGTATCCATGATGTCGCAGGTGGCCATGCTCAAAGGACAGGACAGCGAACTCTGGGCGCCCCTGGATCTGGCCCGGATCCCGAATTACAGGTATTTGCTGCCCCAGTACGTGCATCGTTACCCGGATCGACGGGTGGATGGCATCGGCGCGGTGGCCTGGTACATCACCCTGGTCAGCAACACCGACGTCTATCCCGAGGCGCCCACAAGCTGGGGTGACCTCTGGAGTCCGGACAAGCCCGATAGCCTGGGCCTGCTGGCGCTGGTGTCCAACTCCTTTCTGCTGGAGATCACCGCCACCACCTTCTTCGGCGGCACCGATGTTCTCGGAACCGAGGACGGAATTCTTCGGGTTATGGCCAAGCTGGCCGAACTCAAGCCCAACGTCAAACTGTGGTACCGGGACGAGGGGCAGTTCCAGCAGGCGCTGCAGTCCGGTGAGATCCCCATGGGCCAGTACTACCACGATGTGGCGGGCCTGGCGGCGGCAGAGGGCTTCCCGGTGCGTTCCACCATGCCCAGGGAGGGTGGAGTGAATGACTCCGGATGCTGGGCGTTGTCGCGTGCATCGGACAAGGTGGACGAGGCCCATATATTCATGGACTACATGTGCCGACCGGAAGTGCAGGCCACACTCTCACGCAAGGTCGGCACTGCGCCCACCGTGCGCCGCGATGCCACCGATCTGAGCGACGCGGAGTTCGACGCCGTCTCGAGCTCCATTCCGCCGATCATTCCCCTGTACGAAATGTACAACGAGCGGGACGAGTGGCTGAATCAACAGTGGACCGAGCTTGTGACCGGGTGATCCAACGGCCCAATCCCGGCAAATTGGAGTCGCGGTAATGCCAGGCCATGGCTGAACTGTCCCTGGAGGGCATCGGCAAGCGGTTTGGAGCGATCACCGCCGTCACCGATGTCACGCTGGACATCCCATCGGGAGACCTGGTGTGTCTGCTCGGTCCATCGGGCTGCGGCAAGACAACGCTGCTGCGTCTGATTGCCGGACTGGATGCCCCCAGTGAGGGACGGATTCTGCTGGACGGCGAGGACATCACCGCGGTACCGGCCCACCAACGCAACTTTGGCATGGTGTTTCAGTCGCTGGCCTTGTTTCCCCACCTCAGCGTGGCGGACAACATCAGCTACGGTCTGCGGGTGCGGGGCGTTGCTGCCGCCGCCCGTCGTAAACGCGCCGAGAGCATTGCTGGAACTGGTTCGTTTACCGGGCATCGCAGATCGTCACGTGGCACAGCTCTCCGGCGGCCAGCGGCAACGGGTCGCCATCGCCCGCGCACTGGCTCTGGAACCGAAGATCTTTCTGTTGGACGAGCCCATGTCTGCCCTGGATGCCAAGCTGCGGGAAGCAATGCAAGTGGAGCTGAGCCAGCTTCAGCGGCGCCTGGGCATAACTACCGTGGTGGTGACCCACGATCAGCGCGAGGCCATGACCATGGCCGACACCATCGTCGTCATCGGTGCCAATCGGGTGCAGCAGGTGGGTGCGCCGCTGGACATCTACCGCCGGCCCCGGAACAGCTTTCGTGGCCGATTTCATCGGCTCCATAAATCTGCTGCCAGGGGTCGTGTCGGGACCTGCCGAAGCCACGGTGGGCGATACCCAATTGCGCGTGCTCGAGGTGGGCGACGGAGTCGGGGAGGGCGACCGGGCGCTGATTGCAGTGCGGCCCGAGGATGTGCATCTGCTGTCGACCGATGAGCGCCGGGACAACACCCTGTCGGGCACGGTGAGCTATGTGCGGGATCTGGGCTCCCAGGTTGAAACCCACGTGGACTGTGGCGGTGAGACGGTCGTCAGCGTGAGCGCGCCCAAGGACCGCCCCGCTGTGGCGGTGGCTGATGCGGTGCGGGTGGAGCTTCCGATGGCGGCGTGCCGGGCCCTGGCGCCGTGATCGATCGCACCCCGCGCGGAGCCGGAGCCTATGTAATGGCCTTTGGCCCCGGCCTGATGCTGGCCGTCTTTTTCCTGGTGCCCTTCGGCATCATGCTGCTGGTGAGCGTCGCCGAAGCGGTCAAAGGCGGGGCCTACAATCTGGTTTTCGACGGCAGTCACTATGCCCGGTTCTTCACGCCGTTTTTCGGCCGTGTGCTGGCATTTTCCATATTGATCGCCCTGCTGACAGCCTGCATCTGCATCACCGTGGGCTTCCCGTTTACCTACGCTCTGACCCGGTTTGGGCACCGCACACAGGTTGTCTGGCTGGTGTTCATCCTGGCGGTGCTGTCCCTGTCGGAGGTGATCATAGGCTTCTCCTGGTCGATCCTGCTGTCCCGCACCGCCGGCATTTCCAATCTGCTGGTTTGGCTGGGCCTGATGAGCGAGCCGGTGGCATGGTATCCCGGTCTGGTGGCTTTGCTTTGCGGCCTGACCTATCTCGGCCTGCCCTATACCGTGCTGATTTTGTATCCGCCCCTGTCCCGGTTGGATCCGGAGTTGCCCGAGGCCGCCCGCATGTTGGGGGCCTCGCCCTTGCGCAGCTTTTTTACCGTGGTCGTGCCGGCCATGCGCCCGGCCATCGTGGCCACGGTGATCATGTTGTTCGTGTTCACGCTGGGCGCCTACTTGCTGCCTCAGGTTCTGGGGCGCCCGCAGCATTGGACCTTGTCGGTGCTGATCACCGACCAGGCGATTTTCCAGTCCAACCTGCCGTTTGCGGCGGCCATGGCCATTTTCCTCATGGTAGTCAGCCTTGCCCTGGTGGTGGTGACTTCCCGACTCAACCGCCGCGCGATGGGTTCACCGTGAATCGGCTTGTAACCAACCTGGGTATGGGTCTGGTGTTCAGCTTTCTCATCGCACCCCTCATGGTGGTGGGTGGGGTATCGCTCAACGCGCAGAAACGCCTGTTGTTTCCCCCTGAAGGGCTTTCCCTGAGGTGGTATGATGAACTTTTTACCGACCTGGCCTGGCTGGTCCCGGTCAAGAACAGCCTGGTCATAGCTGCCTGCTCGGCGCTGTTGGCGTTGCTCATCGCACTGCCATTGGCCTATTTTCTGTGGCGCTACCGGGTATTCTATGCCAAGGCCCTGTTCACACTTGGTATCGCTCCTTTTGTTTTGCCGCCGGTGATCACGGCTCTGGGTTTCCTGATCTTCTGGGTCACGCTGGGATTCTACGGACACATGTCCGCGGTGGTGATCTCTCACGGGATCTTCTTTGTCACCCTGCCGCTGGTGACGCTGTCCCTCGGGTTTGAGTCAATGGGCGATGACATCGTCGAAGCGGCCCGCAGCATGGGCGCGGACGAGGGCATGGTGTTTCGCTCCGTCGTCCTGCCTCTGGTGCGGCCCTACATGATTTCCGGCTACGCCTTTGCCTTTGTGCTCAGCCTGAACGAGTACATCATCGCCTATATGGTGGCGGGTTTTACGGTGGAAACCCTGCCCATCAAGATTTTCAACAGCCTGCGCTACGGCTACACACCGGTGATGGCCTCAGTGGCGGTTATGTTCGTGCTGTTGGCCGTTGGGGTGTTTGCCCTGGTCGCCCGTTTCGGTGACTTGCCAAAGCTGTTGGGCAAGGTCTGATCGAAACTACTAGCGACCTTTGAAATCGGCCGGCCGCTTCTCCAGAAATGCGGTGATGCCTTCACGGTAATCCTCGCTGTCGTACACCATTCTGCGCAGGCCCTGGATTCGTTCGAACGTAGGCGGTGTGATGGCACGAGCGCTTTCCAGCAGGCGCAACTCTTCCTTGATCACAGCAATGCTCAGAGGGGAGTTCCGTGCGATGGTCTCGGCGATGTTCCGGCAAAACGGTTCCAGCTCGTCGATTTCGACTATGTGGTTGATCATGCCAAGACGCTCGGCCCGAATGGCGGATACGGGCTGAGCGGTGAACACCATTTCGCGCACAATGAGGTGGGACGTGGCGTTGAGGAAATTGAGCACACCGGAAATATTGTAAGGCACGCCTAGCCGCGCCGGGGTAATGGCAAAGGTGGAATCGGGGGCCGCAACGACCATGTCGCAGGCCAGCACCATTTCGCAAGCCCCACCCCATACACTGCCTTCGATCATGGCGATGACGGGTGCCGGGAAATGCTCCAGTTCGCGGATGATCTGGCGCAGCGGATCGTCCCATCCCAACGGATCGCGGCGGCTCAACGGCAGTTCACTGACATCATGACCGGCCGACCAGACTTTGATCCCAGGCTTAGCCCGCAGAATGACCGCGCGAATCTTTTTCTCCTTCAGGTCCTCGAGACCCTCGATCATGTCGTGTATCAGCGGTTCGCTGAGGGCGTTGCGCTTGGCGGGATTGTCGATCGTCAAGGTCGCAACATGACCTTCGATTTCAATGTGGATCAGGGACATGATGGGGTACTCCAAACTCCAGTGGGTTGATTCGATGCCAGGATCCGGCGACGCCATAGCGGCTGCCGAAGGCATAAGCTAAGACGATTTAACATTTATAATAATCATGGAATTAGCGTTGTTTATCAAAGCCGACCAGGTTCGTTTAAGCATGAATGCGGCGCTTAGGCCTTCCCAGCCTCCGATCTGCTTCGTCAACACGCTGCCAGTCTAACCAATACCCGACCCTCTGGCCGAGACCCCGACGCTGCAAAAAGGGGCATCGGGGACTCTTTCTGCGACAGTCCAGGTCAGTCCAGCGGGGCCGCGACCCTCGCAACTATAGCCAGTACGACCCCAAACCCGCACAACGACGAAACAGTTCATGATTCAAGGGTGAACCCAACACAACATGAAATGTTAACTTTCGCATAGATGGACTCGGATCCGTCATCTACTTTCAGAAGTGTAGGACGGGAAACGCGGGCAAGGACGGAGCGCTTTGTTTGAATCGTGAAATGCACCTTCAGAAATGGGTCAGAACGACCGGATACGCGCAGCAGAGCCACGCCATAGTTGATGCCCTGGCGAACCGCCCGGGACGGGGGAATTGATGAATTATCAAGCAAAAGATCGGGATCAGCATCTTGCCAACGACGGTGGGCCGAAACGCATTCTGACGCTGGATGGAGGGGGCCTCCGGGGCATACTCAGCATCGGCATTCTGCAGAAAATAGAAGACACGCTGCGGCTGCGGCATGGCGGTCATAAGAGCTTTCGCCTTTCCCACTACTTCGATCTGATCGGCGGGACATCCACCGGCGCCATAATCGCAGCGGCGCTGGCACAAGGCTGGACCGTAGAGCAGCTTCGGAAAAAATACATGGCGCTCGGCGAGCGTGTGTTCGAGAAAAGCCTGTTCCGTAAAGGACTGTTCAGGGCCAAGTACGACGAGCAAAAACTGATCGAAGAATTGAAGCAGGTCTACGGAGCGCGCACCAAACTGTCCAGCGGCAAACTCAACACCGGCCTGGTGGTCGTGACCAAGCGCCTGGATACCGGCAGCCCCTGGCCCATCGGCAACAATCCGCGGGGTCAGTATTTCGAGGACCGCCCGGGTGGGGTGATCGGCAACGGGGACTACCTGCTGTGGCAAGTGGTGCGGGCGTCAACCGCCGCCCCGGCTTTTTTCGATCCAGAAACGATCACCATCGCCAACAAGTCGAATTTTCAAGCCGTGTCAGGGGAGTTTGTCGATGGTGGCGTCAGCCCATTCAACAATCCGGCCTTGCAGGCGTTTATGTATGCCACACTGGACGGGTATCGCGTGGGCTGGCCCACCGGCGCGGAAAAACTGCTTCTGGTTTCCGTTGGAACCGGCGCCGCGGATCCGCAGGTGGCGCGAACCGGCACAACCGCCAAACACGCCATCAACGCACTGCTGTCTTTGATGGAGGACTGCGCGTCGCTGCAGGAAACGCTCTTGCAGTGGATGTCATCCAGTCCTACGGCGCGGGAGGTTGACGGCGAGTTGGGTGATCTGCGCCACGATCTGGTTGCCGGCGCACCCTTGCTGAGCTACCTGCGCTACAACGTGGATCTCCGTGCCGAGCAGGTTCGGGCATTGGATTCGACCCTGACCAGCAGCAAGACCATAAAGTCCCTCAGCGAAATGGACGCGCCGGAAAACATGGATGTGCTGCACCGACTTGGTGCTTTGGCGGGGGAGCGGGACGTAAGGCCGGGCGACTTTGCGGCGCACTTCGATTTGCCCCGAGCCTGATCCAGCCCAGCCCGGGCTGCGGCCCGGGATAAGCCGGACATGGCCTTCGGCGCGTTTATCCCACGTTCAAACAAGGGCTTTGGTCCAACAGAGAAACCGGGGGAACGCAAGAATCAGTACTGGTCCTTCGGGAACATCTTGAATATGACATCCATCACCCGCTGGCTGCCGCCGCGGGCGGGTTGCTCATAGACCGTCTCGTCGCTGTTGACCCAATAGGGGTTCCCATCCGCGTCCAGCAACACCTGCCAGGCGTTGTCCGGCTCCATGTCCCGCTCCATCAGCCGCGCCAACTCCTCACCCAGCTCGGCGCTGTCGACGAATGCCCCCATCTCGGTGTTAATGTTGAACGAACGGGGATCGAAGTTCATGGAGCCAACGAAAACCCGCTTGCGGTCTATGACCACGGCCTTAGTGTGCAGTCCGGTGAACTCCGCCACCACCGGAGGTACATCGACGATCGATTTTATCGCGGGGTCGGACCGAAGCTCGTACAGCTCCGCGCCGGTATTGATGATGTCGTCGCGCCAATCCTTGTAGTGACTGTTGACGGCAGGCACGTCGTGGGAGGCCAGGGAGTTGGTCAGTATGCGCACCTTGACGCCTCGATCCGCGAGACTTTGCAGCAACTCGATCGCCCTGTCGCCGGGGATGATGTAGGCGTTTGTGATCAGCAACTCCTCCTGGGCCTGCCGCAGAAAGGCGAACATTTCCCGGCCCAGATTCTGAGAGATCTCACCGGCCGTTGCCGCGTCGTAGGCCAGATGGCTGGTACCGATGTGCAGTTGACCGGAGAGCGTGCTGAGGTCGGCTACCCAGTCCGGTGGATCGCGCAAAAACGGTTGCAACTCAACCGCCTCGCGGTTCGTCCGTAGCATGCGCTGCCAGGCCTCGCGAACAAATTCCGGGTCCGGTACCACGTCCAGGTTCTGAGCCGACACAACCCACTCGCTGTTCCAGAACTGATCGAACATGTCATTCGCCTGGGCCGCGAGATGGCCGAATGCGATGAGATCCAGGTCATGAAAATTGTATGCGGGGCTCAGTCCGAAGTAGTGATCGCCAATGTTTCGCCCGCCGACCACCGCCGCGCGACCGTCCACAATCAGGAGTTTGTCGTGCATGCGCGTATTGAGCCGTTCCATCTGGGCAATCATTTCACCGCCCCTGGAAAGCATGTCGCGGTCCGACCAGGGATTGAAAATCCGGAATTCGATGTTGGCTCGCTCATCCAATTCCTTTATCAGCTGATCGTGGCCGATGGTGAGCAGATCGTCGACGATCATCCGCACTTTGACCCCCCGGTCAGCCGCCCGGATTGCGCGCTCCATGATCAGACGGCCGCTGTTGTCCGGATACCAGAGATAGGTCTGGATATCCACCGACGAAACGGCTGAGTCGATCAGCGCGACACGCCATTTCAATCCGTCGGCGCTGGCGTCCAGGAGCTGAAACCCCGAGGCCTCGCTCCCGTGCTCCAGGGCGACCCCTCTCGCAATCTCAGCCACAACCCCTCCGTCCGCAGGCGCGAGGGCGAAGCCAGGTTCAGTTCGAATAAGCTCGTCCTTCATTTTGGGCGCAGCGCACCCGGCAACCCCAAAGAGCAGACTGATTAAGAGCGTGGCAATCGAGCGCCTGATCCAACGATGGGACTCGGATGGGTGCGAGCACTTAGAGCCCCTGTAAATCCGGTGGATCATGTTGGTGATTCTCCTGCGCGTCGTTTCATCACAGAATACCTTTACAATCGAATCCTCGCAGCCATGACTCAGGCGAGTGGTGCTGGGCAGATCACGGGCCAAAGCTTTGCTGTGTATTCGTGGATCGCACGGTGAACTCGGCTTGGATTGAAGGGTCGCTTTGTCAGGTTAACTTGAAAAACGCTGTGGATCGATCGACGAGCCGCAAAGATCGAGCTTAAAACAATTTGGAGCATAAAACCGATGAGACACGAACGTAATGGATACGCCCGATCGGCCCTGCTGACGCTGATTCTCGCTCTATGCGTCATGACGGTTACGGGCGCGGAAACCGAGCAACAGGGCATTGGTCAGCCCATCACGGTCTACAAGACTGCGACCTGCGGCTGCTGCCAGGGCTGGGTGGATTACCTCGAGACTCAGGGTTTTCGCGTCCAGAGCCACGACGTTCAGAACCTGGACGAGATCAAGGCGCGGAACGGTCTGACCGATGGAAGGTTGAAGTCCTGCCACACTGCCATAGTGGACGGGTATGTGGTTGAGGGGCATGTGCCCGCTGATGACATTAGACGGCTGCTGGCCCAACGACCGGAGATTGTCGGAATCACGGCGCCGGGCATGCCGTCCATGTCGCCCGGCATGAACAGTCTGGAGCCGAAGGGCTATGACGTGCTCAGCTTTGATGCGCGAGGCAACATCGAAGTGTTCAGTCGTTACTGAGACATTGACCGCGCTCGATCCGGCCTCATTGGCGCTCCGGAACCGGAGATGCGGCAAACGCTGGAGTGGCGTCGCGTTGATGTGCTTGCTGCTCAGCGGCTGTGGTGAGCCGGAGCAGCCGCAGGCGGGCGCCGCATCCGCCAGCACCCCGGTGATACCCGGGACACCCTGGTTCAGCGCGGTACAGGTCGCCGAGGGTGGACGGCTGTACGCCGAGAACTGTGCCGTCTGCCATGGTCAGCGAGGGGAGGGTGCGGCCAACTGGCGGGAACGTGCCCCCGACGGGCGGTTTCCGCCGCCGCCGCTCAATGGAACCGGGCATGGCTGGCATCATCCGCTTCGGGCGCTCTACACCGTGATCAAAACCGGCAGCCCGGGTGGCCAAGGCAACATGCCCGCCTGGGGTGGCAAGCTGTCCGACGAGGAGATCGTGGCCACCATCGCCTGGTTTCAGTCGAAGTGGCCGAAGGATATCTATGACGCCTGGCACCAGCGCGACCAACAGAGCCGGGCAAGAACCCCCTGATGCTTGAAGATCCGGTCGCCGGTCCAAGCCGATTACAATGACGGTCCTAAGCGCAGTTTCGATCCGTCGGTAAAGCGGGTAAACCGGAAACGGCTGAGATCATGACCGGGATCCCGCCCCTGAATCAAATCTGCCATGATCCGCCCGGCAGCGGGCCCAATGCCAAACCCATGGCCGCTGAAGCCGGTGGCGATCCAAAGTCCATCGTGCTGCAGCAACCGGTCCATTACCGGAACAACGTCCGGCATGGCGTCGATCATGCCCGCCCAGCTATCAATGACCGCAATGCCCGCGAGCGCAGGCAACCGTTGCGCCAGGCGTTCTACCATACGTGTCACTGCCGCACTGTTTGGGGCTGGATTCAACACGCGCATCGCCTCGAACGGGCTGCGCTCATCCTCGCTCCAGCGCCGTGCCGTGCGCCAGCCGTCCGGAAAACCCGCCGGCGACGATGGGTGCAAGGCAGTGTGTGACCAGGAGGCACGCAAGCTTGGGATATAGGTCTTCAGGTGACGCACCGAGTCGGGACCGACGAAGTGTTCGTGGAAATCGCCCAGAGCCAGCGTATAGCCGCCATCTTCACGGCGGCGAAACGCGAGCTTTTCATCCGCAGCATTGCCGGCGAACACCAGGGGGCCCGGAGCGGTGCGGGCGACGGTGGCACGCACAGTCAGCTGCGGCAGCCTTACACCGTGGTTTCGCAACAACAGGGACGACCAGGCGCCCGCGGCCACCAGCACCGCCTGGGCAGTGATGCGGCGGTGCTCTGTGACCACACCTGAAACCCGGCCGGCGGAGAGGTCCAAGGCGCGCACAGCGCAATCCTCACGGATTACGGCTCCCAACCGTTGAGCGCCCCGGGCCAGGGCAGGCACCGCCAGCCAGGGCTCCGCCCGTCCATCACTGGCGGTGTAGGTCGCGCCAACCCACTGTCCGGGTCTGCCCTCAATCATCGCCTCGATTTCCGACTGCCCGAGCAAACGGGTATCGACATCATGCGTTCGGGCCACCCCCAACCATTGGCTGACGTCCGCCAGTTCCGCCTCGTTTTCCGCCAGATACATGACGCCGTGTTCACGATATCCAGGATCCTCGCCGATCCGGGCGGCCAGACCCTGCCAGATGCGGCGGGACTCCATCATGATGGGCAACTCGTCGGTATCCCGACCCTGTTGACGTACCCAACCCCAGTTTCGGCTGGATTGCTCGCCAGCGACACGTCCCTTCTCGCAGACCACCACCCGCAAGCCTTGCTCGGCCAGAAAATAGGCCGTTGAAACACCGATCACACCGGCTCCCACCACCACCACATCGGCGGCTTCGGGGAGCGGGTCAGCAAACGTGATGGGGGTATTCAGATTGATCGTGCCCACACAGAACTCCAACCGTCTTTTAGGGAACCCATTGGGAATACTGTATCCAGATTTCTGCGCACCAGAACGCCGTCTTCCGCGCCGGGAGGGTGAGGATCACAGCGACCGTGAAGTCCGGGAGCCCCAACGAATCCCGATAGGATCGAGGGTGATTGAAGTCAGTACCCACAACCTATGCGCGTCGGAGCCCGATCGGACAGCCATGCTCTTTTGAGGCTTGCAACCCGAGAACGTCGAGTCAGTCGATTTCTCAGTTCGTTGGTGTCAATGGCTCTTTGGCTTTCGCGTAGTCAGGATCTCGACCGGGTAGCAGCCAGTAGATAAACAGCACCACCATTAGCGCCGATATGGGCACAAAAGCTTGATGTATAACGAAATTTTCGATGTATCCAAGCGTGTGAAGGTGCCGCACGACCGGAGTCATGAGAAAAATCGTCCATATGAGAACCACGAAGCCCAGGGTTGATTGCAGCGGCGCTCGCAGGGGCAGAAGCAACAGCATGACCCAGTAGTAACATGTGGGACTGGATAGGGCGAACACGAAAGCGAGACCCAGGACGGCGGCATCCGAGGTTGTCTTACTACGCCAGGCCGTTCGAGCAGCCAACAGGCTTAGGGCCAGTGCAGCAAAAGCGATCAACCACCATCGGGACTCTTTCAATCGAAGGTAATCTCTGGGACCCGCCGCTTGGTCGTATGCGCTTCCCGGTTCAACCAACGCGCCTCGCAGATTGTCCCAGCCCACAACAAACGGCATTTTCAGACCCACATCGTTGCCGCGAATGATGGACTGATGCTGTTGTAAGCGCTGGGCCGACTCTTGCCATACCGATAACCCGCCACCCGCAACGGTGCCACCCACGAACATCAACGCCCCGACGGCAAGACCGCTTAGAACAAATGGTCTGACCCAGGCAACGCTTCGGCCGTGCCAGCGGCAACTGAGTGCGTAAATGCCCAGCGGAATGACGAACAGCACTGGGAACACTCGAACTGAAACGGCATACGCCAGGGCCGCTCCTGCCCAGGCGAAGTGAGAGCGCTTGAGTAGGCAGATACACAGGGTGATCGCAGCGAGCCAGTCCTGACGGAGGAATGCTCCCCCAGTCCAGTACATCGGTGCATTGTAGTTCAATCCGAAAATGATGATCGCGCAGCAACCCACAGTCAGCCCATAGGTTCGCCAGAGCAACCAGAACACCAGCCCGAGGAGTATGAAGTCCAATGACGCAAGAATCCGCATTGTGGTTTGCGTAACTGGCAGATTTGCAGTCAACAACCTGGCGCTGAATGTCCAGGCCGGAGTCGGATTGTATCCGTGGTCCTGCCACATGTTCCGCGGAATTGATATTCTGGCGACGTCCTCTTTAAAAGCGGCCCATCGCTCGGGCTTAAATTCATCCCGCAATTCCATTCCGTGCAATCGGGCCTGATCTATCGAGACCACCTCCAGGCTGCGTTGGTCACGTACGCGATCCGGTAAGCGCCGCCCTCTGCCCTGCTCATCCAACGCGACGATGGCTGCGGCATACAAACCTTCATAGCGTAGCTCAGGGAAGTATTTGGACCCCAGGAAGTAGTGGAACTGCTCCCAATTATGGACGATCTGACCTTTGCCGTGAAAACGCCCGAAATGCGACCATGAGGCCAGACACAGGGCCGCACAAAGGACCAGGATGATGTTTTGCTGGGCTACAAGCCAACGTGGGCGCCCTTTGGTCAATGCGATCAAAACGCCCAGCACGATGGCGGCAACCGCGAGTCGATTCAGGCCCATCTCATTCTCCCACTCTTAACCCTATAAGGACGTCTGGGATCGCCAGGTCGATACCGCCAGATAGCGAGCCCGATCGCTCATTTGCCGGACAATAAAGACTTTCCGCGTGTCGGAACTGCTTCCACCGAATCAGTCTTCCGGTATTCCACCTCTAAATCACGCCCGGGCATGAGCCAGTAAATGAACATCAGGGTCATGAACCCCGACATAAGACTAAACGCCAGCGGCGAATTGAGCACGGCGATATAGCCGGTCGAGTAGAGTGCATAGGCAACGGGATGCAGCACATAAGCGATCAGCATGACTATCAAACAGGCCAAAGTGGACTGCAGCGGTTGACGCAGCGGCATCAGCAATAACATGACCCAGTAGTAGCAAGTCGGGCTCAGAAGCGCGAAAATCAGGGCGAGACCCAGAACCGATGCCTGGGCCGGACTCGGGGCACGCCAAGCGGCCCAGGCCACCAAAACACATACGAAAAGAGTGGCCGCCCAGATAAGCCCAGATCGTGATTCCATAAGAGTGTGATAGCTGTCCAGGATACGTGTCTGATCGTAAAGACTGCTGAGAACCGTCAGTTCCCCGCGCAAATTGTCCAGACTCGTTATGAAAGGCATTCGCAGACCGACATCGTTAGCGAACGGCTTTGTTGATTGCAACCACTGAAGGCGTTCTGCGGATTCAAACCAAGCTTCGAATCCACGACCCGTAAGCCCGCCGGCAACGAGCATGATTGCCCCACCAACCGCCAGTCCGGCAATCAGGGGGCGGACCCAAGTAAGCGTCTGCCCGTCCTTCCAGCATCGTGCGGCATAAATACCAATCGGAACCAAAAACAGCACCGGGAAAACCCTGACGGACGCGGCATATGCCAATGCGAGCCCTGCTAAAGTGAAATTTTGGCGCTGAAGCATACAGATTCCGACGGTTACGGCAGCCAGCCAGTCCTGTCGAAAGAAGGCACCACCCGTCCAGTAAAACCGCGCGTTGTAGTTGAGCCCGAATATGATCATGGCGCAACACACTGGAACCAAACCGAAGGTGCGCCAAATCAGCAGGAACACCAGAGCGAGTAGTCCCACATCCACCAGCCCAAGGAGCTTTGATGTTTTTTGGGTTATGGGAAGATGCGCCGTAAACAACCTGCCTGTGAACGTCCAGGCCGGCGTTGGGTTATATCCATGGTCCTGCCACATGTCACGCGGCACGCGATAGACGGAAAGGTCCCGGCCAAACGTCTTCCATCGCTCTTCCGAGAACCCCGAGCGAATCGCTCGACCGTGTTCCAGTACCACTTCGCGCGGCACAAGCGTGCCGTTGCGCTGATCAAGAAACTTCTCTGGCAGTTGATGACGTAGGCCGAACTCCCCGATCGCCAGCACGGCCGCAGCATACAGACCGTCGTAGCCCAGCTCTGGAAAGTATTTGGACCCAAGCACGTAGTGCAACTGTTCCCAATTGTGCCGGAATCCGCCTCGATCGTGGAACGCCCCGAAGTGGAACCACGCGAGCACGCTGATCGCACCCAACAGGACAAGGACCGCACGCGCGTGTCGCCCAACCCAATTCTGACGCTGTTTGGCGATTGCGAACAAGCAACCCGTTGCAATCAGCGTGAGCAGCAGTTTGAGCAGAATTTCGGTGACCGAGGGCATAGGCAAGTCCTTTTTGCTTGGCGCGCGGACGTCTTGCCCGAGGTCCGCCTATGGCATTAGAAACCGAATCTGCTTGTGGGTCTATATTCAATGCGAAACCTTAAACTACCGCGGATCACCCGCAGCGTGCGATCATTATCCCTCACCTTGGCAGGAAAGTGCCTGCTTGCCTCGATTATTGGCAAGGTAAGTGCGGGATGTTGTTAAACGGTCCGCTGCTCTGCCGATGAGTGTGCGAAAATCGAGAATGCGGTTTATTCTGGACTGGGTCTAGGTGGACAGCTATGTCGGATCGGGAAACCGCTTCGATCCCGCACCATCTTGTGGAGAGCCTGGTGAATTTAGATGGAAAACACGCTTCAAAAGAACGCCCGTTGGTGGTGGACCTTGATGGGACATTGATTGATACCGACATGCTCCACGAGAGCGTGCTTTCGTTATTTAGCAACCATCCGGGGCAAGCGCTCAACCTTCCTATCTGGCTGATTCAGGGACGGGCGGTACGAAGTGGCGTATCGCACAGCACGCGGATATCGACTTTGACACCCTGCCTCTGAACGAGGTGTTGGTCGCGTTCTTGCGCACGGAAAAGGCCAAGGGGCGGAAACTCGTTCTTGCGACGGCGAGTGACTCTGACTTGGCAACACCGATTGCTGAACGATTGGGGTTGTTCGAACGGGTTCTCGCTTCCGAGGGGCGCGTCAACCTCAAGGGTTACGCAAAAGCCGAACGCCTGATTGAACTCTACGGGGACAAAGGGTTTGACTATGCGGGCAACGGTTCTCCAGATTTGGCCGTCTGGAAGCATGCCCACCGGGTGATCGCCGTGGACACTCCACCCTCGGTGCTGGCCAAAGCCAAGACCCTGGACCCGGATGCGATCGTGTTCCCATCCAAACCGCGTGCGCCGAAGGACTACCTTGTTGCGGTACGTGCCCACCAATGGGTCAAGAATCTGTTGGTGTTTGTCCCCATGCTTGCGGCGCATCAGTTCGACGTGTCCACACTCGCAACAGGTCTGAAAGCGTTTCTCGCCTTTAGCCTGTGTGCCTCGAGCGTGTATCTGGTCAATGACATGCTTGATCTGACCGCAGACCGCGCCCACCCGAGCAAATCTCGCAGGCCGCTGGCCCGGGGCGCCGTTCCACTACAACACGGAGCCTTGATGGCTGCGCTGTTGCTGGTGGCGGGTTTCGTTCTGGCGTGGTGGGTCAACCCAGCGTTTTCGCTGGTTCTGGCTTTGTACTACGCACTCACGTCGGCCTATTCGATCAGGCTCAAACAGATGGTACTGGTCGACGTTTTCGTACTGGCTGCCTTGTATACCCTTCGTATTTTCGGTGGCGCAGCGGCACTGGGCATCCCGGTATCGTTCTGGTTGCTCGCGCTCTCCATCAATTTGTTCCTCAGCCTGGCCATGGTGAAACGCTACACCGAGCTCAGGGCGCTGCGCGACCAGGGCGGGCGGCGTGTTTTGGGACGAGGATACCGAACGGACGATCTGGAATTGCTCAGCTCGCTGGGTGGCGCCAGCGGCTATATCGCCGCTTTGGTCTTGGCTCTCTACATCAACAGCAATGAAGTTGCTCAACGCTATAGCAACCCCACGTTGCTTTGGCCCATCTGTCTGCTGCTTCTGTTCTGGGTGAGTCGCGTCTGGTTACTGGCCCATAGAGGTGAAATGCATGATGATCCCGTGCTGTTCACACTCAAGGACCGTCCGAGCCAGATTCTGGGGCTAGTCGGCTTTGGTATCCTTTTGGCGAGTATGTGGCAACCGTCATGAGCCGGACTCGGGTCGCCACTCTGTATGTTTTGTTCGCCATAGTGGCAACGGGGGTAAACCTGCTATCTCAATTCCTGAGTTTTCAGGCCTATGCTGGCGACCATTCCTTGGCGATTGCTATTGGCATTGGCACGTTGGCCGGTCTGATCACAAAATACGTGCTGGACAAGAGATGGATCTTCCATTTTGAGACCCAGGGCGCCAAAGACGATGCCAGAAAATTTCTGCTCTATACGCTGATGGGTGTGATGACAACAGGCATATTCTGGGGCACTGAGGTTCTGTTCGATGCCATCATCCCCTTGGACTCCGCCAAGTATCTTGGCGCAACGGTCGGTTTGGCCATTGGCTACATGATCAAGTATCAGCTGGACAAGCGGTTCGTATTCCGGAGGGGTACGTTTTGAATCTGAGCGGATGGGGTAATCAACCCATCGTGGAAACCCGCCTGGAGCGTTACCGCGACCCGGCAGACGCAGTGAAGCGGGTAAAGGCCGAGCCGGAACTCGTGGTGCGCGGCAACGGACGGTCCTACGGTGATCCCGCCCTCAGTTTGGCCTGCGTGCTCTCGGCGTTGCCAAGTAGTCGCATTCTGCGGCTCGATCTTGGCAAAGGTCTAATTCGCTGTGAGGCGGGCTTGATGCTGTCGGATCTGTTGGACGCACTGGTGCCGAAAGGCTGGTTTGTCCCGGTCACCCCCGGCACCCGATTTGTAACCATCGGCGGAATGGTTGCAGCTGACGTGCATGGAAAAAATCATCATGGGGCGGGAAGCTTCTGCAAGCACGTGGATGAGTTACTTATGGTGGACGGCCATGGGGAACTGATTTCGTGCTCGCCTTTTGAGAACCCCGACCTGTTTCAGGCTACCTGCGGCGGCATGGGGCTCACCGGTGTTATCCTGGAGGTTGTATTCCGGCTCAAGCGCATTGAAACTGCAGCCATTGTGCAGGAGACGTTACCAGCGCCCAGCCTGGATGCGGTGATGGAGCAGTTCGAGTCCAGCGCACATTGGCCCTACTCAGTCGCATGGATTGATTGCCTAACAAAGGGTCAGGCCTGCGGCCGTTCGCTGCTCTATGTCGGCCGCCATGCGGCCACCGAGGATCTGCCCGCTCAGCGACGACATCCGGAACTGAGCTATAGAAACCCGGGATCAGGGTTGAGCTTGCCGTTCAATCTGCCCGCGGCGGCGCTTAACCGCTGGAGTGTCCGCGCGTTCAACGCCTTGTATTACGCAAGAGGATCCATGAAAACTGGACCTGCGCTGGTGGACATCAACCCGTTTTTCTACCCACTGGATGGCATCCAGCATTGGAACCGACTGTATGGACGTCGGGGATTTACCCAATACCAGTGCGTCCTGCCGTTGGCCGAGAGCCGGAAAGGCCTTAAAAGATTGCTGACTCGTATAGCTGAGTCCGGATTGGGCAGCTTTCTGGCGGTGCTCAAACTGCTCGGGGACAAATCATCCGGCCTGCTTTCGTTTCCCCGAGCGGGCTATACCTTGGCTCTGGATTTCCCCTGGAACCCACGCGCGTTGACCTTGTTGGATGAGTTGGATCGCATTGTGCTCGAACATGGTGGACGTTTGTATCTGGCGAAGGATGCGCGCATGTCACCTCAAATGCTCGAAGCCGGTTATCCGGAACTGGCGCGTTTTAGGGCAGTGAAACGCAAGTGGGACCCTGAGGGCCGATTCAATTCTGTGCAATCCCGAAGATTGGGTATATGAGCGGGCAGCAAACCCTATTGGTGATTGGGGCAACCTCCGACATGGCTCGGGCCGTGGCCCAGGAGTTCGCCCGCAATGGATTCGATATCCAGCTGGCGGCCCGGCGCCTTGAAGATATTGAGCGCGATGCGGCGGATATTCATAACCGCCATGGCGTGGCCGTCACTGTTCACAGGCTCGATCTACTGGACTATCCAACACATCCGGGCTTTCTCAGCGCTCTGCCCAAGTTACCCACCGTCGTCATTTGCCTGGTGGGCTTGCTCGGAGACCAAGTTGAATCGGAGCAAAAGTTCGACGCGGCACGTTTGATCATGGAAACCAACTACATCGGGCCCGCTTCCATTCTGGCGGAGGTTGCCAATTGTTTCGAAGCCTTGGGCGCAGGCGAGATAATCGGTGTCAGCTCGGTCGCGGGAGACAGAGGCCGAGCGAGCAACTACGTGTATGGATCGGCTAAAGCCGGATTCAGTGCCTTCCTGTCAGGGTTGCGGAATCGATTGGTGGATCGAGGTGTACATGTCATGACAGTGAAGCCCGGGTTCGTGGCCACTCGCATGACCCAGGAAATGGAACTTCCCAAGGCGCTGACGGCGCAGCCTGAACGGGTCGCCCGGGATATCTTCGGTGCCTACCGAAAAAGTCGTGATGTTGTATATACGCTGTGGCCATGGCGTTGGGTGATGTTGATCATCCGGTGCCTGCCCGAGTGGATCTTCAAACGCACTAAAATATAGGTTAACGGAGGCAAATTTGCCATGTTGTCAGCATGAATTGCCCCGTTGCATGGGTTCGTATCCACCTGATCCGACGCACTCAGTGCGGACCCTATTCCGAAGGCAAGCGACGGAAGACTGACCAATGCGATGCGCAGGGGACCTCGCATCTTGCCCTGGTGGGTCGTAACGCGATTCGTATCAATTGACCAGACCTTACCCTAACGTCGATCGCCTGACGCGGCGTCCTGATTTTCTGTGCTGAAGTCCCGGAGCTGTCCGTCAGCCTCACCCGTTGCATCATTTTCGATGGACGACGCGTTGCCGTTCGTTTCGGAGTTCCGGTTGGGCCAGTAGATCTGTTGCTCTTCCGCGATGATGGCCTCCACAGCCTCGACGAACCGCAGGTACGTTTCATCTTCATCAATGGCCTCTCGATACTCCGCCGCACCGTTTACATAGAGGCGGCGTTCGCGCTTCATACGCTCGGAGGCGATGCGATACGCCATCCAGCGCTCACCGTAACGCGCGATCCGTTGCCATCCTTCCGTCAGCGCGATCAGTGCCCCCAATGACGCGGTCACGGTGGCGACCCAAGGTGCCTTACTTATGGCTGCAAAGAAAGTGGTGAGAATACCCGCGGAGATCACCAGAAAACTCAGCGCCTCGGCCCGCCACTTGAATCCGCTCGCCTTCTGGCTATACCAGCGTCGCTGGCCTTGGAGGTCTTGCTCGAAATAGCGGGTGGCGCGCTGCTCACGTTGCTCATGCTGTTCAAGCGGAGGGGCTTTGTGTGGTGGTTGATCATCTGTCATGGTGCTTTACTCCCAGTGTATGAGCGCATGCCAGCCTGTGTTCAGAACCGTGTCCTCGCTCTGACAAGCAGGGGTAACCCCGGGCCGTCAAGGGTTAGCAGATCGGCCGAACGGCCATTGAGCACCAGCCGCCCGGTCATCCGGTTTGAGCAGGCATTTCCAACGGTGGATATGCCAGTCACCAGCGAACTTTGCAGTCGAGCATGCAGTCTTTAGAGTCTAGCGGAGTGCATCCGATATACGAGCAGGGCACGCATCGATTCTCGCAGCATCTGGACTCCGAACTGTTTGAGACGCGCTTCCGCTCCGGAGCGGGAACAATCCCCAGACCATTATCCAGGTATCGGCACCGCCGGGCCACGCTTGGACAGGACCAAAATGCCGAAAATGATTGACCACCTGTTCGACGGCCCAATCGATGTCGTCGGCGATGTGCATGGCGAAATCGATCCGCTTCGCAGTCTGCTTCGAGAACTCCGCTATGACAGACATGGCCGGCATGAGCAGGGTCGCCGCCTGGTGTTTGTCGGAGACCTGGTGGATCGTGGACCGGACAGTCCGGCGGTGCTCGAACTGGTGATGGATCTGGTAGAGCGCGGTGTCGCCCAGTGCGTCCTCGGTAATCACGAAATGAATCTGCTGCGTGGCGACCGCAAAGACGGCAACGATTGGTACATCGACCCCAAGACGGCGGATGCATCTCAAACGGCAATGGTCGACAGGCTGAAAAAGGCCCGTGTCCATGCCTTCCTGCTCTCACTCCCGGTCGCGTTGGAAAACGACCGCTTGCGCGTCGTCCACGCCTGCTGGCACCAGGACTCGGTCAATCGGCTCGCCTCACTACCGAGCAATGCAGATGCGTTGTCAACGTCCGAGTGTTTCGATCAGGAGATCGGCTCTCAGCTCACGGGCTCCGTGTTGATTCAACAGCAGCGTCTTGAACGGGATGTGTTGACATCCAGCTTGCACAATCCTGATATCCCACCGCCATTTATGCCTGCCCAGGCCGCGATCGATACCGCTTGGCGCATGGAAAACCCGGTGCGCGTACTCACTTCGGGTATCGAATCGCCGGCTACCACGCCTTTCTTCGTCGGCGGTAAGTGGCGCATGGTTCAACGAGTCAAGTGGTGGGAAAAATACGCCGAGCAGCGGCCCGTGATCGTCGGCCACTATTGGCGCCGCTTCGGCAATGCCGGTTTGGACATGCTTGGCAAGCATGGGCCGGACTTGTTCGACGGAATCGAAGCGCACCACTGGATGGGGCCCCTTGAAAACGTCTATTGCGTTGATTTCTCAGTTGGCGCCAAGGCTGCGGCCCGCGCCAATGACGGCAGTCATAAACATTTCAGGCTGGCCGCGTTGCGCTGGCCTGAATGCGTGGTGGTGCATGACGATGGGCATCGATACGCGCTTGACGGGGCTGAATGACAAACACAGTGACCGTCACGAGCCGAATCACATAGCCTTCGGTTCGTCATCTCAGCCAGCACAGCTCAATGAGTGACCCGGTCACCCCATATCTCCTTCAAACGGCGGTCGCGCCCGCAGTTCCATCGATAGGCCTTGTATCGAATCGGGTTTTTCTTGTAATAGTCCTGATGATAGATTTCGTCGCCCGCTATTGGATAAAACGTTGTGGCATCGAGAATCGGTGTAATGACCGTCTGGCCGGGGAACATCTCGGTTACCTGCTGTTTGGTTTGTTCCGCGAGCGCCCTTTCTTCGGGTGTGGCAACGAATATCGCGGCCAGATAACTCGGACCCTTATCGCAGAACTGCCCACGTGAATCAAACGGGTCTATGTTCACCCAGTAGTGGTCCAGTATGCCTTGATAGTTTACAACCGATGGATCATAGGTGATTTCCACCGCTTCGTAGTGACCATCGTGATTTCCATTGTAGGTAGGATTGGGCAGACTCCCGCCGGTAAAGCCGGAGACCACATCGCTGACGCCATTGAGCGATTCGAAATCGGATTCCATACACCAGAAACAACCGCCCGCCAGAATCGCTTTGTCTGCCGATGCGGTTTGTATTGAAAAAAGACAATAGGTGCAGGCAATAAGGCAGAACAGTCTCCTCATCCGCGATTGATCGCTCATTTGAATGTCTCCGATGACTGAATTCAGGTCGCGCCAAACGTTTCAGTGCTGGGGCTGGCGAGGGGAAGGAGGCGGCGCGTCTCACATGCGAGTCTTAACGGTTAGATTACTGCGTTATGACAAAGTTTCAGTTTGGCCATCTGGCGGGCGCCTCTGATCTGCTTCGTCCAGAATAAAACAGAGGCGCTCTAGGCGCCAAAAACGATGGTGGCGATCAAGACTGTGTAGATAATCATCAGCGCCAGCGAAACCAGCGGGGGATAAAAGAAATGCCGCGACAAGCGGTATCGGTTGAGTAGGCGAGTGGTGAGAATTGCCGCAGTTATACCCAGCATGGCCGCAATAAGCATAGGCGGGAGATACACTCCGCCGATGGCGAACTCATGCGGTACGGGTGTCATCACGCGAATCAATCCTGCTGCCTGTTAGCCCAATCTACATCGCCGGCGTCGTCGGCCAAAGCGACAAATATTTGCGATACGCTCGGTAGGCGCCCCAACGATCCCATCTCACTGCCGTGGATTGTAACCCCGGAACAGACGAAACAAACAGCCAATAAATGTCGACGCAACAGAATCCGTCTGAGGCATGGTGTCCCGTCCCATAAGTTCGCTGGGTTAAAGAGTGACCTTCGGGCGAGGTGAGCAGCGCCCGTTCGCGGTGTTGGGCGCGCTTGAAGCAGCGCAGGTGAGTCCTGCACCGCAGTCTTGAGATGCCCCATCCGGTCTCGCGATGGTGATTCAGCTGGCAGAGGTGTGGACGCGTCAGTGTGTGGAAATCTCAACGAAGCCGTTACGTTGCGCCGACGATAGGGCGTGACGCCTCGGTCTTTTGCAGTACAGCCGGATTCCTGTTCCCGGATCGCTCCGTGCGCTCAAGCACCCTGACACGTCGGTGTGAATACGGCAGGGTCTGGTGAAGCAACCGCTACGATTCCGGGCCAGGTCGCAATGAGAACAACGATCTGAACCGGCCACGACCCTGGGCAGCGGCGGGCAGCCACTGAGCCAAGGCAACACCGATGTTGTCGCCTTTCCGGCCGCCGTGCCGGCGGGCGGCCGAGACGAACTGGCTTGCTCCATCGTTCGCCAGTGGGTCAGCGCCAATCATCTGTTCGGTTTCCTGATCCGGCACCGGGCCCCAGTATCCGTCGCTGCACAAGAGGAAAAGGTCACCGGGCATCGCCAGGCTCGATCCAAAATCCGGCGCCGAGGTGTCGGTGCCCCCGAGACGCATGTATATGCCATTACGTCGTCTTTCGCCGCCAGAGTCGCGCGGCGCCGCTTTGCGGCGCTCACCGTTGAGCTCGTGCAGAGAATGGTCGATGGTTCGTGACAGGGTCTGTCCACCGCGAAAATGATAGAGACGGCTGTCTCCTATGTGGCCCCAATGGGCTTCAGCGCCGTTCAGATACAGCGCCACGCAGGTACTGCCCGGCGAACGTCCACGGCCACTATCAAGGGCGTTGACATGGTCATGGGCACCGGCAAAGAGCTCGGTCAGAAGCACTTTTGGATCTGTGCGCCGGGAGATGCCGGCAAACAGGTTTTTTGCGGTCTCGATGACAGCCTGAGCGGCCTCGCCACCGGCGGCATGGCCACCCATCCCATCGGCGACCACCAGCAGGTGGTGGTTGCGGCGCACGGCATTGAGAACGCAAACTCGGTCCTGCTGCTCGGCTCGCCCGCCGATATGCGTTGCGTGGTCAAACTTCCAGGTCAATGGACGCTCCGTGTACCGCGCGTCGGGCCCGTGGCCGGTCAGCGCGGGATATGATGTGAGAATCGGTCCGGGTTACCCACATCCTGTGTGGGTTGCTTGTTCAGGACGGCCATTGAGACCATCGTAGTTCGATTTTCCTGAGCCCAAACCCTGCCCGCAGCGTCAGCACAGGGGCTGGACACCCGGCAGGCGAGGGGATCATGGATTCGCTTTGAATACGCGGCGGCTCATGCCGGTGCCTGCATTTCAGACTTTTCCACCAAAAACGTGATTCCGCGCACCACCAGGCAGTCGCCATCCTGCAACGGTGTTGGATTGCAGACTCTGGCCCCGTTTACCTGTGCCTTTCCGCGCCGACCGGGGAAGACATAGAATCCGTCGCTGTGACGTTTAATGTTCGCGGCTACCTTGGGTGCAAACCAGCCCGGCGTACAGACATCGCAACCGTTCGCCTTGCCGATGCTGAAACTGGCGTTGGTCAGCGGAAATTTGACCCGTTGCTGATCCAGGTATGCGAGCAAATAGTAGACTTGGATTTTTTGCTTGCTGCGTTTTTTTTCTTCGTGCCGCTCCAGCGCATCGCGGATCTCTGACACATCCAGCTCGGCAGTCGCCGCGCTTTCCTCCGAAACGTCGGGTGTCTCCAGGCCACCATCTTTTTCGCCTGGGAGTCTTGCCCGGGGTCGAAACTTCAGTACAAAGCCGGGTAGCTGTATGTCCTCCCAGAACCTGAGCCGGTGCTGTTTGATTCGCTTGCCGTCGACAAACACGCCATTAGAACTGCCCAGATCATTCAGTACGAATGCACCGTTTTCCTGCTGGATCACTGCGTGATATCCGGACACCTCCGGGGAGGCCAGCACGATCCCGTTATCGGTTGCCCGGCCGATGGTCAGGGCCTCACCCGTTAACTCCAACTGTTCTCTTAGGACATCGCCTTCGTAAATCTGCAAGTAAGCCATATCGATACCCTTGGGTCCGTCATGTTCGAAGGAATCCGGAGCCAGGTCCTTCTTAACCATTGAACTTGGATTGCGTACCCCGCGGAAACAAACTGGTTCCGGCGGCGCAAGGTTTGGCATCAGGCAGTGCAAGAGCCGGACCACACTGGGATTGTAAACACTCGAGTCTGGCCTGGTCATGAATCCACGCGCCCTTGACACCACGGCCGGGATTTGAACCGGAACGGCCTGAACTCCGTGCAACCACCTACCCGGTTTTATGGCGTCACTCCAGTCAGACGCGCGTTGGGCCTTTTTCGGCGGGAGTGGCTTTTTCTGAGAGAAAGAGGGCAGAAATCGGAGCCGGTCAAAAGAGAACAACCCGTTTTCCGATGGGTGCGTGGCAGATTACTTGCTTTGCAGGGACCAGGGCATTGCGCGGGAGATCGGTCACCTCGGAGTGATTGAATGCCGAAGTCCCGATCCACCGCGGCGAATTCGAGCCGACGCCACCTGCGCTGCGGGTGTCGTTCCAAGCAGTGCAAGCGTGTTTGGTCGTACCCGGGCGCTGCCGACCCCGACCACAACTGCCGCACAAACCTCGCAGTACGAGGAAGGTCGTATGTATCCCGAGTCGCTGAAGATCGAGAAGAAGCTGAAAGAGGTGACCCTGTGGGTGCACCCGGAAGGAAAGGTGGTGGGCAGCGTGTTCGTAAGGCTGCAGAGTCCGGATAGCGCAGCGGAGGAAGATCCAGCCGAGGTACTCAATGCGCCGGAAGCATTCCTGGTTATGCGCCGCGAACCCGAAGGTGAGATTCGCTTCTACAATAAGAACTCCATCGTTCGGGTTGAGTATCAGGCCGATGACCAGAACACGTTTCCCGAGCTGGCACCCTTGGAGTGCACGCTGCGAATGATGGACGGATCCCTAGTTCAAGGGGTCATTCGCAAGCCGCTTCCACCGGACCGCGCGCGCCTTCTCGACTACCTGAACCGCGACGAAGAGCGCTTTATCAAGGTAGATACCCCAGAGGGTCGCGTGTTCCTGGTGAACAAGCCGTACGTCGTTTGCGCGTTCCCCTAGGCCCTGAGAAACGTGCATTTCCTCACGAGGCAACAGGCGTCCTAAATGGGTATTCTCAGTAAGCGCAAGATTCGCAAAGCCATTGATGCAGCCACCTTGCCGCAGACCTCCACGGCGGGCGGGAAGGCTGACGCACTGGCCCTGCTCAAGCAACTGCGAGTCGATTCGGTGCCCATGCTGCTGGAACGCCTAAATGACGCTGCAGCGACCGAGAGACCACCCATCTTGGATGTCCTTGCATCCCTTCTGGACGACAGCACCCTGACTGAGTTCGTGTTGGCCCTATCGAGCTCCGATCAACAGGTTGTCGATTTGCTGACACAGCTCATGTCCGATCAAGGCCGCTTCGATGCCAACCGGCTGCTCGCAGTGTTCAATGAGGACTCGGCGCCAAAGGCCGCCCTGACACCCATTCTTACTGCTCGCAAGGCTACGCTGCGCGAGGATGCGATCGGACGATTGCTGGCCGGTGTGACGGCCGAAAGCCGCAGCCCGGCGTTTCGGCTTTTGGAGAGTGTCGCTACCAGCGCGCATCTACCTCATCTGTTGGCCGGGCTGGATCATTCCGACTGGCGTGTGCGTCTCAGCATAGCCCGTACCCTGGCGGGCCTTGGTTGTCTCGAGGCAAAACAGGGTTTGACCCGACTTTTGTCAGATGCGAATAAGGCGGTTCGTCGCGAGGCGCTGAATGGGTTGGCCAAGGCAGGAGGAGAAATCGATATCGGTGCCGTCACCGCAATGCTGCGTGATCCGGACCTGACCATTCAGAGCCAGGCCATCGAAGTCATCACCACAGCCAACCACCCGGATTCGATGGGGTACCTGCTGGATGTGCTCCAGGACGAGTCTGAATACGTGCGCCGAGCCGCGGTCGAAGTGCTGAACGAAATCGGCAATCCGTCGACCATCAAGGATCTGCTCGATGCACTGCGCGATAAGGACTGGTGGGTGCGGGTGCGTGCCGCTGATGCGCTCGGCACCATCGGCGGCCCCAAAGTCGTCGAGGCAACGCTTTCACTGCTGCGCGACGAGGATGAGTTCATTCGCCGCTCGGCCATCGAGATCCTGAACACAACCAAGGACGATCGGGCGCTCAATGCCTTGATCGACGCCCTGGCTGACCCGGATTGGTGGGTGCGTGAAAGGGCCGTCGACGCACTGGCGGAATTGGGTAACCGGGAGGCGGTGCCGGCCCTGATTGGACTTCTGAACGAACACCCGGAAGGTTCGCCGGTCATCATCAATGCTTTGATCCGCTTTGAGGACGCCAGCACGGTCCTCCCGCTGTTGAGCCACCTGGATATTGAACGCGAGGAACAGGCAGCCCAGATCCTGGGCATTCTTTCGAATTGCACTGACGGAGACCAGGTCGAGGCGGTTATGCAGTCGCTGCGCGCATTGCTCGAACAAGCAGACGGGCGCATCCTCGATTTGACCAAGCAAACCCTGGAAAGTCTTTCGAGCCGGTTCGCCAAGCGACCCGCGCCATGCACGCCCACGCCGGTGACATCGGATGTGCGGCCGACACGGGTTCTGTCTTGCCTGGATCCGCGGGATTCGGCCCAATCAACTGTCGCTGATGTCACGGACTCGGGCAGGCCGGTGGCCAGCCCAGCAGCGGATGCGGCCGCAGCCACCGCTACGACCATCATTTCCGATCCTACGGCGTTGACTGCAGGAACCGTGGTGGGCGATCGATACAGAGTGATTCGACATATCGAGGGCGGCGCTTTTGGCGTCGTTGTCCTGGTTGAGGACATCGTGCTCAATGAGGAAGTGATCCTCAAGTTCCTGCGACCACATGTCGCTTCCGACCCGAAGGTGATCAGCCGATTCATGCAGGAGTTGCGATGCGCCCGCAAAATCAGTCACGAGAACGTCATTCGCATTCACGATTTTCTGCTGCTGGGTAACGCTTACGCGATTTCTATGGAGTACTTTCCCAGCCAACCCTTGTCTGCGGAAATCGAGCGCTGTGGCACGATCGAGCCGATGCGCGCATTGCAGATCGCTTCCGATACCTGCGCCGGGATGATTGTTGCCCACGGTGCCGACATCGTCCACCGCGATCTGAAGCCGGCAAATGTCCTGATCAACGACCATGATCAGGTGAAAATCGTCGATTTCGGGCTCGCCGCGGCAGCCAGCTTTGCCGGAACCCGGATTACCACAGCCGGTATGGCGGTTGGTACGCCAACCTATATGTCACCGGAGCAGATTCGCGGGCACGAGTTTGACGCACGCACCGATATCTACAGTCTGGCGGTGATCTTGTACGAGATGCTCACGGGACGTCCGCCCTATACCGGCCCTGATCCGATATCGATTCTCTATCAGCACCTGGAAGGCAAGTTCGTTCGACCGCGGGAACGGGTACCGAGCATTCCGCAATCGGTGGAGGCGGTGATCATCAAGGCGATGGCAACAGAACCCGAAGCGCGATACCAGTCGGTTTTGGAGCTGCGGCAAGCTATCGAAGGGCGACTCACCAAGGGAGCAGCCTAATGTCACGCTTGGATTCTTTTCTCAGGCTGGGCCGCGAACAGGGTTGCTCGGACATCCACTTCGCAGTGGGCGCCCCACCCTTGCTGCGACTGTACGGCGAGATAACGCCGGTCAAGTATCGCGACCTGAGCGTGGACGAACTGAGCCAGTTCATATTCGAGATTCTGGGCGACGAACAGAAGCTCGCGTTTGAGCAGGAGCATGAGCTGGATTTCTCTTATGCGGCTGAGGGCATTGGCCGTTTCCGGGTCAATCTGTTTCAGAAAATTGGCGGTATCGGGGCAACATTCCGGGTTATCGCCCCGGAAATTCCCACCGTCGAATCTCTCGGCCTGCCGCCGATCGTGCGACGCCTGGCGCACTCGCCCCATGGGCTGGTCCTGGTCACCGGGGCAACCGGAATGGGCAAGTCCAGCACGCTGGCGGCGATGATAGATCATATCAACCAAACGCGGCGGCTCAACATCATCACCCTCGAAGACCCTATAGAGTTCGTCCATGAGAGCAAGAAATCGCTGATCAAGCAGCGCGAGGTGGGTGTCCACGTCGACAGCTTTGCGGATGGTATCCGGGATGCGCTGCGACAAGACCCCGATGTCATTCTGGTCGGCGAACTGCGTGATGCCGATGCCATCTCCCAGGCAATGATGGCGGCGGAGACGGGTCACCTGGTGCTCGGAACTTTGCACACCAGCTGCGCGGCAAAAACCCTTGATCGCTTTCTCGACGGTCTGCCGCCGGACCAGCGCGACACCGGCAGCATTTTTCTCGCACAGAACCTTCGCGGTGTCGTCAGCCAGGCGCTGGTCCGCCGTGCCAACGGTCGCGAAAAGACCGCTATTCACGAGATCCTGGTCATGACCGATGCGATTGGTAATCTGATGCTCAACGGCAATATGCACCAGATACCCGCCAACCTGCAGACCGGCAAGAACCTGGGTATGCAACTCATGGATCAGGCGCTGCTGGAAGCCGTTCAAAGCAAGAAGATCGACCCTGACGACGCCTATTTGCATGCCCTGGACAAGCGCCCGTTCCAACAATTCGTAACCGACCCGCAACTGGTTCCCCAGGTGGCCCTGTTGGCCAGCTAATCGATGGATCCAGATGACGCTTCCGCAGTGCGCTGGACAGGGCAGCACGGTAGGTTTCGAGCGGGTCGAATCCAAGGCGGGCGGCGCCATGCATGACCTGTCAGCGAGGACCTGATGGCTAGAGTTGACGCATTTCTGGAGCTGGTGGTCAAACAAGGTGCGTCGGACTTGCACCTGATGTCCGGTGAGCCGCCGTGGGTCCGACTACACGGCGAATTGCTGCCGGTAAAATACCGCGAGTTGTCCGTCGCAGAGGCGACCGAGTTGCTCAATGAGATCATGCCCCGCGATGTGAAACAAAGATTCGATGGCCGATCCGGGGTTGATTTTGCGTACCAGGTTCCCGAACTGTCACGTTTTCGTGTCAACGTGTTTCGCCATTTCGGGGGCATCGGCGCCGTCTTTCGAGTTATTCCAAGCGTGATCCCAACGCTGGATTCTCTCAATATGCCGGCAGTGCTGAAGAATTTTGCAAACCACAAAAACGGACTCATGCTGGTTGTCGGCCCAACCGGTTCAGGCAAGTCGACCACCCTTGCCGCAATCCTAAACGAGATCAACATCGCCCGTAAGGGTCACATCATCACCATTGAAGACCCGGTCGAGTTCCTTCACCAACGACAGAGATGCCTGATCAGCCAAAAAGAAGTGGGACACCATGCGAAAGACTTCGCCCAGGCGCTGAGGGGTGCTCTGCGTGAAGATCCGAATGTCATTCTGGTGGGTGAATTGCGCGATCTGGAAACCATCAGTCTCGCGGTGACGGCGGCGGAGACGGGGATACTCATCCTGGGTACCCTGCACACCAATGGTGCCGCGGACACCATCGACCGCATCAGCAATGTCTTCCCCGGTGCCGAGCAGGCGCGGGTGCGCAGTATGCTTTCGACGTCGTTGCGTGGCATCGTGTCACAGCAGCTACTGAAAAGTGCGGACGGCAAGGGGCGGGTGGCGGCAACGGAGATCCTGATCAACAATACCGCCATCTCAAACATGATCCGTGAAGGCAAGACCAAACAACTGACGAACGTGATCCAGACCGGTGCGCTCGTTGGCATGCAAACCATGGATCAGTCCCTGCAGAAACTGGTGGACGCGAAACTGATCAGCGGCACCGAAGCCTACCTGCGCGCAGTCAATAAGGCGCCCTTTGAACGCTATCGTGAAGAGGAAGAGGAACTGGCTTGAGCACCAACGCAGCTTGGGATATGTGGGGTCTTTCGGATGTGGGTCGCACCCGGGAGCGAAATGAAGACGCCGTGGGTTGGGATCTGTCCATGGGACTCGCCATCGTTGCAGACGGGATCGGTGGCCGACGATGCGGCGACATCGCCAGTCGGCTCGCGGTGGAAACAATCAAAGAGGCGCTGCGCGACAGAGTGCTGTCAGGAGGTGGCGGGTTGGCTTTGGGGCCGGCGGCACTGTTGCAGGGCAGCGTCGAACAGTCCAATGAGACCATTTTTCGAAATGCCACAGCATCGACAGATTATCGCGGCATGGCTTCAACGGTTGTCGCGGCCCTGTTTGAGCGTGGGGGTTTTACGGTGTCACATGTCGGCGATTCCCGACTCTACCGCCTGCGCGACCAGACCCTCGATCTGCTTACAACCGATCACTCACTGGTCTCGGAGATGGTGGCCAATGGGTACATCACTGCCCAGGAAGCGCTTGCCCACCGGCAGAGGAACGTTGTGACCCGGGCGCTAGGCGTGTCCCCGAAAGTCGACGTGGCTATCTCTCAGCACACCTACCAATCCGGAGATATCTACTTGCTCTGCACCGATGGACTGACAAATCTTGTGGCGGACGGTGAGATTGCGGAAACCCTGATGGAAGCCGAGTTGGATCTGGCCGACACGCTGTAGGCGCCTGGTGGAATCGGCCAATGCCCAGGGTGGCACCGACAACGTCACCGTTTCTTTGGTGCGCATCAAGTGAAGGGTGGGTTTCAGCCCGGTCTGCAGCAGGCGCTTGACGGGCGAGTCTAGATGAAGTGCTGGTCGAGGTCGGATATGGGAACGGGATGACCGTACAGAAATCCCTGAACAACGCCAAACCCCAGGTGTTCGCAAACCGCCAGTTCGTCCCGAGTCTCGACACCCTCGGCCAGAGGCACTACGCCGAGATCTCGACTCATCTCAACCAGTGCCTGCAACGCACGATGGAAACGCACAGACTGCTTATCCAGATCGCGAATCAGAAAGGCATCGAACTTCAGATAGTCCGGGGGTACTTCAATGAGTTCCAGCAATCGGGCCTGGCCGGCGCCGAAATCGTCATAGGCGAGCCCAATCCCAAGATCATTCAGCACGCTCCTCAACGCCCGCATCGCTCGCGAATCGGTTACGGCTTTCTCGCTCAACTCAAGAACCAAACGCCGATCTGGCGCCAGACTGCGGGTGCGTTCGAGGCTGGCAATGGCGTCCTGACGACTTAATTCCGTGGGATGATCGTTGAAGAACAGTTCGATGCCGCTGGGAAGACTCGCAGCGGCCGGAATGCCAACATTGCGGAACAGGCGGCTAAGTTCGGCGCCTTTGCCCATGCGCTCGGCAATATGGAACAAACTCGTGGGGTCCACCGGCAGGGCAGGATGATTGCCCCGACCCAGCAGCTCACAGCCGATCATGGCGCCGGTTGCGATGTTCATGATCGGCTGGTAGAGCGGAGACACACGCTGCTCTGCAAGCATCTGATCAAACTCGTCGCCACACATCACGAAATGGTCGGGAAGTTCCGGTGCGGCCATGAATACGCCGGTTTCCACGCTATCGCGCGGAGCCAAATCTTTCGACGCCCGGCGGGAAACCCGAAACTCCAGTGAGCCAAAATGAAGCACGTCATTCTTGGAGAGCGCCATCTGACGGTCGATTCGCTGGTGATTGACGAATGTACCGTTGGTACTCCCCAGGTCCCGAATCTGGAGCCCGCCGGATCTGCAGACGATTTCGGCATGCTGGCGGGATATCTCGCTGGAGGCCAGGTGCAAATCGTTGACGTCCTGGCGTCCGATCGGAAAGGGTGAATGTTCTACCGGACCGACCAGGTACGGCCCTGTCCAAGGGATCCCTCGAGATACCAATCGCTTCCTACGGGAGAAGTGGACTCAGGCGCCGTGCCGCGTACTGCTTGTGGACCGTGCTGTTCGGTTGCCGTAATCATGAGCTTGCCCAATGCGCTTTCCGCGGCGCTGGCGCCCGGAAGCAACCGTGCCCACCGCAGCTCGAGTCTCCATACGCGATCCTTTCGTGACCTCGCACCAACACCCCACTGTGTTTGTCCGAGTTGACACTGGGGAAAAGCACTAAACGTGCCCACTGGCTGCGAAAGCCGCGATCACCAAATCGCCGAATGAGAAACCTTAGGGCGAAAACCAGCCGAGACGGTGGCAAGTCTCGTTTTCCAGCGTACCTGCTCTATTGAAGCAAGCCCTGCCACCGCCTCGTTGAATCGAATCGAAGATAGTGGTCCATGCGGGGAGTTAGGTAACCCACAGCCAGTCCACAAGCCGGGTTGGCAAGGCACGCGAGCCGTCGCCGATTCCAGCGAGTGTAACGCGGTCAACGTGGCTTGTGGACTGGCCCAGCGGGAGCGTCGCTGATGAGCCAATGTTGCGTTGCACCCCTTGGAAAGGGCTTGCCATTCCCTGCGGTGCGCGCCTTACCTTGGTTCATCAGCGGCGCTCTGTGAATAACCGAACTCCCCGCATGGCCCACTAGTTGCTGGGAGCGGTTTTCAAAGTCGCCAGCGCGTCGTCCACGTTGAACTTCGCGGGCTTCTGGCGTGGCGGAAACTCCTCGAAAGTTTGTATGTATTCGGCAACGAAAGTCTGGGCTGGCACCAGTGCGAATACCCGCTCGATCCACCAACGCTCGTAGTTGTTGGCATCGGTATCTGCACGCTCAAATGGGTCGGTGCGCAGATTGAATATCTTCGGAATACGCAGGGCCACGAATGGTTCGGACCAGACCATGAAACCACGTTCGCGTTGTTCCATGAACACCAGCTTCCATTCATCGTAGCGAAGCCCAACGAGTTGCCCTCCGTCGTTCCAGTACAAGAACTCACGCCGCGGCCAAGCGGTATCATCCCCGCCCTCACTGGTCAGGTTAGGCAGCAGGTTGTAGCCATCCAGATGAACCTTGAACTCCTTGCCATCAAGTGTGGCGCCCGCTTTGAGAGCCTCCTTGATGTCGGGTTTGCCTGCAGCTGCCATCAGCGTCGGAACCCAATCGAGTGCAGAGGAAGTGTGGTTCACGACTGTGGCCGCTGGAATCTTGCCAGGCCAGCGTGGCGCTGAGCATGCCCCTGGTAACAGGCTGCATGCTGCGGGATTTCAAACTCAGCAATCCGACCAGTAACTGACTGGCGTCTGCTCCGTGTTTCGGTTTTCATTTCGGAAACAGAAACTGAATGGTGCCACCGATTGTCCAGTTGGGCCCGTCGTCGGGGTGAATGACGTTATAGTACGACTCCACCCGGGCGTTCATCGGCTGGTTGCCGATCTTGAAGAGTTTGCCGAAGCCCCCCCCCAGCGGCAGTGTCACCTCCTGGCCAGATTTCGCTTTCCAGTCCACGGTGATGACGGAATCGCTGACCAGGTACCAGCCGTTATCCAGGTTGTAATTCACAAAGGGTTCGATCAACGATTGGCTGACCCCGCGGCGGTCGCTATCGCCGGCGAAGGACCAGAGATGACGCACCAGCCCTCCATAGGTACCCCAACTCGGTTGAACCAGGGCAACGGCGGTCGGTCCGGCGCTCCATTTGCCCGATCCAAGACTGTCATTCGTTGCGGTCGGCGCGGTGACCGAGCCACCGATGCCCCAAATCACGCCACCCTTGGTTTCCAGCGGATTGAAAAACAATGAGTAGTTGATGTCGCCGAGCCCCGAACTGCGTCCGCCATCGCCCGTTTCGCCGACGCCCGGATTGCTCGGTAAACCAGTGATGCCGCCGGGGGCATCCGCTACCGGGATGATAAAGCGGTTGACCAGATTCCATTCGCCGGAAGTCACCGGTATAACCGGCTGTATGTTCAACGTGTTGGCATCGCCATTGGCCGCGCCATTGTCGAAACTGAACTTGAAGGGCAGGCTGATCATCGCGCTGATCGGATTTTGCACTGCCGATCGAAGGTCTCCGCCCTGATCCTCGGCGGACGCAGCGACCGCGACCAGGGCCAGCACGGCAGCAGTAAGGTTTCTGACGGGGGAAATCATCAAGATACCTCAAAAAAAATTTCGTAAGGATCCCCCGGCATTGGCGGGGGATCCTTACTTTCCCGTCCCATAAGTTCGTTACGTTGCAGAGCGTCCCACATCCGCCAATGCAAGGCGCCAATCCGCGCCTTGTCAGTAATCACGATGCCTAACCACAACCATCAAGTTATTCGGAAAACACTACACTACCAGCGGCAACGCCGCAGTGGCGGATGTGGGACGCGGCCCTTCGAGCGGGGCCCAGACCTCTCCCGGCCACTGTGCGGAGAGGGGGCCAGGCGGCTGCATCAATTCGATACGGTTGTCGTCTCCAGCATGAATCGCCCCATCGGATTCTGGAAGAATCCGTCGACATTGGTCCGAGACGCGTTGCGGAACGGGCTGTAGTACAAATCTATCCAGTGCACGTCCTGCTTGGCGATATTCTGAATCTCGTGATAAATCGCCTTGCGCTGCTCGGGGTCGAGTTCGGTTCGTCCTTTGATGATCAGCTCGTTGACAGCCGGATTGTTGTAACGGGTGTAGTAGGACAGCGCATCCGGATCCTCACCATAGAGCACAAAGCCGGTTTTCTGATCAGGGTCGATGACATCGTTGGTCCAGTAGTTGGTGCACAGGTCGTAGTCGCCGTCGACGATCGTCTCCCAGGCCTGACCGGTTTCCTGTTTGACGATATTGACCGTGACACCCACTTTGGCGAGCTGATCCTGGGTCAGGACGGCGATCTGTTCATAGTTGGCGTCGCCTGCCTGGACCAGAAACTCCAGTTCCAGATCCTCGACGCCGGCTTCCTGCAGCAATGCTTTGGCCTGCTCGGGATCGAAGTCGTACCGTGGGTTATCGGGGTTGTAGAACATTCCGCCGGCCGGGATATAGGAGTTGGCGGGTGTGCCATGGCCGAATGTTACGGCCTGCACGATCGAGTCGATGTCGATGGCCTGGTTCAGGGCTTTGCGCACTCTGGCATCGTCCAGCGGCGGGTGGGAATGATTGAGCAGAATGTGATCCATACGGCTGGATGGATCGAGATGGGTGTCGATGTCCGCATTGGCCTCCAGTTCGGCGATACGGTTGAACGGCACGAAGATCATTGCATCGATCTCACCGGCGAGCAGTTTCAGGATCCGGGTGTTGTCGTTGGAAATATACTGCCATTCGACCCGATCGAGCTTGGGTAAACCCTCTTCCCAGTAGTGCTCGTTCTTTTCCAGCACGATTTTGTCGCCGCGGCTCCATTCCGCCAGGCGGAACGCGCCGGCCCCGGTCGATTTCTTAAGAAACGCCTCATAATCACCAGTGACCTGCTCCTCCGGCAGCACGGCCGCGGCGAACAACGCGAGAAACGACAAAAAGGGCGTGGTCGGCTCAGTCAGGGTAAAGATGATGGTCTGGTCGTCTGGCGTCTGAATATCTTCGATCACCGAGAACATGGAGCCGAACACCGAGCGTTCGTCGTCGCGCAGGCGGGTGATGCTGAATTTGACGTCGCTGCTTTTCAGCGGTGAGCCGTCGTTGAATTTGAGCCCTTCGCGCAGGGTGAATGTGTAGTTCAGGCCGTCTTCGGAGATGGTCCAGCTTTCGGCCAGGTCCGGCACGATCTCCGTAGCCTCGCGGTTGTTGCGAACCAGCAGGGCGTGGATGTTGTTGAGTATCCAGACATCGGCGTTCTGGTTTACCAGAATCGGGTCCATGTGGATGCTGTCCTGGTCGCGGCCGATGCGCAGCGTTCCCTCGGCCTGGGCCAGCCCGGCAAAGATCATCGCCGCCAGCGCCAGCATGGAAATCCACGCGGTTTTATCTACTTTCACAGTCGTACTCCTAACGAGAATTGCGGGGCTTGAACAGAAACACTAGTTCATGGCTGGGATGGCGTCGATGAGCTGGCGGGTATAAGGGTGGCGCGGGCCGGCGAATATCTGCTCGACCGGTCCCAGTTCGACAATGCTTCCACGCTGCATGACGGCAATCGTTTCGCATAGGTGACGCACGACGCCTAAATCATGCGAAATAAAAATCAGCGTCAACCGCATCTGCTCGCGCAAGCGCATCAGAAGATTGAGGATCTGGGCCTGGATGGTGACGTCCAGGGCCGAGGTTGCCTCGTCAGCGATGATGATCTGCGGATTGACCGACAACGCACGGGCGATACCGACGCGCTGGCATTGCCCCCCGGAGAGCTGGTGCGGACGCCGATCAGCGAGGTCCAAGGGCAAACCGACCAGATTGATCAGCGTTGCCACGCGTTCGGGAATCTCGCCCGGGGTGCAAACGCGGTGAACGCGCAAGGCCTCACTCAGCGTGGCGGCGACCGTCTGTTTGGGATTGAGCGACAGTAAGGGGTCCTGGAATATCATCTGCACTTGCCGCCGCAGCGCCAGTTGTTCCGCCGGGTTCCGTGTCGCCCGATCCCGGCCGTCGAATAGTATCCGGCCACTGTCTGCTGAGATTAGACCGACGATCGCGCGGGCCAGCGTACTCTTGCCGGAACCGCTTTCGCCGACAATGCCCAAGGTATCACCCCGCCGGACTGCCAGGCTCACACCGGCAACCGCGTGGTTGGTCCGCGGCGGCTTTCGCAACAGCCAGTTCAACAGTCCGGAGGACTGCTGGAAATGTACGTGTACGTCGCTGATGGTCAGCAATTCCCCGTCGTTGCTGGCCGCGGGTGGGGGCGTGTCGAGCACGCATGCTTCGTTTCCATCGTCGATACCGGGAAACGGTTTGCCCGGTTCCGCCATTTCCGGCTGCGACTGAATCAGGCGGCGGGTGTAGGCCTGTCGGGGACGGCCCAGCAGCTCTCGGGTCGGCGCGATTTCAACGATACGACCCTGATACATGACCACCACCCGGTCGCACAACTCGGCCACTACGCCGAGGTCGTGGCTGACCAGGATGATGGAGAGATTTTCCTCATCGCGTAGTTTACGCAGCAAATCGAGAACCCGCGCCTGCACCGTCACGTCCAGCGCCGTGGTCGGTTCATCGGCAATCAGCAGGCCGGGCCGGCAGGCCAGTGCGGCGGCGATCATCACCCGTTGACGCATACCGCCGCTGAACTGATGGGGATACGCGTTGGCATTGCGTCGCGGATCGTCGATGCCCACGTGATCCAGCAACTCGATGGCGTGCCTGAGCGCCTGCTCGCGGCTCATGGCGCGGTGTTCGATCAGGGCTTCGGCGATCTGCTCGCCGACCCGCATCAGCGGGTCGAGGTGGCTGCTGGGATTCTGGAAAATCATCGAGATCTGTTCACCACGCACCTCACCCAGCGCTTGCTCGTCGAGTGCCAGCAGATCGTGTCCGCCGAAGCGCACCTCACCGGCGATCCGCGCCGAGCGCGGAGGCAGCAACTGGATCAGGGATCGGCAGGTGACGGTCTTGCCGGAACCGCTCTCGCCGACCACCCCGAGAATCTCACCGGGTTCGAGATCAAAGGAGACACCGTGGACGACCCGTTGCCAGCCACCACCGTTGGCGAAGTCGATGGTCAGGTCGCGCACGCTGAGCAAGCTGCTCATTGTTTGGTACCCAACCATTCCGCCATACCGTCGGCGATCAATGAGAAGCCCAGCGCGAGCAGCATGATCGCCAGACCGGGAAACAGGCACATCCACCAAGCGGTGGCGATAAAAGGCTGACCATCTGCGATCATCACACCCCATTCGGCCGCCGGCGGTTGCGCACCCAGACCGATGTAACTCAGCGCCGATCCCAGCAGCACCACCAGCACCACGTCGGTCATGGAGAACACCAGAGCGGGCGTAATCGCGTTCGGCAGCAAGTGGCGAAACATGATGCGCAGCGGGCTGTAACCCAGGGTGCGGGCCGCCAGGATGAAATCGCTGTGTTTGAGCACCAAGACCTGGGTGCGTGTCAGGCGAGCGTACGAGACCCAGCCGACCAGGGCGAGCGCGATATAAAAACTCTTCAGACCGGGGCCGAGCACCGAGATGATGGCGATGACCAAAACGAAAAACGGAAAGGAAATCGTGATGTCCAGCAAGCGCATCAGCAGCATGTCGGTCAAACCGCCGAAATAGCCGGACAATACGCCGATGACATTGCCGATGAGAAAAGGAAACAGCACGCCCAGAATACCCATCTGCAGGTCGATGCGGGTCGCAAAGATAATGCGCGACAGGATGTCGCGGCCGTAATTATCGGTACCCAGCCAGTGCTCCGCGCCGGGTGCTTGCAAAGTCGCTTTGAGATCTTGGGCGATGGGATCGTAGGGCGCCAGCAGTGGCGCAAACAACGCCAATGCCACCCATAGCAGGACCAGGGTGACACCGGCGCTCAGATTGAGCGGCAGTCGTCTGCGCGCGCGCCATCCGGTTCGAAGAGCATCGCTTGCCGTGTCTTCCGCGTCATCCAGCGCGCCGTTCACAGTTTGATCCGCGGGTCGATGGCGACAATGAGTATATCGACGATGAAGTTGGTGAGAATAACCGCCATCGCAAACATCAGGGTGATGCCCTGCACCACAAGATAGTCGCGCGCAAAGATCGAGGAAATCATCAGCGAACCCAGACCGGGTACCGAAAAAACCGTTTCGATCACCACCGTACCGCCTATCAGCCAGGCGAAGTTGACCCCCAGCAGATTGATTGTCGGCAACAGTGAATTGCGCAGGATGTGGCGGCGGAAGATGGTGCGCTCGGGGATGCCCTTGGAGCGGGCGGCATTGACATAGTCCGCTTCGTATTCGCTGATCAGCGTGGCGCGCAGGTTGCGCGTCAGCACCGGTGCCAAGGCCAGCGCGATTGTCAGCGAGGGCAAAAACAGATGATGCAAATGGCCGGCAAAACCCTCACCGAAACCGGAAACCGGAAACCAGCCGAGTCGCACGCTGAAGAAGATAATGAGCACGATTCCCAGCCAGAATGCCGGAATACCGAGGCCGACGGTACAGAACACCCGCACCATCTGATCGGCCAGTCGACCCTGATTTCTTGCCGCAGTGACCGCCAGCACCAGGGTCAGCAGAAGCGACAACAGCAGCGCATACAGAAGCAGAAACGCGGTGGGCCCGATCCGTTCGGCAACCATTTCCAGCACCGGTGCTCGATAAATGATCGAGTTGCCCATCTCGCCCTGCAACAGGTTCACGATAAAGTAGAAGTACTGGATCAGTAGGGGCTGGTCCAACCCATACTGGGCGCGTGTGGCAGCGATCACCTCCGCGCTGGCGCGTGTGCCGAGCATGATGCGCACCGGATCGCCCGGAATCAATTGCACCAGGACAAACGTGATCACGCTGACCCCGAACAGCACCGGGATCATTTGCAGAGGGCGATAGAGAACGAACTTGAAACGTTCCATCCGGGTAGAGTGCGCTCAGCCGCGATGGGCGTCGAGGAAGTTCAGCAAAAGCGGGAAGTAAGTCTCGGGCTCCTCGTAAAATGGCATGTGCGCACTGTTCTTGAATACCTTGATTTCGGAATTCGGCAATTCGTTGTGCATGCGCATCGAGCAGGCCGGTGTGAGTTCGTCGTGCATGCCGCACAGAATCAAGGTGGGTTCCGTGATCTTGTGCATATCGGCCAGCCGCGACCAGTCTTTGTAGTTTCCGGTGAAGGTGAACTCGTTCGGCCCCTGCATGGTGCCGTAGACAGCCATGTTCCAATCGTCCAGCGAGCGCTTGACCGGTGCCGGCCACTCGTCCAGCCGGCACACGTGGCGATAGTTCAAGATAGTGATGGCGGCCTGGTACTCGGGGTGGTCCAGCGTCCCCTCGGCTTCGTGGCGCAGCATCATCTGGATCGTTTCGCTGCCGAGCGCTGCGCGCAGACGATTCAGCTCGGCGACCAGGTGAGGGATATCGCCCGCGCCGTTGGCGAGGATCAGCGTCTTGATACGATCCGGGTAGTTGAGCACGTATTCGGTCGCCAGAAACGTGCCCCAGGATTGGCCAAGCAAATGCACTTTGCCCAGGTCCAGCGTGTTGCGAACCGTTTCCACTTCATGGATGTAACGGTCGATATGCCACAGCGAGGTATCGTCGGGCCGGTCGGAACGCCCGCAGCCGAGTTGATCATAGGCGACAACCCGGTAGCCTCTATCAGCCAGCCAGGAGTGGCAATCGCGCACGTAGTCGCAGGGCAGTCCGGGGCCGCCGTTGAGGCAAAACAAGGTCTCCTCACCGCTGCCGAAACTGTAGGCTATGACTTCATGTCCATCGACCGGGACGGTGATGACCTTATCCGCTTCTTTCTCGTACCACATGTTGGGTGACCGGTTAGCTGTCTCTGTGACGCGCCAAGAACGCCAGCAGTGCTTCGTAGTACTCGCCGGGCTGTTCATAGAACGGCATGTGTGAGCTGTTCTTGAATACCTTGAGCTCGGCATCGGGCAACGCCGCTTGCATGCGCATGGCGCAGGATGGCGGCAGTTCGTCGTGCATACCGACGGTGATGAGCGTAGGCGCGGTGATGCGGTGCATGTCCGCGAGCCTGTTCCAATCCTTGAGATTGCCGACATAGAGAAATTCGTTAGGCCCCTGCATGGTGCCGTAGACATCCATATTCCAATCGTCCAGTGAGCGATTGACCGGCGCCGGCCACTCGTCCAGTCGGCAGACGTGACGATAGCTCAACAGGGTGATGGCAGCTTGATACTCCGGATGATCCAGCGTGCCTTCGGCTTCGTGGCGCTGCATCATCTTGGCGGTTTCGCTGCCAAGGGCTGCCCGCAGACGGTTCAATTCGTCGATCAGATGCGGCATGTCGCCGCAGGTATTTTCCAGGATCAGGGTTTTCAGATTGTCCGGGTAGTGGATGCCGTATTCGATCCCTAGCCAGCCGCCCCAGGAATGCCCGAGCAGATGAACTTTGCCCAGCCCGAGGCGTTGGCGCACCGTTTCGACTTCCTCCACGTAGCGCCCGATGGTCCACAATGATGGGTTGTCGGGTTTATCGGACCGGCCGCAACCGAGCTGATCGAAGGCCACCACGCGGTAGCCCTTGTCGGCCAGTGGCGCGTGCGGTTCACGCAGGTAGTCACAAGGTAGCCCGGGTCCGCCATTCAGACACAACAGCACCTCGTCACCGCTGCCGAAACTGTAGGCGACGACTTTATGAGCATCGATTTCGATCTCGATGGTCTCATCCGGTTCGCGTTCATCAAATGTCATCGCTGGGCTCGTCGGGAAGAAGTGCATCAAGCTTCGCAGTGTAGGTCCGCGGCCCTGTTTCCGCCACCAATGGACCGATTCTTCGTGGGGCGGGCTTCATACCGCCATCACGCTCAGGCGCGAACCTCGGGTCGATTCCGGTTTATCCGCGCCGTAGCGGAGTTCTGCGGCAACGACGATGCTGGTGCAGATCGAACCCTCGCCGACCTCGGCAATCCGGCTGGCTACCAGGCCGCGTGGCCGTCGGACAAGGTCCGAGATGATGTTCGTGTCCAACAGATAACGGAGCGACACGCTCTACAGTTCCACGTCGTCCAAGGGCGCCAGGTGTCCGTCGACGTCGGGCAATGCCTCTTCTATTGGCTCAAGGGCGGCCAGCAACGCCAGCAGGCGGCCCTTGCGAACCGGCTCGATGACGAGGCGGCCGCCCTCTTTGCGCAGGATAGCCTCATTCCCCTCCAGTTCGAACTCGCGAGGAATGCGCAAGGCCTGTTTGCGACCGTTGCGGAACAGTCGCACGTGACGCTCGATGTCCGCCATGTTTCGTCATCAGGAGCGGGAGTGGAATGCCCCGAAACGTTGGCCACCCATGTTGTTAGGTTTCCGGAAAGTCGTTCTGTAGAAGTACGCCATCTCAGGCGTGATGTAGTTCTGTGAACTGTGGGGCCGATGTTGTTTATAGCGCCGGCGCCACTGTTCTATGATAACCCTGGCTTCGGCCAGGCTACCGAAGATTTCAGCAACGAGGCATTCACGGCGGAACGTGCCGTTGAAACTCTCGTTGCTACCGTTCTGCCAAGGTTTCTCCGGGGTGATGGTGACACTCATCGCCTTTCAATCGATCGTTGATCAAAATCAATGGCATATTCCGCTAATAATGGTAGTACATAGACACTTGATCAACCGTGTGATCATTGCCAAATGTAGTGCGCAGCATTCTCGATCATTTTTGCGACAGAAATGAGCATGCAACCAGCAGGGCAGCATTGCATTCCATCGGGTGAAGCAACCCACTTAGGAGGTGTATCATGAGATCGCGTGTCTTACTTTCTTTGTTTGTTTTTGGACTGTCAGTACAACCTACCGTCGCGGCCGAATCGACCACTTTTTCTGTTGAAAGCTTGACGGGCTGCTATGTGGCTTCGACTTACGGTACGGTCTTGCCTGACCCGAGCAATCCAGCCGTCCAGTTGCCTATTTCCACGCTTATCCGCTTTTGTGCCGATGCTGCGGGCAATGCCCCATCGCTGGTCACGCAAAATATTGGGGGAGCATGCATCATTGGTCAGTGGGGTTCAGCGACGTACACCGTAGACCCAGGGGGTAGAGGCATTGTGACGGCGAACATGCAGAATCTGGTAGCCAGTCCCGGCTGTGCATTCCTGGCTCCACCGCCTGCGGTTGGAGACAAATCCACATTCGAGATTCGATTTGGTATCCAGGGCGATGGTTGCCTGCAAGTGATCGGCACGGCGTTGGTGCCGGAAGGCGGGGCTCCGATTCCTATTGTGATTCAAGGGCAGGCTTGTCCGCAGTGACAGCTGCGGCCGACAATGGAGCCGGCTTGCCGAAGCGGGCTCCATCGAATGACGGGAAATGGCGTATCCCGTTCGCACAGCTTGGACCAATCGGGTTGATTGACTAAGCGAGTGTTTGTGGTCCGTCGCGAACCTTGTGAGGGAAGCGGTAAGAGAGAACTGGAAAATTGAATACTTGCCGCGAATGTTGAGTCACTCGCCCAGCATCCTCAACTCCAGCTGTGTAATCCTATCGTTCATTATTTCGTGCTCATCCATTTCCCGAACACGGTGCAAACCATTGAACACCCTATGCGCTGCGTCGGGGCTGATCTCACCGGACGCAACCTGACCCAGCACATCCGGGCTCGGTCGGTCGGGGTATCACCCACGACACCCGTGTGTTCAGGCGGCGCCATCGAATCACTTCAACCGCCGACGCAGCTCTAGGGAAGGTCTGAACAATTGCTGCGATCGCGCCGGGGTCTTTGCGCTCCCTCGTACAAGGCGCACCGCGCGAAGTTGGCCCAAGGCAAATACGTGAGCTGCCAATGAGCGAGGTGCAACGCGGTACCAGGGGCGCAAAGGCCCGGCCCCTCCGGGGTTTCGCCCACAAGGGCACATCTGCCGGGTTTGCCGGCTTGGCCATAGAATGACTATGGCCGAGCCGGGAGCCTCGCATCTGCGCCCTTGTGGACCGAATCGCGTTTCGTATCAATTGTTCAGACCTTCCCTAGCTGGCGTCTAAGATCCCGCATTTCGTCCTGCTTCGCCCTGACTCGAACAGGTCCAACAGGCAAAGCCATTCCCTGTATCCGAGCCAGCCATGCTGCCTTGGCGTCAGCACTACAGGGCTTACAGTACCGTTGCCGCCTTCGCCCTGTTCTGTGCCTCAGAAGCCGGTGGAACTCGTTCTCGGGCTTGTACTGGCTACACCGACCGCAGCGCAGCCCTGTTTTCGGCTGTTCGCCCCTCGCTATGCACTCCAGCCGCTCTATGCGATTCATTAGCCCCTGAGGCATAGTCTTGGGCTGGTATCGCCTCCGGCCAGCTCGTTTGCCGTTCCGTCCCGGCGGCTGCGGTCGCGCCAGAATTCGCTGACTGGCTTGATATGGCTGCAACGTGGGCAGCGCTTGATGGGTGTCTCAGGCAGGTTTCGGGCGATGTCCGACATTTATTGATTATAATCAATTATATAAGCGCTTTACACTGTGCCGACTGGTGCGTAATTTCAGCGCTGCAACTTTAGCGCCGCGAGTTTACCGCCGTGTCGGGCGCCACCGCCCGGAGCGGACGGTCCGGAATTTGGACTTGCCAGATATCGAGCAAGCATGCCTCGGTCCCTTGGATGCCGCGATCGGAATCGGACCGAAATCGCGTTGATCGGCGGGCGGACGGCCGTCCAGATATCGGCGGATGGTCGATGGATTGAAGGGAAGGGAGCTTTTATTCAAACTATACTTGGCCGCGGCCGACCAGATCACTCAACGCATCCGCAGATGCGGCACCGGTATGTACTGTCGCTACCGTCAAACCCCCGTCAAACGCGTACTGCACGAACTTTACTACTTGGCGGCGAGAGAGATCGTCCGAGGCGATCACGACGCCCCGGGCATCCTCTGGAAAGACCCTGATGGGTCTGGTATCTCTGCGAGGGCGAACCGGTCATCGACCCGATACGGCGTCCCTGTCCCACGCAGCCCTCGTCACATAAATGATGCCATCGACCAAGTCCGCAGCCACCGGTTGCGGTGCCTAGACCCCGCCGCCACAAGCACAATCGCCGACATGGCATTGCTGACCACGGTACACCTCCTGGGTGTCCCTCACCCTAATACGCTGACCCGAAACGGGCGCGTGAATCGCCCAGTGCTTGCGTCAACACCGCCAGCATATGAGCCGTATTGACGCAAGAACCCTATTCGAGGGTGCGGCCGGTGCGGGCCAGGTCTCCGCTGCTTCTGTGAATGGGCGAGGCAGCTGGCTGTTCGACTAAGCCTGATCATTCGATCACCAGCTTAGGCGGCCACACTCGCGGCGGCTCGCCTGACGGCCGGCGCAACGGGGAAACGCGTGTCAGCGGAGCCGTGGTTGAGGAGATTGGGGTCCTGAAATGTCGTTCCGGGCCGGAACGGACCACTTCTTAGGCCAGATCGACGACCGACCGATGGCGACGAGGGACCGTAGCCGTACGACAAGGCGGGTTATCCTTCCTAGTCCCAGGAGGACAACATGACAGAACCTCATCAACAATCGGTGCTTACCGAGATCGAAATTGTGCGCCAAGCCCTGAAAAAGGGAAAGCACAAGCGCATACGCAAGCTGCTGCGGGGTATGCATCCCGCCAAGGTGGCCAGCCTGCTGGAATCCCTCGAGGCCGGGCAACGCAGCGCGCTGTGGCAGCAGGTCGACGATGAAGCCGAGCAAAAAGTCCTCACGCATGTGAGTGAAGAACTGCGGGCATTCTTCCGGCAGGACAGGAAGCGCGCGGAAGAGGCGCTGGCACCCGAGATGGACACCCACACTGAACTGGCCCGGCTGCGCGATGCCCTGGAGTTGGGCAAGCTCAAGCGTGTGCGGCGAATGCTGAAGCGGATTCACCCCGCCAAGGCAGCGGGGTTGCTTGAGTCCGTGCCACCCGGTGAGCGCTCCACGGCCTGGGATATGGTGGAGAGCGAGGAGGCAGGCCGCATCCTCGTGCACCTTCACGAAGAGGTGCGGACCCGCCTCGCGCTGGAGATGGATCCCGAAGATCTGAGCGCCGCCGCCCGAGGCATGAAGCTGGATGACTTGGTCGATCTGATTCAAGACCTGCCTGAGGAAAACGGTCAGGACCTGCTCCGCGCCATGGATCTGCATGCACGCGAGCAGCTGGAATCCATGCTCACCTACCCGGAGGATTCCGCTGGCGGTCTCATGAACACCGACCAGATTGCAGTGCGTGAGGACCTACACCTGGGGTCCGTGCTGCGTTATCTGCGCCTGCTGAATGACTTGGCCGACAATACTGACACGCTCATGGTGGTGGACCGCAACAATAAGTACCAGGGAGTGCTGCGCTTGCGGCGACTGTTGACCAGCCGCCCGAAACAACGTGTCAAGGAGGTGATGGACCATGCCTTCGAGCCTATACCGGCGGATATGCAAAGCCGGGAAGTGGTGCGCCGCTTCGAGGACCTGGACCTGATCTCCTCACCGGTGGTGGATGCCGATGGCCGTCTGCTCGGACGCATCACGGTGGATGATGTCATGGATGTCATTCGAGAGGAGTCGGAGCGTTCGCTGATGCATGCGGCCGGTCTGGACGAAGAGGCCGATATGTTCGCACCGGTACTGACCAGCACCCGACGCCGGGCGCTCTGGCTGGGCATCAACCTGGTAACCGCCTTTATGGCCGCCTGGGTCATCGGCCTGTTTGAGGGCACCCTGGAGAAGGTGGTCGCGTTGGCGGTGCTGATGCCCATCGTTGCGAGTATGGGCGGCATTGCCGGCAGCCAGACCCTCACGCTGGTGATCCGTGGCCTGGCGCTGGGCCATCTGCAACGGAGCAATGTCCCTGTCCTGTTATGGAAGGAGTTCGGCATTGGTGCGCTCAACGGACTGATCTGGGCATTGGTGGTGGCAGCACTGGCCATCCTCTGGTTCGAAAGCTGGCAGATTGGCGGCATCATTGCCTCGGCCATCCTGCTCAACATGCTATGCGCCGCCCTGGCCGGTGTGGCGATACCCCTGGTGTTGCGCGAACTGGATATAGACCCAGCCCTGGCTGGCGGCGTTATCCTGACCACCGTCACCGATGTGGTGGGATTCTTTGCCTTTCTAGGCCTTGCGACACTGATCTTGCTCTAGGAGCTGCGCGGTAGACATGAATGAGACGAGGTGCTGTCCGGTTCGAGAACGATTTCGGGATGGTCCGAGAAGCATAGCCGTTGCTCTGTGATGAGGAGGATCGCGGAATTGGGCCAAAATGGCGGTGCCGCAGACCGTTCCCTTTCTACCGCGCAGACGCCTAGTGGGCCCTGCGGCGTTTGAGATAAAACGAGAGACGCTGCCGACCCCGCTTCGGCGGGGTTTGTTCTGTGCGCTTATGGCTGACGAGCATTTGGAGTTCGCAAGCATACGATCCAGCTCTACTTCTGGGCTACGGCGTCCAATGTTTCAACCATCGGATACCTCGTTCGCTCTCCCTCCCTAGAAAGTGCACGTTGGCGGACGGCACTCGCTCATGCGTGTCTAGAATTTCCCGGATGGCTGCTTCGTCAGTCTCGCCTATGTGGTAAAACCATTCGCATATTAGGTCCTTATCCATGGCAGAGCCTTCCACGAAGTCCGAACACCGCACCGGGCGAGACCCAACGCCAATACCGTCCACGGTGCAGTTGCCAAGCCTGTTTTTTGCGCACCATTAGCACCGCATCCGGTTGTCCAGAATCTCGCAGATCAATCGCGGATTGTTCTGTATAAATCACGGCCGTTGCTGGTCCGTTGGGGGTGTGAGCGGCCACACATCCCGCCGGTCGGCAGCGGCCTCAAGGTGGAGCCACGCTTTTACCAATCGCCGTACGACGTTCATTTAGAAACTGTCCCGATACGAACCCTTGCACATCACCTCGTCCGCCATCCGTTCCGCCGCTTCGACTTCGATGGCCTTTTCAGGTCTGGGCTGGGCATCGCCGAAGGACAGGGGAAGGCCGACACGCTACACGACTGACTGGGTCGCCTAGGTAAGCTCGGCGCCTTGCGGCGTCTTTACCTGCCGGATCCGGGCCGGCCCATCGGGGTGCTCGACATTCACCCCGTCGAGGAACCGTTTGATTTTCCTAGTGCCTACGTTCACGGCTCGTACTCGTAGGCCCCGGGGTCGGCGATCGCGCTGCCGTCACCGTTGCCGTCAATGCGCCGTTCGAAGCCGCTGCCCCGCTGATCATGAAACGGGAATGGCGGCACCGTGCCGAGATCGCGCGCGTCGAACGCCGACGAGCCGGAAAACGGCGCGCTGATCTCGACGACAGGGAGAAATCCGCCCTCGTTGGTGAGCGAGCTGTCGCCGGCAACGAAGCCGACATCGATGTGGTCGTCGGCCAGCGGCGAGGAAGAAGCGTCGAAATTGCATTCGCCTTCGACAACATTGCCGCCGTCGGACAGGATCGTGCCGACACAGAGATCACCGACATTGGAGACCCAGAGGCTGTTCTTTACATGGACCGTCGAACCGCTACTGCTCGTGAGCAGGTCGCGATCCGCCAGCGAGTGAGAGGCAAAGGTAGCAAAACTGAGCCGTGTTTCGCCTTCATTGCTTGTGCTGAAAACCGACACTGGCGGCGTCGAACCGAACCCCGTCCAGCGGTTGTTGAACAGCGTGATGTTTTCCGCTGTGATCGTCCCGCCGTTGATGATGGCAGCGCCGAAGCGCGCGTCGTTATAGGCAACCAGAACCCGCCGCAGCACCGCCTCGCCGGTATTGTGCAACGCGCCTCCGGCCGGGTTCTCCCCACCAACGATGTTCTGTGCGAAGGCGACCTCCTCGGCGATCATCAGGCCCTGGTTCTCGACTGCACCGCCGCCAAAAGCACTGCCGGTTGTCGATGCCCCGCGATTCTCGGCAAACACGACGCGCTCAAGAATCAGGGTCCCCTGATTGAGAACGCCACCGCCGCCGCCTTCCTCGTTGCCATGCAGGATCGCCAAGCGACGCAAGCGTAAGACGACCTCCGGCGCGGTGACATGGAAAATCCGCTGCTGGTCGTTGCCGTCAATACGTGCGTAGCCGAAATCGTTACCGTTGTCGGTAAGATCGGTCGCCGGATCGTTGGTGCGGATCAGGATACTGTCGAGATCGGCGAGGACCCCCGCCGTTCCCTCGATCGTTACGCTCTCGGTGATGTCGAGATCTCGAATCGACTGGTTGACGCCGGTTGCACTCTCGCTGCCGGTCAGGGTCAGGTGATAGCGCCCGGCTGAAAGCCGGATCAGATCATTGCCGGGATTGGCGTTGGCCTCCATCACGGCGGCGCGCAGCGAACAACCCAATCCGGTCGTCGGTCCAGCGAAAGCGGTGCCCTCCGGCGGGCCGAAATTACCCAGGCACGAGCCATCGCCGGGATTGAAGTCGGGGAAATCGTCGAACCTGTTGACGATGAAGGTCTGGGCAAAATTGTCGACAAAATCATCGCAAGCGTCGGGCAGGTTGGTCACCTGGTGGGTGAAACCGCCGGCCTGCGGGAATCTTTGGGTATCGTCGCGGAACAGCGCCTGGGTCGTGACGTCGACCGAGAACTCGACAACTCCCGCACAGGCTTGCACAGGCGTTGTGACCTCGTAGCTGTCATTACCCACTGGCGCCATCGGCGCGATACCGGCATTGGGTGAATTGAACTCCACTTCCTCGACCGTTGCGTTCGACAGGACCTCAACCCGGAAGGTTTGCGCATTGACCGGTGGGTCATAAACAAACGGCGAGGACGTCTCGTCGGATACTTGAACAGTACAGGCCGAGACCAAGCCTAATACGGTGGCGCAAACTGCATAGCGTTTCATCGGTTTACTCCCCAGGAATGGGTGATTGTTGACGCGCTCCTGTTCGAGGGCGTGTAACGGTCTTGCATTTTGGTTCGTTGACAGATGGTTTATCACCGATCGCTGAGCGGTGATGTGCGGAAAAACACAGCCATCATTCAGCCCGGATCAACCTCGGTGTTTCAGAAGTACAGAGCGCCTTTTCGTCCAGCAGCAGTTTCTTCTCGCCTCGGTGGGCGCCCCCGGTCGGCAGTCACTGAGACTCGCGAATCACGTCTGCGCGGCATCCCGGAACCCGAATTTGAACAAGCCCCGTTCATTGGCCCGAGTGGCCCCCACTGTGCCGGCCGTCAGCCCAGCCGCCACCGAAGCAGGTTGGGCGCAGTCATCGAGAAGCAGACAGGACCCGGAAGCGGCTTCGCTATGAAGATCGTCGCGCCTGTGACGGCGCGTCGGCTGAGCCAATTCGTGGGCAATCGCGATTACCGGATCTCGGGGTTTCGCAAAGCGCGGGCCGGGGATGCGAGAGGTGGACCCTGATGGCTGGACAGGGATCGGGGCCGGATGAGCGGGATCTACTGGAGCTGCTCGAGGATCATTACGCACTGCGCTCCACCCTGGTCACCAGCCAGTTCTCGGTCGATCGCTGGCATGAGCCGATTGGCAATCCCACCCCGCCGACGCCATTCTCGATCGCTCGGGTGGTGGCGATGCCGATGCGGTGGTGGGCGCCGGTGGGTGCCGCCAATCAATGCCACTGGATTCGAGCAGGGCGATCAGGCGCGCGTTTTCGACGCGTAGCTTTTTCGGCTCATTGGATTCGTTCGACATTGAGCGTCCACGCGGGTCTACGCAGCTTCGCCAACGAGAACTTCTAATGGGATGCCAAGGCCTGCATGAAGTTTTCGAATCATTTCGAGCGAGAGGCCGCGTTTACGGTTGAGAACCTCGGACACACGATGACGGGATCCGATATACGCTTCCTGGTCTCTGCGCTCCAGGCCTTGCTGCTCCATCCGAAAGAGTATGGCTTCCACCGGATCTGCGGCGTTCACCGGAAAGTAATTCTGCTCATAGACGTCGACCAGCGTGGCAAGTACGTCCAATTCATCGCCGTCGTCCGTACCCGGTTTCGCTGACATGAGCACCTCTAAGCGGCTAAGCGCTTTCTCGTGGTCTCGCTTGGTCTTAATCGGGCGAATATCCATCAGATGGTCTCCGGATCGATTCGATCGTACTCGGCGTGGGTGCCGATGAACTTGATATAAATAATCCGAAAGTCGTAGTTCACGTGCGTTATCAAACGGTATTTGTTGCCGCCAATATTGAAGATGACTCGATGGTCGGCTAGAAAACTTGCGTGTCTATATCGGCGCTTTATTGCCTGTGAATTGTTCCAATTCGCAGCCTGCGCCTCGGCAAACCATGCCTTCAAGGGTTGCTCGGAATCTGGATGGCGCTCCCAGAAGGTCCGGAGCGTGCGTCTGGCGATAATCCGCATGCCAGTAAGCGCAGCATGTTCCCGAAATGGGAACAATATCCCTGACTGTGGACGAAACCCGATACGGCAAGGCCCTGGAAAGGTCGGCGCAGGATGAACTGCGGTCCGCAACCCAGTGAAAGGGAATCGTGGTCAGCGTGGAAACGCCGATAAAAAAAGCCGCGATATATCAAGGCTTAACTGGCGTTATCTGGTGGAGGCGGCGACAGTCACATTAACTTATAAATCAATGCATTAGAAAGCGAAACGCTAGAAATGCCCCCATAGATGCCCCCAAATCGATTCGGCTGATTTGATGCCTGGATTCTGACAGATTTCTTTGCTCCTCTGGCGTCCGCAATGCCTCGAAACATGGTAGCCGCTACCACGTGCAAGCAATGCCATCATGTGCTAGCATTTTTCTCGATTTCGTCCAATCCAGGCTCTGGAGTCGGCTATGGCTAGTTTGAGTGTCAGAAAACTCGACGATGAGACACTGTCGCGCTTGCGGATCCGCGCCGCAAAGCATGGGGTGTCGATGGAGGAAGAGGTGCGTCGGATTCTCAAAGAGGCAGTTAGCGCGCCGGATCACCTCGGTGATTTCGCGCTTGGAATCTTTGGCTCGAAGCACGGTGTCGATCTAAAGCTACCTGAAAGGACACCGCATGAGCCCCTGGACCTGACCGAATGATCCTGCTGGACACGAATGTCGTTTCGGAAGTGATGAAGACCCAGCCAGCGGAAGCCGTCGTCGCTTGGTTGAACGGTCAGGACTCGGAGAGGCTTTACCTTTCTGCAATTACCATCGGCGAGATCACCTACGGGCTGCGTATCTTGCCCGACGGCAAACGCCGATCAGGTCTTCGCGAGCGATTCGAACGTTTCGTCATTCTGGCCTTCGACCAGCGTGTTCTTGCCTACAATGAATCCGCGGCCCGCATCTACGGTGAAATGATGGGCGATCGCAAGGAACTCGGACTTCCGATGAGCGTACCCGATGGGCAGATCGCCGCAATTGCTCGTCTTAACCATCTGGCGGTGGCGACTCGGGATGTACTCGACTTCGAACACTGTGGCATCGACGTGTTGAATCCATTTGAGGCTGCAGGTTGAATTCGGGCATCAAAAGGCGACGCAACGCTAAGCGCGACAGTCGAGGAAAAACGGTGCGGTCTGGTCGGTGCTGGTCTCTCTAACTCAGGTCGAGAAACGCCGATTCCGAAGAAAGCGGGAAAAATCCATCAGTTGCCGTGTGCTGGAGAATGGCCGCGGATCGGTTTCCGATTGCATGTGTACACTTGAGTAGCATTATGGACCTCATTCTGGATAAGCAGAAAACCGGTGGCAGGCGCAAGAGCCGACTGCAGGAACGCTTCGACAAGCTGCGCAGCACGCTAGAGCGGCAGCGCCGGCTCAATGGCCGGTTCAGACAGGACCTGGATGAACTGGTCGATATCTACCATCGGCGCTCGATGGAGAACGACAAGGTGGTGTTCGACGATCTTGTCGCGTTGAGCAGTAAACTGATCGCCTTCGCGGGCCGCAAGAGCCTGTCAGACTGGCACCGCGTCGAATTGGACGAGTGGCTCAGGGACCTGATCGAGCGGCGGATCCCGCAGGTCGACCGAGAGGTCGCCGCACGGCTACGTGTGGAATACCGGCAGGCGATTGCCCGTTCGATGGGCATTTCGGTCGATGAGTTAATCGAGCGTTTCGAAGCCGAGAGCGAGGACGTCGAGCAGGAGTGCGGTAATTCAGGCAGCGCAAAACAGGCCGATCACAGGGACGAAGACCCGTGGCAGGAGGACATGTTCGGGTTCGACGATGTCGACCCTGAGGCGGAGGCATTCGATAACGGCACCGACGCGAACGAGCCGGATTGGATGAACGACGAGGAAGACGCCCACATCGGCCGAACAGTCATGGACGGTAGGTGGGCGAAAAGTTTGTTCCGCCGTGCCGCCCAGGCCCTGCATCCGGACCGCGAGCCTGACCCCGAACGGCGTCAGGTCAAGCAAGAGAACATGCGTGAACTCCTCAGGGCCCGCAAGCATGGCGACATTATGGCCATGCTGACCATCTATAGTGACAACGTGAGCGGTCCTGATATCGTCCTCGCCGAGCAGGAGATGACTGAAATCTGCGATGCCTTGGAACACCAGCTGGATGCGTTGGAGTTGGAAAAGCAGGAGTGCATCTATTCCCATCCCGTCCGACACATGGTGTTCGAGTTGTTCTATCACAGCACTAAGAAGGGGCGTAAGCGCAGGATCCAGGAATGGGAGCAGAACTCGAAACACGAGGCGGCCGATCTGCGCAGTCTTGTAACATTCCTGCGCAATCTCACCTGCCTGAAAACCGTGCTCGAGGATCGGCGTGAAGAGCGCTCTGCGATACTTGCCGACTTCCTGTTCGAGGACATTCGATTTTGATGTCGAGGTAACTGGTCGGATCGAGGTGTCTCGAACCAGTCGCCACGCTCACGTGTGAATGCTGAGTTCGCGCGGCAACCTTCAGGCAAAGCGCTTGGGGCGAAAGAACCGATCGAGGTAGCGACCGATGACGAATAAGATCCTCCTGGATGCCGTGCACGAGACGGCGAAAGGCTTACAAAAGGCGGGCGCTATGGATGTGACCACATAGAGTTCGCTGCCGTCGAATAGCTTTTGGGCCTTATCCGCTGGCTTTGCGTTGCGAACTGCTGCGTTGGTTAAGGGCATTTGGGGTAACTCCAAACTACTGCAACCCAGTTACTCCCAGTTACTCCTGGATGTCAAAGGACAGAATGGGAGCTTACTGGATCACGCAAACCCATAAGTAACTGATTTGGCAGGTAAAACATCCGTCCTGAGACAACTTTGAATCTGAAATTGGTGGAGACGGCGACAATCACATTCCCTTATTAATCAATCGGTTATATCGCTAAACGCCAGAAATGCCCCCATAGATACCCCCAGATCGATTTGGGTCGGGCTGCCCTTCAATGATGATCAGCTGACCTTTTCCGCGTACTGGCGAGACACCCTTGGCGGTGATACCGAACTTTGCGGCACGGCGGGCGACGGCGGTGATGAAATCACGCCGGGCCTTGGGGGCATAGGTCTTGAGCGTGGCGGCGTCCATCGCGCGTTTATGCGTCCTTTTTCGGGAAATAGGTCACGCCGGGCAGACCTTCAAAATGATCGTCTGAGGTAACAAGTTCGACATTGTACTTCCGGGCGCTGGCGTAGATGACGGCATCGGCAAAGGCGAGCTTGTGCGAAAGTGTCAGATCTGCGGCCACGAGAGCGATATCGGTACTCAGGGGGACGACAAGACTATTGTCGGCAAGCGCGATGGTATCGAGCGCCGTGTTTTCGTCGGATTCGCGTTTCACCCACTTGTACAGCTCGTACTGCACCGTGGTCGGCACCAGCAACTCCGCGGGGTCTTTCATGTAAGAAGCGAAGCTGTTCACCAGCGCACCCTCGATGAGCCACTCGATCCAGCCGCAAGTATCGACCAGGATCACCTGTAGCGCTCCAGGCGGTCGCTACGATCTCGGTAGTTGCTGGGGTCGGCCCCTTTCAATGTGCCCCGCACCTCGTCCAGCCGGCGGATGGGTGCTAGTACGATGGTGTCGCCCTTGGGGATGACAGCGAACTTCTGGCCAGCCTGCAGGTGCATTTCCTCGCGGATGGCCTTGGGGATGGACAGCTGGAACTTGCTGGACAGGGTGACGGACGCCATGGTGTTCTCCTTGCGAAAAGTCTATCGATCAGTGTTTCGTAAAATATAGCATCTTGCGGGTCGTTGGCGGCCTTGGTGCCGAAGCCCCGGGTCTTCGGCATCGACAAATCGATTTGCACAGCTGCATGCTGCGGCGAAGCGGTCGGGTACAGGGAGGCTGTCCGATGAACACGCACGGCCGGTTCTGTCAAGTTGCCGGCCGATCGCCCACAATGTGACAGATCCATGCGTGAATATTCGGAGCTGGACCAATGATGCGATCCGCGCAATGAGACCGGCGTGAAGACCACAAAAAGCAAGACAACACCGACGACCACTGCCGAGTCGCAGGGCGAAGAGCCCACGAAGCAGGTGGCCCGTCCCGGTAAACGAACCAAGAGGGTATTGGCGTCAGCGTCCAGCGCCGCCCAGAAACCAAAGACCAGGGCCAAGCCGAAAGCGGCCTCCACACGCGCAGGTGGCAGCGCCGCCGCTGCACGTTCATCGGCGAGGTCTGCGAGGCCGGCGCCAGCTCCCGTCGCCGACGTGCCGGCTGTCGATATGCCGCGTTCGGATGCGCCGGCGGTCGGCCCGTCTGTCACTGATGCGCCAGCCGCACCTCCGGCGACGCCGTCAGAGAATACACCGTCAGAGGGGGTGACGAAGACTCGCGCGAGGTCCAAGGACCGGGCGAAGCCAGCGGCGTCCAGCGGGCCTGAGTCTGGCAAAGGCGCCGCCGCGCGCGCTCACATTGCCGACTCGCCTAAAGCGGGCTCACCTGAGGCGGACTTGCCACTAAGCCAAGCCACGGAGTCAGTGGAGGGTCTGGCGCTGGCCTCGTCAGTCGATTTCTCGCTGGCTCAGCCGATCGCACCACCGGCATTTGAGCCTGCTCCGCCGCCAGCGGCGTGGCGGCCGCGGCGGGTCGTGTTCATTGACGTCGAGAACACGAGCAGCGAGGCGAGTCTTTCCGGTGTGCTTGACGAGTTCGACCTCGGCGGCCTGGGCACCTCGACGGAGGTCGTCGCGATTGGCAACTGGCGCGTGATCGGGCAGGGTCTCGCGCGCTCACTTGCCGCGCGTGGCGTGCAACTCGTGCACAGCGCGCCCGCGGCTCGTGTGCGCGACTGGAGCGACTTGTGGATCGCCGTGCAGGCCGGGATCTGGCTGGGCCGAGCGCGCGCCGGCGACGCGCTAGACATCGTCTCGCATGACCGCGCGTTTGATGCTATTGGCGACGCGGCGAGCCGCCTCGGCGTGGGTTTCCGCCGTTTCACCTATGGCAGGGGCGCCAGCAAACCGGTGGCTGACAGCAGGCCACGAGTGACCAGGACGGCATCGGGAGACGGAGGCCGCCAACGCGGCGGACGGGCCGGGCTCGGGCGCGGCTCTAGCGCGACGACCGAGTCAGCAGCAACCCCGACCCAGCGCGGCCGGGCCGCCTCGCCCAAGCAGGCTGGGAGCGAGGCTGGTGAAGCCGACGACCGGCGAGCGGCGACGCCCGGCCAGATCGTCGCGGCACTGCGCCGGCTCACCGCCGACGATCCGCCTGCCGGAGCAGCAATCGACTGGCTCACCGAGGCGCTCAAGCAGGCTGGCTTCCACCGTCCGCCCGGCTCGCCACGCCTCATCACCCGCCTGAAGCGGATCAAAGAGGTGGAGGTCATGGCCAACGGGCGGCTTCGGCTGGCGAGCGCAGCCCCGAAGACCGAGTCGCAACCGGCGGGCGGGGACAGTGAAGCGAGGCCCCCGGAAGTGGACACGGCGCAGCTTGACGCATTGTCGCCTGAGTCGGGTCCAGAGCTGGGTAACGAGGCGCAGGTCGGGGAGCACGAAGCCGTGGCGCCGAAGCGGCGATCTCGGCGCCGTGGCGGCAGACGACGCGGCGGCAGAGGCCGGCAAGACCCCACCGAACCAGAGACGGTCGCCACGGATAATCCGGCAACTGAGGAAGACGGCTAGTGCTCTCGATGAAATTGGCTAACTGACCCAAGACAGGAGCGTTCGAAATCCCGGCTCCCAATGAGACGGCACAGCGACCGGAAAGCGAGCCTGACATCGGGTCGACGTGTAGCCTAAGATCCATGCGCCGCTTCATGTCGGTGATGACGTCCTCGACGACTTCACCGAGTAACTCCCATGCGGCCTCTGTTGGCTCCACGTGACCCCGCGACTGTTTGCCGGCGTGCCCGTGAAAGGAATCGATGCCGAGCGATGTGACCGCGTCGAGAACGTCCTCGGCGATATTCTCGACGGACGGTGACGAGACCAACTCGACGGCAAGCGACTCGGCCTCCGGACGAAGGGCGGGGTGCTTCGTCAACAGGGCGCGCAGGACCGTGGCCAGCTCGCTCGGAGCCATCTTGTCCAGGACGAGCGCCGCGCGGGCCTTGGGCTTGGAGCGATGTCCACCGGTTGCCGGCGCTGGTTTCCTGGGGCTGTCCGTGGCCATCACAGCACCTGTGGTTACCAGAAACCCAATCCGGATCGGGTGGCGGGTGTTGACCTCGCCGTTGCCGGCGATCAACTGGGAGGAGCGCGAGATTGTCGGCTGCAGGTGGCGCGGTAGCTGCGCATAACGGGAGCGTGACAGCGACTATCGGCTCTGGGGATCAACCGACGAGGTATAGCGTTGCCCGTGGTGCTCCTCGGCGCAACAAGATCCGGGGTGGCGGTCGGTGCTCAGGCCGCGCGGCGGTACTCGTGATGGAGTCCACCGAGATGAGGAAAAGCGATGACGTTGCCCGAGTCAGGAGGGTGAATGGGTCGTGGCTGCGGGCATTGCTTGCCCAGAGACAGATGAGTTCTCGCGGTGTGGTAGTAAGTCATGTAGGCGCGAAGCATACGACGCAGATGTCGCTCGTTGAGAACGATGTGGTGGTCGAGACAGTCTCGTCGGATCGATCCGATCAGCCGCTCCACGTAGGGATTTTGCCAGGGTGACCGCGGCGCGATGAGCACCCCCTCCATACCGAGACTCTTGACGCGACGGCGGAATATCTCACCGTATATTTGATCGCGATCACAGGCCACATACTTGGGAGGCGGGTCCCACGGAAAAGCCTCGACCATCTGCCGCGCTGTCCACTGGGCAGTCGGGTGCTCGGTGACGTTGAAGTGGGCAACCTCGCGTCGCCCGTGTCGCAGCACGAGGAAGACGTAGAGGATCCGAAACGATGCCGTCGGCACGGTGAAGAAATCGATGGAGGCGAGCTCCGTCACATGATTGTCGAGAAATGTTCGCCAGGTATGGAAAGGTGGCTTGCGCTGGCGGAGCATGTACTTGGCGACTGTAGTCTGCGAGATGACGATTCCGAGCATCTGCAGTTCACCGTGTACGTGAGGGGCGCCCCAGAGCGGATTCCCGCGAGAGAGCTGGCGAATGAACTGCGGATCTCTGGGGGAGTTGCGGGTCTGCCTGTGCGCCGACGGTGTCGAGATTTCCAGGTCCAGTAGAGGCGGAAGCCGCGCTGGTGCCAGCGAAGCAAGGTGCCCGGCTGGAAGACGGCAAGAGTGGCGGGGGCCGGGTCAGATCCGGTACAGCCAAACCCAGAAGAAGCGCTCGTGACGGCGGGTTCGGAGCCGTTTGTGGTCCCGCGCGGTGACCATCGCAAGTTGCTGACGAAGGGACAGGATCTCCAGATGGAGGAGGGCGGGGCTACTCTGGTAGCGACACCCATAGATACCCCCAGATCGATTCGGCTGAACTTATGGCTGGATTCAGGCCGATTTTACCGCTCCTCCGCCGCTCGCCACGCGCCGAATCGCTCCAGCGCATCCGTGCTGCCGATCAGGGCGCGCGCCCGTCGAAGCCGGTCTATTTTGTGCGCTCCCGTTGCTCGTCAGGGTAAGTCCTGCGTGCGGCGTTCGGCATCCACAAGCCGCGTGAGGTAGGGAGTCCGGCCGTCGTGATACGAAACCTCGGAACGGAAGGACTGTAGTACGAGGTTCTGTATCAGGATCCTGAAAGAGCGCCAGACCGCCATTTCACATCACGTCAGATACCGAGCACCTGGCGCAGGCGCTCCACCGCTTTTCGGTGGCTGCGAGTATTCATCAGCCCAATATTGTGCAGCTTCCATTGGATCGCCGGCCATTTGTCCAGACGTTCGAACGGCAACAGCGCCCATTCCGGTTCGCCTTGCTTGATTGAGAGTAGAAACCGGCGCTCGTTGTCGGTGAGGGTGCTCGCGGCCCACTCGAACAGCTGTGTCCTTGCGGCCTCGAGGTCTGCCAGCTCGACCGGCTCTTCGGTCATTCCGGCGAAGTGGTTGGCGAACAGATCATCGATTGGTTTGCGGTTCGGTTGCAGAAGCTCTGAGATCGGGCGCCGATGAGCGGCGAGGTAGGCGACAAATGCTTGGCGTATGGAATCCGGGATCGGGCCCGATGCTTGAAGATGTATAACGTCGAAGAAGTCCCGCGGGTGCTGTCGGTCCAGCGCCGCACACAACTTACCGGCATAGAGTTCCGCTGAGTCGAGTCGTTGGATCTCGACGAAGAGCTCATAGGCTTCCTGCGCGGCCGAGCACAGTTCGCTTGAGACCGGCGGCACCAGGCTACCGCGGATAACGACGCTCGGCTCCACCTTGATACGCGCGCCTGACCTGTCCACGAGCAGCTTGGGCGCATCACCCTCCACAAGTTGGACTTTTGCGCCTGGCACGAAGCGTTGGATTGCTTCGGCGATCGTGGCGAGCTGGGAGCGGATGTCAGTCAGCGCCGCGTCCCGATCGGACACCAGGAGGTAAGTCAGGTCGATATCGACCGAGAGTCTCGGCATTTCCCGAAGAAACAGGTTGATGGCAGTGCCGCCCTTGAGCGCGAAGTCGGGCAGGCTGGCGACTGCCGGTAAACAGCGAATCAGAAGTTCGACCTGAGCTCTGTAACTATCGCGCGCCGCCATTGGTGGTCCTAACCTTGCGCAGGATCGGCGACGACCAGATCATATTTCTTGTCGAGGCGCCCTCCAGCGTGGATGGTGCGACGGCCTGACCCGAAATCGACCTTTGACAGGTCCAGGCGTTTCAACCACGGATGATTGGCTCGCTCGGCGGCATGCATGAACAGCCGCTTGGTCTTCACCGAGGTGGAACCCTCGAGCAGCTGCTGCACGACTTGCGGGCGCAGAGACGTCAGCGATTCCACGACGTGGAAGGCCTCTTCGTAGGACTGCCGTTTCGGCACGAGGTACATCATCTCGAAAGCCGCTCGCTCGAGTGTCGCGACCTCGAGGTCGACCTCGTAGACAGGAAGTGTGGACGTGGTCTTTTCGGTGCCCACGAAGATGCCGGTCGTCACGAGCGTCACCGGTCTGGGCCAGGAGTGTGCCTCGAACCAGGCGGGCAATTTCGTGCCGGGATGTCCGAACAGGACGACCCCGCGCGCTCCGAACGACAAGTAGTGTGTGTAGCCGCGCAGCTCGATGGCGGTGATTCCGCCGGGATGGACAGCGAGGGCGAGCTGCGTCTGCAGTGCATGGACCGCACCGACCCAATCAACCGTCGCGCCGGCCCGCTTGTAGGCGCCGTGACCCAAACGTTCCAGCCAGCCGGACTGGACGTACTTGTTCGCAAGCCGGCGGTCGACGCCAAGGCTGCTCAGCCAGCGCAGTGTGGCGACCGATCCGGTTGGCCACTGTTGCAACACTTGGTTTATTTTCGAGCCCATTCGACCACCAATAGGCGACGGAAACGCTCTACGTTGAACTTACTGCTGAGCGTAGCATGGAGTTCAGAAAAATGCTCAATTGTCACCCATAGGACGACAATTGAGCCTCAAAGCAATCTCGCAGGGCTTATTCGGTGATTTGGCCGAGACTGCGTCAGTTAGTGGATTGCGTGATTGCTGCGCTGAAGTGCGAGCAGTAAGGTTCCGCGACCGGAAATCACACTGCGGGTACGGTGAAAAGAAATGGCCGCTCATTGCGCGGCAATTATCGTTCAAAATTATTGATTTTATTAATAATTGGCGGAGGCGGCGTCTTATTTAACTTAAATAAAAACAATAGGGTGCGATCCATCCGATCAAAAATACCCCCGAAAATACCCCCGCGAATCTTGGTAGGAATAGTTACCTGGAGATAGCCTTCTTGCCGCAGTCCGTTGGGTTAATCGGCAACTCTACAGAACTCAAGCTGCCTGGTTACCCAACTCGCTGAGCTTCTCCAGCGTATCGGGAAACTTCCTCACCATCAGAATCAATGCAGCGGCCTGGGCATTGGGCCGCGCCCGTCCTTGCTCCCAGTTTTCCAAGGTACGCGTCGATATGCGCAGGCGACGCGCAAACACGGCGCGCGAGACGTGCATACGCTCGCGCGTGTCGCGGATGAGATCCGCGTCCACTTCGAGTGGGGGTAGGTCCTCGACCTCATGCGAACGCAGGGTAATTTTCCCCTCGCGCTGCTGCTGCATGGCATCGACGCCTTCCATCAGTTCATCGAACAATTTGCGCTTTTGTTTCATGGCTTTCGTCTCCTGGCCTCCAATTCGGCCTGGATAGCTTTCTTCAATACCTTCTTTTCTTCCGCCGTCAGGTCAGCGGCCTCATCCTTGTCCTAGAGGGTGAAGAACCAGATCCGGTGATCGGCCGTGAGGCAGTAGTAGATAACCCTCAGTCCTCCTCGTTTGCCTTTGCCGCGACGAGCGTCTTCCCAACGGACCTTGCGAAACCCGCTGGTGCCGGGCGTCAGGTCACCCATTTCCGGGTTCTCCATCAACGCGCGCTGCAATTCCCGATAGCTCTCGTCGGTCAGATAGTCGCCGAGGAGGCGCGTGAATAAAGGGGGTCTCCAGGAAAACCAGTTTCATTGGCGAAGTATACGCAAGTTGCGTATGACATCAAGCCGAGGGTTCCGCGATGCGGTAGCCCGTCGTTGAGCTGATGACCTGGATGCGATGCACGCGACGAAACAAGCTCGCCGAATGTCGTTCAGTGAAAAGCAGTGTCGCCGGATGGCCGTGCGTTCATGACGGTTCGCCGCTGGGGGTATTTTCAGCGGTGCTCATTTCATACCCCATTCGTACTCCCAGGGTGATGTTCTTGGGGTGACTTTTGCCCATGCTTGGTGCCGGGTGCCGATGGGTGGCTGCCGGTGAATTGGCCAAGCACATACGTGCCAGGCTTTGCGGATAAAAGAATGATTTCAGGCACTTGAGGCCGCAGATCGAAATTTCTCGCAGAGGAATCACACTCGGAGATTTGACAATTATTGCAATGCATGCGGAATACTGTGCAATGCATTGAAATAAAAAGAAAAACAGATGGAGATGGCGACAATCACATTGCATTATTAAACAGCAACTTAAAAACGCTGTGGCCGGATCTACCCCCAAAAAATGCCCCCAGAACATTGCGGCTGCCAAGGGTAGCGCTGCGGCGAGATTACCAGCACCTTCGCTCGATTAGTCGATCGTTCTCGTGAGGTGTTTCACCATCGCGTACGGTTCGGCTGTCTCTTTTTCTAGCTGAGCCAAAGTCGACGACATGGTCTCGATCGCGACGTCGGCATTCACCTCGCGATCTGGACCGCGCTTCGCCATGATTTCATCAGCCTCTGTCACGCCTCTATAGCCAGCTGTTCAATCGCGTCGATCGCTTCCGCGCTGGTCTCGATCTCCCGCTCGAAATCGTAGTGGTTCTGCAGGTTCATCCAGAACTCGGCGGAGTTGCCGAACAGCTTCGCAAGGCGCAGCGCCGTACCCGGCGTGATATTGCGTTCCTCGCGCGCAATGTCCTGGATACGGTTCGGCGGCACGTCGATCGCCTTGGCCACGCGGTAGGCCGACAGGCCGAGCGGCTTCATGAACTCCTCGCGGAGAACTTCACCCGGGTGCATCGGCTTCATCGTCATGCTGGTCATGTTCATGCTCCTCAGTGGTAGTCCACGATCTCGACGTCGAAGGCATCGCCGTTGCGCCAGCGGAAGCAGACCCGGTACTGGTCATTTACCCGGATGCTGTGCTGGCCCTTGCGATCACCCTTCAGAGCTTCCAGTCGGTTGCCCGGCGGGACACGCAGGTCGGTCACGTTCGTAGCGGCGTTCAGCACCTTCAGTTTCCGTCGCGCCACCTTGCTGACTTGGGGGCCGAGCCGGCGGGAGACTTCATTGTTGAAGATCTTCTCCGCTTCCCGATCTGCCCACGTCTTGATCATGAAAATAAGTATGCTTGGCATATTTATGTACGTCAAGTGTATCTATCGGGAAAGGCAGTTTCCGTTGATGCGGCGTTTACAAAATGGCGGTCAGGAGGGGTGTCTTTTGGTCGATATCCCAGTAATCAATGGCCGTTAGGTCGTCGCAGGCTGGCAACCGCCTGTGGCGACCTAGCAAGAGCGGAGGTGTCGAAACTGCTCCCAAAAATACTCCCGCCTAGATCTGTTAGAAAATTGAGAGGATTTCGCACCGGTACGCGTAGATTCCACGATAGCTTTCTGCGTCCCAGGGCGCCCAAAACCGAGAGTGATGTTTTGGTGCATTGGTGTCGATGTGCTAGGCAGAAGCGGGGGAAGTCAAGAGAGACTTGGTATGAGTCGTTTGACTGTTACTCTCGATGACAATTTGCACCGTGCCCTGAAAGAGACGGCGGCGCGGCAGGGGGCCGTTCCATTGCCTCAATCATCGAGGAGAGCCTGCGCCTGCGCGGAATACAGGACCAGGCAAGTGCCCGTGCTTTGGTCGCACAGGCTCGCAAGCGAGCGCAGCTGGATCCGGATGCGGCATTGAAGTTGGCTGTCGAGGAGACACGTGCCTCGCGCAAGCGATGAGTCCGCCCGTCTTTACTGGTTGACACCAATGTAGTGGTCGCTGGCTTGGTCACGGGTTCGAGCCGTAGCCCGGTGGCGTTGGTTCTGGATGCGATGTTGTCGGAGAGGTTGGTCTTCCTGTTATCACCGGCACTTCTCGATGAGTATCGCTCGGTGCTGTATCCGTAAGTATCCCCCGGCAAAGCCGGGGCTTTAGCTGTGAACCGCTCAAAGCGGTCTGTTACGGAGCCGCTTGCGGCTCCTTTAGCCCCCCAAGGGGGCGGCTACATCAATCTCAACTGCTCAATTCGGCGGTCTTCCGCTTCCTGGTGACGAATGTACTCTCGGATAACCTCATCTCGACCTACCGTCGATGCGAAGTAGCCTCGGGCCCAGAAATGCTGGCCAACGTAGTTGCGCTTTCGACCCGCATACACCCGAGCAATGTGGATCGCACTCTTGCCTTTAATAAAACCAATCACCTGTGACACCGCATACTTCGGCGGAATGGAAATCATCATGTGTACGTGATCCGACATCACATGCCCCTCCTCGATCACGCTTTCCTTCTGCCTCGCCAACCGGCGAAATACATCGCCCATCTCTTTCCTGATCTGCCCAAAGATCGCCTTCTTCCGATACTTCGGGATGAACACGACGTGATACTTACACTCCCATCGAGTGTGACTTAAACTTCCAATTGATCTCATGGTTTCTCCGATGCGTGGTGCTTGGCGGCTCACGCTTCGGAGTTACTGTGAGATTCCCGATACTGTCAAACTGATCGTGCCGCCCCAGCAGAGCTGGGGGGTCTCCCATGTTTGTCTAGGAAGTCGGCCTTGCTGGCCAGGGCCATGGCGAGCACCGGGTTGTCGTCGGGATCGGGTGAGAGATCGACAGATGGAAGCTTGTCGAGCACCACTGCGAGCCTCCGTAGACCGCTCACCATATTCCCGGCCTGTACCGGCCGAAGGTAAGGACGAAGCTTTGGATACCGGGAGACGCGGCGGAACTCCTCAATCTGCCACTCCGAGGTGACGAGCTCGAAGCGCTTTCTCCGCCACGCCTGGTAGATGGCGTCGGGCTGCGTCCCAGAGGTGATGAGCGTGCCGATCAAGGATGCCGGTGTCGAGGACGACCCGCATCGCGGTCAGCTATTTGCCACGGCTTCTTCGATGGCCTCCAGGATCTCCTCCTGGGGGAAGGCTTGGTTACCGGCCTTGACGTCCTTAACCGTTCACTGACCGCCCTATTGGAGCCACCCGTGATCGCCCTAATGGAGCCACTTTTTCATACGGTTTTACGCCTCCGAACGGTGTAGATTAAAGCGCTGTTTTGGCCCGTTTTTCAACCGATGTTTTTGCGCGCTTGGTTTCGGGTCGCGGCGCGCGATAACTTTTCCCATCCAGCACCAGTTGATAAGCGCCGTGGCGTATCCGATCCAGTGTCGAGGCGCCAAGCAGTTTGTTCGGGAAGGCCTCGCCCCATTCGCCGAAATCCAAGTTGCTAGTGATGATCGTGGCGGCCCGCTCGTAACGCTCGCCAATCAGGTCATGGAAGTCTTCGTCCTGCCCCGGTTTGAGGGGTTTGAGTCCAAAGTCATCAATGATTAACAGTGGGACGCGGGTCAGCGTCTGCATCTTGCGTTCGATATTGCCGGTTGCCCGTGCGGCGTTGATTTGCGACAGCAGATTCGACTGTGTGGTGAACATCACATCGACGCCCGCTCGTACGGCGCAATGACCAATGGCCTGTGCAAGATGGCTCTTGCCGGTACCGCAAGGGCCGGCAATCAACACCGCCACTTTTTCATCAACAAAGCCACAGCGGGCCAACTCGTTGATCAGTTCTTGGTTCAGGCCAGGGTTGAAGTTGAAGTCAAAGCCCTCGAGCGTCTTGTCACCCCGAAAGCCGGAGCGACGCAATCGCAAGGCATACTTTTTCTGATCACGCCGGGCCGCTTCGTCCTGGATCATGAGCGCGAGGAACTCGGGATAGGTTAGTTTGTTTTCAATGGCTTCACGGTTGCGGGTCTCCAAGCTTTCCAGCAGGCCCGACAGACGTAGCTGTTTCAGGATCGGTGTCAGTTCAGGTAAAGGGGTTAGAATCGACATGATGATGGTCCTTTGAGTGAGTGGTGAGTGTTGACCTTCTCGGTCAGCGTGTTGTGGGTGCTGCAGCACGGCCAATGACTGCAACGGGTTAATGGATCGCACGGCCGTCAGTGCGGGTCGAACAGGTCTTTGGTGTCGCGGCCGAACTTGGCGCCGCCGGTGTAGGCATCGGACAAGGAATCGAACGCTTGCTCGGTATCGACGATTTGATCCAGCGCGTTTTCCAAAATGATGCGCACACTTCGGTACTGCACGTTGTCGAAGTACAGCGCACGCTGGCAGGCGGCATCGGTGCGCGCCGGTCCGTAGCGTTTGATCAGATTAATCACACCTTGTGCGGCCCGGAGCTTATCGAGCACGCGGTGTTCAAACAGTCGCTCGACCAATCGAAGGCAGTGCGGACCGGCCGCCGCGGCCTGCTTTAGACACCATTGGGGCGTGCGCATCTTGTAGGCCACCGCATCCGGTGGCAGGTGATCGTCGATCGTGTGACGGTAACCCGGCCCACGTCCGCGTGGATGCACGGCCTTGAGCTCATGGGCTTGATAGATCCGCACAGTAGTCTCGCTCAGGCGTATATCCAGTACTTGACCCACCAGTCGCCAGGGTGCCGAGTAGCGACACTTCTCGACCTGTACGTGGCAATCGGGATGCAGCTTTCCGGTCGCCCATCGAGCGCATTCCGGCGGTACTAAAGGCAGTGGCTTGAGGATCTCCCGCTCGGTATCGGCGAACCGGGTAAGCGGCGCGGTGCGGGTGGTGCCGTGAATGCGATTGCCCGCTTGACCCATGACCCACTGCATCAGCTGCGCATTGGCGTCGACCAGGTCACGGAACTCGCGCAGCGGCATGAAATTGTTCTTGGCGTATTTGACGCCCGATTCAACGCGACCCTTTTTCTTCGGGTCGGCGACCGGGCACGGGGCGATCAGAAAGCCGTAGCCTTCTGCGTAATCGGCATAGCTGCGCTGTACTTGGGGATCGTAGTAGCACGCCTTGGTGATTGCGCACTTGGGGTTGTCGATCAGAATCCGAGCCGGTACGCCGGAGAAATGCTCGAAGGCGCGCCGGTGACAGCCTAGCCAGGTCTCGACCGACTGATCCCGTACCAGCTCGGCGTACTGATGCCGACTCCAGGCCAGTGTCATGATGAAGAACCAGGTCTTGAACTGCTCACCGGTATGCACGTCGGTGATCTGGGGTCCTTGACCAAAATCCACTTGTGCCGTATCGCCGGGTGCAAACTCGAGCACCGTCGTTACCCGCGGGGTCGTGTCCGCCAGGTTGTGCAGAAAACGACGCACCGCAGAGTAGCTTCCGGTGAACCCGTGGCGACGCTTCAGTGCATGGTGGATGGTGGTGCCCTGCACACCGTCTTCGTACCACGAGGTAATCTGCTCGCGGTGTGGCTCCAGGCTGGAGCTCTGGCGGGCACGTTGTTTCTTCGGGGCGTCAAATACACTCGCCAGTTCCTCATCGGGTGGCAGCGGCTGATCGGTGTCTAACCAGCCACGCGCCGCAGCTTCACCTCTGACGGTCGCGGAAACGCGCCGACCCATCAGTCCCGATTTAGCGATCTGTCGATCAGAATCCCCCAGGCGCATGCGCACCAGGGCTTGTCGATAGTGGTACATCTCGAACCTCCGTTTGGCCATCCCGTTTTCTCTCCACACTCAAAAGTGCGGTCACGATACGGGAGACGATTAGGTCAGTTCGAAGGGAAAAACCGGTGCCGGGTGGCGCCATTAGGCCGATCATCAGGTGGCCCCAATAGGGCGATCCTGAGGTGGCTCCATTAGACCGATCCCAGGGTGGCTCCAATAAACCGATCCCGGAATGGCCAGCTCCAACAGCCGGGCCTGCACCGCCTCGTCGACGAACCGCGAGAGGTCGCCCTTCTTGGTGCCCTTGCCGGCCAGATAGGAACGAAGAGCCCGGTCGGTCTCCTCGGTGACGATGATCGACCAGCGTACGTTGCCGTTCCGGCGATTCCTGCGCTACTCAGAAGGGTTGAGTATATGCGCTTGTGTACATAAGCGCATAGCCTATGCCGTGCTAGGCGATGCTGACGGGGCTGGCTACCTGAACGCTCCGGTTTCGTGCCTTCTCCCGCGGCAGGTCGAGCAGGATCTCATCATCAGCCGCGCCCTGGTCGAGATCTTCTCGGGCGCGATGCTGTACGACGAGCTGCGGTTTCGCGGCGGAACGGCGTTGGATCCCGACCGATCTCATCACTCTTCTAGGGCCACCCAGGCGTCGTATCGCTCCGCGCGTAGGTACCGCAGATTGGAACCAACATCGCAGCCACCGGGCTATGCACCCAACAGCCTTCGCGCCAGTACCGACTGCATATCACGACGACCGTCGGCGATCAGGTAGATGACGACTTGACTGTCTATGACGCGGTAGATCACGCGGTAGATCACGCGATACGGTTTGGATGACGTCTGTCGATACTCTTTGATGCCCAGTGCCACCAGCTCTTTCGGGTAGCTGCCACGCTCCGGAAATCTCGACAGGCTATCCACGACCGCCATCAACTGGTCCAGCATATAGTTGGCGTTGGCAACACAATCAAAATCAGCGATGTAGTCGTGAATGGCCTCCAAGTCCTGCTCGGCGCCTTCAGTGAGCAGGACTTCGAACTTGGCCCGTCTGTCTGCCATCAAGTGGTGTCGCGTTTGGCGCGCAGACGGGCAACGACGTCCGCCACGGGCTTGAGCTTGCCGGATGTCAGGTCCTGATTACCCAGTGCCAGGATTTTCAGTAAGGCCAGGGTTTCCTGAGTTTCCTCGAACGAGGCCACATCCTGCAGGACCGCTTTGGCTTCACCGTTCTGAGTGATGACCATGGGCTCTCGTTGCTCCGTGATATGTGTGAGAACTTCGGCAGCGTTGGCCTTGAGGTAGCTGATCGGCTTGACTTGAGATGAGTAGCGCATGCCCGTGTTCCTGATATTAAAGAGACCAAATTTAGTCTTTTTATGGTCTCGCGGCAATGGGCATGGTTCGATGTCGCTACTTGAGCGTACTCGATGCCCACCAGTCGACATTTAGGTATGGTGGTGTGGGCAAGACTTGGCGCGACGACATCGACCGTTGATTGGGCGACAGAGCGGTCCGTTCGAGTGCCCAGCGGGGAGGACAAACCTTTTTCTTGTCAATGAGCGGCCGGGAAGGACTGTTATGCCGTGATATATCACGGCATAACAGGGGTTAGCTGGTGGAGGCGGCGACAATCATATTGCCTTATAAATCAATTATATGTGTTGCTAAACGCCTAAAATACCCCCGAAAATACCCCCGCCGTGTGTGTGATGAAATGAGAACCTTGGATAGCGTTATCATTTACTTCGTCCCGACACGGTAAACGGTTTCAGGTCGCCGCTGGAGTCCAGGGGCCACCAGCCGGCCAGAGTTGCGGGAAGTAGATGTCGGCGTTCGCTGCGGCGATGGGAGGTAGCAGGAAATCCCGAAGCGCTGCCACGAGCACCTCGAGTTCCAGCGCTTCGAGCCTGTTCTTTCCCAGAAATGCCTGCCACTGCGTCTGCTTCTGCGTGTCTCGTGCGAAGTCGTCGGTCAGGCCGAAGGGGACGTCCGCGGGCAACGTCGTCTTGCGGCGAACGAAGGTCGCCCGGATCGCGCGTCTCAGGGTGTCGCCGTCGAAATCGGTGTGCCGCGACAATATCCAGAGATCGAAGAAATCCTTCATACGGCTGTTGGCGATACCAAGCGCGGCGATTGCCTCCAGCTTTTCCGCCACAACCGTATAGCGCGGATAGACGTGCAATCTCGGCGCCTGGAAGTCCGGGAGCATCACGGGGTACAAGGCCTCCTCCGACCCGGGTGTTACGGCATCGCCGAAACCGATGTCGAGTTGGATCGGGCAACGCGCACCATCGATCAGGCCGAGCAAGGTGACGCGTACGCCGGCGTAGTATGCCTCCTTGCGAATCTCTGCTGCTTGGACTGTGTCCGGTCGAAACGTCACCCCGTCCTCGGTGTCCATCATGCAGACGTCCTTGAAGATAGTTTCGAGGTGCGGCAACTCTGACGAGCCAAGAACCAGGAAATCGGCGTCACGCGTCGGGCGATGCGGAATGTCGAACCACAGGTCGAACAGCAGCGCCCCTTTCAGCAGGAACTGATCGGCGTGGGGGGAGATGCTGAGTCGGTAAAGCAGGCGCTCGAGGGCGGGGAGAGATTGAAGTCCTGGCGGGTCTCGCGAGCGCGGTTGAGCAGGCGGGCCCGGACGGAAGCCGCCAGGTTTCGTCCGCTCATGACAGGCTTTCCATGTAAGGGCGCATCACATTGGCCACCCGGCAGAGCGTGGCATGGCGCCAGAGTTCGTCCATGCTGGCGCGCTTGGTACGCCAGGCCTCCTGCAGCGCCTCCAGCGCGACATCGAGGCCAATCTTGTTACGGAACTTGAAGCAGTCAGCCACTGTGCGGGCTTCATTGGTCACGCGCACCGGCACGCCATCGATGGCGTATTGCTCGACGCCATCGGTCAGCGCGGCGCCTGAGAAGCGCACGATACGCAAGGGGGGGTAGTCCATCTTCGGCGCACGTGCCTTGTTTGGGATGGCCAGCCAGACCTCGAACGGCGACTGTGTCGTGAGGTCGTGGAAGCGCAGCGCCGACAGCAGGCAGACGATGGCTTGCGGGTGTTTGCGCGCCACCTCGGCCAGGGCGTTGTGTTCCGAGACCGGTCGATCCGGAAGTGCGTACAGGCCACGTCCTACGCGCTGGAGCCGTCCTTGCCGCACCAGCCGCGTGAGAGCAACAGTGGGAAGCCCGCGCTCAGTCAGATCGCGTGGTCGAATGAGGCCGCGCTCTGCGGCGAGATCCAGAATGTCGTGATGCGAATTGGCCATGCCGCCATGGTGTTGTGAAATGTCGGTAGTAGTCAATAACTACCGACATAAAGCAACACAGTTCGCCACTGCCCTTGGATAGGCGGGCAGTCGTCAGGCGCCCTGCGGCGTCAGATGGGGGTATTTTGGTTGAGGGCGCGAAAGTACCCCGAAAAATACCCCCAGACTGAGTTGATAGGGGAAGCTAGGATTCGAGAAGCGCAGGTAACAGGATTTCGCTCGCCCCGGACCTTGAACCCTGCGAGAACGCTGATGAATCAGCCCGAATCTTCGGTAGATCAGAAATCGAACTCGAATTTCTCTATTTTAATCAGATAGTTACGCGTTAGTAATTGGTGGAGGCGGCGACAATCACATTGCCTTATAAAACAATGGCTTAAAATGCGAAATGCCGATTATGCCCCCACAGATACCCCCAAATCGATTCGGCTGATTAACTGCCTGGAATCAAACGAATTTTATCGCTCCTCTGGCGCCAGTCACGCACGGACCTGTGGCGGCTTCATCCATCGGCGACATCCAGCGCTGACAAAGTCTTAGGCAGCTCATCTGACAGTCAGAACTCATGCCCCTCGTCGCCGGCCGAGTGGCGAAACTGCCTCAAAACTCAGCCTTCAGTCTTCTGATAACAGCGCCGCAACGACATCGAGCAGCGGCTTTAACCGGCTCTCGACAACACCCCATACCAGGCGGTCATCAACACTGGCATAGCCGTGGATCAGTATGTTTCTGAACGCAACGATGCGCGGTAAATCGGGAATTTTCTCCGTCATATTGGGATCGAGGCGCGAGAGCTGATTCAAGGCCTCTCCCAGGATTTCGAACTGTCGCTCAACGGCAGATCGCAATAGCTCATCGCTTTGGTAAGCGGCGAAGTCCTTGCGCGCGACAAACCGTTGGATCCGCTGCAGGGCCTGTTGCGCGTCCCAGATTAGCTTGGCTGCATCACCGTACATACAGATTCTGACGTTCGCTTTGAACGCGCTGACGAAAGTAGGGATTGCCCAAGTTGTTTTCGGTAACCAGATCGACCGGGCGTTCGAAGAGGCGTTCCAACCCTTCCTTCAGCGCGAAATAGGCTTGCGCGTATTGAGTCGGCTCAAGGTCTTCGAACTCGACCAGGAAATCGAGATCGCTGTGTTGGGCATCAAAATCGTCTCGGGTTGCCGATCCAAACAGGTCTAGCCGTCGCGCGCCATGGCGACGACAAAGGGCTGCGACCAAAGCTCGATGCCGTTGAATATCTTTTTCCACCGCTGCGTTCATAACGATCTCATGCCGCCGGAGTCGAGTTCAGTAAAGATAACATTTCGGGTGGTTGCGAACTGAACAATTGCTAATCCTTTCCCGATGCCGAGGGTTCGACGATGCGGTAGCCCATCGCGCGGTAGCCGCGTTGGCGTTTCTCCCACATTCGGAGCAATGCGGGATGGGCGGTATCGACGAAATCGATGATCCGAACGTCAGTTTTGGCGGCATGTTCCCGATGCAAGCGGCCGGCGTATTGCTGCAACGTCCCTTGCCATGACACCGGCATGGCCAAGACTAATGTATCGAGCGGGGGGTGGTCGAAGCCTTCCCCGACGAGTCTTCGCCCGGTTGCGAGCAGGATCCGCGGCGAGTCAGGCGGCAGCGCATCGATTTCGGTGGCCAGATTCGCACGCTGCTTTTTCGACATGCGCCCATGCAACACGAAGGGTTCCAGACTGTGTTCCTCCAGCGAGCGCCTGATGCTTTCGAGATGATCGGTGCGTTCGGTCAGCACCAGTACCTTGCGACCCTCTTTGACGGCGCGTTGCGTCTCATCAGTTATTGCGGCCGTGCGTTCTTGGTCCTCAGCCAAGGTCCGAAATATGTCCTGAATCCTGGTGTCGTCTGGTATTGGCGCTGGTTGGGAGAGGGTTCGTGGAACGACCTCGAGATCATGCGGTGCACTGGCCGGCGGTGCCGCGGTATATCGAATCGGCCCACATTGCATGAAGATGATTGGCTGTTGCCCATCCCTTCGGATCGGTGTTGCAGTGAGTCCGAGGATGTTCGTCCCGGAACACTCAAGCGGCAGGGTTTGCCAATTCGCTGAGCTTCTCCAGCGTATCGGGACACTTCCTCACCATTAGAATCAACGCAGCGGCCTGCGCATTGGGCCGCGCGCGCCCTCGCTTCCAGAGTCGGAACATGCTCGTCGCCGAGATCAGCTATCTCCAGAAGGACTTCGGTCGAAGCCTGGTCAGCTCGGACCCGGCCCGGTTCACCAAGACGGTGGCCGACAAGACGTATTACGTCCTGTTCGAGGCAACACGATGCGCCTATTTCGTGCGGTGGATTGGTGCACCGACGAAGCCGAGCGAGACCGGTCTGCGGGCGCGAATGCACGCGATGTTCCAACCGATCGCCGCGTACGTCCTGACAGCCATGCAGGTGACACAGGTGTTCTCGGTGCGCCTCGCCATCCTCGTGCTCGCGCTGCCGGTCTTAGGACTGTTCAGCCTGGTGGCCATCGTCGACGGTTTAGTGAAGCGCGACCTTCGAGCGGCGAAGCCGCCTTCGAACTCAGCCTTCAGTCCTTTGATAACAGTGCGGCAACACTCGAAGCTGCGCTGTACGAGGCGGCTACAAGCGCTCTGGCCACAACCTGGCGCTGTGCCGTACCGTCAGGATATAGACTGCGTCAGTAACTTCGTAAGCCACGATGTACGATTCGTGAACTACCAGTTCACGAGTGCCTTCAACCCGGCCAGGGCGGCCTGCGTACGGATTGGCGGGTAGTACAGCATCAACCGAAGACAGGATTTCCTCACCCAGATCCAATGCAGCAGTTGGGTTGTCAGCGGCGATGTACTCGATGATTGCTTCCAGTTCGCGCATTGAGTGCGCTGACCAGCGGAGCTTCACGAGTCGGATTTGCTAGCGGATCTCTCGGCGACGAATTCGTTCAGTCGGGCCCGTACTTCGTCGGTTTCGTATACGCGACCTTCCGCCACATCGGCCATGCCTTGGCGCACAGAATTGATAAAGGCTTCTTCCTCACTCAGGTAGCGCTCAATGGCTTCATTGGCCAAGAATGACTTGGAACGGCGGGTAAGGGTTGCCAGCTCTTCCAGTCGCTTCGAGGTTTCGGGCTTGGTGTGAACTGAGATAACTGATCGGTTGGCCATGTCGGGCTTGCCCATGTGGTTCATATGTATACATACTACTACACGAGGTGAATACTGCAACTGGGTGGGTTGGGTTCCGGTTTGAGGTGCTTTGCTTGGAGACAGGTTTGGCTGATTACAACCCCGACTCACTCTGAACAGACCCCGCCAAGTACCTCAGACTACTCGATGCTGACGGCGATAGCTCGATGCAAGAACACCAGTTGCGTTGGTGACTGAGATTCCCCGAACGCGGGTAACTTCTCAATAAGTCCGTGCATCATCGCGGCTGGGGGCTGGACTCCCAGACGCGTATCGACTACCGTTGCTATGCATGGCGACGGGCAGAATCATCCAGGGGCGAGCGGTTGACAACGATGACATCAGGCTCATCGAGGATCTGATTGCCGCGCATCCGAGCTGGCATCGCACCCGGTTGTCGCAAGCGCTGTGCGAGCGCTGGAAATGGGTCGCCGCGAACGGGCAGCCCAAGGATATGGCCGCCCGAGCCCTGTTGCGCAAACTCGACGCCGAAGGGCTCATCGCACTGCCCCCGCCGGTGCGTTCGGCCAATAACGCCTTTCGCCATCGCACGATGAGAACGGTCTCTATCGACCAGCGGTCGATCAGCGGGCCGCTGCGCGCACTGATGCCACTGAGCTTGGCGTTGGCAAACCAGGGCGAGGAACGACAGCTCTTTGGTGCTCTGGTCCAACGCTACCACTACCTCGGCTATCGCGGGCCGGTCGGAGAGAATCTGCACTACCTGGTCTACGACCGTGATGGGCGTGTGCTGGCGTGCCTGCTCTTCGGTGCCCCCGCCTGGAAGATGGCCGCCCGAGAGCGCTTCATCGGCTGGGACCCGGCGAGCCGTGAACGTGCCTTGCACTTGATGGCGAACAACATGCGTTTTCTCGTGCTGCCGTGGGTGCGGGTAAGGCATCTGGCGAGTCATATTCTCGGGCGCATCGCCCGGCGCATCAGCGCCGACTGGCAAACCAAGTATGCCCACCCCCTGGTGCTGCTCGAGACCACCGTCGAACGCGGTCGCTTCGCCGGCACCTGCTACCGCGCGGCGAACTGGCGGTGCGTGGGACAAACCACCGGGCGCAGCCGCAACGACCGCCACAAGCGCCTGAAGGTCCCAGTCAAATCGGTCTGGCTCTATCCGCTGACTCCAGCGTTTCGTGCGCGCCTGTTCCGGGGCGATTGACCGCGATGGCCCAAGCGCCCCGATTGAGCGTCCCGATCATCCCTCAGGCCGAGCGCACACCCACCGTCGAGTTGCTCCTGGCGATCATCGAGCAGCAACACGCCACCATCGCCGCGCTCGAGCAACGGGTCGGCGCGCTCGAGGCCGAAGTGCGCCGGCTCAAAGGCCTTGCGCCTCGGCCCCACATCAAACCCAGCGCCCTGGACAACGACCGCGATGACGATGAGCCGCCCCCCGGCGCGGGTCAGTCAACACGGCGCAAACGCGCCGGGTCAAACAAACGCCGCAAGCGCCTGAAGGTCCACCGCTCGATCATCATTGCCCCTCAGCACCTCCCCGCAGGCTCACGGCTGCGGGGCTATCAGGATTTCTTCGTCCAAGACCTCCTGATCGAGCCACTCAATACCCGATACCGCCTCGCGCGCTATGAAACGCCCACCGGTGAGCACCTCGTCGGCCCGCTCCCTGAACATCTGAACAACGCCCACTTCGGCCCCACCCTCATCAGCTACATCGTCCACCAGCATCACCACCAGCGTGTCACCCAACCGCTGCTCTTGAACCAGCTGCGACAATGGGGCGTGGACATCTCCTCGGGCCAGCTCAACCGACTGCTCATCGAGCACAACGACGCCTTCCACCAAGAAAAGGACCAGCTCCTGCTCGCCGGCCTGGCCTCCAGCGCCTATGTCCACGTCGATGACACCGGCGCGCGCCACCGTGGTCAAAACGGCTACTGCACCCACATCGGCAACGAGCACTTCGCCTTCTTCGCGTCCACCGCCTCCAAAAGCCGCATCAACTTCCTCGAGCTGCTGCGCACCCCCTACACCGACTATCACCTCAACGATGCCGCATGGCACTACCTGCGCGAGCACAAACTCCCGCGTCCACCCCGCGAGCGACTACACACCGGGCCGAATCACTTCGACCACGAACTCGCTTGGCTCGCTCATCTCGATGCACTCAACATCACCGAGCAGCGCCACCGGCGCATCGCCACCGAAGGCGCCCTGATCGGTAGCCTCCACCACCACGCCCTGCACCAAGAGCTCGTCATCATCAGCGACGATGCCGGGCAGTTCGACGTGCTGCGCCACGCCCTATGCTGGATCCACGCCGAGCGCAATATCCAATCACTCCTGCCCCTCAACGAGCTCCATGTCCAGGCGTTACACAGCACCCGTGCGGCGCTCTGGGGCCTCTACGACCAACTCAAGGTCTACAAGCTCAAGCCCACCGCCAAAGCCAAAGACGCCATCAACAAGCGTTTCGATACGCTGTGCCAAACCAAGACCGATTTCCAGACGCTGAACCAGGCGCTCAAGCGCTTGCACAAGAACAAGGCTGAGTTGCTGCTCGTGCTCCAACAACCCGACATCCCCCTGCACAACAATCTCAGCGAGCGAGACATCCGCGAGTACGTGATCAAACGCAAGATTTCCGGCTCCACCCGCTCCGAAGACGGACGCCGAGCGCGCGATACCTTCGCCAGCTTGAAGAAAACATGTCAGAAGTTGGAGATCGGGTTCTGGGACTATCTGCTCGACCGGCTCACACTGCGCAACAACATCCCGCCACTGCCCCAGCTCGTCGCCAACGCCGCCTCTCCAACCAGGTAAGTGCCCCGGGTTATTGAGAAGTTACTACCCACCTCGCTATGTGCTTGAAAATTCTAGATTGCCCTGTTCTGCCGACGGTAACGCGGGTCGGTTTGCATGTTGATGAGCGCGCGCGGCCAGCGCTGCGGAAGCGTCGGTCTCCAACGCATCACGCTTGAAGATCCACGGACCGTCCGCCAACGGATACTCGGCCTGCGCTTCGCCTCGTTCAACCGCCAATCGCAGCGTTCTCGGCGCAACGTGCAACAATCGGGCAGCTTCGCCCAGATTCATCCAGCCTTCAGCTTGGCGCTTCTCCGGGCAATGGCATGGGATCTTGTGATGGCTGCGCAGCGACCTCACCCGTTCCCGCGTCCAGCAATTGCCGCGCCCCGTGCGTAAACCGTTTCGGTTCAGCACGCCCTCGATCACCGCATCTGGACAGAGGCGTAAGAGCACGCGCACAGCGTCAACGATCGGCTTCGCGGTCTGAACGCTGCTCTGGCCACGTCGACGCCGAGGCAGCCGCAGCTCCGTGTGCACACCGCTCTGCCAATGGACGATGACCACCACCTCGCTCGCTTCGACGTCGATGTCGATGTCGGCGAGGACCTCCTTGATGAGTGTTCGCACGATCCGCTTCTTCAGTCGAGCGTCCGTCTCCGGTCTGCTCCATACCTCGGCCAGATCGTTCGCCAACTCCTCGACGTCAGCCAGCTGCGGCGGCACCAACGCCTGTGCCTCGCGCTCGTGCTGCGCGATTCGACGCTGAACCGGTTGCACCTGCTCCAACGCCTGATTCCAACACCGCTCCAGCTCGTCAGCCACCAAACGGTTTTCCGGGTCGGTGGCGTCGTACTGCTTGAACGCTCGGTTTGCCGCGTAGCGGGCGGCCTCCAAGTCGCGCCGCAATGCGTGCAGAACTTCCTCGCGTCCCGTGGCCGCTTGCCGTTCGGCAAGCACCGCGGCCTCGGTGGCCGTCGGCTCCACGACGCGCAGCACCTCGCGCCCGATCGCTTGGTCGACGCTCTTGCCGCCGAACGCGATGCAAGTCGGCTCTCCGTTATCCAGCTACGCGCGTTCACAACAGTATCGCAACGCATCTCGCCGCGAGCCCGTGTAGCGGACCACGAGCTTACGACCACAACGCCGGCAACGCAGCAGCCCCGTCAGCAATGGATGGACTCCTCCTCACCCTGACTTATCGGTGTCTAGGCGTCAGAATGGCAAGTGCAAACCAGCCATTCAGAGAATGAGGAGGAGCCCGAATGAACCTTAGCGGAGCCGGAGTGGATATTGCGAAGTCGGTATTTCACGTGCATGCCGTGGATCGTCATGATCGGCCCCAGTGGCGAACCAAGTTGAAGCGTGCTGAGTGGCTGGAAGATCATCCTGAGACGTCTGTCACGACCGGCACCGGATGGCTACTCTGGTCCTGCACTTATCCAGAGGGAGCCAGAGATGAAGAGGACTCAGCGGATCCGCCGCAGCCACGCGCAGTGGCGTGAGATTTTCACGCAGTTCGAAGCCAGCAGCTTGTCAGCAACCGCGTTCTGCAAACAGCAGGGCATTGTCTACGGCAGCTTCATGTGTTGTCTCGCTCTTTAATCCATAAACCGCAGTTCGCTTCATCCCGAATTCTCTCGTACCGGACCTGTTGAAAAACCGGCAGATTCCGGCACAGCCGAGAGACACAGTCCCACAAGCCAAGGTCGCCGATGACTTGGCGACTGACGGGAGATCGGCCAGACTGTCGGTTGGGTAAGAACAACAAGGAGAAGGTGGCCCGCCGCGGTTGGCCCCGCGCGGGCCGTGGCTGGTGAGTGCAAGTGCGTTTGGCGACGCCATCCACCAGCGAAGATTATGTTGCCGGCAAGTTGTGGCGCTTGGCAAGCCTGGCGCGCTGCCCCTGGCATCCGGCCGGCGGTTGCGGCTTCTGCCGCCACGGGACTTACGAGCGGTTCGCCCGCCCGGCACCTTGATCGCTCGCTGGTATTGTCCGAAGGCCCGGCGCACGGTCAGTGCCTTGCCGGACTGCCTGGCACCGCATTACTCGGGCACCCTGGCGGACCTGGAGGCGATGGTGCTCGCCGTTGAGCAGGCGCCCTCACGTGCGCTTGCTGCCGAACAGCTACGCACCGAGATCGAACTACCGGGCGCGCTTCGCTACCTGGATCGACTGTGCGCTTCGGTCCACGACGCATTGTCCGTTATCCGGGGGCTGGAGCCGGTGCGTTTTGCCGAGGTGGCGCCGACCCTGCAAGCGTTCGCCCAAGTGCTCGGCGCCGGCTCGATCCTGGCTCGCCTACGCGGCTTGGTCACCCGCTACCTGCCGCACCTGCCTATCCCGTTCGGCTTTGTGCTACCGACGGTGTGAAGTTGTAGCAGATCAGCCGGTTTAAAAATGTTTGTGGGGGATTTAGCAGGCAAGCCGGTTTCAGGTGGTTGTCGGTTTGTTTCAAGACTCCTGGATCTGGTCTTTCATTCGGAAGCTTTTGCCTTCGATGGTTACGGTCTCGGCATGATGTAGAAGTCGGTCGAGCACGGCGGAGGTGAGTGTGGAATCGTTGTTGAAGATCTCGGGCCACTTTTTGTAGACCCGATTGGTGGTGAGGATGGTGGAACCGCGCTCGTAGCGCTGGCTGATGATCTGGAACAGTAGATCGGCGCCGGTTTTGTCGATCGGGAGGTAGCCGATTTCGTCCAGGATCAGAATGCGAGGTCGGATGTATTTTCGCAGCTCCAGCTTGAGTCGCCCGGTGGCTTGGGCGCCGGCGAGGGTGTTGATGACATCGACGGTGGAGGCAAACAGGACAGAGTGACCCTGATGGCAGGCGGCGAAGCCCAAGGCGGTGGCGAGATGAGTTTTGCCGAGCCCGACGCCGCCGATGAACACGACGTTGGTGTTATCGTCGAGGAAGGCCAGGCGGAACAGATTCTGGATCTGTGCCCGATTGATTTTCTTTGGCCAGTTCCACTGGAACTGCTCGAGTGATTTGCGCACCGGGAAGCGAGCGAGTCGCACGCGCCGCTCGATGGCGCGGTCTTGTCGTCGCTGCGCTTCACCTTCGAGGAGTTTTGCGAGCAAGGTGATGGGGTCCCAGTGTTGTTCGGCGGCGAGCTTGGCGAAGTCCTCGAGGTGCTCGCGGATGAAGGAGAGCTTGAGGTAGTTCAGATTGTGTTCGAGTGCTTCGCTCTGAGCGCTGCGGGTCGTTTTATCGATTGCCATGGGGGCGTTCCTTGTTGCATCACCGCTGCGCGGTAGGCTCACGGTCGTAGAGTTCCAGGTCGGGCTCTTCGAGTTCGAGTTCCAGCAGGTCGGCGCGTCGAGTCAGATGCAAAGCGCCAGGCTCGGGCAGGGCGCGGGCACGGCTTTCGAGCAGATTGGCGACGTACTCGCAGCTGAAGGCTTCGAAGGCGAGTGCATCATCGAGTGCGCGTGCGGTGGGCTCGGTGCCATAGATTTCACTGAGCGCGACGATTTTGTGGACGTGATGACGCGCATTGAGTCGTCGCAGCTCGAGTTGTTGGTAGTAGCGCTCGGCGTTGGTGGACAAGGCGAGGAAGCGTTGCATGAGTTTTTGATGTCGTGCGCTGCGCCGTTGCGCGAGCAGCTCGCGGGGATGGTCGGGGTCTTCGAAGTCGCGATGGCGGTCATAGCAGCGCGGATGCCGGGCGATGAGTTTGTTGTCGTGATAGACACACAGGCGGTCGGGATAGCTCTTCAATGTCAAACGCCTGCAAGCGTATTCGGCGGGCACGGAGTAGCGGTTGGTGTCGAAGGTGACGCGGAAGCGGTTGGAGGCGCGCACGGTGTGCAGGGTGGCGATGTCGTAGAGGTTGTCGGACATGGGGTGCAGCAGCGCCTTCTCCTGCTCGAACAGCTCCACGGGCCGCCGACGTGTTTCACCGTGGATGCGTTGATTGGCGATGGTGTCGAGCCATTGCCGGGCGGCGGGATTGAGGGCGTTGAAGTCGGGGATGTCGAGGCCGGCGAGTAGATTTTTTTTGACGTAGCCGACACCGGCCTCGACGCGTCCTTTCTCGTTTCCCTTTCCCACGGCACAAGGAACGATTTGGAAGCCGTGATGTTGCGCGAAGTCAAGGTATCGGGGATTGAACACGGGCGCTTGACCGGTGAGACGCTGGAGCACGGCGGACTTCAAATTGTCGACCATGATGTTGGCCGGCACCCGGGCGCCGAAGAACTCGAAAGCGTGCTGATGACAGGCGAGGAAGTGCTCCATGGTCTGGGAGACGGTGAACTCGAGATACATCAAGCGCGAGTGGCACAACACCATGACGAAGAACGACAGCCGGCGCCGGGTGTTGCCGACGTTGACCGAGGCGTAGTGGCCCCAGTCGACCTGCGCGCATTCGCCCGGTGCAAAGGCAAGGGTTAAAAAGGCCGGTGCGCGCCGGGGTCGTACGGTGGCCAGATACTTTTTGACGATGGTAATGCCACCGTTGTAACCGTCTTCACGCAGTCGCTGTAACACTTGCACGGCGCTGTAGGGGTGGTTCTCGATGAGCTGGCGGATGGTGCGCTTAAACGGGTCGAGCTTGCTGGTGCGGGCAACGCTGCGCCGAGCTCGGAAGTGTGACTGTGTGAGCCAATGGCTGACGGTGCGCGCATCGAGGCACAGGGCGTGCGCAATCTGTGAGGCGTTGAGCCCGTCGCGTTGGTGAAGGTGGTGGATGCGGCAGAAGGTGTCGTAGTTGATCATGGTGGCGGCTTCAGTGCTGTGTTGGCGGTTCAAAATGGCGGTTCGTCATCGGGCCACAGGGGTTGCTGTCGCTCATCGTCTCGGTGGTAGTAGCGAAGCAGCTGAGCGGCGTACTGGCTCTCGACGGCGGCGGCGAGCTCGTAGAGCCATTGGAGCAGTTGTGCGGCGGCCTCTTCAGACAACTCAGTCGGTAACGCAATCAGCGGTGGATGTTCCTCGAACACGGTGTCTCTCCTTGGGTCCTCAAGGGGCGTGACCGGGTGGGCCGCGCTGTGGGGATGCGTTGAGGATGTCGTTGGCTAAATGTTGCAGCCGCCGGCTGGCCGATACGATGTCCTCTTGTAGCGCAGCGCCGGTTAGCTGGGCGATTAATCCCATCAGGACAAGGGGTTGTACGCGTGAGAGTTCTTGTAACGGGGAGTTTGTTAAGGAGGCTGATTCGTCATCAATATCAGTGGCTTGCGTCAATGAGTGTTCTTGTAACGCAGAGCGGGTGTTTGCCGATGAGCGCCGCCAATAGTGCGGATGGGCGCTGCGCCAGAGGCGCACCCGCTCGACGTTCTCGGCACCGCGGAAGTAATCACGGTTGTCGGCTTTGGCGAGCCATCGGCGTTGGCTCTCGGCCTTGCTGGCGCGCCGACACGGCGGCTTCGAGCAGAAGCGCTGGCGTCTGATATTGCGCGGGTCGGGACGGAATAATGTCCCGCAGTGTCGACACTTACGGCGTCTTTGCTGACTCATCAGTTACCCCCTTCCGGGGACCGATGATGAGAGCTGACGCGATGAACACAACGCCGCTACGTACGCCGTCTACTCAGCCGGGCAGTCGCGACGATGGGGATGTTGGGAGTGGGGAAACCTGGCCTGAACTCTATGCCGACACCGGCCGTTTCAAACCGGCCAGATCACTACAGTTTCGGAACGTCGA
>CAWAOU010000011.1:0-56383 GCA_963783675.1 uncultured Gammaproteobacteria bacterium
TCTGGAGCTGGACCCCGTGAGCCGGGGAGTCTGGGCACGCCCAAGGACGCTCGCCGAGCCATTGAAGAGAAGGAAAGTCTGCGTTGGCTGGAAGGCTACCGGCGGGTGTGTGAGCGACAGGCCGAACTCCCCGACACGCAGCTGATCTATCTCGCCGATCGGGAAGCGGACATCTACGAGATCTATGTCGAACGAGACGCACAGACCCCCGCGGCCGAGTGGCTGATTCGCGCCCAGCACGATCGCAAACTCGCCGATGGTCGCACCCTGCGCCAGGCCCTCGATGAGGCCCCCGAGCTCGATCGGATCGAGTTCGACATGCCCAAGAGCGAGCAGCGCAAGGCCCAGCGCATCGCCCAGAGCCTGCGGGCCGTTCGGGTCACGCTCAAAGCGCCATCCCGCACCGGCCACAAACTACCCGATGTCGAAGTGACCGCGTTGTTGGCTCAGGAGTTGGATCCGCCCGCGGGAGCTGAGCCCATCGAGTGGCTGTTATTGACCAGCTTGCCGGTGGCCACGGCCGAGCAGGCCGCCGAACTGCTGCAATACTACCTTTGCCGCTGGCAGGTGGAAGTGTATTTCAGAATCCTGAAATCCGGCTGCAAGGTCGAGGAGCTGCGGCTGGAGAAGCTCCAGCGCCTGGAGCCGGCGCTGGCCTTCTACATGATTATCGCCTGGCGGGTGCTGTATCTGACCATGCTGGGACGGCAATGCCCGGAATTGCCGTGTGATGTGGTCTTCGCCGAGGAGGAATGGCAGGCTGTCTACATCGTCGCCAGACGCAAACCGCCGCCTGAACAACCGCCGTCACTCGACCAGATGGTGCGCATGGTGGCCGGCTTTGGTGGCTTTCTCAATCGCAAGGGCGATGGTTTCCCAGGACCCCAAACGATCTGGATCGGGCTGCAGCGTGGCCGAGATTTTGTCCTCGCAATCGAAGCTACACGGGCAACTCATGAACCGGGTTGTGGGTAACGATGTGGGCTTGGGGCTCCGCCGCGTTCGCGTCCAGGTGCGTTAGGATCTTCTCGATGATTCCCGCATCCTCGATAGGCGATGATCCGCACAGCGCCGCCGTAAGCCGAGCAGGTCTCGATGTCGATAACGAAGACCCGTTTCAGGCGCTACGTCAAAGTCACCAATGCCCAGCATCCAGTGCGCAGCCTTGGAGCGTAGGTGGGGCGAGCGCCGTTCGGCTGAGCGACCGCTTATGCTGCCCAAGGGACTGCCACAGCTCACCTGAACAGTGACGGGTTCTGAAAGCGGTCATCGATCTGATGCAAGGTAGGCGGCGGTCCCGCAACCTAGAGCGGCCACCAATGACTGCTCTTCGTAGGCACCTAATCTAATATCGCGCTGGACGCGCGCGCACTGCCGAGTCGCCGGTGCTCGCCCTCGGATGGTTGCTATCCGCCAACGCCAGTCCTTATCGACTGCTACATTACGGAGATGTGCTCAACATCAAACGCCGCAGTTCGCTTGCAATGAAACATGACGTCATCGTGGTTGGTGCCGGCGTCGCTGGCCTTACCGTGGCAAGGGAACTCCACCGCCTCGGCAAGGACGTAGTCGTCCTCGAGGCGCGGGACCGAATCGGGGGGCGGACCCACACCGTCGACATCGCGGGGGCGAAAGTGGATCTCGGTGGTGCCTGGCTCCACGGGCCCATCGGCAATCCGTTGATGGATATTCTCGCCCTGGAAGGCATCGAGCACCGGGCTGATTGCGTGTGGGGACACAACCAGGGGGTCGCCCTCGATGGCCGGTGGGTGAGCGCAGAGCAAGCTGTAACGGTTTCGGCCTCACTGCACGATTTTGATCCTGCCGAGGCGGCTGACGCACTGGGACCCGGGGAGGACGTGTACTCCCGAGGGGTCGAGTGGTACGTGAACTCCCGGAATTTGACCGGCTCCACCGCAGAAATAACTGCCGACGCACTGAACTGGGTCATGGGCGCGGGGGTGACGGGTGACCACCCGGACAATATCTCCTTGCGCGGCTCCGCGCTTTACAACTTGCACGATGGTGGGAACGATGTGCTTATCGGCGGGTACCGAGCTTTGGTCGAGAGGCTTGCGCGCAACATCAAAGTGCGTACGTCGACCCCGGTTACCGTGATTCGACACGGCCGAGACGGGGTGGCAGTGACCACGGATAGCGGCGATTTTCGCGCGGGCCACGCCATCGTGACGGTACCCCTGGGCGTTCTGAAATCCGGCAGCCCCATCTTCAATCCCGCACTATCCGGCCACCAACGCCTGGCGATTGAACGACTGGGCATGAAGCGTTTGGAGAAGGTTGTTCTGCGATTCGAGGATCGATTCTGGCCAGTCGATCACCGCAATTTCCTGAACCTGGGCGGCGATCGAATGTTTCTTGAGTTCGTGGACATGAGTGACCCCGCTGGTGCGCCGTGCATGGTGGCATTCCACAATCCGGAGGTGGCTACGCGCCGAATAAGTCTGGAAGAGCTTGCGGATGCCGCCGTCGATACGATGCGATCCCTACTTGGGGCCGTCCCGGATCCGATCGCCACCATGACCACAGACTGGGGCAACAATCCGTTTTCCGCTGGCGCGTACAGCTATATCCCGGTGGGTGCCAGCGGTGCGGACATGGACGCGCTGGCTGAGCCATCCAGCGATACCTTGCTGCTGGCGGGTGAGCACACCGTTTCCCGCTACTACGGAACCGTCCACGCGGCGTTTCTATCGGGGCGACGGGCGGCGGAGTGGGTAGTTGCTACAAAATAGTCGTGTCTGCCGACAACGGTCGGGGGGCTTTTCGAAGTGTAATCCAAATAGCCCCGCTTTTTTCGCAACACCATCGAGCATAGGCAGGCCCCCTCTGTCAGCAACCTGAAGCGGGGCAGCAGACGATGGGTTGATTTAACGATTTGGTATGGTCGTTTGGCCTGACTCGCCTGGGTCATGGAAGGAGATTGACCGGGCACCAGACAGGAAGGCGCGAAACAACGCGTACAGCGTGTTTGAGCGTCTAGCGAACCTGGACTGTTTTGGCGCATGAAACGCCGAAGACATGGGTGGAAGGGGGGAAGCCCGAAAGCCCCTGGAAACCCGCGTACAGTGGTCAGGAGCACGGCCGGGAAGGGAGGCAACGATGGTTTCGATGGCGGGCGTGCAGCCCCCGCCGCCGGCGCTGGGTATCTCGGCGAAAGGCCCCTTTCGACCCATAGCCGACGGACAGGGGCAGGGCCTTGACGGTCTGCATTGCAGCGTAAGCGGCCCGTCACCTCCCAGCGAACGAGCAGCAGGTGTCGGCCAGCACCGGCCGTTCAGCGAGGGACTTGGGTCCTCCCTCGAACGGCCGCTCAATCCTCCGTAGCCGACCTTGCCTCCTGGCTACAGCGACAGGCGCCGCTCGGAAACGGCGGGGCGTGCAATGTATCGGCACAGACGTTCCAATTTGCCGCGGTCATGCCCCCTTGTAGCCACCTCAGCATGCAGCGAGAACCCGGCCAACTGACCCAGCGACCCGCTCAGCCGCTCCTCGGGCTTGCAGAGGGGCAAATGCGTCGTTGGATAAAGGGCTCGATTGTAGGCACCGTAACGGGTTTATTGGGCGCACTCCTTGCCCTGACCTCACTCGGTGCCGATTTCGAGAAAACATTGGTCTCAAATGGCTGTTTACGGTCCGGGGCGCGATTGAACCACCTCCCGAAGCCGTCGTAGTCGGCATCAACGAACGTGCCGCCGAGAATCTTGGCCTGCCCCCGCGTCCCCGTGGCTGGCCCCGGTCCATCCATGCCCGTCTGGTCGATAACCTGGTCAAACGCGGTGCCTCGGTCATCGTCTTTGACCTGGATTTTCAGAGAGCAAAATCACCTGAGCACGATACCGCGTTCGCCACGGCGGTCGCGGAATCCAGGCGGGTGGTACTTGTAGAGAAGTTGACTGGTAAGCGTCAACCGATCTTTGACATCAAGGGACGCCACACTGGCTCCGTATGGACCGAGGAGCTAATTCCACCCATGCTGGCGCTCGAAGAGTCGGCCAGAGGGGTTGCCCCGTTTCCGGTACCGAAAGCGCAGGGGAATTTCTATCATTTCTGGGCCTTTAAGCCGCGCCGAGGCAGCGACCATGCCAAGAGTCGAACTACAGATTCACGCCTTGAATGTTTAAGAACACTGGTTGCAAATTCTCGAGCAGGTTGGCGCCACACGCCTAAAAGACCTGCCCCGTCATCGCACGGACCTAGCAGTGCTGGAAGACGCTGTCGGTCACGACATCTTCATCAGCTAAGCCAATGAGGACCGCGAGAGGGCGAGGCGGCTTGCTGCGGCGCTGGAGGCGGAAGCCTGGACGGTGTGGTGGGATCGGGTCATACCAACTGGGCGTCGGTTTGCGGACGTTATCGACGAGGCGCTCGCAACGTCAGCGCCACAGAGAGCGCAACTGGATCCCCTCGCTTCTCAGCCGAGCTTGATTGCGACGTGACCTTCTGAGACCGTTGGCGGGTTGGTTTTCAGGTCGGCTGCATTGGCAACCACCCAATCACGTGCTTTCTGGCTGCTTTTGTCGGTGCCCGCTTTGTCCTGGCAGGTTGTGACGGTGACGCCTCCATCCTCGGTGTGAATAACCGTATAGGCAACAAAGCCTTGGACGCCACTGATAATCTCCTCGACCTCGGCTCTGCGCGAGTCGATCAGGTCGAAGAGTTCCTTTGCGCCGGGGCCTGAGTAATTTCTAACAACTGCGTACATTCTATCTTCCCCTTTGACCGTCGGTCCGACGGGAGAGCCAGACCTTGACTCAAGTGCAGACGTTTCAAACTCGATACTCGCCAATCTTCGGAAAAAGGGCGTTAATCCGTCCTATACTCGAGAAGGCGTTCTACTTGGGGGATGTCGGGTAAAGGAGAACGCGATGGACAACCCTATGCAACCGGAGGACACGTCGGAGTTGCGCGCGCTTTACGAGAGCTTCGCCCAGAACCACTTGAACCCGCTCTGGACACAGACCGGGGACCTGATGCCAGCGACCCCCAAATCCAAAGCCGTGCCGCATGTCTGGCGATGGGCGGATTTGTTGCCGCTGGCGGAACGCTCAGGCGAGTTGATCCCAGTTGGCCGGGGGGGTGAGCGGCGCGCCATTGGCTTGGCCAATCCCGGGCTTGGCGGCAAAGCCTATATCAGCCCGACGCTCTGGGCCGCGATACAGTATCTATGCCCCGGTGAGAACGCGCCCGAACATCGCCATTCGCAAAACGCCTTTCGCTTCGTCGTCGAAGGCGAGGGCGTCTGGACCGTGGTCAACGGCGATCCGGTGCGGATGTCGCGGGGAGACTTGTTGCTGACGCCGGGCTGGAACTTTCATGGCCATCACAACGTCGCAACCGAACCGATGGCGTGGATCGACGGGCTGGATATTCCTTTCAGCCAGCAGATGGATGTGGGCTTTTTCGAATCCGGCGCGGATCGCGTGACCGACAACGCGACGCCAAGTTTCTCGCGCGGAGAACGCTTGTGGTGCCATCCCGGCCTGCGTCCGCTCAGCCAGCTGCAGAACACCGTATCCTCGCCCATCGGCGCCTATCGCTGGAAATTCACGGACAAGGCTCTGACTGAGCAGCTCCTGCTCGAAGACGAAGGCCAACCGGCGACGGTCGAGCAAGGCCACGCGGCGATCCGTTTCGTCAACCCCACGACAGGCGGCGATGTGATGCCGACGATCCGCTGTGAATTCCACCGGCTTCGTCCGGGCGCCGAGACAGCCACCCGCAACGACGTGGGTTCGACCGTGTTCCAGGTGTTTGAGGGGCAGGGTGCGGTGGTCATGGACGGTGTGACCAGTAAGCTGGAACAGGGTGATATGTTCGTCGTGCCAAGCTGGGTTCCCTGGTCGCTTCGGGCGGAGACTCAGTTTGATCTGTTTCGCTTCTCGGACGCACCGATCATGGAGCGTTTGGGTTTCATGCGCGAGAAGATCGAAGGACATGGGTGATCCCCTTACACCGTCCACACCGTTGGCGCCAGATTGTCCGAACCCGTCGAATTCATCGCCAAGCTCGCCGCCTTAGTCCCTAAACCGAGGGTTAACCTCACACGGTTTAACGGCGTGTTCGCCCCCAACAGTAAACACCGCGCGCGGGTCACGCCGGCGAAACGGGGGAAGGGCAGCGAACCCAAAGCATGCGCAGACGGGCCAGAGCAAACGCCGAGCGAACGCCGGGTCTCCATGCCGCTGGGCGCAACGTTTGAAACGGGCGTTCGACATCGACATCGTGACCTGCCGGGCCTGTGGTGGGGCGGTGCGGATCTGTTGTGCTTGCCCGAATTTTGACACGGCCCCTCGGGGCTTTGGCGGCCGCGACCTACCACTTTGGTTGGTTAACCTGCCCGTCAAACAGGTCAATGTGACGAACGTAACGGGCTGGAGCCGCAGCACAACTTTCGTCAGATCGATGACCGCTATTCAGCATCTATGTAGAGTTCGGAACTATGTAGAGTTGTGGGCCGGGGTGGCACGCAAGCCCCTGTTTCAATGCGCATCGGGGCCGGCGTGTTCTCTACATAGTTACAGCTCCTGGAGGAACTGCATCAATGCGTCAGGCGGGCGATAACGCGGGATCTTGGTATCGGGTTCCTGAAGCCGGGCGAGAGCCATGTCCTTCATAGACAGATCGGCCTCGATGTATTGATGTGTGGTGGACACGCTCTCGTGCCCCAGCCAGAGCGCAATCACGCTGAAGGCAACGCCGGATTGCAGCATATGCATCGCTGAGGAGTAGCGAATCGAGTGCGGTGAGATGCGCCGCTTGGCGAGGTTGGGGTACGCCTCGGCTGCGCGGCCGACCGCGATTGAGTTCATCACGATCTCCTGAAGTGGGGGATGTCACTTCAGGAAACCAGAAAAACTATGTCGAGTTAACCAATGGTCTGCCTGCCCTACAGCCCAACAACTGCGCTACCCAACACCGAGGAGCATCGAGAAACTCTACATAGTTCCGAACTCTACATAGATGCTGCTATGTAGAGCTCTACATAGCAGCATCTAGCTGCCAGTCGATAGGGGCGTGTTGGCCGGCCGGAGTTGGCCGACACCTGCTGCTCGTTCGCTGGGAGGTGAGCAGAGCGGGTCGCAGAGCGGGGTCGGACCACGGCAATCCGTTGAAACAAATCGAGTTGGTAGCCCACAGGCGAGCTGAATCGAGCTTAGAGGAGCATTTTTGCCCGCGAAAAGGCGCCTCCTAAGACTATGTGCGTCGGCCTACGACCCGACCCAGTTACACGCGTTCTTTCGGTACCCAAATGCGGCCTCTAAGCGCTAGAACCGACTGAAACTGCCCATAATATTGATACAAATTAATCAATTGGCTTGGTCCGACCCCTTCGACTACTCAAGCTTCGCTGGCCAACTTCAAGCGCTGGTTCACACCCTACGAGGCACTCAAGATGGCGACCTCAGACAATGCCGAACTGCTAGCGCTGAGCGGTCCGCGCAACCCTTACCCTGAATGGCCGATCGCCGTGATCAAGGAAGGCGCTTATGCGGGTATCATCCTGGTCGAAGGCAATCCGCTGAAAAACGACCTGGTCGCCGATCCGCAGAAGAAGTTCGTGATGATCATGAAGGACGGCAAGATCAACAAGAACGTGCTTCGTTGATCTCCGGTTGCCTGACCAAAGCGTCAGATCCGGCATCAGGGGATCCGTCCCAACTGGAATGGGGTAGTAGATGAGAAAGCCTATAGCACTGCTGATGGTTAAACGAAATGACCGCGCCGCTGATGGGGGCTGAACAGGAAGCTTCCCCGCGCGATGGTGTGTTGAAAAGTGGGGTGAAGAAAGGGAGATCACACATGAAACAATCGCTGCGAATCTCAAGGCTCCTGGCCGCAACGGCACTTGGGTTCGGGCTCCTCGCGGTCGCGCACGTAAACGCGGCCCAGCATTACGACCTCGTGATCCTTAACGGGCGGGTCATGGACCCGGAGACGATGTATGACGCCGTCGCCAACGTGGGAGTGAAAGATGGCCGGATCGCGGCCATCACCAAGGACAAGATCAGCGGCAAACAAACCATTGACGCCACCGGGCATGTGGTCGCGCCGGGTTTCATCGATATCCATGCCCATGGCCAGAACATCGGCGATTACCGGATGCAGGCCATTCAGGGCGTCACCACCATGCTCGAGCTGGAATCGGGCGTGCTGCCCATTACCAGCTGGTATGAAGAGCAAGGCAAGAAGCGGCTGCCGGTCAACTACGGCGCCGCCGCTGGTTGGACCTACGCCCGTATTGCCACCTTCACGGATACCCAGCCCGAGGCCACGGTCAAGTATTTCCAGGATGCGCAGAAGCTCACCGACTGGAAGATGGATGTGGCTACCCCGGAACAACAGGAGAAGATCCTTCGGCTCGTGGAACAGGGTCTCAATGAAGGTGCCCTGGGCATCGGCATCAATGCCGGGTACGCCCCCGGATATGGCCGCAAGGAGTATTACGCCCTGGCCGAGCTGGCGGCCAAGCGCGATGTCGCCACCTACACCCATTTGCGCTATGCCAGCAACATGGAACCCAAGAGCTCGTTCGAGGCGGTCCAGGAACTGATTGCCAATGCCGCGATCACCGGGGCGCACATGCATGTGTGTCACATCAACAGCACCTCACTCAAAGACATCCATTCCACTTTGCCCCTGATCGAGAATGCCAAAAAGCGCGGCGTCAATGTCACCGTCGGCGCCTATCCCTGGGGCGCCGCCAGTACGGTGGTGGGCGCGGCCATGTTCAGCGGCGAGGGCTGGCCGGAGCGTATGGGCTCCACCGCCAGCAGTTTTCAGCTCGGGCTCGAGCGCATGACCGAGGAGCAACTGGCGGATTATCAGCAGAATAAGCCCGGCACCTTCATCGTCTGGCACTTCCTGGACGAGAGCGATCCCGAGGACCTCGCGCTGCTCGACGCCGCCATTCTGCATCCCGATGTGCTCATCGAATCCGACGAGATGTTCTGGATGTTCATGGATGAGCACAATGAGATCGAAAACTACACCGGGGACGCCTGGCCCTTGCCCGAAGGAGCCTTTTCTCACCCGCGCTCCAACGGCACCTTCGCCAAGATCCTGCGCTCCTATGTCCGGGAACGCGGACTCATGGATATGCAGGAGGCCCTGCGCAAGATCTCCCTGATGCCTGCCCAGACCCTTGAGGACTTCGTACCACAGATGAAAAAGAAGGGCCGCATCCAGGTCGGCATGGATGCCGACATCGTGGTCTTCGATCCCGCCACGATCCGCGACGTCGGGACCTACGAGGAGCCTAACCAACCGGCGGAGGGTGTGCAGTCGCTGCTGGTCAACGGCGAGTTGGTGGTCGCTGAGGGCGAATTGATCCTGGACGCCGCGCCGGGCCAGCCGATCAGGCGTGCAGTAACGAAGTGAACGTACCGGCCCCGGGAGTTGAAGCCCCGGCGCAATGGTGCACTGACAAATGATCTGAATCAAAGGAGACCGGACATGAAACAATCGCCACGAATCTCAAGGCTCTTGGCCGGAACAGCACTCGCCTGCGGACTCCTCGCGGTCGCGAACGGCGCCATGGCCCAGGACTACGACCTCGTCATCCTCAACGGGCGGGTGATGGACCCAGAGACGATGTATGACGCCGTCGCCAACGTGGGTGTAAAGGACGGCCGGATCGCCGCCATCACCAAGGACAAGATCGAGGGCAAGGAGGCTATCGACGCCACCGGCCATGTGGTTGCTCCGGGGTTCATCGACACCCACTGGCACTCCGATCGGCCCTGGAGCAACAAGTTGGCCCTGCGCGACGGCCGCACCACGGTCCTCGACCTGGAGATCGGCACGCATGGCCCCTACATCGATCAGTGGTACAAGGCGCGTGAAGGCAAGAACCAGGTGAACTACGGTCAGGCGGTGGCCCATGAGCTTGCCCGTTCGGAGGTGCTCGACGGATTCAAGGATGGACAGGATACCCGCTCCGCTGTAGAAAGCCGGGCCGCCGGGAATGGCTGGTGCTGCAGGCGGCCTACCCTGGAAGAGGGCAACAAAATCCTTCAACTACTTGACGAAGGCCTGGTCGCCGGCGGCCTGGGCATCGGCTCCACCCTCGGCTACATGCGCGACGGCGTTTCGCCCCGTGAATTCTTCGAACTGCAACGACTGGCAGGCCTTTATGGTCGCCAGACCGGCGCCCACTTCCGCTACACTCCCGGCACCGACACCACCGAGGCGAACGGTATCCAGGAGCTGCTGGCCAACGCAGCGGCCCTTGGCGCGCCCGCCCTCGCCAACCATTTCAACAACCCCGGCTACAACCTGGTCCACGAGCTGCTGGTACGCATGCGGGAGCGCGGTATGAACGTATGGGGCGAGGTCTACCCTTACGCGGCGGGCTCCACGGCGCTGAACGCCGTTTTCCTGGAGCCAGAAGTCTGGGTCGACCAGCTCGGCTACAAGTACGAAGAGACCATCCAGGATGTGGCGACCGGCGAATGGTATACCCAACAAACCCGTGAAGAGATGATCAAAAAGGAACCTACCCGGCCCGTACTCGTCTTTAAAATGCCCGAGTCAGCGATCATTGATTGGCTCAAGCTGCCCGGCGTATCGGTTGTCACCGACGGCATGCCGATGATCCCTGATAACGCTCTGACCTGGGACACCCCTTACGAAAAGCTGCCCAACACCCATCCGCGGGCGGCCGGCAGCAATGCCAAAGCTCTACGCCTGGCACGGGAAAACAACATCCCGATCATGCAGATCGTTGCAATGTCCAGTTACAACTCGGCCCTGCCCCTCGGCAAGATGGGCTTGAAGTCGATGCAGGAACGGGGTCGCATGCAGGAGGGGATGGTGGCGGACATCACCATCTTCGACCCCGACAAGGTGACTGACAATGCCACCTACGAAAAGGGAACGCTCCCCTCTACCGGCATCCCCCATGTCATCGTCAATGGCCAGATCGTGGTCAAGGACTCGAAGGTACTCGCAGGGGTCAATCCGGGACAACCGATTCGCTATGAGCGGGAAAAGAGTCGCTTCCAGCCGCTCACGGTTGAGAACTGGACGCAGGAATTCTATGCCTCGCCGGTGGATTTCGGTGGTGGGGTGCCCGGTGACCAGCCGCACATCCACTGACACTCGTATCAGACCAGCCGCGTGGGGCAAGGATGCCCCGCCTTTCCAATGACGTAAGCAGCACCAATCATGATCGAAATTATGGCCGGCGTCGCTACGTTGACTGCATCAGCCGCATTGGTCTTATGCGGCATCTCCTGCCATGTCGCTGCGGCTGGAGATACGTCTACGCCTGCGAGATTCGGGTCTACGGACGTGGATACCAATGCCGCGTTCGGAGGGCCCAGCAGCGGCGCGGCGCAAATCCAGTCCGACGATAAACCGAAGGCATCTGTATTCGATATCCATGCGACGACGAGCACCTTTCAGCGCTACTACGACTTCAAGGAACAGTTACCCGAGGAATACGGCCTCGCATTTGGCATTGATTACAACATGCTGCTCCAGCATGCCAGCGAAAGTCTCGGCAAAGAGACTGCGGCTGGCGGCGGACTCCGGTTTTTCGGCAGCTGGACGGTGCTCGGTGAGGAAACCGGGACCCCGGCGTCGATCGAGTTCAAGGTGGAGAATCGCCATCACCTTGGGACGGACATCGCACCGCAAGCCCTGGCCGGAGAAATCAGATACGCGGGTTTGACCGCTGTGCCTTTCACTGATGCTGGCTGGTTGTTAACGAATCTCTACTGGCACCCAGTCCCTGAACGAGAACCGGCTTGCAATCATCGCCGGCATCGTCGATGTGACGGACTACATCGATGTCTGCGGTCTCGCGAACCCCCGGACCGATTTCAGCCCCCGAATGGGAACGTCCGCTACCCGCTGAAGACCCCGGACCGCGACGGCACTACGCACGTGATGTTCGAGCCGCGTGATTTCATCACCGGGCTGGCCGCCTTGGCGCCCAAACCGCGGGTCAACCTGACCCGCTTATAATGGGTTCTTTGCGCCCAACAGTCGGTACCGGGCGCGGGTGACGCCGGCCGAGGGGGTAGGGGAGGTCAGCGTGCTGCGACGGGGCCGGGGAGTAACCGACGCTGGCCGAACGCCGTGCATCGATGACATGGGCGCAGCGCCTGAAGCGGGTTTTCAATATATCTTGTTGGCAACGTCCACCTCCGCGCCGGCATCGAGCAGCAGCATCGTCGTTCTGCGTTGATTCATCGTCACGGCCCTGAGAAGAGCCGTGCTTCCGTCCAGGTTTCGGAAGTTGACCTCGGAGCCGCGGTCCAGAGTTAGCGGGGCCGCCTCCCGCTCGCCGGTGTACGCGGCCCGGAGAAGGGCCGTATTGCCGGAATGGTCCAACGCCTTGACCAGGGGCGCCCTGGTCGAGAAATTCCTTCATGAGCGATATGCAGCCGTGATCGGCCGCGTCCAGCAGGAAGAAGTTGGGAATGCGCGGATTCAGTTGACGCGCATTGCTGACACAGCGCTGCCTGATTTCATCGCAGATTCCTACCGCCGACCTGCACGTTGGCGACCCCGGGCGATGCGCCGGGCGAATCGTCCCCGGTGGCGCTAAAGGACGTGTGAGCTGCCAATAGGGTGAGTAGAACCCTCAGCGAGCGATCATCGCGGCTTGCCATGGAAAGAGAGCTCCGAGTTCAATCTCAAACTTGGCATGATTTCGCGAGTTGTCAAGGCCAGCAGCAGCCTGGTGCCTCACTCTGAAAGCTCTACGGTGAACCTAATACTGGAGTACCAAGCCACCAGGTCATCGATCTCCTCGTCGCTCAGGGGTTTGGCCATCAGCGACATTTGCGGATCCTGGCGCTCACCGGCACGGAACGCCTTGAGCTGTTTGCTGAGATACATCGTGCTCTCCCCCGCAATATTGGGTACGTGCGGCTGCTTGGCGACACCGTCGATGCCATGGCAAGGAGAACAGCGTGAGGCTAGAGCCTTCCCGGTAACGGGATCGCCGGCCGCGGCCGCGTCGAACGAAACGACGACGACCGCGGCGACGAGGATAGTACTGCGAAGCAGCATCGAGGCTCAGTTTTCGTAGGAGATACGGTAAATGGCGCCCACCAAGTCGTCGGAGACCAGCAGGGACCCGTCCTTGAGCATCGCCACATCAACCGGCCGCCCCAGATACTCACCGGTATCCTCGTCCAGCCATCCGTCGGCGAACACGACAGTCTCGTTGGCGCTGCCGTCCTCGTTGAGCGACGTGAACATCACCCGCGCCCCGACCGGCGTGGTCCGGTTCCAGGAACCGTGCTGCGCGGAGAAGATACCGCCGCGATATTTCTGCGGGAACATCTTGCCCGTGTAGAACATCATGCCGAGGTCGGCCGCATGAGCGTCCATTGTAACCTCCGGAAAGACCGCATCTGCGGGCGGCTCGGAATCCTTGTACTCATTGGTGCGCGTATCGCCGCCACCGTACCACGGGAAGCCGAAGTGCTGACCGGGTCCGGTGGCACGATTCAGCTCGCCGGGAGGGATATCGTCACCCATGCCGTCGACCTGGTTGTCGGTGAACCAGAGCTCGCCATTTGCCGGGTTGAAATCCATGCCGACTGAGTTTCGGACGCCGCGCGCATAGACCTGGCGATTCGATCCGTCCGTATTCATACGAATAATGCCGCCGATACCCCACTCGTTGTAGAGATCAGCCTTCTCTGGCGGCGGGACGTTGTGGGGTTGCCCCAACGTGATGTATAGCTTGCCGTCCGGGCCGATGCGACAGGTGCGCGCGCCGTGATTGAAGCTCTCCTCCTCGGGCGGCACCAGCTCGCCCTGGGGCACAACGACGCCGACCGCGACATCCGGATTCTCGTGGAAGAACTCGGCCGCGGGGAAAATCAGAACGCGATTGTGCTCGACGACATAGAGAAATCCATCGGGCGAAAAGCAGACGCCGTTCGGGACGCCGAAGTCGAGCGGCATCGCAAAGGCCTGCACATCGTCAGCCACCCGGTCCCTGTCCCGATCCATGACACTGTAGACATCGACCTTTCGAGTCCCCACGAACGTCACGGTGCCCTGGGGCGCGACCGCCATGTGGCGGGCGTCTGGGACGATCGCGTAGAGACTGACTTTGAAACCGGGAGGGAGATTTACGCTCTCCAGATTCTTCTTGATCTGATCGGCCCGGGAACCCGTCTGCTCGATGAGCACGTCTTCGAAGGATGCGCCGGTGGGTTGCACATTCTGCATTTGTTGCAGAGCGTCGGACTGCGCGCTCCCTGAAACACCGACCCCCCCCGCGAACACCGCCGCAAGAGCGAAATTCAAACTCGTCCTTTTCATGTGATCTCCTCTACCTCATGGTGGTTGCTGCACATCGAAATCCGCACGTGCTATCGAATCGAAACTCGCTGCCTGGACCAGAAATCCCCGTCGGTCTTGACGCCAACCTCGCAATAGAGTCGAACACAAAAGCCGTGGCACGACTTGCAAGTGTAGAGTACTCCCGTTGCTTGGCAAGTTTGGAAATCGGAACCGAGGCGATGCATAGTCGGATGCGCCTTTGCTGCGCACTTCAATATGCGGCCCAGACGGTTTGCGCTCACCGCCAACGACACGGAGCTATGGGTGTCGGCGGAGCTCGCTGGAATGGTGGACATCATCGACGTGCCCTCACTGAGTGTTGTCGGCGGGGTCACTTTCCGGCCGCCCGGATTTCGAACCGAGGAGGTGACCCCGATCGACGTCTTGATCACCAAGGACGGCAAGACCGCCTATGTGGCCCTCGGTCGCGTCAATCACGTAGCCGTCGTGGACGTTCAAAATCGCGCGGTGCTCGACTACGTTCTCGTGGGCAAGCGCGCTTGGGGATTGGCACTTACGGACGACGAAATGCTCCTCTATGTCGCCAATGGTTTGTCGGACGACGTCTTACCCCGAATGGGAACGTCCGCTACCCGCTGAAGACCCCGTACCACGACGGTACTACGCACGTGAGGTTCGAGCCGCTCGACTTCATCACCCGGCTGGTGGCTTTGGTGTCGAGGGCGTGGCTTGGCTTGGGCCGATTGCTTGGGGTATCCGCGCCCAACAGTGAGCACCGCGCTGACGCGCAATCGCGCGTGGTCCAGCTCAACTCCCAGATAAACTATAGTTCGGGGTCACAGACGCCTCTTGTTCGCTCTAACGCGTTCAACTCTGTGAGATCGCCATCAGCGATGGTAAGCCTTGGCGCGGCAGGGTGCGCCGACATCTTTACTCCGGCCAGACAAGCGACCGAGAGCCATGACCAACGTCTCCACCCGCACCGAGTTTGACTCCATGGGACCGATCAAGGTGCCGGTGGACGCCCTGTGGGGCGCGCAGACCCAGCGTTCGCTCCAGAATTTCAAGATCGGGGGCCAGCGCTTCACGCGGCCGTTGATCCGCGCCCTCGGCCTGGTCAAGCAGTGCGCCGCGATTGTTAACGACGAGCTCGGCGAACTCGACGCGATCACTCCGGAGGCGCGCAAGGCGCTCGTCCAGGCCGCGGCCGAGGTCGTTGCCGGGAAACATGATGCGGAGTTCCCGTTGGTCGTCTGGCAGACCGGCTCGGGCACACAGTCGAATATGAACGCCAACGAGGTGATCTCAAACCGCGCGATTCAGATGCTCGGCGGCGAGCTGGGTACGAAGAACCCGGTGCACCCTAACGACCACGTCAACCGCGCGCAGTCGTCCAACGACTCTTTCCCGACCGCGATGCACGTCGCCACGGCCGAGGAGGTAGTGCGCACCCTGGTACCGTCGCTCAAGGCGCTCGCGGACGCGTTTCAGACCAAGATCGACACCTGGGACGGTATCGTGAAGATCGGTCGGACGCACCTTCAGGACGCGACGCCGTTGCGGCTCAGCCAGGAGGTATCGGGCTGGCGTCAGCAGGTGCTCGACGGGATCCGCGCCGTCGAGAGCACGCTGCCGGGGCTCTACGAACTTGCGCAGGGCGGCACCGCGGTCGGGACCGGGCTCAACGCGAAGCCGGAGTTCGCGGCGCGTTTTGCGGCCCAGATGGCGAGGGAGACCGGGCTCCCGTTCGTCACCGCGCCGAACAAGTTCAGCGCCCTTGCCGGGCACGACGCACTCGTCTTCTGCCATGGCGCGCTCAAGACTGTCGCCTGCGCGCTGATGAAGATTGCGAACGATGTGCGCTGGCTCGGTAGCGGGCCGCGCTCGGGTCTGGGCGAGCTCAGGTTGCCTGCCAACGAGCCCGGATCGTCGATCATGCCGGGCAAGGTGAACCCGACCCAGTGCGAGGCGCTCACGATGGTGTGTGCGCAGGTGATGGGCAACGACGCCGCCGTGGCCGTGGCCGGGAGCCAGGGCAACTTCGAACTCAACGTCTATAAGCCCGTGATCATCCACAACGCTCTGGAGTCGATCGGGCTGCTCGCGGATGCGGCGGATTCCTTCCGCGAGAACTGCGTGCGCGGCCTGGATGTCGATAGGGCGCGGATCGAGCTGCTCATGAAGCAGTCGCTGATGCTGGTTACGGCGCTCAACCGGCACATCGGCTACGACAACGCCGCCAAGGTCGCGAAGAAGGCCTACGAGGAGGGGACCACCCTGATCGAGGCCGTGACCGCACTCGGGCTCATGACCGAAGAGGAGTTCGAGCGCGCGGTCGTGCCCTCAGAGATGACCACGCCGCGCTGAGCGCAGCGCATGCTTCCAAATCCCAGATGTAGACGGCAAACCCGTGACGGGTGGTAACAGCTGGGGTCAGAGAACACATTCTCTGACTCTATATATTCCTGTAATGGTCGCAGAGCGGGTCGCGAGCGGGGTCGGACCACGGCAATCCGTTGAAACAAATCGAGTTGGTAGCCCACAGGCGAGCCGAATCGAGCTTAGAGGAGCGTTTTCGCCGGCGAAAACGCGCCTCTTAAGACTATGTGCGTCGGCCTACGACCCAGTTACACGCGTTTTTTGGTACCCAAATGCGGCCTCTAAGTGCCAGAATCGACTGAAACTGCCCATAATATTGATACAAATTAATCAATTGGCTTGGTCCGACCCCTTCGAACATACACTTCGACTGTTCCTTCGACTGCTGTTCGTTTCGACTGGAGCCCTTCGACTGGATATCGAAACTGGTTGAGTTGGATGCAGATCCGCAGGCTGCTCGAACTCGCTATCGAGCTTCGTGGTCGCATAGCGCGGTGTGCTCGGATGTTCTCCGAGTTCGAGCCCGAGGTCCGGAAGGCGGGCGCCAAAGGGGCCGGTTATCTGGTCCTGGAAGAGATTGTAGCCGGGGAAACCCGGCAATGTCGGCGGCAACGATTGTCGTCAGGCGTCGTTCCATTCGCGGGCGGCCTCCCTGCGCGGAATGCTAGCGAATATTTGATGCTGGGGCCAGCGGATGGAGCCGCACCCACCGATACTTTGCTGCAAAGTCGGCGAGGCACGTCAGGGGCTTATTCCTCGGGAACACCGAGGCGTTTCAGCTTGGCCAGCCAGCGGTCCTTGTAGTCCTGATCCTTGTAGCGCTGGAAATTGCGCAGGTAGGGAACGGTGAGGCGCGGGTAGGACTCGATGGCGGCCCGGATCGCTGCCTGCGCTTTATCGTCTTGCCCCAAAGCATCATACGCGATGGCCAGTCCCAGGTGGATCTCGGTGACGAAGAACCCCTTGGCGGATTTCAGCGCCTCGAAGTAGATCGGAACGGCCTCTTCATACCGGCCGGCCATGATCAGCGACTCGCCATAGTTTTCCCACGCCCAAACCGCCGCAAGGCGATCACTGCGAGTCGCACGTTTGAACAGCTCGATCGCTCGATCTGGCTGCCCGTCCTTCTGGTAGAAGAGCGCAAGAACTGTTAAAAGATCAGAATCACCGGGAGCGAGGTCGAGCGCCTTTTCTTCCAACTCGATCGCTTCCTCGATGCGACCTTGATTGAAACGCAAATAAGCCATCGCATCGTATCCATCAGGCGCAGTCGGGTCCAGCGCAATAGCTTTCTCTGCGTATGCGGTCGCCTTACGGAACGCCGCTTCACGATCATCAGTCCAGCCATACTGTATCTGTCTCGCAGTTAGGGTCGACACCCGTGAGTTTGCCCAGACTGAGTCGGGCTCGATTTTCAGGATCCTGTGTAAGAGGTCTAGCCCGATCTGGTTGTCCGCTTTGTTCCACAGCCTGTCATGAGAGACGGCCTTTCTGGCGAGTAACCAGGCTTCCAGCGTCTTTAAAGAAATCGAGTTGCTATTGTACGAACTGCCTTCGACCAATTTGGCATTCAGTTCTTGAATGATTTGGAAGGTAATCTCGTCCCGCACCGTGAAGAACTCCGCCCGTGGCCGGTCGAATTTCTGCGACCACACATGGTGGCCAGACACGGCGTCGATCAACTGCGCAGTGATCCGGACATTTTCGCCAAAGCTCTGCAGGCTGCCCTCCACCACATATCGGACGCTCATCTCCTCGGCGATCTGGCGGACATCTGCCGCCTTGCCCTTGTAGGAGAACGACGAGTTGCGCGAGATCACAACGACACCCGGCAACCGCGCAAGCGTCGAGATGATATCCTCGCTGATCCCGTCGCTGACATTCTCCTGCTCCGGGTCGCCGGTCAGGTTGTCGAAGGCCAGCACCGCAATCGAGGGCTTGTCCAGCGCGTGCTGCATCTTCGCCGAGTCAGCGGGCGTGAACTCGGGCCGCTCGGTCCACCACCACGCGCCGCCCGCCAGCAGCACGACGGTTGCCGCGGCGATGACGGGCCAGCGCCGTCTGGGCTTCGGCGGCGCTACCGCCACCTCGCCCTCGGCCAGTACCCGGAAGGCGCGCACCGGGCGGGCGATGTTCTTGACCTCGACCTCGCCCAGGTCGGTCAAATCAACCACGTCGCGGTCGCGAATCTGGTCACGGACGGTTCGGCTGACCACGATCCCGCCCGGTGGGGCCAGCGCCTCCAACCGGGCGGCGATATTGACGCCGTCTCCCAGCAGGTCATCGCCGTCAGGGATCACGTCGCCGACGTTGATGCCGATGCGATAGAGAATCTGCCGGTCTTCGGGCGTGTCCGCATTCCGTTCGGCCATTCCGGCCTGCATCGCCACCATGCAGCGCATCGCCTCGACCGCCGAGGGGAACTCGATCAGCAAGCTGTCGCCCGCCGTATTGGCGATCCGCCCGCCATGCCGGATGATCAGCGGGTCGACCAGTTCCGCCCGGTGGGCGCGCTGGGCGGACAGGATGCCTTCCTCGTCAAGCCCGACCAGCCGGGAAAACCCGGCAATGTCGGCGGCAACGATTGTCGTCAGGCGTCTTTTCATTCGCGGTACCATCTCTGCGCGGAGTATAGGACGAACAAAAACCCTTTTCCGAAAGTCGATCGAGTACGCCCAAGTCATCCAACAGTCGCCAACCCGCGCTTCGGTGCGGTGTCGGCCAGAATCACGCCTTCCGGGTGGGTAGAAGAAGCGGTTGTTGCTTGGTTGGATGGGTTGTGAGTTTCTGTATTTGTATTGCTTCAGAGCACGTATAGGATTTTGAGTTGCAGCGGAACAGCTATATTGTGCGCCTCGTTGCTGTGCTGTTACCGCCTAATAATAAAAATCAAGATACGGCTGGTTATCATGATTTTTTCAATGTGGAAAACCCGCATCATGAAATGATGCGGGCAGACAAATTTAACAGGAACATGGCACTATTCCGGTTGCTGTACCTTGAACCGTTTCATATCCTAATACTTCTTCTCCACCAGCAGATACCGCTGCGTAGTATCCCCAATGTTCGTTACCTCATGCCACTCAACAGGTTTACCCTCCCTGTTGGCGTCTGTCTCAGTTTCCCATTCATTTGTGCCTTTGGCGTTGGTGCTTCGACCTTTCCCCCCACTTAACACGTAGTTAAACCCCGCAGGATGAAAATGGCGAACATGAGTGGCGTTTGGTGGGATGGTACAGCGCAGCACACGAATCTTATCGTCTTCATGGAGGTTTTCGCAGAGCCGCTTACCTTCCCACTCCACCGTGAGAGCGTCTAGCTCGTCAGCCGCCCAAGCTGTCGCTGGAAGATTAATTAAAAATGCAACCACTGCGGCAGTAAATATCGATGGCACTCGTTGAGAAGTGTACATGATTATTCTCCTGTGAGTGGGCAATCTTTGCAGAATAACAATCAAGGAAAATGACCACCAAACCCGATCCACAGATCATCCCTTTTGCGAGTCGGTAATGTTTCCTGTCATCTGGCAATCACACAACTTTAATTTTCCGCCAAAAATTCCCTAATTTAATGTCAGTTCTGGATAGAGTATAGGACGAACGAAAACCCTTTTCCGAAAGTCGATCGAGTACGCCCAAGTCATCCAACAGTCGCCAACCCGCGTTTCGGTGCGGTGTCGGCCAGAATCACGCCTTCCGGGTGGGTAGAAATCGTGCAGCTCAGCCATTTTCTTGACGATTCCTGGCTTTGGGCCGAGCGCCACCGCAACGGCGACGCTCGGCGTCGCAGCCTGTGGGGGTGTTGCCCGGGGGGGCCTGGTTCAGTCGGACAAACGCGCCTGTGGCGGTGCCCGGCAGGGCGGCAACTGCCCGGTTGCCGCCGAGGCATCTCGCTTGTGCCCGCAGAGCGGTGCCAGAGCGGGGTCGGACCACGGCAATCCGTTGAAACAAATCGAGTTGGTAGCCCACAGGCGAGCCGAACCGAGCTTAGAGGAGCATTTTCGCCGGCGAAAACGCGCCTCTTAAGACTATGTGCGTCGGCCTACGACCCGACTCAGTTACACGCATTTTTTGGGTACCCAAATGCGGCCTCTAAGCGCCAGAATCGACTGAAACTGCTCATAATATTGATACAAATTAATCAATTGGCTTGGTCCGACCCCTTCGACTCCCCGCGTCACCTGCGGCCACCGCGCCAGTCGTCGACTCTACTAGATTTTTGGTCGGATTGATGACCATGAGTGAGCTTTCACCCAGTCAGCCACTGGAACTCCAATCCCACGGCCCCGGCGCTTTCCAGGACCCTTGAAATTCTTCACAGGAAGCAAGCGCCCTCGCGATAGGCCCGAGAAAAACAGCAATGCTTGCGACGATTTCAGCGAAGCTGGCAGGGACTTTCTGCAAGCGGTTCTTGCGTACAAATCCCTGCCATTGAATTTGCCTGGCGGCCTCTTTGGCGAAGTCTCCGGTCAAAGCAATTGGCTCGCCGGAAATTGTCGTTTCCCGGATGGCGAAAGTCCTTTTCATGGCCAGCGCCATCGTTTCGCCAGCGAAGTCGAAATGACGGGAAAGCAGCCAGATATCAAAAAAGTCCTTCACGCGGCTATTGAGCGCACCCAACTTCACCATAGCTTCGAATTTCTCGGCAACCGCACTCTCTCGGCTGTATCCCCTAAGGCGGGGTATGGGCAAACTCAGGATCGTTGGATAGTCGGTCATCTCCGGTTTTGGCACAACGACATCGCCAAATCCGATATCCAGTTGCATCGCGACGCGGGCCGTCCCAAGCGTTCCACGGAATCGGATACGGACACCTCCGTAATCGGCATCCTCCAGGATGCGCTCTCCCCCGACGCTGTCTGATTCGAAGACCAGACCGTCGGCCTCGACCTCCCAAGAGCAAATCTCTCTTGCAATAGCGACAATCGCATCGACGCTGTTGTCAGTGATGCCGAGCAAATCGATGTCCATCGTAGGCCGCGTGACCGGTGCCTGCCACGCGACAAGCATCAGTGCCCCTTTGAGAACGAATTTATCCGCATGGGCTGACTTGGCCAGGCGATAAAGGAACCGCTCCATGGCGAAGTACTGCAATAATTCGTTGAACGGGCGGCCGGTCTCACGCGCCTTGTTGAGCAGACGCTGTCGCATGGAGGCGGCAATATTTGGACCCCGTTGTTGTGTCATAGCAGCACTTCCAGGTAAGGCCGCATCACCTTTTCCACCCGGCAGATACGCGCATATGCCAGGAGTTTGTCGACATCGACGCGCCTGCCGCTTATATAACGTTTCAGGGCCTCGATCGCCGTGTCGAGTCCGATCTTATTGCGGTATTTGAAGCAGTCAGCCAGGGTCTTTTCTATCCCGTAGATGCGAATGGGCGCACCATCCACCTGGTGCTTGTCAATCCCTTCGGCGAAAGCCTTGCCGGTAAACCAGAAGATGCGGACCGGCGGGTGATCCAGGCGCGGTGGCTCTGCTCCGCGCGGCAGCGCCAGATAGACTTCATGCGGAATCTGGGTGGTGAGTTCGTGATACGCCAGCGCCGAGATCAGGCAGATGACCCCGGCAGGTACTCTCAGAGCGACCGCCACCAGATCGGGATTGCCTAGGGGAGGCAGATCGGAGAGCCGGTAGAGACCTCGGCTGAGGCATTCCAGCACCCCCGCATCGTGCATGGCGTAAAGCGTCCGGGGATGGATGCCGAGCCGGATGGCCTCGCTCGTGCGCAGCACTCCGCCATTGCGGCGAAATACTTTTTTTCCCATCTCAAAAGACGCATTTTCTTCGCGCTGTTGCTGGGCCATGCTGGATAATATTACCGTCGATTAGTAATAATTGCTGGTAATATTATCCGCACCATCCTTCCCGTGCAACCGCCCGCACGCCCGCACGCCCGCAAGCGCGAAGTGAGAATCGTCGAATATGTCGATGGTCGATCTCCCGTGTTGAATGGTCCGCGAGGGTGAGTTGGAGGGGCGACGGGTGGTCGTGGCGCACGATCCCGAGCGAGCAAAGGAGCAAACCGAACGGCGCCGGGAGAAGCTCACCGCGCCGAACAAGTTCAGCGCCCTTGCCGGGCACGACGCACTCGTCTTCTGCCATGGCGCGCTCAAGACTGTCGCCTGTGCGCTGATGAAGATCGCGAACGATGTGCGTTGGCTCGGTAGCGGGCCGCGCTCGGGTCTGGGCGAGCTCAGGTTGCCCGCCAACGAGCCCGGATCGTCGATCATGCCGGGCAAGGTGAACCCGACCCAGTGCGAGGCGCTCACGATGGTGTGTGCGCAGGTGATGGGCAACGACGCCGCCGTGGCCGTGGCCGGGAGCCAGGGCAACTTCGAGCTCAACGTCTATAAGCCCGTGATCATCCACAACGTCCTGGAGTCGATTGGGCTGCTCGCGGATGCGGCGAATTCCTTCCGCGAGAACTGCGTGCGCGGCCTGGATGTCAATAGGGTGCGGATCGAATTGCTCATGAAGCAGTCCCTGATGCTGGTCACGGCGCTCAACCGGCACATCGGCTACGACAACGCCGCCAAGGTCGCGAAGAAGGCCTACGAGGAGGGGACCACCCTGGTCGAGGCCGTGACCGCGCTCGGGCTCATGACGGAAGAGGAGTTTGAGCGCGCGGTGGTGCCCTTGGAGATGACCACGCCGCGCTGAGCGCCGCGCATGCTTCCAAATCCCAGATGTAGACGGCCAACCGGTGACGGGTGGTAACAGCTGGGGTCAGAGCAAACATTCTCTGTCCCTGTTCTTCCTGCAATGCGATTCGTAGATTCTGTTACCGCGCGGCTTGGGCGTCGCCCCCGGCCACCAGTTCCTCGACTTCGGTCAGGGACGCCATGGTGGTGTCTCCCGGGGTGGTCATGGCCAAGGCACCGTGGGCCGCACCGTACTCCACGGCCCGGCTTGCGTCGCCCAAGGCCATCAGCCCGTAGATAAAGCCCGAGGCGAAGCTGTCTCCGCCGCCCACCCGGTCCAGGATCTCCAGCCCCGGCCGGTAGGTGGCCGTATGGATGCGCCCGTCGGCGTAACAGCGCGCACCCCAATCGTTGATTGTGGCCGAATGCTCGGTGCGCAGGGTGGTGGCGATGACCTTGAAGTTGGGGAACTCGGCGCGGGCACGCTCGGTCATGCGCCGAAATGGGTCCGCATTCATGGGGTCCGCATCCATGCGGTCGGCATGATCCCTGGTGTCATCGACCTCCAGGCCAAGACAGGCCGCGAAATGGCCCTCGTTGCCGATCATCACGTCCACGTGATGGGCCAGTTCACGGTTCACCGCGCGGCATTTTTCCAGCCCGCCAAATGCTTTCCATAGGGACGGTCGATAGTTGAGGTCGTAGGAAACGAGCGTGCCGTATTCGTGGGCGGCGCGCGTGGCCTCCAGCACCACCTCGCCGGTGGTTTCCGACAGGCCGGCGAATATCCCCCCGGTATGCAGCCAGCGCACACCCAGGTCACGGAATAGATGCACCCAGTCCACGTCGCCGGGTTTGAGTTGCGCCACGGCGGTGTGGCCACGGTCCGAGCATCCGATGGCGCGGCGCGGTCCGAAGCCCCGTTCGGTGAAGTTCAGACCGTTGCGCACGTTGCGGCCGATGCCGTCATAGTCGACCCATCGGATCAAATCGGTTTCGACCCCGCCCTGGAGGATCAGATCCTCCAGCAGCAACCCAATTTCGTTGCGGGCCAGGGCGGTGACGACCGCCGCGCGCTGGCCAAAGCAGCGGCGCAGACCGCGCGCCACGTTGTATTCGCCACCCCCCTCCCAGACGTGAAAATCCCGCGCAGTGCGAATACGGCCTGCCCCCGGGTCCAGCCGCAGCATGACCTCACCCAGTGCGACGATGTCGTAGCGGCAGTCGGCGGCGGGGCGAATCGACAGTGCATCCATCACCGGCCCATCCAGCCGCCATCGATGGTCAGGATCGCGCCGTGCATGTAGTCGGACGCGGCGGAGGCCAGGAACACGATAGCGCCGGCCAAGTCTTCCGGCTCGCCCCATCGTTTGGCCGGAATGCGTTCGAGGATGGACGCGCTGCGCTGGGCGTCGTCCTGCAGCGCCTGGGTGTTGTCGGTTCGGATATAGCCCGGGGCGATGGCGTTCACATTGACGCCTTTGCCCGCCCACTCGTTGGCCAGCGCCATGGTCAACTGGCCGATGCCGCCCTTGCTGGCCGCATAGCCCGGTACGGTGATGCCACCCTGGAAGGTCAGCAGGGACGCGGTGAAGATGATCTTGCCGCAGCCCCGGTTCACCATGTCCTTGCCGAGTTCCCGCGACAGGATGAACTGGGTGCTTAAATTGACCGCGATCACGTCATCCCACAGGGCGTCCCCGTGTTCCGCCGCCGGCGCTCGCCGGATGGTGCCGGCGTTGTTGACCAGAATGTCGATACGCGGCACTTCGGATTTCAAACGGGTTATGAATGTGTACACGGCATCGCGATTGCTGAAATCGCAGGCATAACCCCGGAATCGACGTCCGACGTCGGTGACGGCCCGTTCCACTTCGCTGCCCTGATCCTCCAGGGCGGCGCTGACACACACGATGTCGGCGCCGGCCTCCGCCAGGGCGACGGCCATGGCCTTGCCGATACCCCGTCTGCCGCCCGTCACCAGGGCGGTTTTTCCGTCCAGCCTGAATCGATCCAATACGCTCATCTGCGATCGCCCCTATGAGCACTTGATCAGGCTTTTCATCGCCTGATTGTTCTCGGCCAGGGCGGCGAACGCCTCGCCGATGTGTTCGAGATCCCGAACGTCGGTGATCATGGCTTTGCAGTCGATGGCCCCCGAGGCCACCATGGCGATGGCCTGTTCGTAATCCCGAGCCTCGTACACCCGCGCCCCCAGCATTTCGATTTCTCGCCAGAAGAACTTGAACAGATCCACCTGGGGCTTCTGGCTGTGGATCGCCACCATGACAATGCGACAGCGGGTAGCGGCCGCCTCGGTCATGGCGTCGACACCGGCCTGGGTGCCGGACACCTCGAAAATCACATCGGCGCCCTTGCCGCCGGTGGATTCGTAACAGGCTTTTGCCACATCCACCTGAGTCGGATCTAGGGTGGCGAAGCCCAGGGATCGGGCAAGCTCAAGGCGGCTCGGGTTGACCTCGGACAAGGCCACGTTCGCCCCGGCGCTTTTGGCTACCATCGCGATCAGCATGCCGATCGGACCGCCACCGATCACCAGTACGTCCTCGCCGGCGACCAGGCGACTGCGGCGCACGTCATGGCAGGCCACGGCCACCGGTTCCACCAGCGCGGCGTTTTGCAGGGGCAGGTCTGCCGGAATCTTGTGCACCGTGTGCGCCGGTACCGTCCAGGACTGTTGAAATGCACCATCGGTATCCAGGCCCAGGAACTTCAGGTTCTGGCAGATGTGTACGTGACCCCGATGACAGGCCGGACAGTCGCCACAGGCGGCCAGGGGCCGGATCACCACCGGATCGCCCACCTCCAGCCCGGTGACCTGGGGCCCAAGCGCGGCGACGATCCCGGACATCTCGTGACCGATCACGCGATGAGCACCGACACGGGCATCCATGGCGCCGTGATAGACGTGCATATCGGTACCGCAGATACCGCAGTAGGCAACATCGACTCTGACTTCGTCGTCGCCCAACGCGACCGGCTCCACCGTCTCCACGGAAAAGCTGTGATCGCCGACGTAATACGCTGCCCTCATCCTGTGTCTCCCAAGTCAATGTCGGGGCCCGCGCCCCGGTGTATGGGTCGTTGGGCTCAGTGCCGGAGCACCTCGTGGGGTGCGAGCCTGGCCCAGTCAAAGCGCACGCCGGTGCCGGGGTCGTTTGGGGCAACGGCGCGCCCCGCCTCCAGCACCAGTGGGCGGTGGGTGTAGCGGTCGATATTGAAACTGTGGGCTTCCAGCCAGCCGGCATTGGGCTGGGCTGAAACCAGGCTGACCTGCAGCTCCTGCATGCCGTGGGAGCAGATCGGGATTCCGTGGGCCCGCGACAGCTCGGCGACCCGCAGCCAACCCGTTACCCCGCCGCAGTTGGACGCATCCGGCTGGATGTAGGCCAGGCGGGCCTGGTCAAAGGCGTAGCCGAATTCGTGCAGGGTGTGCAGGTTTTCGCCCATGGCCAGTGGCATGCCGGTGGCTTCGGCGATGCGTGCATACCCCCGGTAATCGTCAGGCAGGATGGGTTCCTCGAACCAGAGCAGGTCATAGGGTCGGAACGCCTCCGCTGCGGCGATGGCCTGCTCCACGGTCATTGAGTAGTTGGCGTCCACCATGAACGTGGTGTGCTCGCCAATCAGATTCCGCACCGCCGCCACCCGCTCCAGATCGTCATCGAGCTGCTCCCGGCCGACCTTGATCTTGACCGCGTTGTACCCCTCCGTCAGGTAGCCCCGGACGTTGGACAACAGCTTTTCCATGGGAAAATTCAGATCGATTCCGCCGCAGTAGACCTTGGTCGTGTTGTCGGTGCCGCCGGCCATGCACCAGAGCGCTTCGCCGGTGGATTTACCACGGATATCCCACAGCGCGATATCGACGGCCGAGATGGCAAAGGCGGCAATGCCGCCCCGCCCCACGTAGTGGATGTGACCTTCCAGAAAATCAAACACCTCATCGATGCGGGACCCGTCCCGGCCGATGAGCGCCGGCGCCAAGTCGTGATCGATCATGGCGCGGATAGCCCAGCCGCCTTTCCCGCCGGTATAGGTGTAGCCGGTTCCGAAGACACCGTTGTCCAGGATGATGGTGCAGGTGATGAGTTCGAAGTGGGTGTGGTCGCCGTGCCGGGCGTCGGACATGACCTCAGGCAAGGGCACGGCATACAGGGTCGTTTCGACCGTTCTGATTGTGGCGCTGTTCATGGATCGCCCCTACTCAAATGCCCGACTGTGGTTGCGTTGCACCACGGGCGCGCCGAGGCGGGTTCCGCTGGAGCCCCGAACAATCAACTCCGGTTTTAAAATGATCCGCTGCGGGTCCAGATCAGGCTGGCTCAGCCGCTGTACCAGAATGCGTGCGGCCGCCCGTCCAATGGCGGCTTTCTGAATACACGCGGTGGTGAGCCGGGCATAGGCCCGCCCGCCTTCAGCAATGCCGTCGCACCCCGCCACGGCCACCGACTCACCGGGGACCAGATCCAGTTCGTACAGAGCGGACAGCGCGCCCAGCGCAACCAGATCGCTGAAACAGGCGACGGCCGTGGGTGGTACGGGATTGGCCATCGCCACCTTCAACCCTTCCGCCCCGCCGTCCGGACTGGTCGGACAGTCCAGCACCAGCTCGGGATCGACCGCCAATCCGTGGTCCCTCATGGCGTCGAAGTATCCACCGCGTCTGAGCTTTCCGGCCGAGGTCGGTTGCCCGCCCCCTAACATGGCGATACGGCGGTGGCCCAGACCGATCAGATGTTCGGTTACCATCCGCAGCCCCAATCGATCATCGTTACCGACGAAATCCAGCGGTGCGCCGACGATGTCCCGGGCAATCAACACCACCGGCCGCCCCTGCTCGATCATGGGCCCGAGATGCTCGAGCCGTGTCCCCACGGCCGGACACAGGATCAGCCCGTCGGCATTGTGCTCGGCCAGTGCGGCGATGAAACGCTGCTGCCGTTCCAGCGACTCGTCGGTGTTGCACAGGTAGGGAATGCGGCCACCCTCGCTCAACACCTCCTCGATGGCGGCACAGACCTCCGAGAAGTACGGGTTGGTGATGTCATGAATGGCCAGGCCAATGGTGCGGGTCACGCCGGTGCTGAGACCGGCGGCGCCCCGGTTGTAGACATAGCCGAGCTCATCGATCTTGGCCAGCACCCGGTCCCGGGTTTTCTGCGCCACCAGCTCGCTGCCGTTGAGCGCCAGGGAAACCGTTGCCTTGGACACGCCCAATGCATCTGCGACATCCCGCAGGGTGACTTTGCCGGCTCTGTTGCGCGCTTTGGGTTCAGCAGCCTTGGTGCCCACGTGTCTTGCCTTGTCTCTAACGGTATACGGCCGTTGGCAACCACAGGGAAAACTCCGGCACAAAGGTGATGACCAGGAGCACCAGCACCAGCGGCACCAGAAACGGCATGGTCGCCGTCACGCATTGTTCGAATTTGACCCCCGAGACCTGCGACAACACATACAGCACCATCCCCACCGGCGGCGTCAGCAGCCCGAGCATCAGGTTCAGAATTAAAATAATGCCCAGGTGGACCGGGTCGATGCCGACTTTGGCCGCGATCGGCAGCAGAACAGGGACCAAAATGGTGATCGCCGCAATGGTCTCCATAAAACAACCGATCGCCAGGATGATGACGGTCATGATCATCAGGATGACGTACTTGTTGCTGGTAAAGTCCAGCAGCACGGTGCCCAGGGACTCGGCAATCTGATTGGCGGTGAGAATCCAGGCGAAGATGGCCGCCGCCGCCACGATCAGCATGATCGAGGCGGTGGTCTTGATGGTGTCCATCGACACCCTCAGCAAATGACGCCAGGTCAGGGTGCGGTAGATGGCCACGCCGAGAAACAGGGCATAGGCCACGGCCGCCACCGCCGATTCCGTGGGCGTGAATGCGCCGGTGACAATGCCGCCGATGATGATGACCGGGGTCAGCAGCGGAAAGAAGGCGGCGACAAAAGTGGTTCCAAGCCGTGACAGCTGGAACTGTGCGTCCCGGGGATAACCCCGACGTCGGGCATACCAGGCCACCATCACCATCAACGAAACCGCCATCAGCAGACCGGGGATCAGCCCTGCGGCAAACAGCTCACCGATGGAGGTGGAGGCCATCACCCCATAGATCACCAACGGCAGAGAGGGTGGGATGATTGGCCCGATGGTGGAGGATGCGGCGGTAATCCCGACCGAGAAATCGGTGTCGTATCCCGCGTCGCGCATGGCTTTGATTTCGATGGTGCCGAGACCGCCGGCATCGGCCACGGCCGCCCCGGACATGCCGGCAAAAATCACGCTGGCACCGACATTCACATGACCTAGCCCACCGTGCATCCATCCCACCAGGGCCTTGGCAAACTCAAATATCTTGGCGGTGATGCCCGCGGTGTTCATCAGGTGGCCGGCCAGGATGAAGAAAGGCACCGCCAGCAGGGGAAAGCTGTCCACCCCGTTGACCATGGTGTGTATCACCACAGTGCCGGGCAGCCCGTCCATCAGGATGTAGATCAGCGAGGCTCCACCCAGGGCAACCGCCACCGGCACCCCGGCGATCAGGAAAACGATCAGGGTTACGAACAGAACGGTCAGTGCCATGATCTGAACCTCACCCCTGCACGGATGCGTGTGAGATGTCGTCCACGATGCTCTCGCTGCTGGCCCTGAATCGCCGCACCGCCCGTTGCACCGAAATCAACGACATGGCGAAGCAACACACCACCACGGTCCAGTAAATGATCCCCTTGGGTAGCTGTATCGACACCATGTTCTGATGGGCCGTCTCGATCGCCAGGTCGATGCACAGGTAACCGGCGGCGCCGAAAAAGGTCGCATTAACCAGTTCGACCGCAACCGCCAGCGGTTTGACCATGACCAGGGGCACGTAGCGATAGAAAAACTCGAGAAATATGTGAGCGCCCTGGCGGACGCAGGTGATGGAGCCGATGAAGGTTAGAAAAATCAGCAGGTAGCGCGCGATCTCCTCAGTCCAACCCAGCGAATCGTTTAACACATAGCGGGTAAAGAACTGCAATAGAACAATCGCAAGAAGGACCCAGAAAATAATCAGTACCGGCGCATCGATCCAGCGTATGTCGGAGATATCCGCGGATACTTCATCGGCGTCAAAGGTTCCGGTCGGTCCGGATTCGGCGCGATTCCCATCGGCTGACATGACGTCTCTCCCCCACGGTGCTGGAACCGGATATTCGGCGCGTCCCCAAGCAGCCCCCGCAGGCGCTGACGCGCCTGCGGGGATAGCCGATCAAGGGGCCTACTGGCCGACCTGTTGAAGCCGCTCGTAGACGTCTTTGGACCAGGGCACGTCATCCCCGGTGAGGGCAGGTTTGACCGCGTCCATAAAGGGCGCGCGATCCACATCATTGACGGTGATGCCCTGTTCCCGGAACCAACCGACCAGATCCTTTTCGCTCTGCAGGATCTGCTCGGACGCCCAGGTGGAGGACTCGTCCAGTACTTCCTCGAGTATTGCCACATCGGCCGGATCCATCTTCTTGATGCGCTTGCCCGACACGACGGTGATCAGGGAGTTGGTGATGTGCCCGGTCAGATTGATATTTGACTGAACCTCATAAAACTTCTTGAACTTGATGGTCGGCAGCGGGTTTTCCTGGGCGTCCACCACGCCTTGCTGCAGGGCCAGATACACTTCGGAAAAAGCCATTGGTGTGGGATTGGCGCCAACCTGCTGCGGAAACATGACGTAGGCCGGTGCGTTGGGAACCCGGATCTTCAGATCCTTCATATCCGCCGGTGTGAGTATCGGTTTGTTGGCCGTCACGTGGCGGGCGCCGTAATAGGTCAGCGCGACGATCTCGGCGCCGGTTTTTTCTGTGTAGCCGTCGGACAGTTCCTTGAACAGATCGCTGGTCCGATACGCGTTCCAATGATCATAGTCGCGCAGGGTGAAGGGATAATCCGAGATCGACAGCGGACCGTAGGCGCTGCCGGCGAAACCGGCGCCGGTATAGATGATGTCCACCGTGCCCAGGGCGATGCCCTCGTTTATCGCCACTTCCTTGCCCAGCGACGAAGCGGGGAAGACTTTGATCTCGTAGCGACCGTCGGTGCGCTTGTTGAACTCCTCAGCCGCCCGCAGCGCCGCCTGGTGGTAGGGCGTGTCGACTTCATAGACATGGGCGAACTTGAGCGTATCGGCGGCATTTACCGCTGTGGACAGCGCGATTCCGGCGGCGGCCATCGCGATCAGGGACGTGCGAAGTGAAAACATCAACCATTCCTCCTGTGGGCGGCGCAGGTCAGCGCCGATGGCCGGCGAGATGCATTTCAATGACGCATTTAAACCGGTTTAATTACGCTATCATCCAGTCTCGAATCAGTCAACGCAGGGGGAAAGCGCCTGACCGGCACCGGTGTTGGCGACTGCTGCGGCGGCCTGCGGCCCGGATTTGACTACATCACCGCACCCACGACCCAGGGTGTGAATTCGTTGTCGCCGAAACCCAGCGCCTCGCTCTTCGATGGCGTGCCGGAGGCAATATCGAGGATCAGACGGAATACCCGCTCTCCCATCTCCTGCACCGGCACGCCCAGGCTGAGGATCTCACCGCAATCGATATCCATGTCCTCGCTCAGGCGTCGATACATGGCCGTATTGGTGGCCAGTTTGATGCTGGGTGCCGGCTTGTATCCGAACACCGAACCGCGACCGGTGGTGAAACACACCACGTTCGCACCGCCGGCCACCTCGCCAGTGACCGATACCGGGTCGTATCCCGGTGTGTCCATGAACACAAACCCTTTGGTGGTGACGGGCTCCGCATACTGGTAGACCTGCATCAGGCGTGTCGTGCCGCCTTTTGCCACTGCTCCCAGGGACTTCTCCAGAATGGTGGTGAGTCCGCCCGCCTTGTTTCCGGGGGAGGGATTGTTGTTCATCTCACCCCCATTGCGTCGCGTGTAGTCCTCCCACCAACGGACGCGCTGCAGCAGTTTCTCGCCCACTTCCGTGCTGTCGGCGCGACGGGTAAGCAAATGCTCGGCGCCATAGATCTCGGGCGTCTCCGCAAGAATCGCGGTGCCACCGTGGCACACCAGCAGATCCGCCGCCGCACCCAGGGCCGGATTGGCGGTGACACCGGAGTAGCCGTCGGAACCACCGCATTGCAAAGCAAGCGTCAGATGTTCGGCGGACACCGTCTGCCGTCGCGCCGCGTTGGCTATGGGCAGCATGGCCTCGATGCGGCGTATCCCTTCCTCGACTGTGGTGCGGGTGCCGCCGGTGTCCTGAATGTTCAGGGTCTGGAACAACGGTCCGGGCTCCATCCCATGGGCTTTGAGCAGGAACTGGATCTGATTGCCTTCACACCCCAGGCCCACCAACAGCACCCCAGCAATGTTGGGGTGACGGATGTATCCGGACAGGGTTCGTTGCAGGGTGGCGAGTCCCTGGCCGTCGCCACCGATTCCACAGCCCGAGCCGTGTACGAAGGCGGCCACACCGTCCACGTTGAGATAGTCGGTCAGCGCCCTGCCGTCGAAAGCGGCGGCGATCATTTTGGCGACGGTGGCCGAACAGTTCACGGTGGTGAGTACGCCGATGTAGTTGCGGGTGCCGACCCGGCCGTCCCCTCTGACAAAACCCTGGAAGGTGGCGCGCTCCGCTTCGGGTATGAACTCGCTCGTTTTGGCCTCGGTACCGATCGCATAGTCGCGCTCAAATTCGCCCATGGCGCAGTTGTGGGTGTGTATATGCCGGCCCGGGGCGATGTCGATGGTGGCGAAACCGATGATCTGGTCGTACTTTCGCACCGCATCGCCCGCGGCGATGGGGCGGGTGGCCACCTTGTGACCGGCGGCGATGGGTTCGCGGCAACGGACTGTGCCGTTTTCCACCGGCGTCCCGGAAGCCAGGTCGGAGCCGGCCACCACCAGATTGTCATTTTCGTGCAACCGGATCACAGGGGCTTCGGTCTGGCTCTGCATGGATGACCTCATTGGCGTTTAATGCGCTCTGTTTTCGAGTACTATTCAGGCAGCTTTCAGGTGACACGGCCCGCTGTTGACGGATTAGCCGGGCTGATGAAGTGTAGACGCTTGTGCGCGGCGAATGGCAAAGCCCCAGCTGACGATTTTTTCTCTACTTGAGGAGCCTCTGATTTATTCTGGACGAAGCAGATTGGAGGGTGAAATGTGCAGATTCAAGGGGCGGAACGCGGGGCAGATCGCGGGTAATAGTTGTTTTGCCAAGATTTGGGATGAAGCTGTGCATTTCAGTCCCAAGATGCACGTTCACGAATAGTCAGGATCTCACGGTGGACCGCATATGGCCAGGTGCGAACAATGACGGATGAACCCTTGGCGGTGCCGTCCATGCTCGCCTCGTCGGTTCTTATCGCATGGAACGCCTTGACCGCGAATGGCTTCGATGCCGATGCGGTTTTTGCGCAGGCCGGAATGGACCCGGCCCGGTTGGCCGATTCGGATGCGCGCTACTCGGCCACTTCCATCACGCGACTGCATGAAGTGATTATAAGGGTCACGGGCAATCCGACATTCATGTTGAAACTGGCCGAGTTCTGGCACCCCAGCCATCTCCACGCTCTGGGTTATGGCTGGTTGGCCAGCACAAGTCTGAAGGATGCGTTTCAACGCCTGGTCCGCTACTACGACATCGTCGCCATCAAGGCCGAACGGGTGGCTTTCAAGCGGACCGCCGAAGGCTACGTGTTCCAAGCCGTTCTTCCATCGGATTTCCATCCGGTCCACGAATCGGAGGGTGATTCTATCCTGTCGGTGCTGTTGGCCATGTGTCGCATCAGTCGCGGGGACGCATTTACGCCCGAACTGCGTTCGGCTCAGTCGCGCCGAGCCCGCCTCCCTGGTGGACTACATCCGATTATTCCGACCACGGTTGAGTTCGGCTGCGACGAGTGGTCGTTGCTGCTTCTGCGTCTGATGTGGAAGCCGAGTTGCCCACCGGAAATACCACCCTGGCGCGCGCCTGCGATCGGATCATCGACACCTACTTGGCCACGCTGGACCAGAACCACGTCATCAACCAGGTCCGCCTCAAGATCGTCGAGTCCATGCCGTCGGGACGGGTTCACGAGGATGACATTGCGAGATTGATGCGAATCGGCAGCACTGAATTGCAACACAAACTGAAGGGCGAGGGCGTCACGTTCAAGGCCGTGCTGGACGAAACACGCAAGGAACTGGCACTTTCCTACGTCAAGGATCGGCATACCACGGTCAACGAAATGACCTATCTGCTGGGGTACTCGGACCCGGCCAACTTCTCCCGGGCGTACAGACGATGGACCGGTGTATCGCCCACGGAGGACCGTGCCCGGGTCGCGGTATAACACATGCAACGGACACCTTCCAGGCGCCGATCCTGGCTGTTCATCGGCGGCGCCGACCATGAGCAGTTGGCGGCAGCGCCGGCCAGCAGCACCGATGTGGCGATTCTGGAGCTGGAAGACTTTACCGCGCCCTCGGAACGGCCCGCGGCCCGGGCCAGCGCCCCCGGATCCTGGCCGCCTGGCGAGATGCCGGTGTTGAGACCGCGGTGCGGGTGAATCCGCTGGCGGACGACGGGATGGTGGATCTGGCGGCGGTGATGCAGGGTGCACCCGATCTTGTGCTGCTGCCCAAGGTGGATTGCGCCGAACAGGTCGTGGCGCTGGATGAGGCCGTGACCCGTCTGGAGTCGCGCTATGGATTGCCCGAGGGTGCGACCGGTCGTGGTGCCCAATATCGAATCCGCTCTGGGTATCATGCATACCTTCGCCATCGCGCAATCCAGCCCCAGGATGGCGGCCTGTCTTGATGGCCTCAGAGGATCTGGCGACGGATCTGGGCGCTGAGCGGGGCCGCGATGCGGTGGAGCTAACTACGCTCGCCAGCGCTTTTTGCTGGAGTGCTGCGCCGCCAAGGTGTTGGCCATCGATTGCCCCTATACCTGGGTCGACCATGACGGACTGCGCAGCGACACGCTCTACGCCCGGCGTCTGGGCTACCGCGCCAAGTGCACGGTCGATCCGAGCCACGCGGCGGTGATCAACGATTTGTTCACGCCGTCGCCCGAGGACCTGCTCAAGGCCCGGCGCGTCGTGGACGCTTTCGAAACCGCCCGGGCCAGCGGGGCAGGGCGGGTGGAGCTGGACGGTTCCCTGGTTGAACTGCCCATTTACCTCAACGCGAGGCGCCTGCTGGAACGGGGCTGACCGGGTTCCTCACCCCTGGTGGACTCTCCCCGATTTCATGGCAGTACTGCTGCAGGCTGTCCGGCACGCCCGGCGGACACACCCCGCACTGCTGGTTTCCGGGCAGTGCAAAGTCGATGAATTTCGGGTAGGGCAGGTTCATCCCATCCATGATCTCGACAAACGCTTCCAGCGGCGTATCGTTGCCGAGGCGCGGATTTCGCGCCTTTTCCTGACCGATACTGGAAACCCGGCGACCTTCGTAATCGTGTCCTGGGTACACCAGCGTATCGTCCCCCAGGCTGAACAGTTTCTGGTGGATGCTCTGGTACAGTATTCTGGCGTCGCCGTTCTGAAAGTCCGTGCGCCCGCACGCGTCGATCAGCAGCGCGTCGCCGGTCAAAACCCGGTCGTTCACCCGGTAGGCGTGATGGCCGTCGGTATGCCCCGGTGTGAACAAGGGCTCGATCGTGAGACCACCAACGGAGATCGTTTGGTTTTCCTCCACCGGAAGGTCGGTACAGGGCAGCCGGTCAACCGCCGGATGGCCAATCAGACTGCCAGTCTGCTCCTTGAGCCTGAGCGCGCCGGTGATGTGGTCGGCGTGGATATGGGTGTCCAGCGTGTAGGCCAGGGTGAGGCCAAGCCGTTTCAGTTCGTCCGTGTCGCGCTGCCAGCTACGCAGAACCGGGTCGATCAGCACTGCCTGCCGAGTCTCGGTACACCCGACCAAATAGGTATAGGTGCTTGAAACCGGCTCGAACAATTGGTGAAAGAGCATGCTCATGTGGGTCTTGCTCCCAAGCGTTCAGGCGTTTGTGAGTATCGGATCACCGGCCCACCAGCGAGATGCCGATCAGCGAGGTGTGCAGCCACAGTACGAAGGCGACATACACCGCCAGGCCGCCCACCACGACGATGATGTCGTTGATCCCGGAAGCCGGCAAGCCAGGCGTCGCCAGCGGCGTGCGCCGTTTGAGGGAGATGCGGTCCGCCACTGCCCAGGCTAGAAACGTTCCGAACAGCAGCAGATCCGCCAGGGTGCCGTTGGCCAGCAAGTGGGTAACGGCCCACAGCTTGGTGGCCACCAGCATGGGGTGTTTGGTGGCGGTCTGGATTCGACCCGGAATATAGGCTGCAAGGAGCAGAGGAAACACCGGAATCATCAGCAGCATGGCCAGGTGCCGGGTCCAGCTTGGAGGCGTATACAGCAACACCGGATCCAGCCGGGCCATGCCGTAGCCCTTGACCATCAGCACAAAGCCGACGATGGAGATCACCGCATACAGCACCTTCCAGGGCCATTCGCCCAGCCGTGCTGCCATCTGATCGCGCCACGCCGGGTTGACTATGGAGACGCTGTGGATTCCGAAAAATACCACCAGGCCGAGTATCAGAAGCAGCATAGAAAACCCTCGAGTTCGTGGACGGCGAGCAGCCGACTATGATGTTAGCCCGTCAAATCGAGCAAAGGTTCGACAATTCGTCGCCCCTTCATACTATCGATCGTCGGGTTGAGAAGGCGCAGGGAGAGCGGGTGTATCTCGACCGAAACACCGGCGACGCTGGGCCTGTATCGATTCCCGCTCGTTTGCAACACGCTACCGGTGTCGTAGCATGGCCGTCGTTCTTCTCGGCCAACGTTGGGTCAGTGACTTCCACTGCCCATGCCATCGGACTACCAGGAGCCCCGGTTGGACGCGCCGCTCCCTCGCCGAACAGGCGGGCGGCGAGAGCCGAAACTCAGTTGAGTTTTCCGAGACCTCGGGCAAGAACAGGCGAGTGAAAGCGGCTCGATCCCGTGACTCACTACTCAGCGTCTCCCGTGGCGCGGCCGGCCGACGTTTCCGACGGCGCCCGGTTGGTTGATACCGGGGTCCCGCACGCCAACCCCGGGTGCGCCCACCCCGACTCCTGGCGTCCCTACGTTTCCGACGGCGCCGGGCTGGTTGATGCCAGGATCCCGAACGCCTGCTCCGGGCGCGCCCACTCCAACGCCGGGCGTTCCGACGTTGCCGACGGCCCCAGGCTGATTTATGCCGGGATCTCCACACCGACTCCGGGCGCGCCAATACCGGCTACCCCGCCTGCCGCCCCGGGCTGGTTGATCCCTCGGTCCCGCGCATTTGATGCGTCCGAGAGGATCACGGCCGCAATGCGCCGATAGCCATTACCCACACCCATTTTCTGTGGCTGCTGTTCACACTCATACCCCATTGATCCATCGTCCGAGGCAGTGCCGCTCTAGATTGTGGTCCTGAAAAAAGCCAAGCAATACTTCCGGTGCCAATTAAATCTTACTCTCCATCACCGCCCTGTGCGACTGGCCGTTGGGTCATCCCATCAGTCGGGACCTCGCGCGCGCCCGCCCTCACCTGTTACCTTGAGTCGAAGCGAAGATCGGAGGGGCGCGATGGTGGGCAGTTGTTCAATATCAGATCATTGGGGAACCGGGGACGTTTTCGGGCGGATACTCCAGGCCATGACGGAGGCGGGCATCTCACCGCAAACCGTCACCGTCGAACAGCTCGCCCCGGTCGATCACTTTCATGCCCGCGGCTTTCCCGCAACCAGGGATCTTGCGGATGTGCTTCCGGTCAAGGTCGGAGATCGGCTGGTGGATATCGGATGCGGCATTGGCGGACCGGCCAGGTATTTGGCCGACCGATTCAACTGCTATGTGAGCGGGATCGACATCACAGACGCCTTTCGTGGAAGCGGCCAACAAGTTGAACGAGCTGGTCGGTCTGGACAACAGGGTCACCATCGAGCTGGGTGACGGTCAGAACCTGCCTTACGACGATGCTGTTTTTGACGGTGGCTACACCCAGCATGTCACCATGAACATCGCGGATCGGGAGACATTTTTCAGGGAGGCGTTTCGGGTTCTAAAGCCGGGCGGTTTCTTCGCGCTCACCGAACACGGTTTGGGCGAGAAGCGTGATCCGCACTACCCGTTGCCTTGGTCGGAAGACGGAAGCGGCGCCCATCTTGTGACCCCGTCAGAGACCGTTACATTTTTAGAGGGTGCCGGCTTTGTGGACATTGCGGTGACCTACACCGGCAAGGCATATCTGGCGGGCTATCGGCGGGCGATAGAGCTGGCGGAAAAGGGTGAACTGCCGGCCTTCGGTGTTCACCTGCTGCTCGGGAAAGAGGCGCCCCGGAAAGACGAAGAACGCGGCTCGAAACATCGAACAGGGGCGAACCCAGCCGATACAGCTTGTCTGCCGAAAACCGACTTTGAAGATGCCGTAGTTTCCGTTCTGGAGGGCATTGGAGGTAGCAATGACCAATCTCGACTGGCACGCGGAACGGGGCTGTGTTCCAGCCATGGCGCTTCTGGAGCGTGCCCCGGAAAGCGAAGGTATCGACCTGAAGGCCGTGCGCTTGTATCGGCAGGCCCGTGTGCGCAGCGAGATGAAAGCGCGCGGCATCGGTGCTCTGATTCTGTCAGATCCGATCAACATCCGTTATGCATCCGGCACCCGCAATATGCAGGTCTTTTCCATGCGTAACGCGCCGTCACGTTATCTCCTTCTGACGGCGGATCGTTCCATATTGTTCGAGTTCACGGGTTGTCTGCATCTGGCCGCAGGCTTCGAGACCGTGGACGAGGTTCGCCCCGCATCGACCGCAAGCTTTGTCGCTGCCGGGCCGCACATTGCGGAGCGCGAACGCAAATGGGCGGCCGAAATGGCGGATCTGATTACTGAGTTGACCGGAAAGGATTCCACTGTGGGGCTGGAACGGTTGAACGCGGGTACCGCGATTGCCCTCAATGCGCACGGCCTTCAAATCGTTGATGCGCAGGAGCCGGTGGAAATGGCCCGGGCGATCAAGTCATCGGAAGAGGTCAAATGTGTGCGGGCTTCGCTGCGCGCGACCGAAATTGCGGTCGGGGCGTTGCGCGAAAGCATCCGCCCCGGCATCACCGAGACCGAACTCTGGTCGGTGCTCCACAGATCCGTGATCGAACAGAACGGGGATTATTGCGAAACACGCCTGCTCAGCGCGGGAGCACGAACCAATCCGTGGTTTCAAGAGGCCGCTCACAGCGTGATCCTCGAGAACGATTTGGTCGCGCTGGATACCGATGTCGTGGGCTGTCACGGCTACTATTCGGATTTTTCACGCACCTTCCACGCGGGACCCGGGCAACCGACGCAAGCCCAGAAAACACTGTACAAGACGGCCTACGAACAAGTGCATCACAATATGGACATCCTGAAGGCCGGGGTGAGCTTCAGAGACTATGCCGATCGCGCCTGGAACATCCCTGAGAAGTATTACAACAACCGATACTACTTGTCGGCCCATGGCTGCGGAATGACGGGGGAGTATCCATACCTGTACCACCACAGGGACTTTCTGAATGCCGGCTACGACGGCTTGATCGAGGCAGGGATGACTCTCTGTGTGGAAAGCTACATCGGAGAGGACGCCGGAGATCAAGGGGTAAAGCTGGAACAACAGATTCTGATTACCGAGCAGGGCGTTGAACTGCTGTCCCGATTTCCCTTCGAGGATGAACTACTAACAGCCTAACCGGAACCGAGGTATCCGGGCATGCCCGCCGCCTCGGGCGACCTCGCCAGGTGCATCGCCTCGTCGATGACCTCCTTTCTTTGCTCCTCGGGGAGGTTGGCGATGAGCACATCCTCTTCCCGGACCTTGTCCTTGAGTATCCAGTTGTCGATGACGATGCGGATACGGAAGAAATTGGACCACAGGAACTCGGCGAAGGCGTGCGGGCTCTTGCCGTAGCCGTATCGTGTGCGCACCTCCCAGGCGAGACTGCGATACGGGTCGTTGGCCAGGTCCTTGACATGGGTACAGAGGTCTTTCGGGCGTATCGGCCCGCCGCCGTAATTGTCGAATAGATAGACCAGTCGGAGCCCCTGCATCACTTTCCAGAAGTGATATCCCATCAGGTGGGAACGGTTATGCTGCACCGTGACGATCACGCGTGCATTCTTGGTATCGATACCCGCCTTGTTCTTACCCTCCGCCGTCTTCCACAGGGCGTTGGCCAAATGGTGATGGTCGGTCAAATAGAACTTGCCGCCGTTGCCGATGACCACGGGAACCGAGTGCACCAGCAGATAGTCTCTCAGGTCTTCCTCCGACTTGGCGCTGTAGCGGGCAATCTTGTCGTTGACCTCGTCGAAGCCGGCCGCATTCTGCGTCGGCTTCAGGTCGTCCACCTTGACCTGGCAGAGCGCCCCTGCCGGTGTATCGGGAGTGAGCTCCGGTAGATCGAAGTTCATGATTGTTTCCTTTGATGGTAGGCGTCCAGCAACTCGTCGCCGGTGGCGTAGAACGCGTCCTTGCCCACCAGGTCGGTGATCCCCAAGCGGTCCAGCTCCGCCCTGACGTCTTCGCTGACCACCGCGAAAACCAGACGGATGCCTTTTTCCTTCAGGATTTCGTAGGTGGAGCGCAGCTTGGCGGCCGCCGAGTAGTCCACATCGTCGATCGCGACGGCGTCGATACAGAACCATTCGAGCTTCGGGTCTGCGCCGGTGACCAGCTCGAGCACCTGCTCGGAGAACTGCTCGGCGTTGGCGTAGTACATGCTGTGGGTGAAGCGGTAGGCCATCAGCCCCGGCTCGAACTGGGCCGGGCTGCTCACCGGGGCGCTGCGCCAGCCGGCGGCCTGTCGGGCGACGATCAGGGAGTTTTTCGGGCGATAGCCCCGGCGCACGTGGTCCATCAAGGACAGCACCATGGCGAGGATGATGCCCTGCTCGACGCCGACCAGCACCACGGTGGCGGCCGTGATCAGGGCGACCCAGAATTCCGACGGGGCCTCGACGAAGATCTTTTTCATCCCCTTCAGGTCGATCAGATCCACGCCGATCATGAACACGATTGCCGCCAGCACCGCCTCGGGCATGTAAGCCAACGGGCCGGTCAGGAACAGGATGACCAGGAGCACGACCAGGACGGTGGTCAGGTGCGTCAGTTGGCTGCGGCCGCCGGCGCCATCGACCATCTGGGTCTTGGTGGGGCTGCCACTGACCACGAAGGTTCCGGACAGGCCGGCGCCGATATTGGCCATGCCCAGCCCCACCAGGTCGGTGTTCTCGCTAAAGCGCTCGTTGTAGCGGGCAGCGAAGGCGCGGGAGGTGGCCGCGCTCTGGGCGAGGATGACGACGAACATGGCGAAGGCGATTGGCAGCAGCTTCTGGATCAGATCCCAGCTCCAGTCGACATGAGGAAGCCCGATGGACGGCAGGCCGCTCGGGATGGCACCGAGCACATGCACGCCATGGGACTTCAGATCCAGCGCCCAACTGACGACCATGGCGCCGATCACGGCGAACAGGGCCCCCGGGATCTTGGGCGAAACCTTTTTCAAGCCGACGATCAGGGCCAGAACGGCCGCGGCGATACCCAGGGCGTAGAAGTTGGTCTCGCCGATGTGCTGCAGATCGGCGAGGATTTTACCGAGCGTGCCGTGCCCGTGGGCCTCCAGACCCAGCATGCCGCCGATCTGCCCGAATGCGACCTGAATGCCGACGCCGGTCAGAAAACCGACGAGCACCGTGCTGGAGAGGAAGTCCGCGAGGAAGCCCAGTCGCGCGATACGGGCCAGGAACAAGAACGCCGCCACCAGTATGGCCAGCACCGCGGCCAGGGCCACGTATTCGTCGGACCCCACCGAGGCGAGGCCGATGAGTCCGGCGGCGAGGATGGCCGCCGTGGCGGAGTCCGCGCCCACCACCAGGTGCCGCGAAGCGCCGAAGATGGCGTACAGGGCCATCGGGATGAGGATGGTGTAGAGTCCGGTGATGACCGGGGTGCCGGAGATCTTGGTGTAGCCCATGACCTCAGGGATAGCGAGGGCGGCCAGGGTGATGCCCGCGATGATCTCGGTCGGCACCTGCGATGCCTTGATGGGCAGCAGGCCCTCGAAGATCGGAAACCGGAAGCCCTTGGCTTCGGTCTTTGCTGCGGTCATGTAACGCCTCCAAAATTACCTACTCGTGCGCCGCATCGTGCTGCTTGCGCCTGATCTGCGACCAGTGGTGTGTCGCCCGCGTGGTATAGGCCCAGCTGCCGTAAGCCCTCATAAAGCAGAGGCTGTTCTATCGTGCTATCAGACTACACAGAATCCGGGTCGGCTATCAGATTCTGCGAGACGCTTGTACGTCCTTGTGACTTGGCTTTGTAGAGCGCCAGATCCGCATCCTTGATCAACTCGTCCACTGTAGCGCCTTGGTAGTATCCGGTCACGCCCGCACTGAAGCTCAGCGCAATCTCTCGGCCCTTATTTTCAAACGGTGTTTCCGTAACGCATTTCAGTATCCTCTCAAGCAACCGTACTGCTTCTGCGGGCTCGGTCTCCGGCAGCATGATCGCGAATTCCTCACCACCGATTCTCGCGAATACATCGCTCGGACGAAGTCGTGCCGTCACGGTTTTCGCGAAGTGCTTCAGCGCAGTATCGCCGGCATCGTGGCCATATCGATCATTAACGAGCTTGAAGTCATCCAAGTCGAGGATTGCCAGAGCCAGCCCCCGTACGTAGCGTTTGGCGCGTTCCAACTCTCGGGGCGCGAGTTCGAAGAATGCCAATCGGTTCGGGAGTCCGGTGAGAGGGTCCGTACGCGCCAGGTGATCAAGGCGCGTGTTCGTCGCCTCAAGTTCATGCACCGAAGCCCGCAATGCTGCGGTTTTGGTTCGGATGGTTCGCTTCAGCGTCACAAAATGAAAACCAATCGCGATGAGAATCGTTAGCGAAAACGCGGCTATTGCGACGGGGATCAGCCACGCCGGCATCGGTTGCTTCGGAATGATCCAACGTTTATAGACGCGTTGGATTTCGCCTGGAGGCAGTTTCTTTGTGCCGGCGGCGATTCCATCGAGCATGGCCTTGTCGCCAGGCTGCGTCGCGGCAAATATAGGGCGATTGAACAAAGTCGGGCCCGTGTCAAATTCATCAAGTTTTTGCAGGGACAACAGGTGATAGTAGCCAGTGGGATAGTCGGAAACGAAAATCTGGATGTCGCCCGAAATGGCGGCCTCTACCATCTGTTGACTGTTAGGGTAGGTCTTGAGAATGAGGTTGGCGAAGTTCGTACGCAGAAACTCTTCCTCCGTGGAGGCCGCAACGACACCTACGGGTGTGCTTGTCAGTGCAGCCAAGTCACGCATCTCGACATCCTCGTGTATGAACACGAGGCTTCGGATGCGAAGAATTTCGTTCGGGAAAAAGTGCAGGGTCTCTTTGCGTTTCTCCGTTGCGATCAGCCCACCGTGTACGTCAGCGGCGCCGGTACGGACCAACTCTATGGAATCGGCCCAGTCCACCAATATGAACTCAACCTCAATGTTGTTGGCCTCGGCAAACGATCGCCAAAGGTCGATCAAGATCCCGCGAGGTTCACCTTCCTGATCCAGAAAAGAATAGGGGGTCCAGGAAGCTGAATTGGCCACTACAAGGCGGTTCGGTAATTGTGGAGGCTGTTCTGCGCTCGCAGCCTGCACAGCAGCTAAAAAGAACAGGCAACAAGCGATCATGTAACGCATATTTCGTGAAACGATCTGATCGTTTCGAGAGCATGCAGACAACGATCAAAAGCCCACATGAGTCGTCGCCTAATTTTGCAGTACCGGCTCGGGCATGTAAATTTGGCGATCCACTGAATCCATCGTCCGCTTTTTGGCTGGTGGCTCCCGTTGAGAGAATGTGACGGGATCCCCGAAGAACGCACGCTGGAGTTCATCCTCGAGCGCCACAAGGCGCTTGCTGACATCGGGTGAAACCTGCCCGGGCGTGAAGGCGGCCAGCCCGCTGTGGTGGTGCAAGACGTCGTGCCCGCGTCATGACCTGGATTCGTCGAGTTCGTCTGACAATCGTAGTCGAATTTGACGGTGATGGTTCGAGATTCGAGTGGGAGGCTGACGGTGGGGAGCACAGACGCCGCCGAGAGATGTCATATTGCGGTAAGCGCCCGGGCAAAAACTCATGCGTCCTCCAATTGATAGTATTTCAACAGCCCACCCACCCAAGCGGAACAGGTGCAGATCCTCACGGGCATCAAGCCCGAGCACAGCTATGTCGATCGGGGTTACCGCGTTCAAGAGGTCACGGAGACGAAGGCGTTCATCTCAGGGTAGAAGCGTGGCGTAGCCTAATTGGGACTGCGGTGCATAGCCCAAAGCGTTTAGACGTCCTATTCAGGCCCGACTCAGTAGCGCAGGTGTGCCTGGCGATCGCTCAGCCAGGCCTGCTCGTCTGGTAGGGCCCGTGCGTCTAGGTCTTGCGGCGTCGCGGCGGCGTCGTCCACCCATTCGCGCAGCGACGGGCCGCCGTTGATGACGTCGATGGCGAGTCTGCCGTGCTCGTATTCGTAGGCGAAATCGCGCCACAGCGGATAGTCCGGAGCCAGACGGCGGATCGCCTTAAAGGCGAGTGCCTGGAGACGCCAGGGTTTGAACGCCTGGGGGTCGTAGCCTGGGTCTTCCGGGTGGATCTGGACGCCGTTGCACAGCGCGCCGGCGTGTTTGTGGAATGTCGGTTCGAACCAGCAATCGCGGAGAAGGCAGCCGTGCAGTCCCTGCGGCGCGAGGGCGTGCATTTCGCGGATGAGCCGCCTTGCGTCGATGTCGGGGGCGCCGAACAGTTCGAGCGGCCGGGTGGTGCCGCGGCCCTCGGACAGCGTGGTGCCCTCGAGCATCACCGTGCCTGCATAGGCACGCGCCATCGTCAAGTTCGACGCGTTGGGACTGGGGTTGATCCAAATCCGCTCGCCGAGTGGCCAGCCGTATCCCGGCGCCGCGTCGGGTTGCCAGCCTTGCATCTCGATGACGCGGTATTCGACGTCGAGCGTGAGGGTCTTCGATGAACCACGATCCCAGCTCGCCGAGGGTCAGCCCGTGGCGCATCGGCATCGCTCCGGCGCCGACGAAGCTCTCACACCCGGTTTGCAGCCGCAAGCCCTCGACGGGACGGCCGACGGGATTGGGGCGATCCAACACCCACACCGCCTTGCGATGTTTGGCCGCTGCTTCGAGGACGTAGCGCAGGGTGGTGACGAACGTATAGACACGGCAACCCAGATCCTGCAGGTCGACGAGAACGACGTCGAAGGTGTCCATCATCGCGTCGGTCGGCCTGCGCACCTCTCCATACAGACTGAAGACCGGGATGCCATGCACCGGATCGTTGTAGTCCGGCGACTCGATCATGTTGTCCTGCTTGTCGCCGCGAAGGCCATGTTGCGGACCGAAGGCGGCGGTGAGTTTGATGTCACTGCACGAGGCCAGTCCGTCAAGGGAATGCCGCAGGTCGTGGGTGACCGAGGCAGGGTTCGCAAGCAAGGCGACACGCCTACCCTCAAGCGGCGCGCGTAACGTGGGTTCGGCGAGAAGCCGGTCGAGGCCGAATTTCATGGTGGTTACGGTGCTGGAAGTTGGAGCGCAAAGCAATCCGGTTGATGAAAGTCCGCCTTGCCCGGTGGATGGGCCAACGCCCAGTACGACTTACGACCGCTGGTCTCCTCGATCACAGCCGAAAGGCCGAGACGCCATACCGCATCCTCTGGCAGGCCCGGCAACCGATCCAGCTCCGCCGCGACCCGCAATCGGTAGCAATCGCCGCTCGAGTTTACTGCGAAGCCGGGGGTGCTGATCTCGCTTGCGACCCGCATTCCGTCGCGGTAGCCGCCGAACTCATAGGCCGCCCATTGTGTTGAGGGCGCGAAGTTGAATTCGTAATAGGCGGCGTTCGGGGATGCACGGACGAAGGCCTCGAAGCAGGTGTGCCGCCAAAGCTGATCAGTGCGTGTCGGAGTGGTCACGGTTGGCATGCGCAGATGCCCCATCTTCCCGGTCACGATATAGCACAGGACCAAACCGCCGGGCCGTGGACGCGCGACTTCCACTTCGATCCTTGCTGCTGCCGTACATTGAGAGTCCGGATGAAGTGTCAGGGCCTGGTGCATGCCGGCATTGTCCCTTACCGCTGCCCGGTCGTCACCACTCTAAACAGCGATCTAAACTCTCGCGGCTGGCAGCGCCAATACTGCTTCGGCGCGCTCACTTGCGCCTCGAACTTGGCGGCTGCGGGCCACGCCCAGCGCGGGTCGTGGAGGACGGCGCGCGCAAGCGCTACGGCTTCCGCCTGCCCTTTGGCGATGATCTCATCGGCCTGTTCGGGTTCCGTGATCAGACCGACGGCGATCGTCGGCAGGCCGATTTCGGCCTTCACTTGCTCGGCAAACGGGACCTGATATCCGGAGGCGAGCTTGATGGCCTGGGCGGGGGCAAGAAGTGCGGTTGGCACAAGCCGATGAACTCCAGGCGTCCCCGGAGCTTGGTTGCCACGCGCGCAGCATCGACCTGGAGGTCGATTGATTCGTCGACGACTTAGTCTGGCTACTGAAGCACACGTCTCATGTGGTTGCTTCAGTGTCGCGGATGGTGACAGGCCACTGCCAACATCGGCCCGGCGGTTTCCAACGGTGGCCGGGTGGTGTAACACAGCTCGCTGGCGGCCGGGCAACGAGCGGCGAAAGCACAACCTGGCAAGGGATCAAACGGGCTCGGAATCTCGCCCTTCAACAGGGTGACGACCTTGCGCTGTTCCGGATCCGGTTCGAAATTGCTGTCCATCAGTGCATGGGTGTAGTGATGGCGCGGTTCGGCGTTGTCGCTGTCCAGTATTTCGACCACGCGCCCGAGGTACATCACCACCACCTGATCGCAGAAGTAGCGCACCAGACCGAGATCGTGCGAGATGAACAGATAGGTCAGGCCCAATTCGGCCTGCAGATCCGCCAGCAGCTCGATGATCTGAGCCTGAATGGACACATCCAGCGCCGCGGTCGGTTCGTCGAGCACCAGGAACGACGGCTTGAGAGCCAGCGCCCGAGCGATGCCGACCCGCTGTTTCTGCCCACCGGACAACTGGTGAGGGTAGCTGGTGGCCATGCTGTGACTCAGGCCGACCTGGTCGAGCAATTCATCGACACGAGCGCCGGTGTTTTCGGTGTCGAGTGAATTCTTCTGTACCTTGAAAGGCTCGAGGATGGCTCGCTGCACAGTGTACCGCGGATCGATCGCAGAATACGGATCCTGAAACACCATCTGCATCTGCTGACGCAACTTTCGTAAGGCGGGGCGCGAGAGCTCGGCGAGGTTCACACCGTCGAAGTGCACCGATCCCGATGAGACTTCGATCAGTCGCAAAACCAAGCGTGCCAGTGTGGACTTCCCACAGCCTGATTCACCGACCACCCCGGTGACCTGACCGCGAGGGACTTCCAACGATACCTCGTTGACCGCCCGCATCACGCGGCGCTTGCCGAACAGAGACGCCTGGCTGCTGAATTCCCGGGTCAGGGATCTGAGCTCAACCAGTGCCGCATTGTCAGTCATCGAGGCATCTCCTGGCTGTGGTGGCAGGCCACCATCGTCCCGCCTTTGACCTCGAGTGCCGGTATCGTGACGGCGCAGTCGGCTTTTGCGATTGCGCAACGCGGGTGGTAGCGACAGCCGGGCGGATACGATTTCACGCCCGGCACCGTGCCAGGGATGCCTTTGAGCGAACCGCGTATCTGATCACGTCGCGGTATGCAACCGATCAAGGCACGTGTGTAGGGATGCTTTGGCGTATGGAAGATGGCATCGACTGTGTTGCTCTCCGCGATACGCCCTGCATACATCACCATCACGCGATCGCAGGCCTGGGCCACGACGCCCATATCGTGGGTGATCAGCATCAGGGCCAGCTGCCGATCGGCCACCAGGGCCACCAGTGTCTGGATAATCTGCGCCTGGATGGTCACGTCCAGTGCAGTGGTTGGCTCGTCGGCAATGATGAGGTCGGGATCCGCGGCCAGCGCCATGGCAATGACGATACGCTGCTTCATGCCACCGGATAGTTGGTGTGGATAGTTGCGGTGCACTGTTTCTGCGTCCGGGATGCGCAGCTGGTTGAGCATGTCGATGCTGCGCTCGCGTGCGGCACTGGCGGACATCTCGAGATGCAACACTGACACCTGATCTATCTGCTCGCCGATCCGAACGATCGGGTCCAATGAGGTCATCGGGTTCTGGCTGATCAGGGCGATGCGTTTGCCTCGCAGGCGTCGAAACTTGCCTTCGGGCAGCCCCACCAGTTCCTGACCGTCGAACATCACTGAACCGCTTTCGATATGTCCACCGATCAGTGGCAACAAACCCAGTACGCCCATCGCCGTCAGTGACTTGCCCGAGCCGGATTCCCCGACAATGCCGAGGATCTCGCCACGATCAAGCGTCAGCGAGATACCGTTCAAAGGCATCAGGGCGCCGATACTTACATTCATGTTGTCGACGCTAAGCAAGGGCATGGTGTTGATCACGTGTCGTTGATGTCTGGGCACGTCGGCGCATGTCAGTGCGCCCGCAGCCGACTGCGAATGTCGAGTGCCTCGATCAGGGAATCGCCGAACAGGTTGATCGCGATAACGCTCAGGGCGATGGCAATGCCGGGAAATATGATGATCCATGGGGCGAGGAAGATCTGCGCCGTACCACTGCTCATCATGGCGCCCCAGCTGGCGGTCGGCGGTTGTGCGCCCAGGCCGAAGAAACCCAGCGTGGCCTCCAGAATGATCGCGTCTCCGGTCGCCAGCATGCCGGCGACGATGACCGGCGTCAGTGCATTGGGCAGCAGGTGACGGAAGATGATGTGGAAGTGTCCGGCGCCGAGGTTGTGCGTGACCTCCACATAGGTTTCAGATTTCAACGCCAGGATCTGGGCTCGCGTAAGCCGTGTGAACTGCGCGAGATACGCCAGACTGATGGCGATCGTCGTACTGTACAGACCGGGTCCGATAATCGCGATCAGGATCAGCGCAATCAGGATCTCCGGAAACGACCAGGTGAGATCGACTACGGCGGTCACGATGCGATCGAACACACCACCAAAGTAGCCGGCCATTGCCCCCAGCGTCATGCCGGCAGCCACCGACAAACAGATGGCCGTCAGGGCCACGCTCAGAGAAGTACGGGCACCGTACACAATGCGCGAGAGCAGATCGCGGCCGAACTCGTCGGTACCCAGCCAGTGGGCTGACGAAGGGGCAAGGTTGCTGTTTGGCAGGTCCTGTATGTCGTAGGCGTAGGGCGCAATCAGTGGCGCGAAAAGCGCACAGCCGATCATCAGTAGCAGAACGGCAGCGGAGAGGCCGCCACGTGGCGTACGCAGAATGCTCTTCAGGGTAGCCAGGCTCTGCGAGATCATTCCACGCTCTCCCGGATCCTCGGGTCCATTGCCGCCTGTACCATGTCGCCGATCAGGGTGCCGAGCATCACGGCGACCGCCAGCATCAGCAGACACCCCTGAACCACCGGGTAATCACGCTGATTCAGCGAATTGATCAACAGGGAACCGAGACCGGGGCGGGCGAACACATACTCGATCGTCACGGCTCCGCCGAGTATCCAGCCGATGCGCAGGCTGAGAATCGTGACAACCGGGAGCAGGGCGTGGCGCAGGATGTGCCGAAGCTGGATCCGCCGGCTCGGCAGGCCCTTGGCGTGCAGCATCAGCACGAAGTCTTTGCGCGCGATCTCCATCATCGCGACACGCGTCACCCGCGAAACCAGAGCAACCCCGCCGAGTCCGATGGTCAGCGACCGGCAGTACCAGGGCCGACCAGCTGCGGGCGCCCGACACCGGAAACCAGCCGAGCTGAACCGCGAAACAGCATGATCAGCAACAGGCCCAGCCAGAACCCGGGCACGGTCGAACCAAGGAGTATCACGCTCATGACCGTGCGATCGATCCAGCTGCCCTGGTAGATTGCAGCCAGCGCACCGGTGGCGATCCCCACCACGGTCGAGAACAGCAGGGCCAGGGAGCCGAGTATCAGGCTGTGCGGCAGATTCTGCGCGATCAGTTCCGACGACCGGTCGGCGCAGTACGATCGCCTGGCCGAGATCGCCCTGGAACAGGTGCGCGAGCCAGATGCCGTACTGGACAATCAGGGGCTTGTCGAGGCCGTATTGCGCGGTCAGTGCCGCCTTCTGCTCGGCCGTCGAGTTGACGCGCAGCAGATTGTCGATCGGATCGCCCGGCACCAGGTGCACGATCATGAAGATCATGAGTGAGACCACAAGAAAAACCGGAATGAGCATCAGCAATCGCTTGATCGCGAAACGCAACATGTCCGGTTCCCCCCGTTGTGGTGTGTCAGGCTTGCGGCAAGGGCGTCACAGCGGCGCCATGTCGAGAATCGTCTGACTCTGCAAGCGCGTACCATGCACCGTATCGGGCACCGACAGCCGCGCGTTGTTGTAGGCGAAGTTCTGTACCGGCTCGTAGATCGGTGCAAACACGTACTGCGAGAGCACGTACTCGTGGTAGGCCGTGAAGTTATCGACCCGCTCTTCCCAGGTTTTTGATTCCTTCATTGCCGTGTCGATTCAGCGCCTCAGCCTTGGGATCGTTCCACATCGAGACGTTCGGATAGCCCAGACGCTCTCCGCTGAAGAACCAGTCGAGAATGTCGGCGTTGGCCCAGTCGTAGCTGCGAACAGCCAATTGATGTTCGTTGCCCTTGCGGTACTGGTCATTGATCGACGCCGCATCGAGCACCGTCATGTCTGCCTGCATGCCGATCGCTTTGAGCTGTGCCTGCACGACTTCGGTTACGCGCTTGTATTCCGTCCCGTTCTGGGTCCAAAGGGCGACCTGCAGCGGCACACCGTCCTTCGAGCGAATCCCGTCATCGCCCACGATCCAGCCGGCGTCGTCGAGCAGTGCCTTGGAGCGCTCTGGGTCATAGCTGACGTTCAGCTCGGGATCTACCTCGGATTCGAGCAGCGAGCTGATCAGAAAATTCTTGCCCACAGCACCGATCCCACCAAACAGGTTGTCAAGAATCTCCTGTTGATTGATTGCAAAGGCAACCGCCTCGCGCACCCTGATGTCGGTGAACGGTGCCACACTGGTATTGATGGGAATGTAGAAAAGATCGGTGCCCGGCAGGGTGATTACCGTGGTGCCCGACTCCTCCTGCATGCGCGGCAGAAAGTCGGTGGGTACCGTGAACAGCAGATCCACACCACCGGTCTTGAGCTCGAGAAAGGCGGTGGAGTCTTCGGCGATCTCGCGAATCGTCAAGGTTTCGAACTGCGCTGGTCCCTGATTTTCCGACAGATCGGAGGCTGCGGTGTAATCCTCGTTGCGGGCCAGTATGGTTTCCTGGCCGATCGTGAAACTGTCGAGCTTGTAGGGGCCACTGCCAACAGCTTCGGTCACACCGAAGTTATCGCCCAGTGATTCATAGGCTTTTGGCGATGGCACACTCATGAAGATCGACGACATGTTCGACAGCAGATTAGGATCGGGCGCGTTCATCAGAAAGCGAACCGTCAAGTCGTCGACAATCTCGACCGTCTCGATGGCGGCGGTCATGAACGCGTTCTCGGTGCCGGCATACTGGGCTACCCACCATTTGATGGTCTCGGCATTGAACGGCTCGCCATCGTGAAAGCGCACATCGGGTCGCAGCTTGAAGGTCCACGACATGCCATCTTCCGACGACTCCCACTCGGTAGCGAGTTGCCCATGGAAGCTCTGGTCGGCGTCCTGGATCACCAGGCGATCAAAGATGAGTGAAGTGGCAGAGTTCAGTTGGGTGCCCTTGATCGGGTTGTAGCTCGGTGCGCCAACGTCGCTGGATGTCAGGGCGAAGGTGGCTTCCTGCGCCACGGCAGGCAACGATGCCGCGGCCAGCATACAAAGCCCGGTGAGGGCAGGGATGACGGTTCTCACCCCGGTTGTGGAATGGTGCATGACTTTGTTCCTCGTGATGGTGGGCGGATCGGGAGCAGGGAGGCGTGGGCAGGGAGACAGACGCGAAGGGCGGGCTGCCGGGTTTTCTACGACTTTCCGATCCCGGTCACGGGCCCTTCGGCATCGCCGACAAACCCGGTATAACGGCTGTACAGTCGTGTGAGCTCGTCCATGCGCTGCTCCACGCGTGGTCCGCGCTCGATAAGCACGTCGTTCACCAGCAGATTGGCCAGGCTGGCCATCTGCGCGGTGGACTCCCAGAAATGGCTGAACTCGGTCGGTACGACCAGCATCTCGTCAGCCAGCTCGTGGCCCCAGTCGCAGAAGGGATCGGTGATCAGGGTGACCGGAATGCCGGCATCGCGCGCATCCTGGGCCAGAAGCCGCGTCATACGGGAATAGGGTCGCGCCGCGAAGACGATGAGCGCGGATTCACGGGTATTGCTCGCCAGCAGTTCAGTGAAACAGCCGGCAGTCAGATCCAGCAGACGAACGCCATCTCGCAGATACTGCAACTGATGCACCAGGATAGCCGCCATGCCGCGCTCAGCCTGGAATCCTGTGACGTACACCGCCGACACTGAGGCCAGCCGTCGAACGACGCGTGCCCATTCCGCGGTGTGTGCCAGTTCGTAGACGGCGACTACGGCCTCGATTTCCAGCGCCAGGCTGCGTTGGAGATGGCTGTTGGCGTCGGCGGCTCTCGACTGGAACTCGGCGAGACGATCGCTGATCAGCCAGGGCTTCTCGCCGAGATCCTGTTTCAGGTGGTTCTTGAGATCCTTGAAGCTTGCGTAGCCGAGCGAGCGGCAGAAGCGGCCGACAGTGGGTTCGCTGACCTCCACTTTAGCGGCGAGGCTGGCGGCTGTCTCGAACGGAACAGTGCTCAGGCGGGCCAGCATGTAGGTTGCAATGGCCTTCTCGGCCCGCGACGCCGAGGCCAGTCCTTGCGTTAGCCGTTCCCTTACCGAGCTGTCCAAGATGACTCTCCAAATGTGACTCAGTCATTAAGACAGAATTCTTTCATTAAAGAAACAAATTTTAGTTTTCTTACATTTGGGCCTGGCAACAGAGAGGCTTTGCTCAGCGAAGTTTTCTTCCCCAATGCGCACTGACCCAGCCATGGCCGGTAGTGACGTCATCATCGGGACCGGAAACTTCAGTATCGCTGCGGAGCCGCAGGCTGCATAGACGCCGCGGGACTTCAGGTTCAGTGCCCAACTGAAGGCCATGGCGCCGATCACGGCGGACAGGGCTCCCGGGATCTTAGGCCGAAACCTTTATTGAGCCACCGATCTGCCCGAAGGGACCTGCATGCCGACGCCGCTCAGAAAGCCGACGAGCATCGTGCTGGAGAGGAACTCGGGGAGGAACCCCAGCCGCACGATCCGGGCTAGGAGTCTGTCGGATTGAACCGTTCGAAGCGAAAATTCATCGGGGGCGAATCAAATCAGTTTATCGGGCGAGGCGAATAGCAGGGCTATTTAACGAGCGCGATAAGGTGAGTTGATCGCCATCCGTGGATTTGCAGCCGAACAGCGTTAAATCCGACAGACTTTCATGGAACATAAACTAAGCCACTGATTTTTCGTTTGTTAATTCTGGGTCTGTTTGTACGAGTTGAAACCCCAGTTGATGAGCCTTGCGCTGTAGGGCACGGAGTCGGCGCCCTTCGCGTTCGGCTTCGAAGGCGGCCATGCCGCGCTCAACGTAATCCTCACCGCGAGTCAGCATCGCGTAGATCAGGCGCGCCAGTTGGTGCGCGGTCGCTTTGATGGCACGTGGGGTGTCCAGACGCGCCAGTCGCGCGCGATGCGATGCACCAATGAACGATTGGCTGGTGCGCGCCGTGGACGCGGCGACGCGCAACGCTTGGCCGGCGCGATTGACACGCCGTTGCGGTGGCCCGCCTAAATTCTTGTCGCCGCTGATGCGCGTTCCCGGCGCCAAGGTCAGCCACGAGCAAAAGTGCTCGCAATTAGGGAAGCGCGACAGGTCGGGACCGATCTCGGAAGCGAGCACTAACGCGGTTTCCACACCGATGGTGGGGATGGCGGTCAGGTCCACGCCCAACACTTGACGCAGGGCCAGTTGCAGAGTGCGTTCGCCTGCATTACGTGCGGGCACGGCCAGCGGCTGTTCGGCCAACTCATGGGCGCCATCCAGCGTTTGCAGCGTGCTACCGATGCGTTGCTCACACCTGTGCAGCTGTGCTTGCAGGAAGTCATAGCGCTCCAGCGCCTGGCTGAGCGAAAACAAATGCTCTTCACGCCAGTTACCGCGCAGGCTGCGCGCGATGGTGGCCTGGTCTGCTTTGACCCGCCGGTCACGGTGGCGCGCCAATACCGCCCCATCTCGTTCACCGTCGACGATGGCCCGCACGATGCGCTGACCGGTCATGCCCATAATGTCACTGAGCACGGTGTCCAGTTGCACGTTCATCTGCGTCAGTGCCTTTTGAATATGCTGAACGCTGCGCGAGACATCGCGCACGAGCCGCGCGCGTTCACGTGCATAAATACGCAGCACACACACCTCATCCGGCGGCCTGAATGCCCCCTTGAGCAGGCCGTAGCTCATCAATTGCCATAACCACTCGCAGTCCAGCACATCGCTTTTGCGACCACTGACCTGCTTAGTCGCACGTGGATTGACCAGATGCACTTCAAAACCGCGTCGTTCCAACAATTCGTACAACGCGATCCAGTACACCCCCGTCGACTCCATCGCCACGATGCGCACCCGACACTCGTCAAGCCACTGGGCCAAGGCTTCATACTCGTCGGTGAAAGTGCCAAAATTGCGCACCGATTCTTCACTGCGTTCGGGACCGACAGCTACGTACACGCGGCGTTTGCCGATATCGATCCCCGCACAGTCCGGATGCACAATCTCAAGGCGTCGTTGATTTCCACGTTTGCGACCCATCGCATTTTCCTCCAACATTCCAATTACGGTTGTGCTGGGGGAACTGCGGCGAAGATCCACTCTTTCATGCGAGGTCACGGCAAGCCGTGCCATCAGCGATTAACGCCGATTACAGTCCGGGCCACGCTCCTAGTCGGGTGCTAGCACACCAATGTCTTATCGGCCTCTCACCCAGCACAGCCGCCTTTGTACACCTATGCGCCACAATGTTCCTTCCGCGATAGCGCGATGTCTTCAACGTGGTCGCTCCTCAGGAGCTACACGCGGCAGAAATGAATAAGGCGAGGTGCTGTGCCGCAGACCGCGCCCTTTCTACCGCGCACACACCTCGGCTTCATAACAGTTGTACTGCGGCCCTCCGGCGCCCCACTACCGCCAAAGAGTTGCCCGTGGAGGAAGTGGGGTTCGGCACAACATAAGCTGGATGCCCCTTGCGGATTCGGGGGTGCTTAGCTACGTGTACTCAGACGACCGAACGAATTCGTAGCCGATGTCCAGAGTGCCGTCATCCGCTGGTTTGGCGAAGCCTCCGAGTTGAGGCGCGTCCGATGCGTCCTCGTAATCGCCGCTGCCACCGGTGATGTCGCCCTGATGCGTGAAACCCGTTGCCATCCCAAGCACCAGACGAGGTATAAGAGAAGTCGCCGTTGAGCAGGACACCTGACCTTCTATGTCGAAGATACCCCAGGCACCCTCATCTCGACCAAAAAGCGATTCCACGATGTCGAGCGTACAACCGTCGAGATCGCCGCCCTCCAACTGGATTTGATACGCGACCTGCATCCCGCCCTCTGGCTATTCTCTGTCTGCTCCGCACTGCCATTGTTGAACGCGACATTCGAACGTATAACCCCGTTATAACCAGCGGTGTACGCCGGAGTCGTAACGCCAAAGCCAGCGCAGATGCGGCGAGTGAAATGTAATCGTTTCGTATTTCCATGTTTTGCCCATCTTGAATTTTATATGACCCATTAAGCGGGCACTTATAACGCGCCTTCGGTTCTTAAAAACCACTGCCGACTGGCGCAATTGATACCGCTGGTTTTCATTTTTTACCCATCAATAATGAATAGTACAGATCAAGGCATTGTCAAACCAGGCGTCCTCGAACTCGGCCTCGTGGTCTCTTTTTG
>CAWAOU010000012.1:0-12332 GCA_963783675.1 uncultured Gammaproteobacteria bacterium
CTGCGCGATGATGATCCTGCAGGCCACCGGAGACCTGCGGAAGGTCTCGTTGTGGTTGGGCCACGCGGACATGCAAACGACCGAGGTGTATCTGCGCGCCGATCCGACCGACAAGCTCGAGGCAATCGAGGCCATCACTCCGCCGGCCCTAAAACGGGGGCGATTCACAGTACCCGACAAACTGATTGCATCACTACAACGGAGCTGATTATGCGGAGTACTCGGAGCCGGTTCGGCTACCGGGAGCGGCTCCGGACTGCGCAACTCCGCATAACCCTCTACTCTGCATAAAGCCGGGTGGGCAGCACATGCAGCAGGAAGCGGCGCATGAACTCCTCGGGCGTGAGCGTCATCGTCTTGTGGCCGTCTGGTCGTGCCTTTGTCCCGGTAGTCCTTCCAGCGAAACGTCACCCCGCGTTCGTCCGATGGCCATCAGGCGGCAGTTGGAGATCGCGACCCGGTGCGTGTAGCGCGAGAGGTAGGCCAGCACGGCGCCGGTCCGGCAAACGGTCGCTTGGCATAGACCACCCATTCGCACCGTCGCAGCGGTGCGAGCCATCGGCAAAGGCTTCGGTCTGTCAGCGCGGCTTGTTCGCAGAAGAACCGCAGTGGCCTGCCCGATGGTCCGCTCTCAGTGCTCCAGAAACAGCCGCCGGAACAGCCGGGAGAGCACGCGCACCGGCAGGAAGAAGCCGGGTCGGCAAGCGACCCAGCGTCGCCATCCAGCGACAGACCACCGCCGGGCACGATGCCGTGTACGTGCGGGTGGTGCGTGATGGCCGAGCCCCAGGTGTGCAGCACCAGGGTGGCGCCGATCTGCGCGCCCAGGTGCCTGGGGTCGGCGGCGATGGTGCGCAGCGTCTCGGCCGCGACCTCGAACAACAGGCCATAGATCACGGCCTTGTTCCTGTAGGCGATCTCGCGATCGGTGCGGGCAGCGTGAAGACCACATGGTAGTACGTCAACGGGCAACAGATCGGCCTGGCGGGCATCGAGCCAGCGCCGAGCGGCATTGCCCTGGCACTTGGGGCAATGCCGGTTGCGGCAGGAGTTGTAGGCGATCTGGGTATGTCGCAGGCCGGGCAGCGCAAGACATGCCCGCCCAGCGCCGCGCTGCGGCAGCGTTCGATGGCCGACAAGACCTTGAGTTGCCCCAGGCTCAGATGCCCGGCGCTGCGCCTGGCGCCAGCCGGCCCGTGCGCACGGAAGATATCGGCGACTTCCAGGGCGCGGACGCGCCACGGCCGTGGCCTACGAGGAGCCGCAACCCCTCCAAGGGACTGACCACCTCGCGTAGAACCGCCGTGGCGACCTGGGCATACAGCGCGGTGGTCTCGAGCTTCTTGTGCCCGAGCAGGACCTGGATCACGCGGATGTCGACCTTCTGCTCGAGCAGGTGGGTCGCGTAGCTGTGTCGACTATGTAGCCGGCTACATAGTCGCCACTATGTAGCCTCCCGGACTATGTAGGGTGGCATGGACGGTTCCGTGGAACGCTTAGGAAATTCCGATTGCATGATTCACAGACACGACCAGCCACACTGCGTAGTTTTCCCTGCGCTACAGGCTGTTGAGGAAGCTCAATAGCCGGTCATCCGCTCGAAAGCGTCCCGCCGGCCTTCCGTGCAACGGTGTCACTTTCGCTAATGCTTGCTCTTTCATGGCAAGGGTGGCTTCGAGATAGATGTGCGTGGTCTCAACGCTTTCATGACCTAACCAGAGAGCGATGACGGCGAGGTCCACGCTTGCCTGCAACATCTCTAGGGCCATGGTGTGTCGAAGCAGATGGACGGTGACGCGCTTGTCTTTAAGCGAAGGACACGATTTGGCTGCGGTCGCTGCATGCTTGTTGAGCATGTATTTCACCCCATGAACACTCAGACGCTCGCCCTTGACGTTCGGAAATAGCGAGCCGCCATCGCCCTTAGGAGGGGCACGCAACCATTCCTTGAGTACGGCGACCGTTGGCTTCGCCAGCGGCGTGCAGCGCTCCTTACGGCCTTTGCCGATCACCCGAACATGCGCTCCCGTTCCGATTACAAGATCATCGCGTGTCACCCCGGTGATCTCAGACAGACGCAGACCGGTTTGCACCGCCATCAGGATGAAGGCGTGGTCGCGCCGTCCGAACCAGGTATGCCGATCGGGCGCAGCGAGCAACGCATCGACTTCTGCGCGTGTCAGGAAGCGCACCAAGGTGCGGGTGAAACGCTTGCTGGGAATGGCAAGCACGCGCTGGATTTGGGCCGAGTGAGCCGGGAGTTCAAAGGCAAGGTAGCGAAAGAACGAGCGAATCGCGGTGAGGCGCAGATTCCGGCTACGAACGCTCAGCCCGCGGTGCTTCTCTAGATGGTCGAGAAATGCCACGATCAGCGGCGCATCGATCTGCTCAAACACCAGTTCGGAAGGGGACTTGCGCAGACGCTTGTGCGCGAACTTGAGAAACAGGCGGAAGGTGTCGCGGTAGGAGCTGATCGTGTGCGGACTGACCTTGCGCTCTTGCATCAGACGCTGCGTGAAGAAGCGCTCCAGAAGCGGAGCCAGGCAGGTGGCGCCCGTCATGGCCGCTGCTCCCAGTGCCGTTCGAGCCGCGACATCGCCTCGCGCATCAGCTCCGGTGAGGCGTTCAAGTACCATTGTGTGTCGGACACGTGTACGTGACCGAGGAATGCGCTCAACACGGGCAAGCAGCGCTCCGGTGCTTGATTGGCGCGGTACCAGTTGACCAATGTGGTGGTTGCGAATCGATGCCTCAGATCGTGCAGACGCGGGCCATGGCTATCGGAAGCGCCACGCAGACCGATCTCTCGGGAGGCGGCATAGAACGCGCGGTGAACCTGGGCATTATCGAGTCGATTGCCCCAACTGGAGATGAACAAATACGAGGATACAGGTCGTCCTGCCCAATGGCGCTGGCGTCGAGCGATGTAGTCGGCGAGCACTTTGCAGGTCGAGGGATGCAGGGGCACCAGTCGATCCTTACCGAACTTCGCGCCTCGGATCGTTAACACCCGAGCCTTTAGATCGACGTCTTCAAGCCTGAGATTGCGGGCCTCACCGAGCCGTAAACCGGTAACGCTGAGCAGCCCGAACAAACCATAATAAACCCACGGCAGTAATGCGCATCGTTTACGGTGGCGTGGTGAGAGCGGCCGATGGAGCGCGGCATGCAATAGCTGCTCAATCTCCTTCTCGGAGTACAGGTAGGGCCGCGCGCGCTGGGGCCGGAACGGCAACAATCCCGCGGGGGGAATCTCAGTGCGCGGATCACTGGCACGTCGATAGCGCGCAAACAGACGCACGAAGCTCAACCGCTGTGCTGCCCGTGCATCGGATTGTCCACCACCGGCGGATTGTTTGGCCCAGGCCAGTGCCAATCGCAGCGTGATATAGGAGGCGTCGCGTTGTTCCAGGAAACTGACGAAGTCAAGCAGCTCTGGACCCACGCGCTGCAGCTTGAATCCGAGACTGCGCCGCATGGCCAGGTACTCCTGGACGGCTTGTCGAAGGGCATTCATCGCCCACCTCCCGGCCACGGCAGGGCGAGTGTGCGCAATGCATCGAGATCGACCTTGGCGTAGATCTTTGTCGTCTCGGGGCTCTTGTGCCCAGCAGTTCGCCGATCTCGCGCCAGGGAGGCACCTTGACGTAACATCTGCGTGGCCAGTGCATGGCGAAACTGGTGGGCCCCAGTGGTGGGCGCCTCGATACCGGCACGCAGGATGGCATGGCGAACAATCGTTCCGACCGCACACTGAGTCAGGGAGCCGCGAACGGGCGCTCTCGCGCGCAAGAATACCCGACGACTGGTGGAGCGGGCCGTCCATGGCGCAGATAGTCCACGATCGCGTCGCCGACGTCCGTGGGTAAGGGTAGTTGGGTCCGGCGACCACTCTTCCGTGTACGCTCAAACATCCGTCTTCCCAGTCGATGTCTTCGAGCTCCAGGAAGGCGACTTCGCCTGAACGCAGACCCAGACGGGCGAGCAGCAGCAGGATTGCGTAGTCGCGTCGCCCCACGGCAGTGCGGCGATCGATTTGACTCAGCAGTCGGCGTACTTGATCGGGTGCAATCCCTCGGGGAATCGAGGGCCTCGACCAGTTCGCCACGCACGGCACGGCAGTGGCCAAATCTAATTCGATCTCGCCGCGGTAGCGTGCGTACTGCAAGAACGAGCGCAGCGCGCTTGTCAGCAACTTCGCCCGCTTCAAATGTAGATGGCGCGCCTGTTGTTGAACAAACCGGACCACATCTGCCGCACCGAGACTCGACAGCTTGACGGGCCCGGCGCCGAAGCGCTCTTTGAGGAACCGAGCAATAAACGGCCCGTAGTTTACAATCGTCGCTTGTGCCAGAACGCGCTCCTCGCGTAGATATTGCTCATCGGCTTGGACGCACTGTTCCACCGCAGTGAGCGGCCGTGTGGGTACCTCTTCAGCGGGAATCACCCTCTCACAACGGAGAAACGCGAGGAAATGATCGAGCACGGCCCGATCGCCCTGCCTCGGTCGCCGCCGCCGATACCGAAATCCCAAATATCACGCCGGATGTTCGGAGATGATGTGATTGGGTTGAACTTCCTGATGTTTGATCCATCGGCTAAAGCACGCTGCGAGCATGACCTGACGATGAATGTAGCGCTGGCTGTATCCCTGCTGACTCAATGACTCCGCGAAAGGGCCTAGATATGTCGCCAGAGGACCTTCCGGCACTCGCGATAACACCAAGTGATCGTTGATAACGTACTTCACGGCGGACTCCCTCCCCTGTACGGGGTTGATGGAAGGAGCCAAAACTATGTCGCCTTTATCGTCTGCGTTCAGCGGAAAACGAGGGGTCAAAAGGAAGTACCCTACATAGTCCGGGAGGCTACATAGTGACGAAGGGTGTGCATCGAAACGCGCTTGTCGATCTCGGCCGCGGTCGCCGCGGCATGCACGGCGCGGTTGAGCTGGCGGGTGCTCAGTGGATCGATCGGATTCTGTCCGGGGAACAACCAGCCGCCGTCGAGCATCTTGCCTTGCGCACGGGCGCTGCGCCACCAGACGCGCAGACGTTCCAGCAACACCGGCGAGAGCATCGCGTAGCGATCCTTACGGCCCTTGCCCTGCTCGACACGCAGGGTCATGCGCTGGCTGTCGATGTCACCGACCTTGAGACCGACCACCTCACTGGCCCGCAGTCCGGCGCCATAGGCGGTCGAGAGCGCAGCCTGGTACTTGAGGTTGCCGGCGCACCCGATCAGGCGTGCCACCTCCTCTCGGCTCAGCACCACCGGCAGCTTATGCGGCACGCGAACACTGCTCATCTTGGCCATCGCCTCGGGGCGATCCAGCGTGACCTCGAAGAAAAACCGCAGTCCCGTGATCGTCACGTTGAGCGTGATGCTGGAGATCCCGTTGGCGACCAGGTGCAACTGGATAGCGGCGCAGGTCTTCCGCTGTGGCCGTGTCGGGCGAATGGCCAAAAAACCGGGTGAGGTTCTTGACCGCCCGGATATAGCCGAGCTGCGTCTTGGGAGAGAGCTTGCGCAACGTCATGTCATCGATCATGCGCTGGCGCAACGGGCTGATCGTTTGATTGGCTTGGGTCATGGCCGTGCTCCTGATGTCAAGCGAGGCGAAATGCCTCAATCTTCAACATAGGAAACAGGCACAAACCCTAAGGCGCCGACACCCTCGAACCCCGGCACCAAATACCGCGCGAGCGGTTTAGTCCTCCAGCATCAAGCTGCCGGTCGATAGGGGCATGCCGAGCGGCCGCAGTTGGCCGGGAACGGTCCGTCGGGGGACGGATCAGCCGCCCGCTACCCGGACTGACCGTTCACGACCAAAAGAAGACATGAAGAAGACGATTGACGTTGAGCTCAGGGCCGCCGGTCCCAGCATCCGCTGCAGCGTCTGGTTCGTCTATAAGATCTTTGTCCTTTACCCTCGGGATTTCAGCCACGATCTTCACCAACAATGATGTCGAGAATCGCGTTCAGATCTTCGTCTACAAGTTCGTAAGTGTTCGGCTCAAACATCACTTCCGACCACGAGAAATAGACCACGAAAAGCTTGGCGCGCGAGGTCAGCTTTTCATCGCTGACGCCAGTTGTGGACAGCAGTTCTTTGACAAAGGCAATCCGCATGTCCCTGACGCGGTCAACAAGGTCGTGCACGCTCGGATCGGTCTGAGCCCAGGACGTGAAGGCGAGGTCCAGTTTGCCGCCTTCCTTCGCGCGGATTGCTCGAATGAGTGAGACGAGGCGTTCCCGAAGCGGCCCCTCGTGAGCGTGGACGTCGTCTATGAACTGGCGACTGAACTCATCGACCCAGTAGAGCTTCATTCCCTCGAGCAATTCCGCGCGATCCCGGAAATGCCAGTAGAACCCGCTTTTTGAGATGTTCAGCTGTCGTGCTAGGTCGACCACCCGGACGGCGTCGATGCCGCCGGAAACAAAGACCTCCATTGCTTTGTCCAGCCAATCCGACTTAGAGACGCGCCCCGTAGGCCGCCCAGTTGCTCGATCTTTTGCTATACTAGAAACTAGACTGGGCTGTCCAGTTGTCGTTATCGTCTTACTCAAGGTCGTTCGCCAAATGGAGGTTGTTGTGACTTCACATCCAAGTATCGCCGGAAATATGCTCGGAGCGCCACGCCTGGCGCACTTGGTCGCAATCGTCGCACTTGGCGTGATGCCCTTTCATGTTCTTGCGCAGGATGTTTCCCCAACCGAGCCGTTCGAAGAACGAGACACCTACTATCCCAACACCGAGGCGCTGACGAAGGACGAGATGCGTGTCATTGCCTGCGGGACGGGTATGCCTACGACGCGTGCGGCGCAGGCGGCGGCGTGCTTCCTCGTAGAACTCGGCAATGGCGATAAGTTTATTTTCGACATCGGCTCAGGTTCGGCCGAGCGGCTCTCGTCGCTGCAGATTCCTTATGACTTTCTCGACAAGGTCTTCATTGGCCACCTCCATGCCGACCATTTCGGATCGCTGGCCGAACTCTGGATCGGTGGTGCTCTCATGGGCCGGCAAAAGCCGCTGCGCGTCTGGGGGCCAAGCGGTCCGTCTGAGGAGCTAGGAACGGCCGCAGCCATCGAGGCGCTAAGAAATGTTTATCGATGGGACCTCGCTGGCCGCGTCGGCCTCGTGGATTTCCGGGGCTACGACCTTGAAGTAAACGAGTTCGACTACAAGGGCGAGAACGCCGTTGTTTACGAAGAAAATGGGGTGACGATACGATCCTTCCCAGCGATCCACTCACTCGATGGCCCGGTTAGTTTTAGCCTGGAATGGAACGGCCTGAAGTTCGTGTTCGGGTCGGATACCTACCCTAATACATGGTTCAACGAGTACGCCAAGGACGCCGATCTTGCGATCCACGAGTGCTTCGTCGCAGTTCCAACAATGATCTCAAAAATGGGCTTCACACCGGAAAGCGCGCTCCTCGTCGGAACGCAGATCCACACGGCGCCCGAGGCCTTTGGAAAGGTCATGAGCGAGATCCAGCCGCGCATGGCGGTCGCCTATCACTTCTTCAAGGATTTCGACACCACGGCAGAAGTTAATGACCGGATCCGAACCACCTATGACGGACCGTTGAGCCTCGCCGAAGACTTCATGGTTTGGAATATCACAGAAGACGAGATCCGGGTCCGCATGGCGGTCGTTGAAGAGGCAACTTGGTCACCACCGATGGCGGGAGAAGCGCAACCACCGGGCGGCGATACTGACAGAGAGAAGTTCAGCGAGAATACCGGTATTCCAGTAGAGGACATTATCTACTCCGACTTCATCATCGGCGGAAAATGGAATGGCGTAGATGAGGTGCTTCGGGGAGTTTACAAGGAAGCTGAAGAGGCGCTGGGTCAGGAATTCCCCTATCCGGGCGACGAGTGATTGGGAATATGGCTTGGAGCGTTGCGGCGCTCCGGCCAAAACACAAGCTCAAAATGCATGATGACGTACTGTCTGCGCCGCATCTTCGCCGTTGCGGCGTTTCTTCTTTATGCCACGGACACGCACGCAGATCTGCTCTCTCCCTAAGGGGGGTGAAGCCGCCAAGCGGTACTGGCGGCCCGGTGAAATGTCCGCTTCCGCTGCAGAGCTGCCGATCGATGGCGCACCGACGACCGGCAGGTGTGGGTCGATGTTAGCGGACAGCCTCGTTGCAGTGTGGCGAATGGCAGCTCCGGATTGAAAGCAGGCGCTTGGCTAGGCTACCGAACTACGCCCCGTAACGACCAAGCTCAGCTGCGGACAAGCCGCGCAGGTCGTAGTGCGCCAGGTTTGAAGGCGTGGTCGGTTTCCTCTATCCGGGTTGCATTGTCATGGCCGTCCCAGACGTAGGGCATGATGATGGCGGGTTTGCCGAAGTACAGGCACTCGGTAAAGCTGTTGTTGCCGCCGTGGTGGATCACGCAGTCGACCTGCTCGATCACCGAGGGCTGGGGATACCAGGCCTCGGCATGGACATTGTCCGGCATGGCGTCGTAGGCGTCGCCGTAATCGCCCAGGTTGACCAGCGCCCGGTAGGGTAGCCGGCCGATGGCTGCAATCAGACGTTTCATCAGGTCGGTATCGCCGGCACCCAGGCTGCCAAAGCTGATATACAGCAGCGGTGCGTTGTTCTGGCTCTTGAACTCGGGGATCTGGTAGGACCTTTCCTGTCGGACCGAGCCCTCCAGATACTGGAATCGCGCCGGGTCCAGCGGTTCGCTTCGGGTGAACTTGACCGGTTCTGGGTACAGCAGCAGGTTCATGTAAGGAGAGGCTTCGCAGAACTGGCCCAGGGGATAGGGCGCCTCGCCGGTTTCCTTTTCTTGATTGGCTTTTAGCTGTCCAGCCCGAAGGGCGACTATTGCACGTTTTGTTATGTGTTTTAGGCATTGTATAAGGTGAAAGCACCGATACAAATGAAGCCTATGCCTGCAATATAGTGGAGATACTTTTCATTGATGTACTCTGACAATAATGTTCCCGCCAAAACACCCAGCGCAGACGCGACAATAAGCGCGGCGGAAGCAGCAAAGAATACCGTATATTTACTGACCTCCTTATCGGCAGCAAATAGCATAGTTGCCAGCTGAGTTTTATCGCCAAGCTCAGCGATGAAAACCGCACCAAATATTGTTAAGAATATCTTCCAATCCATTTATCGAATTACCATGGCCGTCAGCTGCAGCGCCTTGTTGGCACCTGTCGTGACATCTGGTTTGGTAGTGTTAACGTGGACAGCGCAGTTCTCACGTCAGACTACGGGGCTACCATTCCGCCTGAAATATCGAGTATTGCGCCCGTTGTGTAGGACGCTTCGTCGGACAGGAGCCAGAGAACGCCGTTGGCAATTTCCGCCTCTTCAGCTGCGCGCCCGAGTGGCGTCTTACCGATGATCCTCTCTGCGTACCCCGGATCCCGCTCCATATAGAGGCGATTCATCTCCGTCCAGACGGTTCCAGGCCGAACGCAATTGACCCGGATACCTGCATCGGCCTGCTCAACCGCATGGCCGTAGGTCATTGTATCTATTGCGTCCTTTGAGGCTGCGTAGTCGACATAGTGGCCACCCCCGCCATGCTTGGCAGCGGCCGACGAGATATTCACAATTGCGCCGCCTTGTCCTCCGAACCGAGTGGACATCTGCTTTACTGCAGCTTGAGTGCACAGAAATGGTCCGAGAACGTTTACTTCAAAAAGTCGCCGCGTCGCATTGGCGTCCAATTCTTCGACGCGTCCTTGGCTTCCTTCACCGGCTGCGTTGTTCACCAATCCCGTAACTGGGCCCAACTTTGTTCTCACCTTTTCAAACATTTCCTCGACTTCCGTAGGCGAGCTCACGTCGGCGGCCGCGACCATGGCTTGACCGCCTTCATTCCGGATATCCGATGCAACCGCCTCGGCGTTATCAACTGAACTAGAGCAATTGACAACAGATCGCCCAGCCCTTGTGGGCGCCGAGGCGGGCTACCGCAGCGCCGATACCTCGACTAGACCCAGTTACCACTAAAACGCCCATAGGTATTCCTCGTCAATTCGTTCGCCGTTCACGTGCGGGTATAGCGCTTCCGTACCGGACAGACATCGCTCGGATTCCGCGCCTAACGCCTCGCGCCAGTGGCCAAACCGCGAGCGTAGCGAATGGTTCGGCCCGACCGCATGCGTTTGTTAAGCGATATCTTCTTACTAGTTCGAATATCCATCAGCTTTGCCATTCGGATAGTATCGCTCCCAATTTTTCCCGTCGAACCGTGTGCTATTCAGTTTTTCGACCGTTCACGGATCAAGACATCTTGCATTGACGCTGACACCATCAGGGTGTGATCGAGGAATGTAGAACGACTTGATCCCGCAATGCTTGCAGAATAGATGCTCCGCGTCACCACTATCAAACGTGTACTCAGTAAGGCTTTCCTCTCCGGATTTCAGAGTGAATCGATCTCGAGGAACAATCATGCCCAGATAACCCGATTTCGAACATATGCTGCAATTGCATTCGGATACATTGATGATTGCCGCTGCCCGCACTTCAAAACGGACTGTTCCGCAGTGACATCCTCCTTGGTGATTGATCATTGCTCCTCCAATCGCCTAACGCGCGGAGAGAAGCGGATGCCCCGGTAGCTGTTCATCTTTTTTAAGTCATGAGCTGTCTAACGACATAATAATTGGCCGCTTGAAGCGCAGCGTACAGCGGGCAAATTGATTACCTTGTTGAGCCGGCTGAGAATGAAAAAACTCAACGAACCGGGTAGTGTATCTCATAAGCGTAGCGTGGATCATCGTGCAACGCCCAATATCTATCTTGCAGCTCCTGAGTAATCGGCCCCACTTTTCCTGTCGAGACTTTCTGACCATCGATTTTTGTGATCGCCATTATGCCTCCTGCAGTGCTTGTGGCAAACAATTCGTCAGCAGAGCGGGCCGCTTCTGGGGTAAGTGCACCCTGTATGACATCGTAGCCAAGCTCTTTAGCAATTTCTATTGCGGTCTTGCGAGTGATCCCCTCAAGAACAACTTCTCCCGGTGTTGTGAAAATTTCATTTTTTACAGCAAATATATTGAACCCCGGACCTTCGGCGATATTTCCTTTTCCGATTCCACAACAGCAACGGTTTCACCACCCCTGTCGTAAGCTTCAAACTGCCCAGGGCTGTTCAATGCTGAGAGAATAGTACAAGATTACGCTGTAACTTACCGGATTAACGGTGGTAACCGTGCAGCTCAACACCCATTTCTCGGCTATCCCTGATCACCGGCGGCCGCAAGGCCGGATGTATGACCTGGGCCACCTCCTTCTGTTTAGCGTCCTAGCCGTGGTCTCGGGCGCCACCTCCTACCGAAAGATCCAGCGTTTCATGGACGCTCACCGTGAACGGCTGAACGACCTGTGCCGGCTGCACTGGAAGCGCGCACCCGCCCACAATTCCATCCGTTATGCCCTCCATGGCTTGGATGCCAAAGAAGTCGAAGCTGCCTTCCGTCAGCATGCGGCCGAACTGGATGGCGATCGTCCGCAACGGGCCGGGATCGCCATGGACGGCAAAACCCTTCGGGGCAGCTTCGATCACTTCGAAGACCGCAAGGCCGCTCAGGTCCTGAGCGCACTGGCCATCGACACCACCCTGGTGCTCGGCCACGTGTGGATCACCGATGAGGATGGCGACAAGAACCATGAGATTCCCGCCGCCCGGCAACTGATTGAAACCCTTGGATTATCGGATCGACTCTTCACCCTCGATGCACTCCACACCCAAAAAAACAACTGAGCTCGTGATCGCCACCGGTAACCACATTCTCGTCCAACTTAAACGCAACCAGCCCTTGCTCCACGAGGCGATGGTCGAATACACCCAGTGCCATCCCTTCGTGGATGAAGATCACACCCATGAGATCGGCCAACGCAATCGGATCGAGTATCGCACCGCCCAGGTTTGGCACCTACCCCCGGGTGTGGGCACCGAGCCGTGGCACGATCATTTCCGCACGCTGATCCGCGTGCAGCGTCATACTGAGCGATTCGATACCCGGCTGAAGGATTGGCAAGCCTCCGATGAGACCGCGTACTACCTCTGTGATCTGATCCTGCCCGCAGCCCAGTGCAACCAAGCGATTCGCGCCCACTGGGGTGTCGAGAACCGGACACATCACGTGCGCGACACCCGCTTCCAGGAAGATGCGAGCCAAATTCGCCGCAATCCCTGTATCTTCGCATTGCTACGCTCTTTCGCGCTCAACCTCATGCGATTCAATGGCGTAGAAAATATCAGCCTGGGCCTATACGACAATGCGCTAAGCCTCGACCGGGTGCTGGCATATGAGGGGCTCTAGCATTGAACAGCCC
>CAWAOU010000013.1:0-203868 GCA_963783675.1 uncultured Gammaproteobacteria bacterium
CCAATGATCATCAGCAATGAGACCGCTGCGGTCAGTCCATGTCCTTTCGAAATCCTAGCCATACTCGTGGTCACATACCGATGGTCTGGGTTTCATCGAAGAAGCGCTACAGAATGCGTTAGCAGCAAATATTACGCCAAAAAGGCGCAGCGAATCTCCGATGACCGCCGGTGAAGTTGCTCCCCTCGCGGAAACTCCACCTCTCTGTGTCACCGATGGTACACCAAAATCAATTGTATCGGAATGGATACTGGATCCCGCTTCAGTACAATCCGGGTCGATTCCTGCTCAACTGCGACCGGATACTGGCTGAAACCGCTAAAGCGCGCCCCAGCATCCGCTCAAACGCTCTTGGAACGCCACCGCAACCCGCTGAACCGGACCCGAACACAGGATGCTATTGGCCGATCACCGGGGTGCAACGTGTTGTTTCAAAACAACAGCCTGTGGGCCAAGCACTCAACCCGAATCCGATTGCAGCAGGCTCTCAGCCAGGTCAAGCAATATCCCGCCTTCGCCCAGGTCATCGACGATGGTGAAATGATTCCGACCTGGCAGGTTCAGGTAATCCACCGTCAGGCCAGCATCGCCCCACACAGTTTCGATCAGAGCACTTTGCCTGTAAAACTCGGCGCTCTCGTCCACACCCACTGCGAGGACCAATGGCGACAGATTCAATGGATCCAACAATGCCGGGCTGAGCGCTTGAGCCGTCGCGCGATCCAATCGCAGGGCGGCATTCTGCGACAAACCGAGCAGCGGTTCGAGTTGAAACAAGCCGCTCAGGCTGAGGACACTGTGGAACGGGGTCGAGGGCAGTTTGCGACCATAGTCACGCCATCGGGTCGCCAGCAGCATGGTCGCCAGGTGTCCACCGGCGGAATGTCCGGAAAGCTGAATTCGGTTGCGGTCTACGCCTAAACGTGTGGCTTGACGACGCAGGGCCAGGCACCCCTGACGGACGTCCTCAACGAGGTCACCCAGTGTCACCGTCGGACAAAGACGGTAACCCAAGGCGGCGAACGCAATACCCCGCCGCAAAAAGGCCGGGGCCAGCAGACTGAAGTAGGACTTGTCGAGGCTTTGCCAGTAACCCCCGTGAACAAACAGGTGCAGGGGCGCATTGGCAACATCCGGAAGAAACAGGTCAATTCGCTGCCGCGGGTCCGTGCCATACGGCAGTTCTAACCAGTTACTCACCTCCGCCCGCGTCCGTGCGCTACCTTCGCGCCAACCCTCGAAGATACCGACATGCTCAGGCACGGCGACCCGATTATTGTACTGAGCCTCCAGCTCGGTCGGACTGTAGCTACCCCAGTCAGCGTCCACCAACAGCGCCTCACACACCCAGATGACGCGCCTGGATATCAGGGGCATCGGCCAGATCGGTCGAACTGCCCTCCCAGACTATCAACCCTTTCTCCAGAATGAAGTGTCGATCCGCCAGGCGCAGCAGCACATCCAGATTCTTGTCTATGACCAGAATCGACTCGCCCCCCGCTTTGAGCGCTTCCAGCACGGACCAGATCTCCTGGCGGATCAACGGCGCCAGCCCCTCGGTGGCTTCATCCAGGATCAGCAGCATTGGATTGGTCATCAGCGCACGGGCTATGGCCAGCATCTGCTGCTCACCACCCGAGAGCTGGTTGCCCATATTGTTCGCGCGTTCCGAGAGTCGCGGAAACAGCTCGTAGACACGGGGCAAAGTCCAGCCCTCATGCCGGGCGTGGCGGTTGCAAGCAGTGGCCAGCAGATTCTCCTGAACCGTCAGATTCGGAAATATCTGCCGCCCTTCCGGCACCAGACCAACACCAGCCCGTGCGATGGCGTAAGAGGGCAACCCCACGAGCTCGCGATCCTCGAACCGGATCGAGCCTTGGGCCGGTCGCAGCAGACCGATAATGCTGCGCACCAGGGTGGTCTTGCCCATACCGTTGCGCCCCAGCAAAGTGACCACCTCGCCCGCACGGATGTTGAGATCAACCCCGTACAGCGCCTGGCTGGCCCCGTAAAAGGTCTGTACGCCTCGTACCTGCAGCATCAGCCCTGCCCTAAGTACGCCTGCCGGACCAGAGGGTCGCGCCGGATCTGTTCCGGTGTACCGGTGGCAATGCACTCACCGTAGACCAGCACGGAAACCCGATCGGCCAATGCGAATACGGCGTCCATGTCGTGCTCTACCAACAAGATTGTGACCTCCAGCTTGAGCTCCCGGATCAGTTGCGTCATGCGCAGCGTGCCGCCCGAACCCATACCCGCCATGGGCTCGTCCAACATCAGCAATCGGGGCCTCCCAGCCAGCGCCATCGCCACCTCAAGCTGCCGTTTCTCGCCGTGAGCCAGGGTGGCCGCACACACCTCGGCCTGGGGCAGCAAACCCAAACGGGCCAACAGACTATGGGCCTGACAACGCAGTCGACGATCCCGCCGGGCAGGCGACCAGAAGCGGAAGCTGTGACCATCGTGGGCCTGCGCCGCCAAGGTGACATTGTCCTCGACCGAGAAGGCATCGAATATCGACGTCACCTGGAACGAGCGCGCCAAGCCGAGTCGTGCCCGACGATGGCCAGGCAGGGCGGTGATGTCACGACCGGCAAACTCGATCCGACCGGCATCCGGACGCAAGGCGCCGGCCAGCTGTGCGAGTGCGGTGGACTTTCCCGCGCCATTCGGGCCGATCAGAGCGTGGGTTTCACCCTCCAGTATGTCCAAACTCAGATTTCGGCTGGCGACCACCGCACCAAAGCGCTTGTTGAGCCCCTCGACCTTGAGCAACGGCTCACTCACGGTCGCCTCCCACCAGCCATCCGTAAACACCGCGACGGGCAAACAACACCGCCAGTATCAACAGTGGACCAAGATAAACCATCCAATACTCGGTATACATGGACAGCACTTCTTCCATCAGTAACAGGGTGGCGGCACCCAGAACCGGGCCAAACAAGGTGCCCATGCCACCCAGGATGACCATCACCAGGATTTGACCCGAGCGGGTCCAGTGCATCAGACCGGGACTGACGAATTCGGTCTGGTTCGCGATCAGCGCACCGGCCAGGCCGGCAGCCGCACCGGCCAGGGCAAAACAAACCAGCTTGTAGCGGTAGGTGGGAAACCCCAGCGCCTGCATGCGGGGCTCATTCTGGCGCGCACCCTGAATCACCATGCCAAAGCGTGCATTGACCAACCTACGAGCAAGCACCAGAAACGCCACCAGCAGAGTCAGACAGACATAGTAGAAAACAGTGTCGTCACCGAGATCGAGGCCCGGAAGCCGGCTTCGGTCCCACATGGACAACCCGTCCTCGCCACCATAGGCGCTGAGCGAGACGAACAGATAGAACAGCATCTGGGCGAACGCGAGGGTGATCATGATGAACTGGATGCCGCCGGTGCGCAGGCACACCGCTCCGATCAACGCAGCTGCAAGACCGGCCACCATGGCGGCAACAGGCCAGGCCAGCAAAGCCGATTCTGTCCCGGCCAGACCCAGCAGCGGCACGGCACTGCCGTCAGCACTGTGAAACGCCAGAATGGCGACTACATAGGCTCCAATACCAAAAAACGCGGCGTGGCCGAAACTGACCATCCCGCCGTAACCCAGAATCAGGTCCAGGCTGGCCGCCGCCAGACCGTAGATCAGAATCCGGCTGAACAATGAGACCAGGTAAGGTTCACCCAGGAGCTGGGCAAGCCCGGGCAACGTTGCCAAGAACAGCATGGCTCCCAATAGAATGCGCCGCTCGCGGGTTGCACTAGCCATGGGCGGGAAACAAACCCCGGGGTCGCCAGGCCAGTACCGCGGCCATGACGATGTAAATGCTCATGGCGGCCAATGAAGCGCCGACGCCGTCGGCTTCGCTTGCCGGCAGCACCAGACGCAACAGGCCGGGCAGAAAGGCACGGCCCAGGGTGTCCACCATACCGATCAGCAATGCGCCCACCAGGGCACCCCGCACCGAACCGATTCCGCCCACTACGATAACCACAAAGGTGAGGATCAATATGCTTTCACCCATACCGGCTTCCACCGCCAGGATCGGTCCAGCCATGACTCCGGCAAGACCGGCCAGCAACGCGCCAAGACCAAACACCAGGGTGTAGAGCAGATGAATGTTCACCCCCAGGGCGCCGGCCATTTCCCGGTTGCTGGCGCCGGCCCGGATCTGCATGCCGATACGGCTGCGGGTTATGAGTACATAGAGAAAAACCGCCACCGCGATGCCGACGCCGATGACCGCAAGCCGGTAGGCCGGGTATGGCGCTCCGGGGATGATGTCAACGGTCCCGCTCAGCAGCGCTGGCACATCCATGAACAGGGGTTGCCGACCCCACAGTATGCGGGTCAACTCATTGAAAAACAGAATCAGGCCAAAGGTCGCCAGCACCTGATCCAGATGTTCCCGGTCATACAGGCGCCGTAACACAAGAATCTCCACCACCATGCCCACCAGGCCGGCTGCGGGCAACGCGGCCAGGACACCCAGCAGGAAGCTCCCAGTGTGGGCCGTAACAGTGGCCCCAACATAGGCGCCGATCATGTAGAACGACCCGTGGGCAAGGTTGATCAGATTCATGATGCCGAACACCAGTGTCAGCCCGGCGGACATCAGAAACAGCGTGACCCCAAGTTGGAGTCCGTTAAGAACCTGCTCCAGGAACAGAAGCATTGGCTACTCTGGTACGTGAGGCGCCCAGCGGGCCATCAGGCCACCCGCCGGGCGCATGCGGAGGGCAAACGCTACATCTTGCAGTCGGCGGCATAGGCGTCGCCGTGATCGGAGAATACCTTTGCCTTGGTGCTGTTGGTGGTGGCGCCCCCTTCCAGCGCCACCACTTCGCGCACATACAGGTCCTGAACGGGGTGCTGGTTGGGTCCGAAGCGGAAGCTGCCGCGCACTGACTCGAAATCGGCCTTGCGCAATGCCTCACGCAGAGCGGCGAGATCGGAAACATCGCCGCCTGTCGCTGCCAGAGCGCTGCCGATCAAACGGGCGGTGTCGTAGCCCTGACTGGCGTACAAAGTGGGCGTGCGTTGATACTGGGCGCGGAACGCATCGACAAACTGGGCGTTGGCCGGGTTGTCGAGATCCCAGTTCCACTGTGAGCCGTTGATGACCCCCACCGCGGAATCGCCCACCGCCTTCAATAGTCGCTCGTCAAACGAGAAAGCCGGTCCGAACAGGGGAATCTGGCCGCTGAGGCCAGCCTGAGAGTACTGTTTGATGAAGTTGATACCCATGCCGCCGGGCAGGAAGAAAAACACTGCGTCCGGCTTGGCCGCCCTCAGCGCAGCGAGTTCCGCGGCATAGTCGGACTGCCCGAGCTTGGTGTAGACCTCACCGGCCACCTCGCCCTTGTAATAGCGTTTGAATCCGGCCAGGGCGTCCTTCCCCGCCGGGTAGTTCGGCGCCAGCATATAGACGTTGCCAAAGCCGGAGTCGGCTACATACTGGCCGGTGACCTCGTGCAGGTTGTCATTCTGCCAGGCCACATTGAAGTAGTTCTCGCTGCATCCCTTGCCGGCTAAAGCAGAGGGTCCGGCATTGGGGCTGAGGTAAATCACGTCGTCGCGCACCACCTTGGGCACAACGGCCATGGCCACGTTGGAAAACACGATGCCGGTCATCAGCTTGACGCCGTCGCGCTGGATAAAACGTTCGGCTATCTGGCGGCCCTTCTCAGGATCCCGTCCGTCGTCCTCGACAATGAGTTCCACCGGTACACCGCCCAGCGTACCGTCCCCCTGCTGGATCGCCAGCAGCATACCGTCGCGGATGTCCTCGCCAAGATAGCCCGCCTTGGTGGACAGGGTGGTAACCATGCCGATCTTGACCGGATCGGCGCCCAGCACCGACCCAGGCGCCAGTATCGCGGCCAGGGCGGCCAGGGCGGCTGTCATTATGAGGCTGCGCATTCTTTTTTCTCCCCTTATGGATCCGCACTCAGATGTCTGAGGCTGCAGGCGTCAGATAGTACCGGATGTGAGCCGACGGGCGAAGTCGGCCCGCTGCGCCGGGAGTCTGCAGGATCGGTCTTGAAGACCGTTCAGATTCGGCCAATCAGGCGGTCAATCATGGATTTGATGGTCCGCATCTGGCGCCCGCTTCGGCGGTGGTAGTCCGGCCCGGTATAGCCCCACCAGTCCCAACAGCCTTTTGGATTGGGCCACCAGAGGCCGAGGGTTACGCCGGCGCGGGTCTGGGGATAGAGCACCACGATGTTGTTGCGCTCGGCCCACCGGTTGTAGCCCGCGTTGGCGTAGAAAGCATCACCCACCCGTTCAGAATATTGCTCGCAGCCATGGAAGGCGACGTGCAAACGGCAGACCGCCCCTTGATCACAGGACTCGGGCACATAGAGATAACCCACATCGGCCAGGCTGAGCTCATCGTTATCCGGAAAGTGGAGCCGTTGATCAAACGCGACGATGCCCTCGGGGCGGTCGCCATCGGGGGGCACCATCGGCCCGTACAGATGTTCGAACACGGCCCCGGCGGCATCGTAGTCGCAATCGTTCAGATAGGGCGGCGCGGTGTTGCCGCACAGACCGCCATAGTCCAGGGTGACCATGGCGTGTCCCGCCCCCTGCCGGTCCACGTAGAGCAGATCCGTGGGCAACAGAAAATGGGCGTAGTAATCGCGCAAGGCGTTCATCACAGTCTGCGGTACGGTGTCGTCGCGGGTTCCGGAATAGAGATAGACACGGTCGCCGCTCATCCGCTGCGGTGGGTCGATGGCCCCGCTACGGGCTTCGTCTTCGGCGGCCTGGATACTGTCCGCAGCATCGGGCGGACCCAGGAACGGCATCCAGTCGTCGAAATCCATACACACAGCGGTGGCGCGCCACAGATTCCACGGATAACCGCCACCGGCGCAGCGATAGGGTCCGGCGGCGAAAATGGCCGCCCCGGCAATCTCGGAGGCATAGGCAACATGGTACTGATGCGCCATGTAGCCGCCGGAGGACAGGCCGGAAACGAGTGACGCTATTCGGCTCTATTGTGAGACTGGGAAGGGCCGGCGCCGCCGAAGAAAGCGGCAACCAGAACAAAGCGGGCAGGGTGGCTGCACACGCAAGGCGAAACAGATATTGCATTGGGCGGGCAACGTGTTGCACTTGCAGCGTCAGGATCGGCTTCGTCTCCCCTTGAGCAGAACTAACTGCCGGTGATGCGCCGGTATAGACCCTCGAACTGCGTCGCAAGATCGGGCCCGAACAGCGGATCGGCACGGGTTGGGGCACGCTCCTCGATGATGGCCCAATCGCTGTTCGCCAGAGTCTGTTCGAGATGCGGAAACACCTCCGCCTCTTCCAGATTCAGATGCGCGCGCTGTTTGTCCAGAAACTCGGCGACCTGATCCGCGTAGTCCTGGCGCAGTATCACAGTACCCCCCAGTATGCCGTCGGTTGCCGCCCGAAGCGCATCCGTGATCTGACGCAGAGCCTGGTGTTCATCCAGCAGACGGTCAATGTGTTCCGCCTCGGCCGAGCTGCGCTCCAGTTGATAATGGTAGATCACGTCCTCTTTGGGGTGGTGATACAGGTCCGCATAGTGGGAGAGATAGTCCAGCACGTCGTGCACCAAATCGAAATCAGGATCCTCGCCTTCGCGCAGGGTCCCAAGACTCTCCTGCAACAGGTTCAACACCCGGCTAAAATGAATGTGGTCCCGGTGCAGCGCGGCCATGACTTCACTCATACTGATTCCTCTTGAGTTGCGCGTACATCTTATCCAACCGACAGTTTCGCGCATGTCGCACAATGGGGGCGAAACACCCCACCATTATCAGTAGAGCCTGAAGCATCGTCCGAGGCAATGACCAGGATCACGGCTCGAACCGTCCGCTTGAGATAGCAAGGCTCGTGTCCCGTCCAATAAGTTCGTTACAGCGACGGCCGGCACAGGTCTAGCGTTGTTTGCGAGACGGTGCTCTGGCATCAAGCGTCAACGGTGCGGTGGGTCCAGCGGACATCCAGCCCCCCGGTTTCTACGATAAAACGGGCGATGTCCACCAAACCGTCACCGGTCTTGAGATTGCTGAACACGAACGGGCGCTCGCCACGCATGCGTCTCGCATCCCGATCCATGACCTCCAGGCTGGCGCCCACGTGGGGTGCCAGATCGACCTTGTTTATGACCAGCAGATCCGATCGCGTGATACCAGGCCCGCCCTTGCGAGGAATCTTGTCCCCGGCGGACACGTCGATCACGTAGACGGTGATATCGGCCAGTTCCGGCGAGAACGTGGCCGACAGATTGTCGCCGCCCGACTCCACAAACACGAGCTCCAGGCCCTGCAGTGACCGACTCAACTGCTCCACTGCAGCCAGATTGATGGATGCGTCTTCGCGTATGGCCGTATGGGGACAACCACCGGTCTCGACCCCGAGAATACGTTCAGGCACCAGGGCGCCCGATCGGGTGAGAAACTCGGCATCCTCGCGCGTGTAGATGTCGTTGGTGATGGCCGCGACCTCATAGTCGTCCCGCAACCACTTGCAGAGACGGTCCAGGAGCGCTGTTTTTCCTGAACCCACCGGCCCCCCGATTCCAACCCTAAGCGGCGTAGTCATGATCTGAACAACCTCGTGTACTGGGTTTCGTGGCGCATTGAGGTCCAGTCCACCATGGCGGCGGCCGAACCAAGATCCTCAGCCGGTCGTGTAAGTGCCGCGTCCACCGCCTCCTGAACCCGCTGTGCAAGGTCGGCGGTCGCCCGCTGGCCATCGGTTTGACCCAGTGGAATCAGGCGCACACCGGCGGAGATCAGATTGGCCGCCATTGCCTGGAGCAAAGCGGTGAGGGTCGGGCCAACCGGGATGCGGTGGTGCGCTGCCGCCACCGCCACCGCCACCGCGTAAGCAGGCTCGATAGCATCCTCCGCCAAATCAGTCCTCCAAGCGGTCAAGCCGGGGTGCGGCCAACTGGAGGCGACCGCACGCAGGAACGCGGCGCCCTGCGCGCTCGACTCCAGTGCCGTTTCCGCGCTGCCCCTCAGGCAGGACGCAATCTCGACTGTATCCAGCAGTGCATCGGCGTCCTCATCCCGAACCGCGCGGTAGGCTCTCAGAAACAGGTCCGCATCAATGCGCCCGGCACCCTGCTGGACGATAAACCCAACCCACTCGCGGAGACTGTCCCGATCATGGACGCGGCCTGTTTCCACAGCGAACTCGATGCCGTGGGAGTAAGTGTATGCGCCCACCGGAAACGCCGGGGAAAACCAGGTCATCAATCGATAAAGGCACTGCGCGTCTTCGGCCATGGGCGGTTTACCTTGCCTTGGACTGGAGCGAATTCGGACGCCCCACCGGCGTTGCCAGCTCATTCATGGTGATGTCCATGGTGACCACCCTGTGCGGCGTATGCACCCGGCTCCGGTCCGAACGGCGCCCGCAGGCGCGCAGTCTCCGCCCCCAGACCGGTCAGCATATCCGCCAGCACATGGTCGTACTGTATCCTGAGACGCCCGTCATCCAGGACCTGCAGTGGCGTATGACGGTTACCCACATGCCAAGCGATGCGCGATGCGTGCGCGGCATCGCGGCAGGCGATGTCCAGCACGTCCTCGTCGGCGGCCTTGACCTCGATGAATCCGCCGCCCACAAGAGCCAGGCCGTCGCCCGCCCCGAGTTGTGTGGCCTGGGGCAGGTCGAGCAAAAAAAAATGACCGTGATCGTCTCGCATCCGGCGCCGACGGCGGTGCCGTTCCGCGTAGGGCAAGGTCACGGTGGCCTGTTGCTGGGCGCGGGGCCAGTGGCTCGATGCGACAACCGAGGCGACCCGCCTCGGGCTTTGGGCTGTTTCGGTCATGACAAGCACATGTTCAGAACAGGAAGTAGCGCTGGGCCAGCGCCAGCTCCACCGCCGGCTCGCAGGTGAGCAGCTCACCGTCGGCGCGGACCTCATAGGTCTCCGGGTCCACCTCCATCCGTGGCTGATAGTCATTCAGACGCATGGTGGCCTTGGTCACGGTCCGGGTACCGTATACCGCGACCAGTTGTTTGCTCAGTCCCAGCTGCTGATCGATGCCGGCCTCCAGGGCTGCTTTGGACACGAAGGTGACGGAACTGGCTGTCAAGGCCCGCCCCAGGGCACCGAACATGGGACGATAATGCACCGGTTGCGGAGTTGGGATCGAGGCATTCGGGTCCCCCATGGCAGCTGCGGCGATGCTGCCGCATTTCAGCACCAGATCGGGTTTGACGCCAAAAAACATGGGTTTCCATAGCACCAGGTCGGCCAGCTTGCCAACTTCGATGGAACCCACCGAGTCGGCAATGCCGTGGGTCAGAGCCGGGTTGATTGTGTACTTGGCAATGTAGCGCTTGATCCGCAGATTGTCGTGTTCGGCACTGTCCCCCGGCAGCGGGCCGCGCTGTTTTTTCATTTTGTCCGCGGTCTGCCAGGTCCGCACGATCACCTCGCCAACCCGACCCATGGCCTGAGAATCGGAGGCGATCATGGAGAACGCGCCCAGATCGTGCAGGATGTCCTCAGCGGCAATGGTCTCCCGTCTGATCCGGCTCTCGGCGAATGCCACATCCTCCGGGATACGCGGATCCAGATGATGGCAGACCATCAGCATGTCCAGATGCTCATCCACTGTGTTGATGGTGTAGGGCCGGGTCGGATTGGTGGAGGAGGGCAACACATTGGGTTCGCCACAGACTTTGATGATGTCCGGCGCATGTCCGCCACCGGCACCCTCGGTGTGGAAAGCGTGGATCGTGCGCCCCTTGAACGCGGCCACTGTGTTCTCGACAAAACCGGACTCATTCAGCGTGTCGGTATGGATGGCGACCTGCACATCCATGTCCTCGGCCACCCCTAGACAGGTGTCGATGGCCGCTGGCGTGGTGCCCCAGTCCTCGTGCAGTTTGAGTCCGCAGGCACCGGCAGCGACCTGTTCGATCAACGCGTCGGGTTGCGAGGCATTGCCCTTGCCGAAAAATCCCAGATTCATTGGCAACCCCTCGGCCGCCTGTAACATGCGGGCCAAATGCCAGGGGCCAGGCGTACAGGTAGTGGCATTGGTGCCGTCGGCCGGCCCGGTGCCGCCTCCCAGCATGGTGGTAATGCCGCTGTAGAGGGCATCCTCAACCTGCTGCGGGCAAATCCAGTGGATGTGGGCATCGATGCCACCGGCGGTGACGATGCGGCCTTCGCCGGCGATGGCCTCGGTCCCTGGACCCACGACGATGTCGACTCCGGGTTGGACATCCGGATTACCGGCCTTGCCGATGCCGACGATGGTGCCGTCCCGTATGCCGATATCGGCTTTGACAACGCCCCAATAGTCGACGATCAAGGCATTGGTGATCACCGTGTCCACCGCACCCTCGGCTCTGCTGATCTGAGACTGTCCCATGCCGTCACGGATGACCTTACCGCCACCGAACTTAATCTCCTCGCCGTAGACGGTGCGGTCGGCTTCCACCTGGAGGAATAGATCCGTGTCGGCCAGGCGAACTCGATCGCCCACCGTGGGTCCGAACATGGCCGCATACTCGGCCCGGGGAATGCTGTAGGCCATGGTTCAGTCCTCCAGCGGTCCATCGACCGCTGCGTTGAAGCCGACCACCCGGCGCAGCCCCAGGTAGGGGATCACCTTGACCTCGCGGGTCTGTCCCGGTTCAAAACGGACTGCGGTGCCAGCGGGAATATCCAGGCGCATGCCCAGGGCAAGTTCGCGGTCGAACTGGAGCGCCGCGTTGGTTTCGTGAAAGTGATAGTGGGAGCCCACCTGAACCGGCCGATCGCCGCTGTTGGCGACGGTCAGCAACACCGGCTCACGGCCCCGGTTGAGTTGGATGTCGCCCTCAGCGACCAGCACTTCTCCGGGAATCATGGGTCGTTCTCCTCAGCGAATCGGTTGGTGAACGGTCACCAGCTTGGTGCCGTCGGGAAAAGTGGCTTCGACCTGCACCTCGTGGATCATCTCGGCAATACCCTCCATCACCTGATCGCGACGGACCACGCCAGCCCCATCGGACATCAGGTCCGCCACGCTGCGCCCATCCCGTGCGCCCTCCACCACATAGTCGCTGATCAGGGCAATGGCCTCCGGATAGTTGAGTTTGACGCCCCGTTCCAGTCGTTTGCGCGCCACCATGGCCGCCATGGCGACCAGCAACTTGTCCTTCTCCCGAGGTGACAGAATCATGTGTTCTCCCCCAATTTACGAAACCGGGTCAGATCGACCAGAGTCGTGGCAGGGCGGCCGGCAAACCGGCCACCCGGTGCCGGAAGGTCCGGCGAAAATCACTGTAAGCGCGGCGCAGCAGCAACGCATCGCGGGCGAGCCATCGCAACAGCAGGACGCCATTGACCAGGGTGGCGGCGCTGACCACAGGCGCGCGCTCCGGCAACAGAGTACGGGCCAGTTCCAAGCGTTCGGCCGAATCCGGCGCAACATAAATCAGGGTCGCGCATGCCACCGCGCCGTCGAACCCGGCCGCCGCCGTCAGCGACTCCGTGAGCACATCTGCCAGATGGATCGCATCCATCCACCGCCGCCGTCCGCCAATGCGCACGGTCCATCGATCGTTCAGAAGACCGTGGCTGAGGCGCTCACCGGAGGCGGTACGGCCAAACACCATCATTTCACCCGCCAGCAAACGCCCCCCGGGATGCATTTCCACCTGGGTCTGGCGCCGAAGGCGGGCACCGTCAAACAGAATCGCCTCCTGTGGCAACCACTCCAACCAGGCGCCGTCGGCGACGCTCAGCTCGGTGGTGATACAGCAATCGGCGCCGTTCGAACGGTAAATTTTTTCCGCCGCCTGGGTGGTAACCAGAACCTGGGTGCCCATCCCAGCGGTGACGGACACCTGCAAACGATCGCCGCCCACCAGACCGCCGGAGGTGGTGACCAGCACGGCTGTATCCGGTTCGGCTTCCGGCACCCTAGGAAACAGGACGCGTTGTGGGTCACGCTGATACAGATCGGCCAGGGCGGTCCGCCCGTCCCTCAACCGATAACGCAGACGCGCCACACCCTGCACGAACTGATAAGCCGACACCGGCGTGGGTCCGCGAACCGCAGCGTCCGGGTTCCGCGACCGCGCTTCATCAGCCGCTGTCAAAGTGGCGCCCACGCTGTTCACACGGTCAGGTACTCACGGACCAGATTATCGCTCAATCCGTCCATGGCGCCGGCTGCCACGGCCCGCCCGCGATCCAGAATGCAGAATCGATCCGCCACCTTACGGGCAAAAGGAAGCTTTTGCTCGACCAGCAGCACGGTCAGACCATCGTCCTGATTAAGGCGCCGGATGATGTCGCCGATCTCGGCCACGATGTTGGGTTGTATACCTTCGGTGGGCTCGTCCAGAATCAGCAGCTTGGGCTCCAGCACCAGAGCCCGGCCGATGGCCAGCTGTTGCTGCTGACCGCCGGACAGGTCTCCACCGCGCCGGTGCAGCATCTCCGCCAAAACCGGAAACAGCTCGAACACCGACTCAGGCACCGACCGGCGACGGTCGCGCCGCGCAGGGAGCCCGATTTCCAGATTTTCACGCACCGTCAACAGCGGAAAGATCTGGCGGCCCTGGGGTACATAGCCGATGCCCAGACCAGCCCGACGTTCGGCCGCGGATCGAGTCAGGTCGGCATCCAGGAATCGGATCTCGCCTGAGCGGACCGGCAGAAAACCCATGATGCACTGGAGCAAAGTGGTCTTGCCCACCCCGTTACGACCCATGAGACAGGTGCACTCGCCGCTGGGCACCTCCATCTCCAGATCCCACAGGGTATGGCTTTCGCCATAGAATTGATTGAGTCCACTTACCGTCAGCACGCTTATTCCCCCAGGTAGACTTCGACGACCCGGGGATCGTTCTGAACCTGCTCCATACTGCCTTCGGCCAGCACCCGGCCCTGGTGCAGCACCGTGACGGTGTTTGCGATGGAGCGGACGAAGTCCATGTCGTGCTCTACCACGACCACAGTGTGCTGGCCGGCCAGCGAAGTCAGCAGCTCGGCGGTCCGGTCCATTTCCTGGTGAGTCATGCCGGCCACCGGTTCGTCCACCAGCAGCAGCTTGGGGTTCTGCATCAGCAACATGCCGATTTCAAGCCACTGTTTTTGCCCGTGGGACAGCGCCCCGGCACGCGCCTGTTTCGCATCGGCCAAACCGATGAGCTGCATCACCTGATCGATGCGGTCCCGCTGCTCACCGCTGAGGCGGGCATAAAGCGTTGGCCAGACCCGCTTGTCTCCGGCCATGGCCAGTTCCAGATTCTCGAACACCGAGTGCTGCTCGAACACGGTGGGCTTCTGAAACTTGCGGCCGATGCCGGCCTCCGCGATCTCCGACTCGTTCAGTCGCAACAGATCAATTCGCTGTCCAAACCAGGCGCTGCCCTGGTCCGGGCGAGTCTTGCCGGTAACGATGTCCATCATGGTCGTCTTGCCGGCCCCGTTAGGCCCGATGATGCATCGCAGTTCGCCCGCGCCCACGTAGAGATTCAAATCATCGATCGCCTTGAAACCGTCGAAACTGACAGTGAGTCCCTCCAGATACAGGATGGTGCCGTGGCTGACATCCAGCTCCAGACCCGTCTTGGGCACCATGAAATCGAATACCCGGTCCCGGCGAACTTGCTCACGCAAATTATCCAACGGCTTCATGGGCGCGCCTCCGCGCGTCGCAACAAACCCACCAAACCCCGTGGCAGAAACATGGTTGCGCCGACGAACAACCCACCCAGTGCAAATAGCCATACCTCAGGCAAGGCGCCGGTGAGATAGCTTTTTGCGTAGTTCACCAGAATGGCACCGGCCACCGCACCATACAGCGTCCCGCGACCACCCACCGCCACCCAGACCACGATTTCTATGGAGTTCAGGGGCGAGAATTCGGTTGGATTGATGATCCCCACCTGGGGTACATACAGCGCCCCGGCCACCCCCGCCAGAATGGCGGAATAGGTGAACACCCAAAGCTTCACCCGCTCGACCCGATAGCCGATGAACCGGGTCCGATCCTCGGCGTCGCGGATTGCAACCACCACGCGGCCCAAACGGGAGGCGACGATATAGCGGCAACTCAGATAGGCCAGTGCCAGAGCCATTGCGGATGCGACGAACAGCCCGACCCGGGTGCCATCGGACTGCAGATTGAAACCGACGATATCCTTGAAATCCGTCAGGCCGTTGTTACCGCCGAAACCCATCTCGTTGCGAAAGAACGCAAGCATCAAAGCGTAGGTCAGAGCCTGGGTGATAATGGACAGGTAAACCCCGGTGACACGGGACCGGAACGCCAGCCACCCGAACACAAACGCCAGCACCCCAGGCACCAGGGCTATCATGATCAGCGCGAACCAGGCCTGATCGAAGCCAGACCAGAACCAGGGCAGGCGCTCCCAATCCAGAAACACCATGAAGTCGGGCAGTATAGGGTGTCCGTAGACACCGCGATCGCCGATCTGACGCATCAGATACATGCCCATGACGTAACCGCCCAGCGCGAAAAACGCCCCGTGGCCGAGGCTCAGTATGCCCAGGTAGCCCCAGACCAGATCGACCGAAAGGGCAAGCAGTGCGTAGGTCAGATACTTGCCCAGCAGCGTCACGGTATAGGTGGGGAAATGGAGCGGGTGACCCGCCGGAACCAAGAGGTTCAACACCAGCACCAAAACCGTGACCAGAGCCAGGACCGCCAGCAGAACCTGGCCGCCACGATCTCCCTTCATCGCGCTGAACAAACCCACCCGCTCAGCCCTCCGCCGCCCGGCCTTTTTGCGGGAACAGTCCCCGCGGGCGCTTTTGGATGAACAGGATGATGAACACCAGCACCAGAATCTTGGCCAGCACGGCCCCCGCCCAAGGTTCAAGAAACTTGTTGGCCACTCCCAGGGAAAGACCCGCAACCAGGGTCCCCCAAAGGTTGCCGACGCCGCCGAAGACCACAACCATGAACGAGTCGATGATGTAGGCCTGGCCCAGATTGGGGCCAACGTTGGTGAGCTGGCTCAATGCCACCCCGGCCACCCCGGCGATACCGGATCCCAGCCCGAAAGTCAGGGCGTCCACCCGGGCGGAGCGCACGCCCATTGCCCGGGCCATGGCCCGATTCTGCGACACAGCCCGAACCTGCAGGCCCAGAGATGTTCGCTTGAGGATCAGGTACAGGGCGGCGAACACCAGAAAACAGAACAGCAGTATGTACAGACGATTCAAGGTCAAGGACAGCACACTGTTGATTTCCAGCGACCCGCTCATCCACTCGGGCGTGGCCACCGATCGGTTCAGCGGAGAGAAGATGCTGCGCACGGCCTGCTGCAGAATCAGGCTGATGCCGAAGGTGGCCAGTAAGGTTTCCAGCGGCCTGCCGTAGAGAAAACGGATCACGCCCCGCTCAATCAGGATGCCCACCAGCCCGGCTACCAGAAAAGCGGCGGGTATCGAGATCAAGACGGAAAAGCCCAACGCATCGGGCATTAGCTGCTGGATCACATAGGTGGTATAGGCCCCGAGCATGATCAGCTCGCCGTGGGCCATGTTGATTACACCCATGACACCAAAAGTGATGGCCAAACCGATCGCCGCCAACACCAACACAGATCCCAGACTGAGGCCGAAGAACACGGTCTCGGCCAGGCCGTACAGCTGAATGCGCAGATCGATCCCGTTCAGCACCTTGTCGATGGCCGCGCGAAGTTCCGGGGCATCGGTGGAAGACTGCAACGCCACCAGGCCGTTGCGCACCGACGGCTGCAAGTTGCCACTGAGGCCCTCCACCGCCGCCAGCCGGAGCGCCGGATCTTCTGCGTTGAGGTTGGCCAGGTGGATGGCGCTGATCATGGCTTCGCGCACCCCGGGGTCGGATTCCGACTCCAGGTAACCCTTGAGTCTGGCAGTGGACTCGAGATCAAGGGTGTCCAACATCTGGTTGACCGCGACGAGCCGAACTGTGGCGTCGGGATCGGACAGATCAAAGGTGGCGAGCGCAGCGCGGATGCGGCTGCGTAGCGCGTTGTTGATACCGATTTTTCGAAGCTGCCTCTTTTTGACCGGCTCCAGCAGCTCGCCGGTGAGGGCATCCTCGATCCGCAGTTCGGCACCCCTGGTGTCGACAAATACCAGCAACCCATCCGATTTACGTTCGAACAGACGGCCCTCCAGTAGCGCTTCCAACAGGCTGCGGGCGCGGGCATCTCCACTGTTTGCCAACGCGTCCACGCCCTCGGCTTTCTGCGCAAAGCGCTTTTGCCTGAGCAATGTCAGTCCCGTCTGCAAATCCGCCTCGCTGGCGCTCGCCGTGGTTGCGCCCGCCGTTCCGACCACCGGCATACAGAGCAGAGTCAGCAGAACCGCAAGACCCATCGTCAGCCGTGAAATCAGTGAGGGATAAACGCAATGCATACTGAGTGTGGATCTACGATTGAGGATGAAACCAAGAAGCCGGTGGAGGGCGCCTTCAGGCGGCGCCCTCCGGTTCAGGACTCAGATCACATGTTCTGCCCTGAACACTTTCCGGTTTCGACGTTGTAGTTGCCGCAGGAAAGGGGCGCCATCCAGTCCGCCATCAGGTCCTTGGATCCCTCCAGATAGTCCGACCAGGCATCACCCACCACCAAGCCCGGTGTCTCCCACACGGTCTCGAACTGACCATCGGCTTGGATCTCGCCTATCAGCACCGGCTTGGTGATGTGGTGGTTGGGCATCATGGTCGCCCAGCCACCGGTCAGGTTGGGCACGGTGACGCCGATGATGGCGTCCTGAACCGCGGCCGGGTCGGTGGTGCCGGCTTTTTCCACGGCTTTGACCCACATGTTGAAACCGATAAAGTGGGCTTCCATTGGATCGTTGGTCACGCGGTCTTCGCTGCCGATATAGCTCTGCCAGGCTGTGATGAACTCATCGTTGATCTCGGAATCGACGCTCATGAAGTAGTTCCAGGCGGCCAGATGACCGACCAGGGGACCGGTATCCAGACCGGACAATTCTTCCTCACCCACCGAGAATGCAACCACCGGGATGTCTTCGGCCGATACGCCCTGGTTGCCCAACTCCTTATAGAACGGAACGTTTGCGTCACCGTTGATGGTGGATACCACCGCAGTCTTCTTGCCCTCGGACCCGAACTTCTTGATGTCGGCGACGATGCTCTGCCAATCGGAGTGCCCGAACGGCGTGTAGTTGATCATGATGTCCTCCTCCGCCACGCCGCTGGCCTTGAGGTAGGCTTCGAGAATCTTGTTTGTAGTGCGGGGGTACACGTAATCCGTGCCAGCCAACACCCAGCGCTCCACGCCAATGTCATTCATCAGGTAGTCGACTGCGGGCACTGCCTGCTGGTTGGGCGCGGCACCGGTGTAGAAGACGTTCTTTGAGGACTCTTCCCCTTCGTACTGCACCGGGTAAAACAACAAACCGTCGAGCTCTTCGAAGACAGGTAGCACCGATTTACGGGACACCGAGGTCCAGCATCCGAAGACCGCCGCGACCTTCTCCTTTTCGAGCAAATCGCGGGCTTTCTCGGCAAATAAAGGCCAGTCCGAAGCCGGATCCACCACAACGGCCTCGAGCTGCTTGCCCAGCAAACCGCCCTTCTCGTTCTGCTCTTCGATGAGCATCAACATGGTGTCCTTCAACGTGGTTTCGCTGATGGCCATGGTGCCGGAGAGAGAGTGCAGCACCCCCACCTTGATGGTGTCCTGAGCGGCCGCCGTCAGGCTTCCACTCAAGGCTACAATGGACAGGCACACCGCCGCCGCGGCGTTGGAAAATGATCGATTCATCGTGACCCCTCGTTACGCTTGTTTTCAAAGTGTTCGAGTGGGGTCGTAGAGCAACCAGGGGGCCAACTCCCTCGAGGCGGCTCCGAATCGATTATCTAACTATTTGTTTTATATAAATAATAAGATGGGAAAAGCCGCGATTTCCGGGTTCCGCGCAGGCAAGTGAGAACCAATCGACGCACTGTTTTGGCATGCCGGAAGCGCACCCGTGCGCGGTCTTGGTGCGCTGCAATCAATTGGTGCGGTCAGGATCCGGAGCGGTAAACCTCACCTTGCGGATGGAACGCCGACCAGGCAAACCAGAATGCAATCACGGTGGGCAGCTCGACCCCGTGCTGATCCAGCACACGTCCGGTTTGCTGCTCCGCGTCAAACTCGACAATCACGGGCTGATCACCGACACGGTCCGCCAGACGAGCTGAGCCCTGGGACAGTTCAACGAACGGGTAGGCCTTGACCTGCCCGTTGAGCTCAAGGCCGATGACACGCTCTTTGGGGTGATACCGCGGATCGGTGCGGGCGACCGGAAAATACACGTCACGGCTGGACTCGTAACCCCGATAGGGATCGCGGCCATAGTCACGGACATGCCCGGTATTCTCCGACAGCACCACTGTGCCCGGATAGCGCCGCTGCCAGTCGGCCCAGGTGGTGTGGGTGGTGACAACGGGATTCAGGTGCTCGCCCTTCAGGGTGCCGCTCACGGCACTCTTGGCGATCTGGGACCAGAGCGATTCGCTCTCCCGATCGTACAACAGCACATCACTGTTATAGAGCAAGCCGGACACGCCGAAAGTGCGCTCCCTGCCCGCCACACGGGCATCGAACGCCATCCCGGTGCCGCATAACGGACAAAAAGTCACAACAATCCGCTGATCACCAAAGCGATCATTGACGATCTCGTGCCAGTTGAGAATGCCGATAGGGTAAGCCTTGGCAACGCCACCGACGAACACACCAAGCACCCGGTCACTGGGCGAAAGTTTGGACGCCGAGCCCAAGACGAAACGCGGCTCATCGATGGAGGGTATACCGTCACGCGGCGGACCACCCTGCCTGATTTCATCCACCGGCACGGTCGCGTCGCCGAGATCGAATCCGTTTTTCACCGGTGCCGCCCATGCTGCACTGATGGACAGACATATACACGCTGAAACCAGCGCCACGGCGCATGGCGAAAATGAAACCAGCCTCGCAGCCATTGACTGAAACTCCTTAAAGCTGAGCCGTCCCGGTAATGATACGGACAGCGGATGGCTGTGGATTCCTGCATCCGCCCCGAATTGGGATAGACTCCGCCTATCCCAGACCCATCCGGCGAGATGGGGCGTGCATTCCAAGGAGCCAACCGATGCGGATTCACTTCACAAGACACGAACAGAAGAGCAGAAAAATGGCCATCGGCTACTGGGCCGCCATCATCGTGGGGGGGCTGGCCGCCATATCCAGTCCGGACGGATTCGGCATGGCCCAGCTCGGCCTGGCAGCCGCCTTTGTGATGCTGGCCGCCTACGCCTCGGCCCGCATCAAGGATGACTATGCCGAGGATGCGTACGCCGGGCGGGAAATCGGCAGTGACGAATACACCGCGTTGAATACACGACTGCAAATGTACCCAGACTTGCGCGGACCGGTGAACGAGCTGATCGGTAAGGACAAGAAGATAAGCTATCGGGAAGCCTATGAAATCGAGGATGTGATTAACAGCCATGCACTGGGCGCGCTGGCCCAGCAGGATGAGGCGGCCAGAGAGGAATCCCGCGCCGCACTGTATAAGAGCCTGGGGAGATCTTGATCTACCGCGGCGCCCATGGCGCCTGCGCCTGCAACGGAATGGCGTAGCGTATGGACGAACGTTTGGGACGACTGATGACGCTGCCACGCGTGGCATTGGCGCACACGCCGACGCCGCTGGAAGCCATGCCGAATTTGTCCGCGCATGTCGCCGGTTCTGAACTGTTCGTCAAACGCGACGACTGCACCGGTCTGGCCATGGGCGGCAATAAGGTACGGCAGCTCGAATTCTATCTGGGCCAGGCGCGGGCGGAACAAGCCGATACGGTGCTGATCACCGGCGCGGTGCAATCGAATTTTGTCAGGCTCGCGGCGGCGGCGGCCTGCAAAATGGGTATGGCCTGCCATATCCAGCTCGAGGAGAGGGTGCCTGAGACGGATGCGGTGTACCGCAACTCGGGTAACGTCTTGCTGGACCGCATTCTGGGCGCGACGGTGCACCACTACCCGGAGGGCGAGGACGAATCCGGCGCCGACCGCCGCATCCAGGAGATCGCGGCGGACCTGAAGCGCCAGGGCCGGCGCCCCTATGTCATTCCTCTGGCGCCCGGTCACCCCCCTCTTGGCGCGCTGGGCTATGTGCTTTCAGCGCAGGAGTTGCTGACTCAGATCAACCACCAACGAGTCGACTTCGATCACGTTGTGGTCGCCTCCGGCAGTGGCTATACCCACGCGGGCCTGCTGTTCGGTCTGAAGGCCCTGGACCACCCCGCAAGCGTGACCGGGGTATGTGTCCGGCGAGACGCAGCCGCTCAACGCGCCCGCATCGGCCACCACTGTGAAGGCATCGCCGAACTGCTCGGCCTGGCGTCGCCGGTAGGGGATTTGGATATCACCCTGGACGATGATTTCCTCGCACCCGGATATGGCCGGACCAATCAGGCAACCCTGGAAGCAATGGAACTGGCAGCCCGCCTGGAGGGCCTGATCGTGGACCCCACCTACACGGCCAAGGCCATGGCCGGATTGATTCACCATGCACACCGGCAGAAGGCCGGTTCTCGCACGCTGTTTATCCACACCGGGGGCCAACCCGGCGTGTTCGGCAGCGAACCGAAGCTCACCGAGTATTTCGCCCAACACCCGGCGTCAGACCAACCGCCACACTGAGCCGACCTCAGTCGGTATGCCGCATCAAGGGTCCCGGCGGGCGATCCGCCGCCTGGCCGTCAACCGCCGCCCGGACCTGTTCCGTCAGCCGCGATAACCAGGGTTTCTTTGCTTCGTAGCTGACCTGGTACAGATCCGCCGCGTCATGGGCGGCCATCAGAAAGTCGTCGCTGGTGCCGATCTCGTCAACCAGTTTCCACTCCAGCGCCCGGGTTCCGAACCAATGCTCCCCGGTGGCGACCCGATCCAGGTCCACCTGCGGACGATGCTGTTTGACGAAAGTTTTGAACAGATCGTGGATGTCCTCGATTTCGGCCTGATACTTCTGCCGACCGGCCTCAGTATTCTCACCCAGCACCGTAACGGTGCGCTTGAACTCGCCGGCGGTGAACATCTCGTAGTCCACGTCGTTACGTTTGAGCAAGCGATTGAAGTTCGGCAACTGCGACACCACGCCGATCGACCCCACCACGGCAAAGGGCGCGCACACGATGCGATCGGCCACACAGGCCATCATGTAGCCCCCGCTGGCCGCCATTTTGTCCACCGTCACCGTGAGTGGAATGCTGTGGTTCTTTATTCGCACCAACTGAGACGCGGCAAGGCCGTAAGAGGGGACCATGCCGCCCGGGCTCTCCAGCCGCACCAGCACCTCATCCCCGGGCGCGGCGACAGTCAACACCGCACTGACCTCCTCGCGCAGCGAGGCCACGGCGCTGGCGCGGATGTCGCCGTGGAAATCCAGCACGAACAGTCGACGTCGGTGGGGCGTGCCCTTCTCCGCCAGCTTGTCCTTGGCTTTGCGTGCCCTTTTAGCCTCTTTCGCTGCCTGCTTGACCAGCTTCTTGGGCAGCATCGCCACCTTCAGGGCGTTCTCAGTCTCAGCGTAGCGCCGGTTCAGGTCGCGCACCTTGAGGCGGCCCGCGGCAGCGCCTTTGCCCTTGGCCACCAGCGCCACGATGACGGCCACCCCGCCCAGTATCACGATGGCAATCGTGATGGTCTTGGCCAAAAACATCCCGTACTCGCTGAAAAACTCCATTTGACTTCCGTACCGCCTCTTTGACTTTATCTTCAGGTCCCGGGCCCGGCGCCCTGCATGATCGCCTGGGTCCAGATGCCGGAGCCCGGCAGATTCTGGCCGCCATCCGCAACCAGCAAGGAGCCCGTGACATAAGAGGCCAGGGGCGAAGCGAGGAACACCGCCACCTGGCCCATTTCCTCTACGGTACCGAATCGACCCAGGGGAATGGCCCGCTCCAGATGCGGCCGCATGTCCTCAGGCACCAGGCGTTTGACGCCCTCGGTGCCGTCGATGGGGCCGGGCGCAATACTGTTGCAACGGATCCCGTGGGGGCCCCATTCCAGCGCAAGGTCGCGCATCATTTGATCGATGCCCGCTTTGGCCGCACCCACATGGGCCTGGAACGCGTAGGGCATAAACGACTGCCCGGCGGAAATGAAAATCGCATTGCCCTGAGTCTGCTTGAGTTGCCCGAATGCCGACCGGGCGGCATTGAATGCGCCCAGCAGATCTATGTCAATAACAGTCTTAAAACCGTTGGGGCTTAAGTCCTCGGCGCGACACGGAAAGTTCCCAGCCGCCCCCGCAACCAGCGTGTGGATTGGCCCGAGATCCTGGCCGGTCTGGTCCATCGCAGCCAGCAGGGCGTCTGCGTCGCGCACGTCCAGAGCGTGGCAACGGACTTCGCCGCCAAGCGCCCTCAACCCCTGGGCAGCACGCTCGCCTTTTTCCCGGGACCGCCCACAGATGGCAAGGCTCGCCCCTAGGGAAGGTCTGAACAATTGCTGCGATCGCGCCGGTGTCTTTGCGCTCCCTCGTACAAGGCGCACCGAGCGAGGTTGGCTTGCTGCCAATGAGCGAGGTGCAACGCGGTACGAGGGGCGCAAAGGCCCGGCCCTCCGGGGTTTCGCCCACAAGGGCACATCTGCCGCGTTTCCCGGCTTGGCCATAGAATCACTATGGCGCTGCGCCGGGGGCCTCGCATCTGCGCCCTTGTGGACCGAAACGCGATTCGTATCAATTGTTCAGACCTTCCCTAGAGCGGCAAAGCTCCGCGCAATGCCGAGGTTGATGCCACTGGTTCCGCCGGTGACAAAAACCGTCTTGTCGCGGAACAGGGTGGCGGGCAGGAGATCGGTGATGCGCATATCGCCCCCGAGGTGGTATCTGCGGAACAGACGCCACTATACCGACCGGTGAAGACATCGCGACCGGCCAGTGAGCGGATACGCTTGAATAGTGGAACAGTTGCGCTCAGGCCGCGTTGGCCTGATCGGGGCGAGACCAGTCGAAGTCCAACTCGGTATCAGCCACCTGATTGAAGGTGGTGGTGAACTGATAGAGCCCGACGGTGGCTATGATTTCGACGATTTGCGCCTCATCGAAATCGTGCACTCGCAGCGACTGCAGCGACGCATCGTCGATCCGACCCCTGTGTTCCAGCAGGTCCTGTACGAAAGTGAGCACCGCCGAGGTCTCCGGATCATCAGACCGACCGGATAGACCGGCCTGAAGCTCGTCCTGGTCGAGTCCAATGTCCTCGGCCAGTTCGCCATGGGCGGCAATGCAATAGTCGCAGTCCATGAACGCCGCCACGGTCAGAGCGATTTGTTCCCGCAGGATGACCGACAGCCGACTTTGCGCCAATGCAGTGCTGTAGCCAAAGAACGCCTGCAGTGCCGCGGGCGAGTGCGCCAGGGTCTGGACAAAATTCGGTACCCGCCCCAGTTTCCGTTCGATTCCGTCCAACAGCGGTTGTGCTTCTGCGGCGATTTCACCAGCGGTGGCGGGCTGAATGCGGGGCATGGGGCAAGCTCAGATGCTGTATTCGATTACAGCAGTACAAGGCGATAACCGATTTCACGCAAGTGCAGGGCACGGGTCCGAACATTCCTGCGCACCCAGGAGATCAGGGTGAAAATCTCGTCAATCCACTGTTTTCAATAATTTTTATTGCCCGATGGAGCGCTGCGGCCCACACCATCGCGTTATTTCAATATACGTACAAAGTCTATACCGGCCGGATGCGTGCGGCCCCGGGCGCGGCGGTTGAGCCACCTCTGCTCAGCCGCTAGACTGCGCGCCCCCCAGTTCCAACCTTCGGAGCCGCACCCGCATGTTTTTTCGAGCCCTGACCGTGTTTCGACTGGCGCCGGACTTCAAGCCGCAGCTGAACCCGGACGCGCTGACGCGCCAAATCGAAGCCCACGCCTTTCGATCGGCCGGCCCACTGGAAATGCGCACCCAGGGCTGGGTTCCGCCCATGGGCCGCAGGGCAACGGACCTGCTTCACAGCGGCAATGGCTGTGTGCTGCTGTGCCTGCAAATGGAGGACAAACTGCTGCCCTCGACGGTCATCCGTCAGGCGTTGGAAGACCAGATCATCGCCATAGAAGACAGCGAAGCCCGCGAGGTCGGCCGCAAGGAGCGGATGGATCTGAAGGAACGCATCACGGTTGAGCTGATGCCCCGGGCCTTCGGGCGCATCAAACAGGTGTTCGGCTATCTGGATACGCAGGCCGGCATGCTGGTGCTTAACACCACCTCGGCCAAGGACATCGAGGCCTTCACGGAACAGCTGCGCAAATCCCTGGACGGGCTGCCGATCAAACCCCTGGATAGCGAAGTGTCCGCTTCCGAGATCATGACCGGATGGTTGCTGGACCCGGTGCGTGTGCCGGTGGAATTCGAGCTGGGGGCCGATTGTGAACTGGAGCAGGACGGGGTCATCCGATGCCGCGACATGGATCTGACCGGAGACGAGGTGCGGACCCACCTCAACGCCGGACGGCGGGTCCGCAAACTCGCCCTCACCTGGAACGAGCGGCTGGCCTTCGTACTGTCCGACGACCTTCGATTCAGGCGGGTGAAGTTTCTGGATCTGGTTCAGGAAGATCTGGACCGTCAGGATCTCGACAGTCCGGAAGCAACCCGGGATGCGGAGTTCGCCATCACCTCAGCAGAGGTGAGACAGCTGTTAGTCGACCTTTCGAAGACTTTCGGCTGACATTCACACATCTGACGCAGGGTGAAGAGCCCCGGCAACGCGGGGCTCTTTCAACGCTCTGGCTATGATGCTTCGGCGGCTGGCTTTCGCCGCCCGAAACCGACCAGACCGAGCAATCCCGAACCCAAAAGCCAAACCGCACCTGGCACAGGTACTGGACTACCGGCAAGCTCGTAGCTTCCGTTACCAGTCTGCCATTTGGTCGCGAATGTATCGAGGGTTATGCTCGCCCCAGCCTTGAAATCTCCCATGAGCGCGACCATGAACGCGTCAGTTCCACCCGGGTTGAGGCTTTGCCCCGGATTGCCGCCACCGGCGCAATTGGAGCCGGTAAAAAAGCAGGCATCCGTCGAAAAAGCAGGGAAGTTGGCAGTGCTTGCCCCATCAAACGTGGTCCCCCCTGAGATGGCGGCACTGTCGACAGTGTTGTTGCCCGTCGTCAGTCCCAGCGCCGTCAAGCTAAGGCGCTCGCCGTAGCTGCCCCTCACTGTCGTATTTTTGAGCGAAATGCCCAGCTTGATTGAACCGTTGTTGATTTCGCTGACTGTGAATTTCCCTGTCGCGCGCAAGGCCACCGGCAGTGAATTATTGTCGCTGTTCTGTGTATTGGCCGGAAGCAGCCAGTTCACCGAGAACATGTCTCCTACAGCCAGGTCGGTAACCTGATACACATTGGAGGTGGCCGGATTGCCCCCAGAATTGCCCGACAGCTCGATGGTGTAGGCCTGAGCCGTGGACGCCAGGGCAAAACCCACCATGGCGAAACCGATTTGCCTGTACATCTTAAGTCTTTCCCCACATTTTATTGTTGGTTTCGAATCGCATAGACCGTTTTAGGCCTCGCCAAGTCAGCACAATTCACGAGCACCGATGCCTCATCTGTTCCGATGAACGGCTGCCGCGCACGCTGCACAGATTGACTCAAGAGCTTGTGCGTATCGCTGGATAGCAAGAATCGGGCAACATTTTCAACTCATTGTTTAAAATATCTTTTTGATCAAAAGCGCGCCCTGCAGAATGACTTTTTGAAAAAAAACCCGACGAACTGAAGATCTGCCGTCGAGGTCGATCAGAGCAGCGGATGCTGCCACAGCACTTCCCTAGGGAGGTCTGAACAATTGCTGCGAATCGCGTTTCGGTCCACAAGGGCGCAGATGCGAGGCTCCCGGCGCAGTGCCATAGTCATTCTATGGCCAAGCCGGGAAACGCGGCAGATGTGCCCTTGTGGGCGAAACCCCAGCGGGGCCGGGCCTTTGCGCTCCTTCGTACCGCGTTGCACCTCGCTCATTGGCAGCAAGCCAACTTCGCTCGGTGCGCCTTGTACGAAGGAGCGCAAAGACGCCGGCGCGATCGCAGCAATTGTTCAGACCTCCCTAGCGAACCGGCGTTTGAAAGCAGCGCCATTGAGTTTTGGGGGATGGAAATAGATCCGCTGAGTCAACGCGCCCTTACCTCGGTGGGAATCAGGCCATAAGCTGAGCCGCCACCGACAGCAGCGTAGACTCGCATCCAAAACCAGCTTGCAATTGCACTGCAACGCCCGGGCGGACGGGTGCGGGAGACAAGGACAGGGCGGGGTGGCCGGTTACGTTGGCGATAGGCGTAAACGGGCAGTAGTCATAGGCTCGGTGAAACGCGGCCAATGGATCGTCCTGAGCCGGGTCCAGTTCGCCGATTTGAACCGCAGGCTTCGCCAAGGTCGGGGTCAGCCACAGATCGTAGTCCAGGAAAAAACCCGCTATGCGGCGCGATACACCCTGGAGCTGCTGCTGGGTCAGTACGAACTCGGTGGCGGATACGGCTCGGCCGAGTTCGGCCATCGCCATGGTCAGCGGTTCCAGGGTGTCGCTGGAGGTCTGGATACCGGTCAGCGACGAAATACCCACCACGCTTTGTGCGGCGCCCACCACCCAGACCGTGGTAAACAGCTCGGCAAGCCGGTCGTGATCGTAATCGGGTGCAGCCTCCTCAACCGAGTGCCCCAACTCGGACAAGCGGGTGGCGGTCGCCTCAACCGCGGCGACACAGTCCGGATGAGCGGCAGTGCTGCCGTAATGGGTGCTGAAGCCAACGCGCAACCTGCCCGGATCCCGTCCCGCCGCCTCCAGGAATGTACCTTCGTAGGGGGGCGCCCAGTACGGATCGCCTAAATCGGGACCGGCGGTGGCATCAAGCAATGCGGCGCTGTCACGCACGGATCGCGTGACCGCATGCTCCACCAGCAAACCGCCCATGACATCGCCCAGGTCGGGCCCCAACGGTGTCCGCGCCCGCGTCGGCTTGAGTCCGATCAATCCACAGCAGGCGGCGGGAATGCGAATCGATCCGCCACCGTCATTGGCATGGGCCATGGGTACCATACCGGCAGCCACCGCGGCAGCGGACCCGCCGCTTGAGCCACCGGCACTCAAACCCATATCCAGGGGGTTGCGTGTGGGGCCAAAGCGCACCGGTTCAGTGGTTGGCACCAGCCCGAACTCCGGACAATTGGTCTTACCCACGATAATCAGGCCGGCCCGGCGGTGTCGCTGGACAATCTCGCTGTCATGATCGGGCGTGTAGTCTCCGGCCAGCCTGGACCCCCAGGTCAGCCTCACACCCCCGACTCTGGCGGTGGCGTCCTTGACCAGAAATGGCACGCCCGTGAATGGCCCCTGGGGCAGCAACCCGGCGGCCTCCTCCAGTGCGGCATCGAACATCGGTGTGACCACCGCGTTGATATCCGGGTTGAGCCGCTCGATGCGCGCGACGGCCGCTTCAACCAATTCAGACGGATGCACATCGCCGCGCCGAAGCCGATCGGCCTGGCCCAGGGCATCAAGATCCAGGATTTCATCAACAGGGTGCATGCAGCTTCAGACCTCGGCTTTCGCCCACGGGAACGGGGTGGCTGTTGCGCCTACCATACAGGGCCTTTCGGTCAGGCAGGATCAGCAATTTCTGGTTCTGTTCTAGTCAATCTCGTCTTGTCTGACGATCCGGCAGACCCGGACAATAAGGCTGCAGATAGCACACTCCCGTCACACGCAATCGAGTTCCGACCCAGTTTCATGAGAACAAGAACGATCACAGCACTTCTGGTACTGGTGTCTCTGGCGCTGGGACCGTTCGCAGCCTACTACGTACCGCAAACGCTGGACCAGTTGCGCGCGTCGGTGGGTGCGCAGGCAGCATCGCGGGCGCAGAGTACCGCCAATGCAGTGGAAAAACGACTGGCCTGGTCCGAGGCCACGGTGGCGCTGCTTGCCGACACAGTAGACTTGCCGGAACAGTCTCTTCGAAATCCAGAACCACAGGCAACCCTGGCCGAGCGGCTGGGAAGAGTCGCCTCTGCTGTGGCCCCGAAGCGCCAGGAAATTCAACACCTCACCGTGATCGCCCCCGAGGGCACTGCGCTTCTGCGGTTGAGCCAGCGTGCCGGTGACGGCCAACTGGTGTTCGCGCGAAATGAGGCCGGTGCGATCCAGGGCGCTGAAGGCTTGTTCGAGTTGACCCGGAAAGGGCTGGGTATCAGCCTCGGCACCGAAACGGGCAAAGGCGAGCCGAAAGAGCTGATCATAGTTGCGCCCATGGGGGGTACCCCGGGCAATCCACGAGTCGCTCTTCTGGCCAGCATCAATGTGGACCGACTCACAGGCGGCCTTTCGGACAGCTACTGGATCGACGCGTCCGGCACCTACCTGCGTCGTCCTGTGTCCTCGGCCAAAACCGGGGCCAATGCGTTCACGGATTTTCCCGGCCTTGAAAACCAACTCAAGATCGGTTCTCAGGCTTGGTGGGGCGACACCACGGCGGTGGGTTGGAGTCGCATGGAACTGGGTAGCAGTGGGCGTCTGTACACCTGGGTGGGCGAGGTGACGGATCTTCGGCCGCTACTCGGCTGGCACAGGCAGGCCTGGATGCTGATCGGGGGCGCGCTGCTGGCCGCGCTTACCGTGGCACTGCTGCTGGGCGCCTGGCTTTCGGGCCAGTTGAAGGCGTTCGGACAACGGGTCACCGAAGGCATGCAACAGGTGCTCAAGGGCAACGAACGGACGCCATTCGAACCTGTTGGCAGTAAGGAAATGCGCGTGTTCACCGAAGCCCTGAACGGGATGGCGGAAACCTTCGCCGAATCCCAGACCAGCCGTGCGCTCGCTGCCAGGAAACTGTCTGACGACCACCGAGAGCTGCAGCGACAGCTGGATCAGGCGCGATCCGATCAAGCGCACAGTCAGAGTCTGATGGAGTCGCTGGCACAGCCGGCCTACGCGGTCGACAAGAGCGGTCAATGCACCTACTGCAATCCGGCATGCCTGGGTCTGCTGGGTCTGGACAGCGCCGAGGGATTGCGCGGCGAGAACATCCAGGACCTGATGCTCCGGCGTGCGGTGGCGAACTCGGAGCAACCCAAGGCCGCGGACGGCGTTGCGGCGGCCATTCGGGAGTGCAAACCTCAACACGTGCCGAGCGAGGTCATTTGGCGCCAGGACGGCAAACGGCGCCTGGTGGAGTACTGGGCCAGCCCACTCACCGAGGGAGATGAGGTAACAGGCGCCGTGGTGACCCTGGAGGACATCACCGAGCGGCAGGATCAGGCCGAGGAGATGCAGCGGATGCGCACGCGCGCCGAGCGCACCCTTGAGTCCATCGGTGATGGCGTGCTGACCCTGGATCCGAAAGGGGTGGTGGACTACCTCAATCCGGCCGGCGAGGCGATTTTGGGCTGGACGGTTGAAGAGGCGCACGGACAGCCGTTTAACGCGGTTTTCAGGGCTACTGAGCAAAACGGCGTTGCGCTCGGTCCGGACGCACTGGAATCCGGTCTGGAAGACGGGCCAGTCGCACAGGAACTGTTGATTCAGACGCGCCACGGTGCATCCGTCTACCTGGAATGCAGCACGGCCCCCGTTATCGGTACCGGCCTACCACCTGGTGGCGCGATTGTGGTGTTCCGCGACGTCACCGGGGCGCCTCGCATGACCCACAGTTCGCAGTATGTGGCCAAGCACGACCTCACCACCGGTCTCATAAATCGTCAGGAGTTTGAGAATCGGCTGAGCCAGGCATTGAGCACTGAGCACGCTCGCCAGCGTGCGATTTGCTATCTGGACCTGGATCGCTTTCGAACCATCAATGACGCTTGCGGTAGCGTAGCGGGTGACGCGCTGCTGCGACAATTGGCGTCACTGCTGCGCGCCAGCGTCCGACAGCGAGACCTGGTGGGCCGTCTGGGTGACGATGAGTTCGGCATCCTGTTGGAACACTGCCCTCCGGACCAGGCACTCAGAATCGCAAGTCTGCTACGGCAAGCTGTTGAAGATTTCAGCTTCAGTTGGGACGACAAAGCCTACTCGATCACCGCCAGCATCGGCGTAGTGGAGATTGGTGCGAACGCCAGCGATGCCCGTGATGTCATCGGCAGCGCCGAGGGCGCCTGTTTCGCGGCTAAGGAACAAGGCAGGAATCGGGTCCGGGCATTCCATGCCGACGACGATGAACTGACCCGATATGGCCCGACGCACTGGGTTACGCGGCTCAATGAGGCCCTGGAAGACAACGGCTTTCGATTGTTCTATCAAGCCGTCGTGCCACTGAGTCGAGCGCCGGGTGCACAACGCGATCGCCACTATGAGCTTTTGCTTCGGATGAAGGACCCGACCGGAAAACTGGCCAATGCCGCCACCTTCCTACCCTTTGCCGAACGCTACAACATGATTCAGTTGATGGATCGATGGGTGGTGCGCTCAGCCTTCGAATGGCTGTCGACACGGCCAAAGGACGCCGGCGATGTGCTGATCGAGGTCAAGGTATCAGAGGCGTCCGTAGCCGACGCCACCTTTGCCGAGTATGTACAGACACAGCTGGAAAAGCTGCGCATACCTGCGCGGTGGATATGCTTTCAGATCGGCGCCAGCGCGGTGGTATCCAGACCGGCCAATGCCACCCAACTGGTTCGAACGCTCCGCGGCCTCGGTTTCAAGATTTCCCTGGACGATCTGGGCGGAGGCCTGCTCTCGGTGGTGCAGATCCGAAATCTCGAGGTGGATTTTCTGCGCATTGATGCCAGTCACACCAGTCGGGTGGTGGAAGACGAACTGGACCGGACCCTGGTCAAGGCCATGATCGAAATTGCCCGCATCAGCAACCGCCGAACCATCGCCAAGATGGTTGAACAGGACGAGGCCCTGACCGTGCTGAGAGATCTGGGCGTCGACTGCGCTCAGGGATTCGCGATCTCTAAACCACGGCCGCTTGAGTTTCTCAAGAAAGACGGCTGAACAAATCCCCGATCTACCCAAGCGGTCCCGTGATAGAGATCAAACCATCCCCAGGGCCACGTTCAACGGATCAAGGTTGGGTTGCGGCATCCGCGAAACCGGCCAGCGCCTTGCTCACTTTGGCCAGCACTTCGTCACAGCCCTCTAGGCCGTGCCGCGCCGCCAGATACTCCGGGCGATTGTAGGCCAGCCATACCTGGCCGCTCTCGTCCTCCCAGATCAGCGCCTTCTGGGGCAGATCCAGCGCGACGGTCGGTCCACACTTCATCAGCGGCGTACCCACCTTTGGGTTGCCGAATATCACCAACTCGGTCGGGCTCAACTCCATGCCCGCTTTTGCCGCGCCCGCAGCATGGTCGATTGTGGCAAACACGTTCATGCCCTTCTCCAGCAGCACCGCTTCCAGCCGGGCAGACGTGTCGGCCACGGAATGGTTACTCTTGACTTGAACAAAGCTCTCGTCGGCATGTGCGGTCGGCATAAAAACAAACACGGTCAGCAGCAAAACGACCCACTTATTCATGGAATTCTCTCCAGGTTGATCCGAGCGCCTGTCTATTGTTCAGCTCTCGGCGAAATGGTGATGAGATCGCCCAGGATGCCCTGAATCTCATCGATGCTCAGGTAATGATCGCCATAACCGTCATCCAGTTGCCCGCAGGTCAAGCGATAGGCGTCGCCCGGGGCCGCCTTGTCGAACAGGATATGCGTTGCAAAGGTGACGTGGGAGGGTTGCCCGCCACCGTGACCGCGAATGGACCCGGCGTACAACAGCGGCTGGGGGGCGCGGACGAAAAAGCCGCGTTCAAGGTTGCTGCGCTTTACCACCCAGGACTGGGGTGGCAGGCTGCCATCGGCCGGGGCGAGGGAACGCAACTGGAGACGGCAAATGGGTGAAAACGAAAAACCGCCTCCAGCGTATGGTTTACCGGAACTGATATAAATCGTTCCAGTCCCTTTCCTGATAGGCACCGACTGGTTCAGCGTCACGGTCGAGCCCGCGGCGATCATATAGACCTTGTCGGCCCCGACACCCTGAAGACTCTGACACCCACTCATCAGCACACTTACGCACACGGCTGCGATTGCGACTCGCATGATTCATAACTCCTGACGCATAGCCGCTGCCTTAGCGATCTGCGGGGCGATCTGCGGGGCGATCTGCGGGGCGATCAACGGCGTCGGACCTGGGTCGGCCGCCGCCCCGCCCGTAGCGCATTATGGGCCTCAACCCTGGCCGGGTCACGAAACCAACTCACCAGCAACGCCCCCGCAGCGAATCCGCCTATGTGCGCCCAAAAGGCAACACCACCGCCTTCGGATCTCAAAGCCGGTACCGCGCCCACCAACTGGATCACCAGCCAGTAGCCGAGCATAAGGTACGCGGGCACGACCACCCGATTGATGTAGAAACCGAAAATGATCAGCATATGAACAGGTGCCCTCGGATAGAGCATCGCGTATCCGCCCATGACACCCCCGATCGCCCCGGACGCACCCACCATTGGTATTGGACTCGCCGGATTCGAGACCACCTGCGCGGCAACGGCAGCCAGGCCGCAGAGCACATAGAACACCCCAAACCGGACCGGCCCCATGGAGTCTTCCACGTTGTCACCGAAGACTGCGAGAAACCACATGTTGCTCGCGATATGGAACCAGCCGCCGTGCATGAACATGGAACTCAGCGTGGTCAGCCACCGTCCACCACCACCCAGTACACATACTGCATCGGGTCCGATCTGTACGCGCATGCCCGGGGCCACGGTACCCAGCAAATCTCCGGGGATGGCACCCAGTTCACAAATTGAGCGGCTGAGACCCGGCTCGGTACCGAAGCCCTGTAACAAAACCCAAGCCGCGACATTGAGGCCAATGATGCCGAAAGTCACCACAGAGGTCCGCACCGTGGGATTGTCGTCTCGTAGCGGAAACATAAAACAATCGCTCGATGGTCTGTCAGGACAGGCGCGTCAGGCCCGGCCGGAAACCACAGGTTGCGCCCTCTGTGCGGCAATTAGGGCGGACTCCGTGAGTTCATTTACCAGATCTTCCAACACCGCCGCCGGTGCATCGGTCATCCGCGCACGGATCGCGGTGACCAGGGCGATCGCCTGCAGGACATCGCCGTTGCCGACCCCTTTCTGCTGTTCAATAAACCCGCTCAGGGCATCCAACAGGACTGTAACCAGCGTGCCAACCTGGTCTGGAGACGCCGTCTGAGGATGCAGAGGAAACTCGACCGTCAGCGCTCGGCCGTCGGACATGATCGCCGTGTAGGGCAGGACTCGCATACACACTCCCTCGCTGTGCCAGGCTTACCTGACGTTGGCTCCGCAGATCCATTCGCCGGGTGCCCACCGGTGGGCACCCGGCGAACTTCAATGCCGTGCGGGACCGATAGATTTTTGAGTGTAGCCCAGCACGGGCCACGGTGAGTAATAGATGTAGGCATAACGCAGCGGATGGCTGCGACGGTCGACCGCGGGCACCGTGCCGCGCTAAAGTCGGGTCATGAGACAGGTTGAAGTGCAGGCAAACGAAAGTGTGGGTTTTCGGCGCGTTTGTCCGACCCGATCGACCCTATCCCTTGTACCACCGGAGTCCACACCGATATGAGCACGACACAATCGCTGACAATCGCGCTTTGCCTGGGCAGCCTGTTGTCCGCCTCCGCATTGGCCCAGGGCTTTCGGCTTGAACCTGGAAATTGGGAGATGACCAGCAAACGACGCATGTCCATGATGCCGGGCGAGAAGACCGAAACCGATCGCCAGTGCATCACCAAGGCGCAGACCGACCCGACCCAGGCCATGGAGACCGGTGGTCACTGCCAAGTGGTGGATCGAACCGAAACGGAAAACTCGGTTGAGTGGAAAATGGAGTGTGACATGGACGGCACTGCAGCCACTGGCACCGGCATGGTTCAAAGCAACGGGGACACCGCCACCGGCCGGTTATCCATCGAAATGACCGTTCAGGGCACCCCTGCGAGCTTCGAGATGGAATGGTCGGGTCGCCGCCTGGGTGACTGCTGAGGCGACAGCGCACCCAGTTCGGCGCACGATCATTCGCATGACCGCACCCGGACCTTCAGGTGGTGCAGAAGATGTGGAGGTTGTTCTGGCGATCTCCGCCAGGCGCAGCCAGTGTCCCGCCCCCTAAGTTCTTTACGCTGTTGGGCGCGCTTGAATGAACCCAGGCCAGTCCTGCGCCCGCGTGCCTTGCCAACCCGGCTTGTGGTCTGGCTGTGGGTTACCGAACTTCCCGCATGGCCCACCAGGGAGCCTCTGATCTATTCGTGAACGTGCATCTTGGGACTGAAATGCACAGCTTCGTCGTTGCAGATCTTGGCAATAGAACAACTATTACCCGCGATCTGCCCCGCGATCCGCACCTTGAATCTGCACATTTCACCCTCCAATCTGCTTCGTCCAGAATAAATCGGAGGCTCCCTAGGACACCGGATGACGATTGATCCTGCGCTGACGTTTGCACTGATCGGGCTGCTTGGCATAGGCGCGCAATGGCTTTCCTGGTGGCTCAAGCTGCCGTCAATCGTCCTGCTTTTGTTGATCGGAGTGCTTGCCGGTCCGGTTACGGGATGGTTGGACCCGGATGCCCTGCTGGGCGATCTGTTGTTCCCCCTGGTCTCCCTTGGGGTCGCCATCATACTGTTCGAGGGCAGCCTCACCCTCAAGCTGCAGGAGATCCGCGGTCACGGACAGGTGGTGACCCGCCTGGTGACGGTCGGGGCCCTGGTGAGTTGGCTGGTGATCGGCATCAGCGCCTGGTGGCTGTTGGATCTCTCCTGGCAGCTCAGCCTGCTGTTCGGGGCCCTGGTGTCGGTCACCGGTCCAACGGTGATCATGCCGCTGCTGCGCACGGTCCGGCCCAAATCAGAACTGGCCAATATCCTGCGCTGGGAGGGGATCATTATTGATCCGCTGGGGGCTTTGCTGGCGGTTCTGGTTTTCGAGTTCATCGTGTCCGGGGAACGTGGCCACACGGCGCTGGTGTTTGCCGAAGTGGCGGCGGTGGGTGGCGTCGCCGGTGTGGCCGGGGCCCTGCTGCTTGCGGTGATCCTGCGTCGGCATCTGATGCCGGAGTATCTGCACAACGTCGCCACGCTGGTGCTGGTACTCGGTGTGTTCGCCGGCTCCAACGCTCTGGCCCATGAGTCCGGGCTGCTCGCGGTCACCGTCATGGGTATGCTCCTGGCGAATCTGCGGGGCGTCCCCATCGACGACATCCTCCATTTCAAGGAGAGCCTCACCGTGCTGCTCATTTCGGGCATGTTCATTCTGCTGGCCGCTCGGGTGGACTTGAGCGCCCTATGGGCATTGGGGTTCGGTGCCATCCTGGTGCTTGGGGTCGTGCTGTTCGTGGCGCGGCCGCTGTCGGTCTGGGTGTCCACCCTGGGTACCGCGGTGGACTGGCCCGGCCGGGTGCTGTTGGCGTGGATCGCGCCCAGGGGGATCGTGGCGGCGGCCGTGTCGGCGCTGTTTGCACTGCGGCTGGAGCAACTGGGATATGAGCAGGCCGATCTGCTGGTTTCCCTGACCTTCACCGTGATCGTCGGCACCGTGGTGCTCCAGAGCCTGACCGCGGGACCGCTGGGGAACCGGCTGGGCGTAACAGAACCCGATGCCCGCGGCGTACTGATCGTCGGTGCCGGGCGGGCGGCCCGCGCCATCGCTGTGGCGCTCACGGGGCGGGACTATCGGGTGCGGGTCACCGATACCAGTTGGGACAACATCAGTGCAGCGCGGATGGAGGGGCTTGACACCTACTTCGGCGCCGCCGTGTCGGAACATGCGGATCGGCATCTGGACCTGGTCGGCCTTGGGAAAATGTTCGCTATGTCAAGACCGCCGGCACTCAACGCGCTGGCCTGTATGCGATTTCGTGCCGAATTCGGTGCCAAATCGGTATTCAGCATCGGCGCTGGGGCAAATAGGTCCGACGACGGCAAATCCCTGATGGCGGGGCGTCACCAGTGCCCCTGGCTGTTTGGCGACAATATCACCCTGGCCAAGCTCGAAAGCCTGCTCAGCCAGGGGCACGAAGTGCGCGGCACACCGCTCACGGAGTCCTTTGGCCCGGCCGAGCTCGAACGGCACTATGGCAATCGCGCACTGGCATTGTTCGCCCTGGACCCGAAGAACCGCCTGCGGGTGTACTGCGACCAGTCCAGCTTCGAAGCCGGTCCGGACTGGACCGTCTTCAGCCTGGTTCCGCCGCCAGAGCCGGAATCGCTCGATGCGCAGAAAACAGTCGGACGGGCACCGCCGCGCCAGGCATAGGCCATCGCTGCAGGGCAGACGGCTCAAGCGCTGCTATATTGGAGAGAATCAACGCAAAGGGAGCCTGTTCAATGGGATCGCGAAACCCAGAATACGCTGAACTGCCTGGCAATGCGCTGGATAGAGTCAAAGCGCTGGAACAGGAACTGGACGGATGCCTGATCGCCTACAAACCCGCATTTCGGGTGGCGGATCTGGATCAGGAACAGCTCGCCCGACTGCGCGCTCTGGAACAGGAGATCGGCGCGGAGCTGGTCTGCTACAGGCGAGTCTGACGGACCAAAACGGCGTCTGTGCGGATAGATCAGAGACTCCCCAGGGGCAGGCGCAGCGCTAGCCGTCGCCACCGCGAATGGGTGCTCCTCGCCTCTTTCATTTCTACCGCGCAGAAGCCTAGGCAACCTCTCTTGATCTATTCGTGAACGTGCATCTTGGGACTGAAATGCACAGCCTCATCGTTGCAAATCTTGGCAATAGAACAACTATTACCCGCGATCTGCCCTCCGTTCCGCCCCTTGAATCTGCACATTTCACCCTCCAATCTGCTTCGTCCAGAATAAATCAGAGGCTCCCTAGAAGGCCGCCTTCCACTGCTCGGTGTCGACGAACCATCGTTCTTCAACGATCTCTCGTGCATCATTGAATCGAAAAACGACAGCGGACTGGCTTCCGCCCTGCAGCTTTTCAGAGGTCCACTCGATCACGTTGACGACTTCATTTTCGCCGGCGGCATAGCGAAGCGCTTTGATGTCAAAGCCCGGTGGTAGCGCCTGCCCGATAGCGTCAAGAGCATCTCTGAACGCCTTGCGGCCTCGCAAGATATCGTCTTGACCGGGCAAAACAAATACCATCTCTTCGGCATAAAAGGAGGCGAGCCGATCCATTTCACCGGCAGCCAGCGCCTCCCAACCCTCTCGCACCTTTGCTATCAGATCTGCGCTGTTCATGCTCTCCCCTCTATTGATACCCTTCGAGTCCTCCATTTCAGCATAGCAGGCTGAGAGTTTTCGTTGAGATCGCCTCGGAGGCTAGCCGGTAGAAAGGGAACGGTCTGCGGCACAGCCATTTCAACCGCCCAGACTCCTACATAGATCAGGGTCTGCCAACTTGAGTTCAGGTGATCAACTCGGCAACCAGTGCATCGCCGGCGACCGATAGCCCCGTGAGCCGGGCCCGGCGAATTTGGCCGGCCAGGCCAGGGTCAGCCCGAGGCGGTAACAGCGCTCGGAAATAGGCCGGCGTGTACCCGGCATGAGACCAGCTGTCGCCATCACGGGTGCCGTGTTCCCACAGCACCGGCACGATCTCCCCGACCCGATTCACCAGCGCCTGCCGTTTCATTCGCTCTCCCAGGCGGTGCAGTGCTTCACTGCGGCTTTTCTGCAGGGTTCTCACTACTGGATTCGGAAGGCCGGCGGCCTTGGTACCCGACCGGGGCGAGTAGGAAAAAATATGTAAGTGCCCGAAGCCAACCCGCTCCACGAATGCCAAAGTCTCGGCCCACTCGGATTCGGTCTCTCCCGGAAATCCAACGATGATGTCGGTGGTGACGTTAAACCCCGGCACGCACTCCCGAGCGCGCTCCACCAGCCGGGCATAGGCCTCGGTATTGCAGCGCCGGGCCATGCGTTTGAGTACCGTATCAGAGCCGCTTTGCAGGGGCAGATGCATATGGGGCATCAGGCGCGGGTCTTGAAACAGACTGAGGAAATCCTCCCCCAGATCCCAGGGTTCGACCGAAGCGAAGCGGATACGCGGCATGTCGGTTTCGCTCAACAAGGTGCGCACCAGATGGAACAGCGAACCGCCGATGTCGCTTCCGTAACCGCCGACATGCACTCCGGTGAGTACCGCCTCACGCACCCCCTGGGCGTGCAGAGCGTTGATCTCAGACACCACATCCGCCACAGGTCGACTGCGTTCCGCGCCCCGGGCCACGGTCACGATACAAAAAGTGCAGCGATAGCGGCACCCGTCTTGGATCTTGACGAAGGCGCGCCCCCGGCCCTGGGCAAACAACGTGGACACACCCGGCTCTGTCGCCAGCGCGGGCATCCCCGGCAGGCCCAGCTCGCGCGAGGCGATGTCCACCAGATTTGGCTTGTCCTGATTGACCACCACCAGGTCGACACCCTGCTCAGCGGCAGCGGTGCCCGATTCAAGGGTAGCGTAACAGCCCGTGACCACCAGACGCGCCAGGGGATTGGCACGGTGGACACGCCGCATGATCTGACGTGATTTACGAACCGCCTCGGAAGTCACCGCGCAGGTGTTCAACACCACCAGATCGGCATCCGCTGCACCATCGACCAGCTGATGGCCGCGTTGCTCGAACTGTCGCGCCCAGGTCTGCAACTCCGCCTCGTTGAGCCGGCAGCCCAGTGAACGGAGATGAACCCGCAGTGGCGATACTGCCGGGCGATGCTGTTCCATGAAGACTGGCCTCTGAGACGCCGACGATACGCTGTTCTCGGATTTTCTCGGATTGGGTATACGCCTCGCCCGGGCGCTTCAGGCCTTGTCAAAGACGTAGTGGTTGACTTGCCACTCCCGCCCCTGGTCATACCCGAACAACTCCGCGCAGGCCATGAAGAAAACCCGCCATCGCTGAACCCAACGCTCTGCATCGTCTCCATAAGCCTGCCTGAACAGCGCCAGAATGGGGACGCGTTGATGATCCATCTGGTCCAGCCAGGCTTCACATGTCCGTTGATAGTGACGGCCATCAACAGTCCACCTATTGTCCAAACGCAAATCGTCCTGGAAGTGGGTGAGCAACGCCTCGCTCGGCATCAAGCCGCCGCTGAAAAAATGCCGGCCCATCCAGTTGTCGTCGCCTTCGGTCTCGAAGGGATAACTGTATTGGCGGTGGGTGAATATGTGCACGAACAGCTTCCCGTTTGGCCGCATCCAGCCACCGATACGCGCCATAAGCGTCTGGTAATTGCGCATATGCTCGAACATCTCCACCGACACAACCCGGTCAAAGCGTTGATCCGTCGAGAATTCGTTTACATCGGCAACCTGGGCGTTGATGTTTCTCAGGTTGCGGGCGTCGGCTCGCCGGCGAATGGTTTCGATCTGCGGTGTAGAGTTGCTCAGGGCGACGATACGACTGTTTGGATAGTGCTCCGCCATCCAAAGGGTCAAGGATCCCCAACCACAACCGAGTTCCAATATATCCATGCCGTCCGCCAGCCCAGCCCGCTCACAGGTCAAGGCCAACATCGCCTGTTCGGATTGGGCCAGGGTATCGACCCCTTCGGGCCAGTAACCTGAGCTGTACTTCAGATGCGGACCCAGGACCCGCTCGAAGAACTCCGGCGGCACCTCGTAGTGCTGCTCATTGGCCTTGTCGGTTTCAATGGCAATGGGGCTGCTACGCAACTCAGTCACAAGTTCCGCCTGGCGCTGTTCCGGGTCGCCACTGGCCTGCTCCCGCAGCCGGTCGCGCAGCAGCTTGCGGATGCCCGCCCGGGTGACCCAGTCGGGCATGAGACCCCGTTCGATCAATTCAACAGCCGTTCTCATGTACGTGTCTCCGTGGGAAACCAAGGGAAAAACATAGGGGTGGTGCGCTGATATGCCGCATAGTCTTCGCCCCGACTGGCCAAGGCACGACGCTCGGTGTGGGGTATGCCGGTAATGTAGTAAAGCACCAGGAACATCATCACCGGACCCAGCAGGCCGATCCACCCAAGCGGCCCGCCCAAGGTCAGGGGCACATAGGCCCACCAGTGCAGCCACTCGAAAAAGTAGTTGGGGTGGCGCGAATAGCGCCATAGGCCACTGCGGCAGGTTTTGCCACGATTTTCCGGCCGAGCCCGAAATGCCGCCAGCTGGCGGTCGGCCAGGGTCTCACCACCCACGGCCACCAACCAGATCACGACCGCCAGGACCATGGCCCATGCGGGTGCTGCCTCCGGGCGCTGCACCGCCACCGCCCACGGCAAGGCCAACACAACCGCGGCCACCGCCTGAAACTGAAAGAACGCGAAAAACCCCAGCTGTGCCCGATTCCCGAGCCAGGCCCGCATGTCCACATAGCGCCCGTCTTCTTCGGACCCACTCACACGCCGCCACAGGTAAAAACCGAGGCGCAGCGCCCAAACCGCGCCCAGAACACCCACAAGCAGGCGCTGGCTGGAGGCCCCATCGCCCATCGCCGCGTACAATACCGCCAACGCAGCCATACCGAAGGACCACCCCACATCCACCCAGCCGGCGTTGCCGCTGTGCCATTGCCACAGCCATACCAGCGTCATCAAGACCGCGAGCAGACCTAAACCGGTCATCATCAATCCAGTCATGATCGTCTGTCCTCGCGCAGCGCGACGCTGACAGGTCCAACCACAATGGGTGGTCCAGTCCAACACAGGAATGGAACACGCCTCACGCCGCGCTCCGCACATGGGCCCTGGGCATTGCCCAGGCGCTGAAGAAGGTAAGCGCCAGCATTGCCCCGGCCCAGACCAGTGACAGGGCGGCAATCGCGGCGCCTTCCGGGGCCAAAAACTCCGCGGCGCCCAATGCGGCGCCGCCGGCATAGGCCAGGGGTCCGCCCACCGCGCCCATGAGCACCGCCCAAACCGGGTGTGATTGAATCCAGGACATGGACCGGGTAAGCGTGATCCCGAACGCCAGCCATAGAGCGCTGATCCAAAGCGGCGCCCAGGGGTGCGGCCACATGGTTCCCTTGAATTGGATCAATCCGGCACTGATCAGAACAGAGTCCAACGCCGTTCCTATGAGCACGATGCCGATCAGCATGCGCACCTCGCGGCCCCGATCCGGATTGCCCCACAGGTAGAACAGCGCGACCGCACTGGACACCACAGGACCCAACCAGGCCATGCCATGGGCTGCGCCCAGTACGCAACTGAACCAACCGAGTTGAAACAGCGCTACGTTCAGCAGGGTGGCGGGTAAAGACTGGACCATGGCTGGCGCGGTCAGGGCCGGTTCGACCGGTAGTCAGCTTTCTCGAACACCACCTGTACGGTGCCGATCGCGCGCTCCTGAAACCCACCCTCGCAATAGCTCAGGTAGAAATTCCACAGTCGCGCGAAGCGATCACCGAACCCAAGCTGTCGCACCGCCTGCAGTCGATCATTAAAGCGCTGACGCCAGTGCCTGAGGGTGGTGGCGTAGTGCAGCCCGATGTCTTCCAGGTGCTGGACCCGGAGGTCGGATGCACGCCCTACAGCATGCATCATGGCTGACACCGACGGCAGACATCCGCCGGGAAAGACATAGCGCTGTATGAAGTCCACTTCTCGTTTGGCGCGTTCGAACTCAGACTCGGCGATGGTGATGGACTGCAGCAGCATGAGCCCATCCGATTTCAACAGGCGGCTGCAGGCCTCAAAGTAGGTGTCGAAATACTGGTGCCCGACCGCCTCGAACATTTCGATGGACACCAGCTTGTCGTACTGGCCCCGCAGGTCCCGATAATCCTGACACAGCACGGTGACGCGGTCCTCGAGTCCCGCTTCGGTGACCCGTGCCTGGGTGAATTCGAACTGTTCACGGGAAATGGTCGTGGTGGTGACATGACAGCCGCAATGGGTGGCCGCATGCAGGGCAAAACCACCCCAACCGCCCCCCACTTCCAGTACCCGGTCTTCGGGTGACAGCGCCAACTTGTCGCAGATCCGCTGGTACTTCGCATGCTGGGCGGTCTGGAGGCTGCTGTCGACCTGCTCGAAAATGCCGCAGGAGTAGGTCATGCTGTCGTCGAGCCACAACCGGTAAAATGCGTTGCCCAGATCGTAGTGGGCGGAGATGTTTTCCTCGCTGCCGCGGCGAGTATTGCGACGCAGCGCATGAAACATCCTGAGCATGGGCGTGGTCAGTCGGCTCAGACCACCCTCCAGGGATTCCATGACCGAGCGATTGATCACCAGCAATCGCACGACCGCGGTGAGGTCGTCGCAGTCCCACCAGCCCAACATGTAGGCCTCGCCCGCCCCCACCGTGCCGCGCAAGGCGATGCGGCTGTAGACCCGCGCATCGTAGATGTACACCCGGGCTGTTGGATCCGCTTCGCTGCCGACCACACCAAAATCGTGCTCGCCGTCCGTGTCGTGTATCGCCAAGCGGCCCCGGGTCATGTCACGCAGGCGACGAAAAACGAGTCTGCGCAAATAACGATCGGCCGGCCGGGCCCGTGCGCCAATCTCCGCCGGTACCTCAGCCGGAACGATGGATACTCTCATGTTCCTTCCTCATATTCGTAGATCGGTGTGTGGGATGGTCGATGACGGGAAGTCGCTTGAGCCAGAGCTTCGCGGCCTCCCAATGAATAGCCAGAATGACTTTCAAAGTCATCAGGGGATGGATCAGGAGCGCACGGGCCAGCGCGGCGCCGGTAATGGCTTCACGGTCCAGCAGTAGAGTGGCGTCGAACACCCTGCCGTGCGCATCGTGGTTGGCCATGTGCACCATAAGATCCTCTGAAGGTGAGGTGGATCGCCATTCATAGGTCATGTCCATGTCCATGAAGGGGGAGACATGGAACGCCTTCGCGAAGCGATGCCGCTGATGCTCCGGCTGCGCTCCGGTATCCTCCGCCGCATCCAAGACGTAGCAGTGGCGCTCGCCCCAGGGTGTGTTGGTGACCTCGGCCACCAAGGTCTCAACCCGTTCACCCGAATCATCAAAACAGTAATAAATGCTGATGGGGTTAAAGCAGTAGCCGAAATGCCGGAGATGGGTCAGCAGACGGATGGGCCCTGTTGGCCGCCGCCCGGTGCGCGTATCAACCAACTCCCGCACCGCCGTATCCAACGGTGTGTTGGGGTCGCCAAAGTGATCCCGGCGACGAAACCAGGCAAGGGCAAAACGACGACAGGACCAAAACCAGCGCCCGGCGAAAACCCGATCCAACTCGCTGAGGTCGATATAGGCCATGAACAGGCGATAGCGGAACTCATGATCCACCGGACGCATGCGTCGGTGTCGCACCCAACCCCGGTACAGTGCGCTGTTCACGCGGCCAGATCCCGTTCACTCATCAGCGCGTCAGCCACTATCCGCCCACTTTGAAAGCCGTCCTCGTGAAAACCGTAGGTCCAGTAAGCACCACAATACCAGCTGCGATTAACACCGCTGATTTCCGCCCTCCGTCCGCGCGCCCGAGCCGCTTCCGGGGTATACAGCGGGTGCCTGTAATCGATCCGCCGGATGACCCGATCAGAGTCGATTTCGCCCTGGTAGTTCAGGGTGACAAAGAACGTCTCCGGCGCATCAAGGCATTGCAGGCTGTTCATGTCGTAGGTCACCGCTACCCGGCTTTGCGGTTCGGACGGCACATGATAGTTCCATGCAGCCCAGGCCAGGCGTCGGCGGGGCATCAATCGAGAGTCGGTGTGGAGCACCGCTTCGTTTTTCTGAAACGGAAGCGCCCCCAGCACGTCCTGTTCGGCCGCGCTCGGATCCTCCAGCATGGACAAGGCCTGGTCGCTGTGGCAGGCAAAAATGACCTGATCGAATGACGCATCGTCCTGGTCGGTGGTCACCAGTACTCGATCGGGCCGCCGGAGAACCCGCCGCACCGGCGTCGCCAGTCGGATGCGATCTTGAAAGGGCGCCGCCAGCGCATTGACGTATTCACGCGAGCCTCCGACGATGCTGCGCCACTGGGGCCGGTCATTGACCGTCAGAAGTCCGTGATTGCGGAAGAACTCGATAAAGCCCAGTGCAGGAAACTGTTGAATTCGGTCCGGACAAGCCGACCAGATGGCCGCACCCATGGGCAGCAGATAGCGATCTCGGAACAACTCACCATACTGCCCTTGTTCCAGAACTTGACCCAAAGTGGTCTCGGGGTCCAGCTTGCTCAGAAGCTTAGGCGCCTCGCGATTGAAGCGCAGAATGTCCCGCAACATGCCATAGAATCGAGGGCGTACAAGATTGCGTCGTTGCGCGAACAAAGTGTTCAGGGTGTCCCCGTTGTACTCCAGGCCGGATTGTTCACAGCGGACGCTGAACGTCATCGCGGTATCCTGAGAGGCAATGCCCAGATCATCAAGAAGTCCACTGAAACCCGGATAGTTGCGGTCGTTGAAGACGATGAAACCAGTGTCGATCGCGTAGTCTCTGCCTGCCATGGGTACGTCTATTGTGTTGACGTGACCGCCAAGATGCGGTCCGGCTTCGAACAACGTGACGTCATGTTGCGGATGAAGCCGGTGGGCTGCGGCCAGGCCCGATATGCCACCGCCGATGATGGCGATTTTCATAGCGGAGCCCGATTCATGTCCACATCAGGCAGCTTATAGTCGCGCCTTGATCCGGCGAATGATCCCGCCAAGCACCGGCACCCGCTCGTAGATGAACTCGCCCATATCGAAGTAGTCCCGGTGCCGGTGGACGCGATCGGTGAACTGAATGTGAGACATCCCGCTGAGGGTGATCTCCTGACCCCGGCAAAAACGCCCGTGCCTGACGCGCATGACCCAGGGTATGACCGCCTGGGTCGCCTCTTCCATACCGGGCTCGTAGTCGAATCGGCAGCTGAGTACGCCCTGATACAGGTTGGCATAATATTCACTGAGGGCGTCCAGTCCGCGTATCTCACGAACCGGGTCCTGGAAGTGAACGTCCTCACCGTAGATTTCCGACAGTCGGTCGAGACAATTTGCATCGAGCTCATTAAAAGTTTGTTTAAAGGTGTCTGTGAATGAATACATGGGTCAACGTGAATATGGCGTGAAGGGAAAAGCATGACTTTCAGGCCGGCACATGGGACAGCGGCGCCTTGAGGAAGGTCTCAACAATCGGCACAGGCTGGCGACGTAAGTTCAACGCGCTCGCCACCACGAAAGACGATCAATCGCACGGGGTCGGAGGGCGATTTGTCGCTCATGCGCTGACGAATTGCAAGATAGGCTTGGCGACCTGCTATGGGAACACCCTCCACCTCCAGGATGACATCTCCGCCCAAAAGCAGGCTGTCGCCGTCGATTGTGATTTCGATACTGCCTTCCCTGAGACCCAATCGCTCGGACAGGGACCCGCGGGCGACCCGCTGCACCAGAATACCCGCGCTCTGGGGAATATTAAGGGCCGCGGCAAGCGGCCCTCGAATATACCTGCCCTCCAGACCGGACCAACGCCGTTTATGGGCCAGCAGTTGGTCTCGCACGGTATTCGACGCCACCGCAAAGCCCAGCCCTTCGTTGCCGCCCGAAGTGGACTCGATATGGCTGACAATACCGATCAGTTGGCCGTCAAGGTTAAACAACGGCCCACCGGAGTTACCCTGATTGATGGCAGCATCGGTCTGCAGATACTCACCCAGGCCAAATCCCCCATCCAGGGAATCCGCCGGGCGGCGGGCGCTGATGTGGCCCACTGTCAGGGTGTGTGAAATGCCATAGGGCGCCCCCACCACAAACACCTCCTCACCGACACGAACGGTATCGGAGTCAGCCAGAACGACGGGGTCGATCCCTTCGGGGACATTGCTGAGCTGAATCAGGGCTACATCCGCCATGGGCTCCGACGCGATGACCCGGGCCAGAGCCTGGTCGCCGTTGACGAACTGCACGTGGATCGAATCCGCGGTCTGCACCAGGTGGGATGCAGTCAACGCCTGGCCGTCGTTGGAAATCAATACTCCAGAACCCAGACCCGCAGCACGACTCGGTCGATCGACGTCACTGCCGGGCCGATGCTTATAGGCTTCGATGATCAGCACCGCCGGTTCCACCCGATCAAAGGCATCGCTCAAATCGGTGGCCGAGGCGAACGACGTGCAGGCAATGGCCACGGATGTGATCCCCAGTCGGGCGATGAGACGAGTGACACGGTTCATGAAATCTCCGCAAGCAGCCGATCGAGCATCGACTCTGCCTGTGACAGATAGCCGGCCCCGAACAGATTCAAATGATTCAAAATGTGATACAGATTGTAGAGCGTGCGCCTCACTGGATAGCCGTCGTCCAGCGGCCAGGCATCCTGATACGCCGCGTAGAATTCCCTGCCCAGTCCACCGAACAGTTCGGTCATGGCAAGATCCGCTTCGCGGTCACCATAGTAAACGGCCGGATCATAGATGAGAGGCCGTCCCTCAACGTCGTAGCCAATGTTGCCGGACCAGAGGTCACCATGCAGCAAAGATGGTACAGGATGATGCCCGCCAATGAGTTGGGGCAGCGCATCCCGCAACCGCGCGCCCCGATCAGCCAGTCGCGCTCCAAACCCGCGGGATGACGCCAGCTCGAGCTGAAAGCCCAGGCGATGCTCAGACCAGAACGCGACCCAGCCATTAGACGATGGGTTGTGCTGCGGAGTGGTCCCCAGCGCATTGTCCCGCGTCCATCCGAAGCAGTCTCCCGTGGACCGATGCAGCGTTGCCAGCTGGTCGCCGAAAAGGGTCTCCGAATTTTGCCGTGGGTGCCCGAGAACCACATACTCCAGCACCAGCCAGGCGTGTTCACCATCATTGCCGGCGCAAATCGTCTCGGGCACCCGAACCGGGCCAGCATCGCGCAGAGCCTCCAAGCCCGCCGCTTCGTTCATAAAATCCGACAGGCGATCCGCTCGATTAATCTTGACGAAAAGTGCGTCACAGCCATCAGACAAGCGGTAGGATTCGTTGATGCAGCCACCGCCGACAGGTTGGGGTTGATCCGGGTCGAAGGCGGTACCGGTCTCGGCGCGAATCTGGTCGAGCAGCGGAATCCAGTCGATCAACATTTCAAATCAGCCGACAAGCTCAATCATCGGGTTCTGTCGCCGAGCATCGGCGCTGGCGCAAATCCAAGCGCAATCAGTCGCCCGACCGTGCCCAATTGAGTCGTTCGTGGATTGGACTTCTACGCGGGAAATGCGCCTTCAGAAACGCCATCTGGTCGGCCAGGATCCGGCGCCCCTGCAGGTAGATGTACTCGGCGTAGCTGGGTGTAAACGGGACCGCCATCAGTTCCATGCCCATTTCGTCGGGGTAGCAGGCACCCTTATGATGATTGCATCGACGGCAGGCACTGACGACGTTGGTCCAGACGTCCTTGCCCCCGCGACTGATGGGCCGAATGTGATCACGGGACAGGCTGCCATCGGAAAACTGAGCGCCACAGTAAAGACACAGGCCGCAATCCCGGCGGAACAAGGCCGGATTGTTCAGTGGCGGGACATAGTCGATAAGCCGCTCGGACAACGCTCTGGTGTCGCCCTCGGTGGCGATGATCGAGTTTACATCGACAAAGCTGCGCAGCCCGCTACGGGCATTGGTGCCGCCCCGGATCCGGTACAGGCGCGAGCCGCAGGCGTAAGATACCAAGCCCTGACTGTAGAGCCTCACGGCTTCTCGAAAATCGATCCATTCCAACGGCATTCCGGATACGTCGGTGCGAAGAATCCGGTGATCTAAGGCGTGCATCTATCCCCTCGGACATCACATATCAGGCCTGTGCGTAAGCGACTATACACCAAGCCCACGGTGCACACGGTTACCTCGCAGGCACCGGTTCGCTCATGGAAGCATAGATGCGATCGTCTCTATCGCGTACCCGATCTGTGACCGCGCCTTGACAGAGAAATTCGCATGAGGCGCAATAAGGCTGGTTTTCCCGATACGGTCGCCGGGTGCAGTTCTGTTTGCGCTCGTCATTCTAGAAAAGACCAGATAATACCCGCGATCTGCACCTTGAATATGCGGTTTTCACCCTCCAAGCTGCTTCGTCCAGAATACGTCAGAGGCTCCTTGGTCGAGCTGCAGCATCGTGAACCCTGGAATGGTTTTGCGGCCAGATTGCCGTCTGGGCAGAGTGACGCGGCGGGATGCCAGAATCGAAAGCCGTCCCCCACGACGGGAACAGTATTTAGAGATTGGAGAGAGCAGTCATGTCGATCCGCATAGCGGTACCGAAGGAGACTCGAGAGGGGGAGCGTCGTGTGGCGCTGGACCCGGCGACGGCGACGCGGTTTGTGAAGCTGGGTGCAGAGGTTGCGCTGGAGCGAGGGGCGGGCGAGGAGGCGCATTTTCCGGACGCGGCGTATACGGATGTTGAGTTCCGTGAGGACGGGTCGTCGTTGTGTTCGGATGCGGATGTGGTTTTGCGGGTGTCGCCGCCGACGGTTGAGGAGGCGGGTCTTTTGAAGGAAGGCTCGGTGCTGGTTGGGGTGCTGCAGCCGCATTTGAATCTGGATTTGGTCAAGGTACTGGTTGATCGTGGGATTACCAGTTTTGCGATGGAGCTGGTGCCGCGGATATCGCGGGCGCAGTCGATGGACGTGTTGTCCTCGCAGGCGGCGGTTGCCGGTTACAAGGTTGCGCTGATGGCGGCGAACCTGGCGAGCCAGTTTTTCCCGATGCTGACCACGGCGGCGGGGACCATTCGTCCGGCCAAGGTGGTGGTGGTGGGCGCGGGTGTTGCGGGTCTTCAGGCGATTGCCACGGCCAAGCGTCTGGGTGCGATGGTGGAGGCCTATGATATTCGTCCGGCGGCGCGCGAGCAGGTGGAGTCGCTGGGGGCGAAGATGATCGACACGGGTGTCAGCGCCGAGGGCGAGGGTGGATACGCGCGGGAGCTGACCGAGGAGGAGAAGGTCAAGCAGGCGGAGGTTCTGGCGCGGCACGTGGCGGCGGCCAACGCGGTGATCACCACGGCGTCGATTCCGGGGCGTTCGGCGCCGCGGATCATCACCCGGGAGATGGTGGAGGCGATGAAGCCGGGTTCGGTGGTGGTGGATCTGGCGGCCGAGAGCGGGGGCAACTGCGAGTTGACCGAGGCGGGGCGCACGGTGAATCACGGGGGTGTTCTGGTGGCGGGCCCGACCAACATAGCCAGCTCGATCCCGATTCACGCCACCGAGATGTACGCCAAGAACCTGCTGAATTTTCTGACCCCGCAGATCAAAGAGGGTGCGCTGGAGCTGGACTGGGAGGACGAGGTGTTGATTGGCAGCGTGCTGACCCACGCCGGTGAGGTTCGTCACGAGCCGACCCGCGCCCAGCTGGAGAGCGCCTGAGGCCGAGCGCGTGCCAGGGGTTGAGAGACGGTATACAACCAGACAAGAACGTGTGTGTGGTGCGCCACACCGGGAGAGAGGACATGATCGAAGGGTTCACCGCGCTGTACATATTCATGCTGGCGGCATTTACCGGTCACGAGGTGATCAGCCGGGTGCCGGTGATTTTGCACACGCCGCTGATGTCGGGCTCGAACTTTGTGCACGGTATTGTGCTGGTGGGCGCGATGGTGGCGCTGGGTCTGGCGGAGACGGGACTGCAGTCGGCTATTGGGTTTATCGGTGTGATTCTGGCGGCGGGTAACGCGGTGGGCGGTTATGTGGTGACCGAGCGGATGCTCGAGATGTTCAAGAGCAAGGAGGGGAGCTGAGTCATGGCGACGCTGATTGAGATCTCCTACTTTGCGGCGGCGGTGCTGTTCATTCTGGGCTTGAAGCGGATGGCGCATCCACGCACGGCGCGCAGCGGCATTGTGTGGGCGGGCGCCGGGATGGCGATTGCGACGGTGGCCACGTTTTTCTACCCGGGTCTTGAGAACTACGCGCTGATGGTGGCGGGTATTGCCATCGGCGGTGGGCTGGCGTGGTGGACGGGCAAGAAGGTGGCGATGACGGACATGCCGCAGATGATTGCCATCTACAACGGCATGGGCGGTGGTGCTGCGGGCGCGATTGCGGCGGTGGAGTTGCTGAAGGTGACGTCGGCGGCGCCGGGTGAGCTGCACCACGGTACGGTGGTGGTGTTGCTGGCGGTGCTGGGGGCGATGATCGGCACGGTGTCGTTTTCCGGGTCGTGTATTGCCTTTGCCAAGTTACAGGGTTTGCAGAGGAAGATCGTCAAGCTGCCGATGCACCAGTGGATCAACCTGGGTTTGTTTGGGTTGATGGTGTTGCTGGGCGGGGTGATCATTTTTGGCGATGCCGGGGCGTTCACGGTGCTGGTGTTTTTTATGCTGGCGTTGGCGCTTGGGGTGCTGATGACGCTGCCCATTGGGGGGGCGGACATGCCGGTGGTGATATCGCTGTACAACGCCTTCACCGGTTTGGCGGTGGCGTTTGAGGGGTTTGTGCTGGACAACGCGGCGATGATCATTGCGGGCACGGTTGTGGGTGCGGCGGGCTCGTTGCTGACGCAGCTGATGGCGCGGGCGATGAACCGTCCGATCACCAATGTGCTGTTCAGCAGTTTTGGCTCCGACGAGGGCACGCAGTCCGAGGCGCCCGAGGGGACGATGAAGGAGATGCAGCCGCAGGATGCGGCGATCCAGATGGCGTACGCGGGCAAGGTGATTGTGGTGCCGGGCTACGGCATGGCGGTGGCGCAGGCGCAGCACAAGATCTGGGAGATGTGTCAGCTGCTGGAGACCAACGGGGTGGAGGTGAAGTTTGCCATCCACCCGGTGGCGGGCCGGATGCCGGGTCACATGAACGTGTTGCTGGCCGAGGCGGGTGTGCCCTATGACATGATTTACGACCTGGAGGAGATCAACCAGGAGTTTGCCACGGCGGATGTGGCGATCGTGATCGGGGCCAACGACGTGGTCAACCCGGCGGCGCGGACCGACAAGTCGAGTCCGATCTTTGGCATGCCGATTCTAAACGCCGATCAGGCGCACAACGTGCTGGTGGTCAAGCGCGGCCGGGGCACCGGATTCTCGGGGATCGAGAACGCGCTGTTTTTCGGTGACAACACCCACATGGTCTATGGCGATGGCCAGAAGGTGGCCAACCAGTTGATCGCCGCCATCAAGGAACTGTAGCCAAAAAGACACCACCGATCCCTCCAACGGCGGCCTTCGGGCCGCCGTTTTTTCTGCCGGCCCCGTCATGCCGCGCAGCTCCAACCGCCCCCCATGCGCCAAACGAGCTCACACGCTGCACCTGTTCTGCGCCGCCTCCCACAGCCGGCGATTGGCACAGGATGTGCTGAAATGCCATCAGCTCGGTGCCACGATTCAAACCCACACCGGAGTCCGAACTTCAACGCAGACCCCGGGAGGGGATTCGACACCTATGACCCGCCCAGTACTGAAACTCAAAACCCCGAGAACCCGCACGGAGTCGACACGAACGACTCTGTATGCACAGGAATCAACCCTGGTGCGTATGTTTGGGTCCGCCGCAGTCCAGCGATTGCAACAGGCGCAGAGTGAGCTGGATGCGGTCATGAATCCGCAGGTCAGCGGTCTGGAACCGCATACGCGGCAAACGCCCGCAACCGCCGCAGGCGGCCATCCCCAGGACGAGGTGGCAGAGATCAGGCCGCCGGTGGATCAACCGGATGCGGCATACCACTCTTAACGTCCCGTTTACACCAGGCGCGGGCCTGGGCATAGCGTTCTCTTAAATACACACCCTGCCCTGCGATCGCCTCTGTCAGGGCATCGCCATCCCCCTTGCGCAGTGCATCCAACATGCACTGATGTTGCTCCACAATGGTGCGTCGCTCCCGGAATCGGAATACAAGCAGGTTGGCCACCGGCTGCAGCGCCTCGATCACGGCAAACATGACAAAACTCAGCACCGCATTGCCGGTGGCGTCCACCAGCGCTCGGTGAAAGCGCACATCGGAGTCGCAGAATGCTTCGTCCGCGATCAAAGGGTCACGCTGCAGCTCAATTTCCCGGGCCATGGTGTCGAGATCCGACACCGTAACCCTTTTCACCGCAAGCCGCCCGCACAGCTGCTCCAGCTCGAGCCGGGCTTCGGCGATTTCCTCAAGGCTGAATTCACCCAGACTCACCAACAGTGTGCTGGCGGTGGTCAGCGCCACACGGGTGTCCTGTTGACTGGGCCGGTTGACGAATGTGCCCCCTGCGGGACCCCGCCGTGACCGAATCAGGTTCTGGGCCGCCAAGCGCTTCAAGGCTTCGCGGATGGTGGGTCGCGAGACCTCGAATCGCTTCGCCAACTCGGCCTCCGTAGGCAGACGCTCATCCACCTGCAACCGACCGCTGATGATCGCTTCGCGAATGCGCTCAGCGATCTGCTTGGCGATGCTCTCGGTGACGATGGTCTGGTACTGGATGCTCATATGCTCCGGACAGGCAACTTCGGATGACCCACATTGAGCGCCTATTGTATTGAGTTATTTGTTTGACAAATAGCTGTTTGAATCCTAGTGTCGCTGGCCAGTAATGTACTGCACTGCCGGATTCGTATGGAGAGGACACCATGAGCGACGATTTCAAAGCCCTGGTACTGCGTGAGGAAGACGGAAAGACCATTTCCGCCGTCGAAACCCTGCACGATGGCGACCTGCCAGAAGGCGATGTGCTGGTGGCGGTTGACTATTCCTCGCTCAACTACAAGGACGGCCTGGCGGTGACCGGCACCGGCAAGATCATCCGCAACTTCCCGATGGTCCCAGGCATCGATCTGGCCGGCACGGTGATGGAGTCCGCGGCCAACGACTACAGTCCGGGCGACCGAGTGATTCTGACGGGCTGGGGCGTGGGTGAACGCTACTGGGGTGGTTACAGCCAAAGACAGCGCCTGAAGTCGAAATGGCTGGTACCGATGCCGGCAGGCCTGGACAGCCGCCGGGCCATGGCCATCGGAACCGCGGGCTTCACTGCCATGTTGTGCGTCATGGCGCTGGAAGATGCCGGCGTAAAACCCGACGCGGGGACAATTGTGGTCACCGGTGCGGCGGGTGGCGTGGGCAGCGTAGCCGTGGCCTTGTTGGCCAAGCTTGGCTACACGGTTGCGGCCGTCACCGGCCGCGATGAAACCCATGAATACCTCAAATCATTGGGCGCCGCCGAGCTGCTGAGCCGAGCGGAAATGGCAGCCAAGCCGCGCGCCCTGGAGGCCCAGCGCTGGGCGGGCGGAATCGACACCGTGGGCAGCACAATGCTGGCCCGGGTTTTGGCGGAAACCCAGTATGGTGGCAGCGTGGCCGCCTGTGGCCTTGCCGGTGGCGCGGATCTGCCCACCACGGTGATGCCGTTCATCCTGCGAAGTGTGAAGCTGATTGGGGTGGATTCGGTGATGTGTCCACTCGACCGACGCCAGGCCGCTTGGCAAAGGCTGTTGGTTGATTTGGACGAGTCGACCCTGGGCACCATGACCGAGGAAGTTGCCCTGGCGGAAGTACCCCGGGTCGCCGCCGAGATCCTGGCCGGCCACATCCGGGGACGGATGCTGGTGAACCCGAACCTTTGATCGGAACCCCCTGACGGTGGAGCGGAACACAGCCCGGGGGGCCCCCATCGGGGCACCGTGAACTATCTGGCACATCTGTATCTGGCTGGGGATAACCCCGCTGCTCAGCTTGGCAATTTGATGGGTGACTTTCTCAAGGGGCCGATCCCCGACACCCTGTCCCCTGAACTGGCCGCCGGCGTCCGCCTGCATCGTCGGATCGACAGCTACACCGACCGGCACGCCTGTTTCCGTGCCAGCCGACGACGCCTCGCTCGGCCGCTCCAACGCTACGGCGGCATCATCGTGGATGTGATCTACGACCACCTTCTGGCTCGCGACTGGGCCGATCACCATCCGGAGCCGCTGGTCAAATTCGCCACCCAAGTCTACCAATCGCTGGACGCGCAAAAGGCGGAAATGCCGCCCGGTATGCGTCGGCGGGTGCAGGGCATGATAGACAGCCGCCTGCTGGAAGCCTATGCGGAGGAGGCCACCGTAGCCGCTGCGCTGGAGCGTATCGCCCAACGTTTGAAACGGCCCGTGCCGCTGGGCGCCGCCGGCTCGGACCTGTCCCGGGACCGAGCCGGCTTCGAGGCCGACTTCGCGGAGTTTTTTCCGCAACTGAAGGCATTTGTGCAGCGCGTACGATAGATTGTGCTCAATCGAATACCGGCAGACCGCTGGGTACCGACCAGGGCACGTCGCGCCTCAGGTCAATGCTGTCCGGATCGGTGAGGGCATGGAGAAAATCCAACAACCGGGCGACTTGCCGATCGCTTAAAGCGATCGGCGCAAGCTCGTTGGCGGCAGCGATGTCGTGGCGTAACTGCGGGGTCGGACTGAGCAATGTAGTCCACCGCATCCAGATCCGGACGCCGAGGCAGTGCCGCGCGCGATGTGTCATAGGTTTCCAGTGCGTCAACTGGGTTCAGATGGTGACGCACCACGGCTTCGAGGCTGTTGTACGCGCCGCTGTGACCGTAGGGCGCGGTCAAGGCCACGTTCTTCAGAGTCGGCACCCGAAACTTGTACCGGTCCGCCGGAATGCCGGTAACCTGCTCCAGACCGAAATCTTCATGGCCGCTGGGGCCATCGCCTTTTCCGGGGCCGATCTGGGGCATGGCGATCGCCCGGAAGCTGTGGTCGGTCAAGAACGGACCCCCGTGGCAGCCTCCACACCCGGCTTTGCCATAGAACAGGCGCATGCCCGACTACCGCTTTTGGGCTCATGGCCCGCTTATCACCCCGAAGATAGCGATCGAATGGGCTGTTGTCGGCCCGCCAGGCACTGGCCTCGAAGGCGGCGATCGCATTTGCGGCATCGACAAAGGAGATGTCGCTCCGGTGGTCGATGTGATCGTAGGCCTGCTTGAACAAGCTCACGTATTCGCGAACCCTCTTCAACCGCCTCGCCAGTTTCGCCCACACCCCGTGCGGACCGGCAAGCAAACCCGCTGCCGCAGCGTCCGCAATGGGATTCTCCCCGGTTGCCCGGCCATCTCCGTGCCCGAGGTCACCGGGAACATCGCCTGCGCCGCCAGAACATTATCCAAACCCTGTGGCAGATCGTCGCCGGCCGGGTTCAGAAAGCCCGATGGCTGGGTGGCGTCGACTCGAACCCGACCATCGTGAAACATCGCCTTGAACTGTTTCGCGCCCAGATTGAACAGCGGCGGCGAATTGCGCGGCACCCTTTCCGGCACCACCTGGTTACCACTGCCTGTGTTGCGGGAAACACCCAGGCCATTGCCGCCTTCCCCAACCGGCAGCGACAAACCGTCGCCAGTGCCGGCAAACGGATGGTGGCAGGTGGCACAGGAAATGGTGCGGTTGCCGCTGAGTATTTTGTCAAAGAACAGCAGCTTCCCAAGCTCAACCTTTTTCTCATCCGGGCTGCCGCGGTCGTGAAAAGCGCCATTGCGAGCAGGACTGGGCAATGCCGCTTCTTCAAAGCCAGCATGGACTTGCCCAATGACCACGACAGTGGATAAGAGACCCGCGTATAGCTTGAATCGTGCTTGGGTTTTCATGTCAGTCCCTCCACTTAAGCCAGACTTGCATCCTTGAGCAACGCATACCCACGCTCGGCGGGTTATTTAACGTGCTGGTCTAGGCTAGGCGGCGGCTGGACATGGGTGACATGATAATTCGCACAAATCGGATCAAATAGGCGGGCAAAGGACACGGCAACGCGCCACGGCCCCTGACCCGCAGACTGTAAGGGCGGATCGAGGCAGCGGAGTGTGCCGCATCATTGTGGGTGGTGACGCTGCACGCCGGCGGCGCGCGGCAAACGATGGGCCCGGCTGTCGCCCGAGGGCGCTGTCAGCGGGCCTTCAGCCCGCTCGCAACGTCTGGATCACCGAGGTCGGTTTCGGGCCGCACGCCACGCCAAAGCTGAAACGACTCGGCGGCCTGTTCCACCAGCATGCCCAACCCGTCCAGGGCCTTGGCAGCATTGTGGGCCCACCCCCAGCGGACAAATGCCGTGGGCTGGTCGCCGTAAACCATGTCATAGCAGACGCCCCCCGCCGCCAGGACGTCATCCTCCAGCGGCGGCACGCTGCCCTGCAGACCAGCAGACGTCCCGTTGATGATGAGATCGAACCGCAGCCCGGTGATGTCCTGGAAACCGCCACCCTGGATCTTGCCAAGCCCTCGAAAATCCTGGGCCAGCTTCAGGGCGCGCGCCGCCGTCCGGTTGGCCAGCACCACCTGTTCCGGTTCTTGCACCATCAGCGGCTGAAGCACGCCACGCACTGCCCCGCCTGCACCCAGAACCAGGATTCTGCGTCCCCGGATGCCAACGCCGTGGTTGCGCACCAGATCCGTGACCAGACCAACTCCGTCGGTGTTGTCGCCGAGGCTGGCACCGTCCGGCTCGAATACGATGGTGTTGACCGCTCCGGCCCGCTGCGCCCGCTCACTGAGCACATCGACCCAGCGCCAAGCATCCTCCTTGAAGGGTACAGTGATGTTCAGACCGCGACCGCCCTGGTCCCTGAAATCACCGGCAGCGCTGGCGAAGTGCCCAGGCTCCACCTGCATCGCTTCGTAGCTCAGGACCTGGCCGGTCTGCTCAGCAAACAACCCATGAATGCGTGGCGACTTGCTGTGGCCCACCGGGTTTCCCAGCACGGCATAACGATCAGGACCATCGCGCATGAGCCGTCCTCATTCACCGCCTGTCGCAGGCGCAGCGCCACCCAGTTCCAGCGGTGCTATCAATCGATCAAACTCACGCGGCGCGACGTACTGCAAGAGTTCCCGACCCTCCGGGTCCAGCGTAAGATCCAAACCCTGGTCCGGGTACAGCCAGTGGACCCCACCGTCGGAGGCGACCAGCCGTCTGGACGGTTCGCCGAAACGCGAGAGCACCACATCTTCCTCGAGATTCACCATGGGTATGTAGCCGATGGCGACCACCGCCGCCCCCCGAACCGCAGCCAAATCCTCGTTGGCCACTTTCCAGCGCCGCTCACGGCCCTCGGAAAGCACGCGGTTGCCGGGACTGCGGTCACGGATCGCCTGCAGGGTGTGCTCGGGCAGCGCGAGGGTCAAAATCAGCTTGCCAGCGAAACCGGACAAAGACACCTCACTGTAGAATGCTTCCAGACTTGGGACCTGTTCGGGCAATCCGAACAACGCGACGTCATAACGCGGCCCCAAGGCAGCGGCGGCTTCCCCGAAGGTGGTCTGCCCCAGACTGATACCGAAAACACGGCTGCCGCCGTCTTCCACCTGGATTTGCCAGGGCAGCCCATGAGCGGCCGGAGCCGGGGCCTCCCCACAGGCGCTCAGCAGACAGGATAATACGATCGATATGCACCAAAGGCGCCTCATCCGGGCTCCGCGCCCAGCCACGCCGCCACCCGTGGGGCGAAGTAGGTCAGTACCCCGTCGGCGCCGGCACGCTTGAACGCCATCAGCGATTCCAATACGACACTGCGCTCGTCCAGCCATCCGTTCTGGGCCGCCGCCATCAGCATGGCGTACTCGCCGCTGACCTGGTACGCGTAGGTTGGAACCTGGAAGGCGTCTTTGACCCGGCGCACCACGTCCAGATACGGCATGCCCGGCTTGACCATGACCATGTCTGCACCTTCCTGCAGGTCGAGCGCGACCTCACGCAGAGCCTCATCACCGTTGGCGGGATCCATCTGGTAGCTGTACTTATTGCCGCCACCCAGACTGCCGGCTGAACCCACCGCGTCACGAAACGGTCCATAGAAACTGGAGGCATACTTAGCGGAGTAGGCGAGGATGCGGGTATTGTGGTGACCGGCCGCCTCCAGAGCCGCGCGAATGGCGCCAATACGTCCGTCCATCATGTCCGAAGGTGCCACCACGTCGGCTCCGGCGTCGGCGTGTGAAACGGCCTGACGGATAAGAACGTCCACGGTTGGGTCATTGACCACGTAGCCATCATCGTCCAGCAACCCGTCCTGGCCGTGGCTTGTGAACGGGTCCAAGGCTACGTCGGTGATGACGCCGAGTTCGGGAAAATGCTGCTTGAGAGTCCGCACGGCGCGTTGGGCCAGACCATCTGGATTGTAGGCCTCCTCGGCGAGCGCGGTCTTGGCGCTATCCGGCGTTACCGGAAAAAGGGCCATGGCCGGGATGCCCAGACGGACCGCACGTTCGGCATCAATGCGGAGCTGGTCCAGGGTCAAGCGCTCGACACCGGGCATGGACGGTACCGCTTCGCGGGTATCCTCGCCCTCGATGACAAACACCGGATAGATCAGGTCATCGACGGTCAGAACCTGCTCGCGCATCAACCTGCGGGAGAACGCGTCGCGGCGCATGCGGCGCATGCGCACCGCCGGGTAGGGACCTCGCTGGGGCCTGGACATGAACGGGAACTCCTTCAATCATGGGTTTTGTCGCCCCGTCTTGATCGAGCCGACGACTCACAGGGGCGCACAGTTTACCGCTTTGAAGCGGTGATGGGACACTCTGGACCTGACTATGGACAATTGGATTCTGAGTCACGAAACGTCGCTGCGGGTGGGGGTGTTCCTGGCCGTTCTGGCAGCCATGGCGCTGTGGGAACGGCTGGCCGCGCGGCGCCGGCCGAGCCAGCCAAAATCCCGACGCTGGCTGATCAACTTCGGCATCGTCGTGCTGGACAGCGTGGCTTTACGCTTGGCGTTCCCGGTGCTGGCGGTGGCCTTTGCCGAGGCCATGCGCTTGCAGGGTTGGGGCCTGTTTAACCTGACCGGATGGCCGGCCTGGGTGGAGATCCTGTTGGCCATGATTCTGCTCGATCTGGCCATATACACCCAGCACGTGATCATGCACAAAATGCCCCTGCTGTGGCGCCTCCACCGCATGCACCATAGCGACCTGGACTTTGACGCCAGTACCGCCCTGCGTTTCCATCCCCTGGAAATCCTGCTGTCCATGCTGCTCAAGCTGGGCGCCATCGCACTGCTGGGACCGGCGGCGCTGGCGGTGCTGATGTTCGAAGTGGTGCTGAATGCCAGCGCCCTGTTCAATCACGGCAACGTCAGCCTGCCGCGGCGCGCGGATGCACTGCTGCGGCGACTGATTGTCACCCCCGACATGCACCGGGTTCACCATTCGGTAAAACGGGCGGAAACCAACAGCAACTACGGCTTCAACCTGAGCGTCTGGGATTATTTTTTCGGCACCTATCGTGCGCAGCCGGCGGCGGGGCACGATGGCATGACCATCGGTTTGGAAAGCTATCGCAATCCACGGCAACTGGGATTCCTGTCCCTGTTGCTACAACCGTTTCGCACACCCAGTATCAATCAAGAGTAGCCGTGCGGACGGCACCGAATTAGGACCAAGCCATGCTGGAATTCATTTTCTTTCATGAACCGTTGCAGAATCGTTTCTGCGCCCTGCTGGATCGGCTCGGAATCGAATATACAGAACGGACGGACGAAATGGGCACTCTGGTTCTCGTCTCGGAAGATATAGACGAAAATCTTGGCGACCAGTTGGATGCCGCCTATGACGAGTTGTTCGCCGAGACCGAGAATCTGGTGCGCTCGGCACCGGACAACCATGAACACAACAGCGCGGGTATTCGGGTTGGCCTGGCGCACGGCGGCGCCTGCATGATTCCTTTGGACCCGGACCTGATGAACCGGGTTTTGACGGTACTCAGCGTCGACGAACTGGAGCGGCTGGTGCAGCAGGTGGCGCAGGCGGTGATGGAGCCGCGGGACGCACCCCTATGCCACTTCAATCCCGCGGCGAAGTGAGCCAATCACGGCATTTCCCGGCACGGGAGATGCTTTGAAGGTGTAACTCAGTGGGGGCGCGGCCTCCGACAAACCCGAAACGATAACAACAACAAAAAGCCCGGGAACTGCTGTGACACACACTCGTTGGACCGCCGTCCTGGCTCTGCTATGGCTGGTGGCATTTGACCTGATGGCGGCGGAGGTTCAAATCCGCCACGATGGCCTCGCACTGAACGGACGATTGTTCCAGCCCGAGGAACGCGGCCTGAGCAGCGGCGTGCTGCTGATCGTCCACGATACGCTCACCAGCAACGATGCCGACGGCATTGCCGGGCTACAGACCCATTTGCTGCGTCACGGCCTGGCCAGCCTCGCAATCAACCTCACCTTGGGGGTGAACGATCGACGCGGCCCGTACGACTGCGCCCGACCCCACTTTCATCGTCATCAGGACGCGGTGGGCGAAATTGCAGCGTGGATGGATTGGCTGGCCCGCTCGGCGCCGGGCGGCGTGACCCTGGTGGGCTATGGGCGAGGCGCAAATCAGGCGGCGCAGTACGCAGTCAAGAACGCGGACGACCGGCTGCGGGGCTTAGTCTTGGCCGCGCCCTTGCTGTTCGATCGCGCACGCATGGCCAGCCGTTACGAATCCCGATCCCAGATTCCGCTTGATCCCATAAAACGCCACGCACGCGACCTGATGATTAAACGTAAATCACGGGACTTGCTGTATCGAATCGCGTTCCTGAGTTGCTCACAGTCCGATGTTTCCGCCGGTTCGGTGCTGTCCTACTATGCCGACGACCGGAATAAACACACGCCCTACCTGCTCCCCTCCATCGCGCAGCCGGTTCTGGTGGTGGCGGCAGGATCCGATCCGCAGGTGGAACAGCTGGTCCAGGAGGTCGGTCCCCTGGCGGATGGGGAACACCTGCAATTGCGAATGGTCGAAGAGTCGGACGCACGTTTCGGGGGTGCGAATGCGGAACAGCTCGCCAACGCCATTATTCGATTCATGGCCCCCAGCGAGGGTGCATCCGTGAACGCCGCCAACTTCGTAGAGTAAGTGCCGTACCGTGCCGAGTGAAGCTTCCTCAACACGATGCCGGTGTTGGGGTTGCAGACCTGATCGGCGCGTCATAGTGCCTACATTTGAAGTATGCTCCAAGCCGACCAACCGGGATGAATTGATGCACGCGACTCTACCCCTGCTCAAGGCGACAGACTTTCCGTCAATACAACGTGGCCGCCTTGAAACACTGCAGGTCAATCTTGGGTACCGATGCAACCAGGCCTGCCTGCACTGTCACGTCAATGCCGGCCCAAACCGAACGGAGATGATGACCCGGGAAACGGTAGACCAGGTTCTGGGCCTGATACGCGCAAGTCAGGCACAGATTCTCGATCTCACCGGCGGCGCCCCGGAGTTGAACCCGGACTTCCGATACCTGGTTACGGAAGCTCGACGGGCCGGGGTGCACGTGATTGATCGCTGCAACCTCACCATTCTGATGGAGCCCGGACACGAAGACCTGGCCGAGTTCCTTGCCGAACATCAGGTTGAGGTGGTGGCGTCATTGCCGTGTTACCTGGAGGACAATGTGGACGCGCAACGGGGCGATGGCGTGTTCGGCAAAAGCATCGATGGCCTTAAACGCTTGAACCAGCTGGGCTATGGCAAGCCGGATTCCGATCTCGCCCTGAGCCTGGTCTACAACCCGCAAGGTCCGGATTTGCCGCCCCCCCAGGCCGGTCTAGAGGCGGACTATCGCGCGCACTTGCAGGCGCGCTATGGAGTGGAGTTCACCCGTTTGTTCACCCTGGCCAATATGCCGATTCAGCGCTTCGGCAGCACCCTGATATCGCGCGGGCAGTTCGAAAGCTACATGAGCCTGCTGAGAAGCGCCCATCAGGACGCAAACCTGGAATCGGTCATGTGCCGCAATCTGATCAGCGTGGATTGGGAGGGGTATCTGTACGATTGCGATTTCAACCAGATGCTGGGACTGCCAGTGCGCCTGAACGGGTCACCCCGGTCCCACGTGTCTGAGCTGATGGGGACAAGTCTCGAAGGGCACGGCATTCTGGTTGCCGACCATTGCTATGGTTGCACTGCCGGCCAAGGCTCGAGTTGCGGCGGCGCTCTGGCCTGATCCGGGCAGCATCAAAAGCAAACCGCCCCGTTGATGTCAGTGGTGCTCGGTAGACACGAGCACCTCGAAGCGCTCAAGGCTGGACTCGCCGTCGAACGCCGCTTTGGGCATGGGGTTTCCGTGCGCGGCCCGAAAATCTTCGCCACCCACCCAGGCCTCGAACGCTGACTTGTCGCGCCAATGGGTCAGTACCACATAGGGGGCGCCAGCAGAGTCCGGTTTCAACACCTGCATACTCACGAAGCCGGGCTGCTGTTCGATCTGCCCGGCACGCTCCCGAAATCGCGTCTCAAACGCATCCCGCCAGTTCTCGGCAACCGGAACTCGATTGGCAACCACGTACATGGCGCGACTCCAAGGCTAAACTGTGCGAATACGACAGTCTAACGACTTGCTGGAATGCACGATATGGCTGGATGAGTGACCATGACCGACCCAGCTTCGCCGAAAAAGGGCCGGGGCGCCCTGACCAATCCGGACAATCGGTTTTCCGCTTTCAGTCGAACCGACTTTCACGACGACTGGCCCGGTGACGGAGAGCCGCTGACGCCCCTGCGCACCACGCTGCACAAGGATCGGGCAGAATCGGTCATCACCCGAAACAACTCCCCGGACATCCCGTTCGACCGTTCCATCAATCCCTATCGGGGCTGCGAGCACGGTTGCGTTTATTGCTTCGCGCGTCCGTCCCACGCTTTCCTCGGCCACTCACCGGGCCTGGATTTCGAAACCGAGATCTATCAGAAACCCGAGGCGGCCCGCCTGCTGGAGACGGAACTGCGCAAACGCGGCTATGAGCCCCAACCGCTGGCGCTGGGTGTCAACACGGACGCCTGGCAGCCGGTGGAGCAACATGCCCGCATAACCCGCTCGCTGCTGGAGGTGCTGTGGCAATACCGTCACCCGGTCAGTCTGATTACCAAGTCCGCGCGCATCGTCCGCGATATTGACCTGCTGACCCCCATGGCCGAGGCCGGGCTGGTGTCTGTGGCCTTCAGCATAACCACCCTGGACCCGACTTTGAGCCGCCGGATGGAGCCGCGGGCAGCAAGTCCGGCCGCCCGGTTACGCGCGCTCCGGCGACTTCATCAAGCCGGAATCCCGGTGGGCGTATCCGTCGCCCCCATCATTCCCGGGCTGACCGACCCGGAAATCGAGGACATACTGGCCACAGCCCGTGAACACGGCGCCGCCTGGTCTCGTTACATCCTTCTGCGCCTGCCGCGTGAACTCGGACCGCTGTTCGAACAATGGCTGTGCGCGCACTACCCGGACCGCGCGCAAAGGGTGATGGGCTTGATTCGCGAGACTCATGGCGGTCAGGTCTACGACGCGCGGTTCGGTGTCCGCATGCGAGGCTCCGGCCAGGTCGCGGACCTGATCGCGCAACGCATGCGTTTGGGCAGTCGCAGGTTGGGACTGGACGGGCACCCGCCCCGGCTGAACACTGCATCGTTCAGCCCGCCTCCACGGGCCGGCGATCAACTGTCGCTTCTGTAGTGCCACGGGGCACTAGTGTCCCGTCCCACAAGTTCGTTGCATATCAGCAAGGTGAGAAGCGCCCAGGCGCTAGGCGGGCGGGCGCAGGACTAGCCTGCGCTCATTCAAGCGCGCCCAACACCGCGGATGGGCGCTTATCGCCTTGCCCGTCGGGAGCGCCCCAGATACGCCAATGCAAGCGCGCAGGTGCTGAAGGCATAGCTAGCTCTGTCAAGCAGCTGCAACGCCTGCATTGGCGTATCTGGGGCGCTCTGAAACGCTACGAACTTATGGGACGGGACACTAGCCCTCGCGCCTGAGCACCAGCGCAGGCGGGCTATCGAGCACGGTTCGCGTCACCAGCCAGCCGGCCAGACCCACCCCACCCGCACCCAGGGCGGTTCCCAGAAGCCAAAGCAGAGGGTCGAAGCGGTAACCGAATCCAAACAGATGCTCGCCCAGTCCGTAGCCCAGCAACGAGGCGCCAAAGGCAGCCAGCAACCCGGCCAATGCGCCCAGAGTGGCGAATTCAGCGAGCAGACTCCGCACTACGACCTTGCGGCGCCCGCCCAGGGTGCGCAGCACGGCACCCTCGAACAGTCGTTCGTCCCGGGTCGCCTGGACCGCCGCATACAGCACCACCAGCCCGGCCACGAGGGTGAAAACAAACACGTACTCAACCGCCGTCACCACCCGGTCGATTATTTCCCGGACCTTGGCCATAACAGCGTCCACGTCGATGACGGTGACTGCGGGAAAGTTGCGCACCAGGTCGACTAGAGTAGCGGTTTCGGACTTGGGCAGATAAAAGCTGGTGATCCAGGTGGCGGGGAAATCATCCAGACTGCCCGGAGGTAACACGGCGAAGAAGTTGGGCCGGAAGGTGTCCCAGTTCACCGTGCGCAAGCTGGTCACCGGCACCTCGATGGGGCTGCCCGCGATCATGAATTGCATCCGGTCTCCCAGCCCGATACCCAGGGCTTCCGCGATCCCGGTCTCGAGCGATATCTGCGGCTCCGCCGGGGCGGACGCATCCCACCAACTTCCATCGACGACCTTGTTGTCGGACTGCGGCTCGGCCGCCCAGGACAAGTTCCATTCGCGCTGCGCCAGCCGCTCTGCCCGTGGATTGTCGTAGGAGTCAGGATCCACCGGCACCCCGTCCAAGGTAGTCAATCGACCGCGGATCATGGGATAAAGCCCCTCGGACGGTGCACCCCGTTCCGCCAGGAAAACGCGCAGGGGTTCCACCTCTTCGGGTTGGATGTTGATCAGGAAATGATTGGGCGCATCCTCCGGAACACTGTTCTGCCAGCTTGCCAGCAGATCGCTGCGCACCAGGCCCAGTGCCAGCAGCACCATGATGCCCAGGCCCAAGGCCACCACCTGCACCACGCTACTGCCCTGACGGCGGGCGATGTTGGCAAGCCCGAAACGCCAGGCAATGCCGACTCGGCCGCGAAGCCGGCGCATCAGACGCACCATCAGCCAAGCCACGGCCGTAAGCAGCACCAACGTCGCCGCGGCGCCACCCAGCACGATTCCGGCGAGCTTGAGATCCTGCGCCTGCCAGACCATCAGAGCGGACACCAGACCCACCGCCAACAGGTAAAGCCAGACCGAGCCATCGCGCCAGCCGCCCACATCCTTGCGCAGCACTCGTGCGGGTGACACGGTGCGCAACCGGAGTATCGGCGGCAAGCCGAATCCAAGCAGCGTGAGCAGACCGACGACCAGTGCCGGGAGCGCCGGCCTCATCGACGGCGACGGCAGCGAACCCTGCACCAGATTTCCCAAGACGCCGGCGAGTACCGACTGCGCAACATAGCCGATGACGACCCCCACCAGACCCGCCATCAGGCCAAGCAGAAGCATCTCCAGCAGATAAAGCCGCATGACCCGATCCTGGGTGGCGCCAAAACATCGCATTATGGCCACCGCATCCCAATGCCGGCGGGCGAACCGCCGCGCGGCCAGAGCGATGGCGACCCCCGCAACCACCACGCTGACCATGGCCGCCAAACCAAGAAACTGCCGGGCGCGGTCCAGGGCCACGCGCAACTCAGGCCGTGCGTCGTCCAAGCCCTGAAGCTGTTCGGATTGGGACAGCACACCGTCAACCGAGGCCCTGAACGCCTGCACCGCGTCCGACTCACCCGCCACCATGAGCCGGTAGCGAACACGACTGCCGGGCTGTACCAACTCGGTGGCGGGCACGTCGCTTAGATTCATCAGCACCCGCGGGGCGATGTTGAACACTTCACCGCCCCGGTCGGGTTCGTAGGTCAGCACCCGAGTAATGGGAAACGCCTGCGCACCCACCTGCAGGCCAGCACCCACTTCGATACCCAGGGTCTGGAGCAGACCCGATTCCACCCACACCTCTCCGGCGGGCGGCCCCGTCGGCTCGATGCGCTCGGCGGCAAACAATTCAGGCGCTGTCCTCAACTGGCCCCTGAGGGGATAGCCACCGGATACCGCCTTGACCTCGGTTAGCTGGGTTTGATCTCCGGCCAGCACGACGCTGCGGAAGGTCCAACTGTCACCCGTGTCCAATCCGGCCTGCTCCGCCCGAGCCCGGATGGCGCTGCCGACGGGCTCGCTGGAGAGCACCACCAGGTCCGCCGCCAGCAGCTCCGCCGCCTGCCGGTCCATGACCGTCTGGATGCGGTCGGTGAAAAAACCCACAGAGGCGACGCTGGCCACCGAAACCACCAGGGCCAAGGCCAGAACGCCCAGTTCGCCCCCCGACCAATCGCGGCGCAGCGCCCGCAGCGCGACCTTGAGGTCACGCATCGACCGACTCCAGGCTGAGACGCCCGTCCTCCAGTTCCAGTCTGCGGCTGCAGAGTTCGGCCAAGCCCACATCGTGGGTCACCAGAATCAGCGTGGTGCCCCGTTCCTGGTTGAGGGAGAACAACAGCTCGATTACCGTCTGGCCAGTCCGGCGGTCAAGATTGCCGGTGGGTTCGTCGGCGAAAAGCACCTCCGGCCCGGTGGCGAAGGCCCGGGCAATGGCGACCCTTTGCTGCTCGCCACCGGAAAGCTGATTGGGATAGTGTCGTGCCCGCTTGGAAAGGCCCACCCGTCCGAGCACCTCGCTTGCGGTTGCGGCCACGTCGGTGCGTTCGGCCATCTCCAGGGGCAGCATCACGTTTTCCAGCGCAGTCAGTGACGGCAGCAGCTGAAATGACTGGAACACAAAGCCGACCCGCTCGGCCCGCAGCCCGGCGAGCCCATCCTCGTCCAGACTGCCCAGGTCGACCCCACAGAGCTGCACCCGACCCTCGCTGGGGCGATCCAGCCCCGCCAGCAAGCCGAGCAGGGTGGACTTGCCGGACCCGGAGGCGCCGACAATGGCCACCGACTCACCCTGGGCGACGCTGAGTTCAACCGAATCGAGAATTATCAGGTCTCCATCGGGGCTTTTCACCCGCTTCCCGAGTTGCTCGGCCTGGACGATGGGCATGGGCTGGAACTGAGTCATATTCGTTTGATCCAATGTGTGCGCTCCGCACGGTGTTTTCTATAGTGTGCGCTTGGGGAGTCGCTGATCTATTCGTTAACGTGCATCTTGGGACTGAACTGCACAGCTTCATCGGTGCAAATCTTGGCAATAGAACAACTATTGCCCGCGATCTGCGCCTTGAGTCTGCACGTTTCACTCTCCAATCTGCTTCGTCGAGAGTAAATCAGAGGCTCCTCAGTGTGCATCGGTTCCCAACGGAGTAGCGATTTGAAGCATTTGCTGATTGTCTACCACAGCCAGACCGGGCATACCGAGGCGATGGCTGCGGCGGTACATCGGGGCGCCACGTCGGATGATGTCGAGGGCACCGAGACCCGGTTATTGCGCGCATTCGAGGCGCACGCCGACGATCTGTTGTGGGCCGACGGCATTCTGATCGGAACCCCCGAGAACTTCGGCTATATGTCCGGCGCGATCAAGGATTTCCTCGACCGGACCTACTATCCGGTGGAAGGGCAGATCGACAATATTCCGTATGCGCTTTTTGTCAGCGCGGGCAACGACGGCACCGGCGCGGTGAGCAGCATTCAACGCATCGCCAACGGATACCCGTTCCGCGAGGTCCATGAGCCGATCATCGCCAAAGGTGAATTGACCGACGCGGACCTGACCCGGTGCGAGGAACTCGGCGCCACCCTGGCAGCCGGGCTGGAGCTGAACATCTTCTGAACGAACCGGTGCCGGGGATCACTTGGTCAATTCCGCCAATTCGACGATGGCAACGACGGTGAAGTGATCGAAGTGCCTGATCATCACAAATTCCCGGAAAGAAGGCTGTTCCGACCCGACCGTTGCGCAAGCAGCTCTGCCTCCGTCGATGCCCACGCCCACCACGGGTCCTGCTTCATGGCGTGCGCACTCGAATTCCGCATGACACTAGCGCCTACGCAGCCTGAACAGCGATGCCGGAATGACGTAACAGCGGCTCGATGCTGGGCGCCCGGCCCCGGAAGGCGACGAAGCTGTCCATCGCCTTGCGTGCGCCGCCGACCGCCAGCACCTCGTTCAAGAAAGCCCGCCCGGTGTCCGCATTGAAGATGCCGTCTTCCTCGAATCGCGAAAACGCGTCGGCCGACAATACCTCGGCCCATTTATAGCTGTAGTACCCGGCGGCGTATCCGCCTGAGAAAATATGGGTAAAGGCGTTGGGAAAGCGGTTGAACGCAGCCGACGGCACCACCGCCACCCGGTCACGCACTTGCGACCAGATATCCATGACCCGCGCGCCGGATTCCGGCTGGTACTCGGCGTGCAGACGAAAATCAAACAGCGCGAATTCCAACTGCCGAACCATCTGCATGCCGGACTGAAAATGCTTTGCGTCGATCATACGCTGATACAACGCGTCCGGAATCGGCTCACCGGTTTCCACATGTCCGGACAGCAGATCCAGGGCCTCCCGCTCCCAGCACCAGTTCTCCATGAACTGGCTGGGCAGTTCCACCGCATCCCATTCCACACCGTTGATGCCGGATACCTCCAGGCAATCGACCTGGGTCAACATATGGTGCAATCCGTGGCCGAACTCATGAAACAGTGTGACCACCTCGTTGTGGGTGAACAGTGCGGGGCTGTCGCCCACCGGCGGGGTGAAATTGCAGGTGATATAGGCCACCGGTGTCTGACTGCCATCGGCGAGTTTTCGGCGTCCGCGAAAATCCGCCATCCAGGCCCCACCCCGCTTGTGGGCCCGGGCATAGAGATCCACATAACAATGGGCGCGTATGACACCGTCTCGATCCAGTACATCGTAAAAACGCACGTCCGGATGCCAGACGGCCACCCCGGTGCGTGGCTTGATGGTCACGCCATAGAGCCGTTCCACCACTGAAAACAATCCGGGCACCACCCGGTTCTCGGGAAAGTACGGACGCAGGGCTTCCTGGGAGATGTCGTATCGGTGGAGACGCAGTTTCTCGGCATAATAGCTGAGGTCCCATCCATTGAGCCGATCAACACCGCCATGCTGGGCTGCAAACGCGGTGAGCTCGGCAAACTCCCGCTGGGCCTGGGGTCTGGAACGGATCGCCAGGTCGTCGAGAAACGCCAGCACCTGGGTCGGGTCCGCGGCCATCTTGGTGGCCAGTGAGCGCTCCGCATAGCTATCGAAACCCAGCAGCTGCGCGGCCTCGTGGCGCAGGCAGAGAATCTGTTCCATCAGTTGGGTGTTGTCGTACTGACCGGCGTCGGGGCCCAGCTCCGAGGCACGTGTGACAAAGGCCTCGTACATCTCACGCCGCAGCCCCGGGTCTTCGGCATAACTCATGACCGGTAAGTAGCAGGGAAAATCGAGGGTCAGCAACCAGCCGTCCAAACCCGCCCGTTGCGCGTCCTGCCGGGCCGCTGACATTGCCGACTCCGGCAACCCGGCAAGTGCTGCCGGATCGGTCAGATGCTTGCGCCAGGCGCCGGTCGCATCCAGCACGTTGTCCTGAAATTTCGACTGCAGTGCGGACAATTCCTGCAACACGGCTTTGTAGCGCTGTTTTTTGTCCGGGGGAAGATCGACCCCGGACAGGTGAAAGTCCCGCAGCGCGTGCTCCAGCACTGCCCGTTGCGCCCCATCGAGCGCGTCCGACGAATCCGCGACCTGCCGCACGGCCCGGTACAGCGCCTCATTCTGACCCAGCTCGGTGTGAAATTCGGTGAGCTTGGGCAAGCAGGCGTTGTAAGCAGCCCGCAGCGCCTCGTTGTTGACCACCGCATTCAGGTGGCTGACCGGTGACCAGACCTGGTTCAGTGCGTCCTGAACGGATTCCAGCGGCGCCATCAAGGTATCCCAATCATGGACCTGATCAAACTCGATCAAGGCCTCGATGGCCGTGCGCGCATTGGTGAGCACGGCATCCAGGGCGGGCTCCACATATTCCGCCCGTATCAGGTCGAACGCGGGCAGATCGCTCATTTCGAGCAGTGGGTTGTTCATGAATTGGTCATCCTTATGGCCGTGCGCCGGGACCTTCCGTAAGGAGCCTGTGATCTCCTTCGTCCAGAATAGTTCAGAGGCTCCTTAACACCTGTCGCGCGGATGCTGCACTTGCCGGCGCGGGCGCGCTGTGATGTGGTGTCGGAAGATTACCAATCGGACTGAGCAAAGAGAATCTGTATGAGCACCCACTATGATCTGATCGCATTCGGCGCTGGCAGCGGCGGACTGTCCGCCGCGCAGCGGGCCGCCAGCTATGGGGCGCGCTGCGCAATCATCGAGAAAGGCCGGTTGGGTGGCACCTGTGTCAACGTGGGCTGTGTACCCAAAAAGATCATGTGGTATGCGGCGGACGTGGCCCACAGTCTCAACGACGCGCCCGGATACGGCTACACCTTCGGCGACGTGAGCTTCGATTGGGCCACCATCAAGGCCGCCCGCGATCGTTATGTGCAGGGCATCAACGACTGGTACATCACCTACCTGGACGATAATCAGGTGGATCTGATCCGCGGCAGTGCCCGCATGCTGGACGCCCACACCGTTGAAGTGGACGGCACGCGCTACAGCGCCGATCACATTATCCTCGCGACCGGAGGCGAACCCACTGTTCCGGACATGCCCGGAGCGGAACACGGTATCACCTCGGACGGTTTTTTCGAGCTGGAGGCATTGCCCGAAAGAGTCGCGGTCATTGGCGCAGGCTACATCGCGGTGGAGCTTGCGGGGATGTTGAACGCGATGGGATCCGACGTCAGCCTGCTGTTGCGAAAGCAGCAGTTTCTGCGCAGCTTCGACGCCATGCTGCGGGACACGCTGATGGAGGAAATGCTCAACGACGGTGTCAATATTCTGCCCAGCACTCAGGTTCGGGCGGTAGAACGCCGCGAAGACGGGTCGCTGTGTCTGCTGTGCAACGGCGCAGTGGAGGAAATCCACGTGGATACCTTGATCTGGGCCATCGGCCGAACGCCGCTGACGGCGGACATCGGACTGGATGAGGCCGGTGTTGTTGTCGAGGCGGACGGAACCGTACCAACCGACGCATTCCAGAACACCAACGTGCCTGGGATATACGCCATCGGCGATATCACCGGTCGCTACCCGCTGACCCCGGTGGCAATCGCCGCCGGCCGCCGTCTCGGTGACCGCCTGTTCAATCACCAGGCCGACCGACACCTGGTCTACGAGAACATCGCCTCGGTGGTGTTCAGTCACCCCCCCATCGCGAGCGTCGGCCTGACCGAGGACGAGGCCCGGGCGGGCCATGGGGAGGCGGTCAAGGTCTATCAAACGCGTTTCACCCCCATGTACTACTCACCGGTAAGCCATAAACGGGTCACGGCCATGAAGCTGGTGTGCGTCGGCGGCCAGGAAAAGATCGTCGGTTGCCATATCATCGGGCTCGGCGCCGACGAAATGATGCAGGGATTTGCCGTTGCCATCCGCATGGGCGCGACCAAGCGGGATTTCGACGATACCGTGGCCATCCACCCCACCAGCTCAGAAGAACTGGTAACCATGCGCTGAGTCGCGGCAACCCGACCGCAAAGGTCTGAACATGACGATTCGCCGCTTTGAAGGTCACTTACCCCGACTGGCAGACGGTGCCTGGGTGGACGAAACTGCGGTTGTCATCGGTCGTGTCAGCCTCGGGGCAGACGCCTCGGTCTGGCCCAACAGCGTGGTACGGGGGGACATTCAGCGCATCGAGATCGGCGCCAGAACCAGCATCCAGGACGGTACCGTCATTCATGTCACCCATGACAGCCGATTCAATCCGGGCGGGATGCCAACGCACATCGCGGATGATGTGACGGTAGGCCACCGGGTCATGCTACACGGTTGTACGGTCCAGGCATTTGCGCTGATCGGGATGGGCGCCGTCATCCTGGACGGCGCTGTGGTCGGGCAACACTGTATGGTGGGCGCGGCCACCGTCGTGCCGCCGGGCAAGGTGCTGGAATCGGGATATCTGTATGTGGGCACACCTGCAACGCGTCGCCGGCCACTTACCGACTCCGAACTGGAACTGCTGAGCTATTTGCCCCAACACTATGTGGATCTCAAGAATCGACACAATACCAGTGGCTGAGCCGTTTAACGCCCCGCCAGCGGACCGAATGCGGAACAGTTATGCACATTCGAATACACGTCCATGCGACGCAAAGAGATATCGCTCAAAGCTAAAGCCAAACCGACGACATGCACACTAACATATTAAAAAATATGACTTAGTGTGATTTTTTGGCATTGATTGCATAAACCACGCGAATTGCGCGGACAAATAGGCCCGAAGCCTACCGGAGCAAGTTACGCACAGAGTTATCCACATGCCCCCAGGGGCATCGGCTTGAACAGATGTCAGGCCCATGTGGTACCGGGAGCCTGTACGGCAGCAACATGCCCGAGCCCATTATCAGAGTTGCCGTACCCTCGCCGCTGAATCGGCTGTTCGATTATCTGCCGCCGGTGGGGATCTCCGCCAAGCTTGTGCCGCCCGGCACCCGGGTTTGGGTGCCGTTCGGTCGGACCCGCCAACTGGGCATGGTGGTGGAACGGGCCGACACCAGCGATTGGCCTCGATCGAAGATACGCCGAATCCTCGAGATCCTTGACTCCGAACCGCTGATTCCGGCGGACCTGATGGCCTTGGGCCGCTGGGCCGCTGCCTACTACCATCATCCGCCGGGTGAGGTCTTTACCGCACTGCTGCCGACCCTGTTCCGTCGCGGCGCGGCGGCAAAGACGGAAGCCGTGCGCATCTGGTCCATCACGCCGGCGGGCCGGGACGGGCTGCAAAGCGCCGCTCTCGGTCGGGCGCCGCGCCAGCGCGCGCTGCTGCAAAGCTTGAATGTCGCCAGTCCTGGACTCAGCGATGCACAACTGAACAACCTCCTGGCACGCTGGCGTGAAGCGGCCAGGACCCTGGTTGTGCGGGGTTGGATCCAAAGCGACGCCCACCCGTCGGTGCTCGCTTCGCCGGTTGCGCCGCTCCGGTCCGGGCCTGAACTGACAGACGAGCAACAGCGGGCGGTGACGGCTATAGAGTCGGCCGCGGGCGGGTTTCAAGCCTTGTTGCTGGAGGGGGTAACCGGCAGCGGCAAGACCGAGGTGTACCTGCAAGCGATCCTGGCGACCCTCGCGCGCGGCCAGCAGGTTCTGGTGCTGGTGCCGGAAATCGGCCTCACTCCACAGTTGCTTGGGCGATTCCGCGCCCGACTACCGGCCCATCTGGGGGTACTGCATTCGGCGCTGGGGGATCGGGAGCGGGCCAACACCTGGCTCGACGCGCGTGATGGTCGCGTGCCGGTGATTGTTGGCACCCGATCGTCGGTCTTCACACCATTCCATGATCTGGGCTTGATCATTGTGGACGAGGAACACGACGCCTCGTTCAAACAACAGGACGGCTTTCGCTACTCTGCCCGCGATCTGGCGGTGTGGCGCGCTCAACAACAGAACATTCCGGTGGTGTTGGGCTCGGCGACCCCCTCACTTGAGGCACTGGATAACGCACAACGCGGCCGCTACGCGCACCAACGGCTGATGCAGCGTGCCACCGGTGCCCCGGCACCGTCGATTCAGCTGGTGGACGTCCGCGGTTGCCGGATGCAGGCCGGGCTCGCTCCGGTATCGGTGATGCGGGTTCGGCAGCACCTGGAGCGGGGTGAACAGGTCCTGGTATTTCTAAACCGCCGCGGATTCGCCCCGGTATTGCTCTGCCACGCATGCGGCTGGTCGGCTACATGTCCACGCTGCGACGCCCACATGACCATCCACCGGCAGCGACAGCGGCAGATCTGCCACCACTGCGGACATGAGCGGGCCTTGCCGGATATGTGCCCGGACTGCGAGGCGGGCGACCTGATCCCGGTGGGCCAGGGCACCGAACGCATCGCGACGGATTTGTCGACGCTGTTCCCGGATCATCCTCTGGTGCGGATCGACCGGGACAGCACCCGGCAGCGCGGTTCCCTGGAGCAGGCCCTGGAGGCCGCTACAAGCGGCAAGGCCAAACTGCTGGTCGGCACCCAGATGCTGGCCAAGGGGCATCATTTCCCCGGTGTCACTCTGGTGGTCATACTGGATGTGGATCAGGGGCTGTTCAGCGCCGACTTTCGAGCCAGTGAGCGAATGGCGCAATTGGTGCTCCAGGTGGCGGGGCGTGCCGGACGCGCAGAATTGCCCGGCACGGTGATGCTGCAAACACATCACCCCGAGCATCCCCTGCTGTTGCGATTGATCGAAACCGGTTATCCCGGTTTCAGCGAGGCCGCCCTGGGCGAACGACGGGAAGCCGGCTTCCCGCCGTTCGCGGCGCAGGCGCTGCTGCGGGCAGAAGCCACCGACCGCGCCGCACCCGATGCGTTCCTGGCCGCTGCAGTTGCCCTGGCGGGGCGCAATCCGGACCTGGATCTGTGGGGCCCGGTACCGGCCCCGATGGAAAGACGTGCGGGCCGCTGGCGGGCGCAACTGCTGATTCGCACCCGGGAACGCGCCATTCTGCATCGGTTTCTGGACCGATGGGCGCCGGGCCTGGAGACGCTGAAGGAAGCGCGTCGGGTCCGTTGGTCGCTGGATGTGGACCCGATGGAGATGTACTGAGCCGCCACCGGGTTCCGCTGGATGAGGCAGATCGGTCATGGTTGTTCTATTGCCAAGATCCGCAACCATGAAACGGTGCATTTGAGACCCGAAATACACGTTCACGAATAGATCAGTGGATCCCCAACCGTAATCCGTTCCCAAACGCCGGACAGCCGGGGTTCGCGAATCCGCCCGGAGGTGTCAGAATGATGCGCCCATTGGGCCGCTCCCGGCACCGAACAGGATACGCTGCGTTTGAAAGCACATCTTCAACAGCTCGTGGTAAGCGCCCTCGAGGACATGCAAGGCGCCGGCCTCCTGCCCACGGACTACACTCCATCCGCCCACATGGAACGGGCCCGAGACCGCAGCCACGGGGATTTTGCGTGCAACGTGGCCATGACGCTGGCCAAGGTGGCGCGACGCAAGCCCCGGGACATCGCCCAGGAGATCATCGACCATCTGCCCGACTCCAAGCTTGTGGGAAGCACGCAAATCGCGGGACCGGGCTTTATCAATTTCCGGCTGGCACCCGCCGCCTATCACAACGTGGTGCAGGACGCCCTGGATCAAGGGGACGACTTTGGGCGCAGCGAACTGGGGGGTGGCCGCCCGGTGCAGGTGGAGTTCGTGTCGGCCAACCCGACCGGGCCTTTGCATGTGGGGCACGGACGGGGCGCCGCCTATGGCGCCACCGTGTCCAATCTCCTGGCGGCGGTGGGTTTTGCCGTACAGCGTGAGTACTACGTCAACGACGCAGGGCGGCAAATGGATATCCTCGCCACCAGCGTGTGGTTGCGGTACTTGGCGCTGTGTGGCGAGCCGTTCGACTTTCCCGCCAACGGCTATCGCGGCGAGTATGTGATCGACTTCGCCCGCGTCCTGCTGGACCAGCAGGGGGAAGGCTACCGCGCACCGGCCGACGCGGTGTTCAGCGGATTGCCCCTGGATGAACCGTTCGGGGGAGACAAGGAGGCCCATATCGACGGGCTGATCCAGCGGGCGCGCGAATTGTTGGGTGACAATCGCTACCGGCGGGTGTTTGAGTTGGGGCTGAACGGCATACTGGAGGATATCCGGGCCGACCTGCATGAATTCGGCGTGGACTACGACTGCTGGTATTCCGAACGCTCATTGAGCGAGCGTGGCCTGATCGGCAAAGCATTGACACGCTTGCGCCAGGCCGACCAGGTCTATGAGCGGGACGGCGCCCTCTGGTTCCGATCCAGCGCCTACGGTGACGAGAAGGATCGGGTGGTTCAGCGCGAGAACGGCCAAACCACTTACTTCGCCTCCGACATCGCCTATCACATGGACAAGCTCGACCGCGGTTTTGAGCGCGTCATCGACGTTTGGGGCGCGGACCATCATGGCTACGTGCCCAGGGTGAAGGCGGCGTTGAGCGCTCTGGGCGAAGACGCCGATCGGCTGGACGTGCTTCTGGTTCAGTTCGCCAACCTGTACCGGGGCGGCGAGAAGGTTCAAATGTCCACCCGCTCCGGGAGTTTTGTCACCCTGCGCGCACTGCGTGAGGAAGTGGGTTCCGACGCCGCTCGCTTTTTCTATGTGATGCGCAAAAGTGAGCAGCATCTGGATTTCGACCTGGATCTTGCAAAATCCCAGTCCAACGAGAATCCGATGTACTACATACAGTACGCCCACGCCCGGGTGTGCAGTGTCATGCGGCAACTGTCGGAAAAGGGACTGAGCTTCGACGAGTCGGACGGCATCGCAAACCTGCCAGGCCTGACACAGGCTCATGAGACCGAACTGCTGTACAGCCTTTCACGTTACCCGGAAATGCTTGAGTCGGCGGCCCTGAACGAGGAACCGCATCTGATGGCGCATTACCTGCGCGAACTGGCCGGCGACTTTCATGCCTATTACAATTCGCAGCAGTTTCTGGTGCAGGATGCCCACCTGAGAAACGCGCGCCTTTGCCTGATCCAGGCGACGCGCCAGGCACTGGCCAACGGATTGCGCCTGCTGGGTGTATCCGCGCCCCAAAGCATGTAAGGGCCGTGAGCACACGACGCGACTACAAGACCCGGCCCAAGAACCGGCCCACAAACCGGCGCCCGGCCAAACGCGGGGCACCGGCATGGCTGTGGATGACAACCGGCGTGATGGCGGGTTTGTTCGTGGCGATGCTGATTTACCTGCACCGCCACAGCGCACCGCCTGAAATGACGGCTCAGCCACCGCCCGAGGAAACCTCCGCACCACGTCCGAATACGCCCCCGGCCGACGCGGAATCCGGCGAACCACGCTACGATTTCTACACACTGCTACCCAAGCGGGAGGTGGAGATTTCCAGCGAGGATCTGGAACCGGCCAGAGAGCGGGAGTCCAAGAGCCTGGCCGACGGACCCTGGCTGCTACAGGCCGGCTCGTTCAGACAATACAGTCAGGCTGACGCCCTGCGCGCCCAACTCGCCCTGAACGGGTTCGAATCCAGTATTGATCTGACCGAGGGTGACAACGGCGTCTGGCACCGGGTTCGACTCGGCCCGTATACCAGCAAGCGTGAAGTGGATCGGATTCGCTCCAAACTGGCTCGAGCCCAGGTTCGCGCAATCATTATCAAGGCTTCGCCCTAGAGTCTCGTCCCATAAGTTTGTTGCAAACTAACGAACTTACGGGACGAGCCACCAGCCGGTCTCACCGACCCGCGGAGCACGGGTCCACGTGCATTCGGCCGAATCGCACGCTACCATTTCCGGCCGCATCAGAATCCGGTTCAGCCATGCTTTATCACATGATCGACGATCTTCGCATCGCCAACATGAAACCGCTGATCCCGCCCGCCATCCTGCTGGAGGAAATGCCGGTGGAGGCGTCTGCGGCCGAGCATATTTCCGCCGCACGCGAGGCGGCCACCCGGGTGGTAAAGGGCCAGGAGGCGCGTCTTCTGGTGGTCACCGGGCCCTGCTCGATCCACGACGTTGATGCGGCATTGGAGTATGCGGGTCGCCTCAAACCGCTGGCCGAGCGCCTGGGCGAGCAGTTGTTGATCGTAATGCGGGTCTATTTCGAAAAGCCGCGGACCACCGTGGGCTGGAAGGGGCTGATCAACGATCCGGATCTGGACAACAGCTTCAAAATCAACAAAGGGCTGCATGTGGCCCGGGGACTGCTGGTGGAGCTGGCCAACATGCAACTGCCGGTGGGCTGTGAGTTCCTGGACACCATTACGCCACAGTTCATGGCCGACCTGGTCACCTGGGGCGCCATCGGCGCCCGCACCACCGAATCCCAGGTGCATCGCGAGCTGGCTTCCGGCCTGTCCGTGCCGGTGGGCTTCAAGAACGGCACCGACGGCAATATCCGGATTGCGGTGGATGCAATCCAGGCCGCGAGCCACCCCCACCATTTTTTATCCGTAACCAAACAAGGGCTGGCCGCCATCGTCTCCACCAGCGGCAACGATGCCTGTCACCTGATCCTGCGAGGCGCCAGTGCCGGCCCCAATTACGATCGGGAGTCGGTGGCGGACTGCGCCGAAGCACTGGCCTCTTCGGGCCTGAGACGAAACCTGATGGTGGACTTCAGCCACGGCAACAGTCGTAAAGATTACACCCGTCAACCGATCGTGGCGCGCGACGTGGCAACCCAGCTGGCGGAAGACGAGGATTGCCCGATCTTCGGGGTGATGATGGAGAGCAACCTGGTGGAGGGCAATCAGTCCTGTACCGATCCCGGCACCCTGACCTATGGCCAGAGCATTACCGACGCCTGCCTCGGTTGGGACGATACGGTCGAGGTGCTGGAGCTGTTGGCAGAGGGCATGCGCAAGCGCAGCGCTTGAGCCCGCGGCAGACGACACTTCAGGGCGCGGCCGGCAGATCCACCGGATACAGGATGTCGGAATCTCCGTGCACGGAGTCATGGGCCCGCACCTGCACCTGGCGCAGACCCGTCGGCACGCGCACACCGGAAAGGCTGCGGGTGAAGGGTTGTTCGTTCACATGGGGATGATATAGAACCCGGCTGCCCAGCACCGTCCCGTCCGGCCCCAGCACGTCCCAGCGGTCCGCGTAGTGGTCCCAGCCGGTGTCGCCATGCTCCAGGGTGACGTCAAACCGATAAGTGGAAGCCCCGGTCGGCACCACTTTGACCTCCACCACCGTCACCTGGCCGGCCAGGGCGGCCCCCCAACACACCGCCAGTGCGCCTGCGAACATCATTGCAATTCGATTCATGTCCGGTACTCCATCCGAGTGTTTCAACCGGGCGTCAGGGCTGCTTCAACCGCGGCCTCGGCGTGAATGCGGGTGGTGTCGAAGACCGGCACCTCAAAGTGGCTCTGGTCAACCAGGAGACCGATCTCGGTGCAGCCCAGGATCAGGCCCTGCGCCCCCTGCTCGATCAGGTTCCGACCGATTTCGCGGTACCGGGCCCGAGACCGCTCGTTGACGATGCCTGCACACAGTTCAGAGTAGATGACATCATGCACCACGGCACGGTCGGCGGCATCCGGAACCCGAACGTCCAGGCCGAAGCGATCACGCAGGCGCCCGCTGTAGAACGATTCCTCCATGGTGAAGCGGGTGGCCAACAATCCGACTCGGCTTATGCCCGCAGCCTGCACCCGCGCGCCGGTGGCATCCGCTATGTGGAGCAGCGGGATGGTCACGGCGGCCTCCACGGCGTCGGCCAGCTTGTGCATGGTGTTGGTGCAAATCACCAGAAAATCGGCCCCACCCGCCTGCAGGCGCCGAGCGGCATCGATCATACGGTCGGCCGCTGCAGCCCAGTCGCCCGCATGCTGCAGCGCCTCGATCTCGGCGAAATCCACCGAGTACATCAACGACTCAGCCGAGTGCAGCCCGCCCAGCCGGGCGCGTACACCCCGGTTGATCAGGCGATAGTATTCCACCGACGACTCCCAACTCATGCCGCCAATCATGCCGATGGTCTTCATTCGTCCTCCACGGATACAGTGGATGATGACTCGCCGCCGGCCTTGGGCTCGGGCAGCATCCCCATGTAATCCACCGCCTCGTCCAAGGCCGCCTGTTCCAGCAGCCAGGCCGTAAACGCCACGATCCGGGGCCGCTCGGCATTCTCTTCCGGACACACGGCATAGTAGGCGTACTCGGTGGGCAGATTGAGTTCAAACGGACGCACCAGCCGACCCGCCTTGAGATCGGCCCGCGCCAAGACACCACGCGCCATGGCCACGCCCTGTCCCGTCACCGCCGCCTGCAACAGCATGCTGGAGTCAAGGAAAATGGGGCCTCGATCCCACGGCACCGAATCCACGCCCGCCGCCATCAGCCAGTTCCGCCAGTCGGTATGAGCCTCGTCATGCAAAAGGGTGTGGTAGCGCAGGTCCTCCGGGCAGCGCAGGGGATGTGCGCCTCTGAGCAGTCGCGGGCTGCAAACCGGAAATATGTCCTCGCTCATCAGTCGGTCACAGCGCAGCCCGGGATAGTCGCCGCGTCCGTAGCGAATCCCCATATCGACGTCATCGCGCTCAAAATCCACCCGATGCACCGACGGCGCCACCCGAATGTCGATCTCCGGATGCCGGGCACTGAACAGGCCCAGCCGCGGCACCAGCCAGCGGGTGGCAAAAGACGGCAGCATGGTGACGGTGAGCACACCCCTGGACTGCTCATCCAACAGGCGTTCGGTGGCGTCACGCAACAGGTCGAACGCCTTGTGCAAATCGGGCAGATACGCCTGGCCGGCGTCGGTCAAACGCAAACTGCGTCCGGCGCGCTTGAACAGCTTTATGCCGAGATAGTCTTCCAGTCCGCGGATCTGGTGGCTGACCGCCGCCTGGGTGACGTGCAACTCCTCGGCGGCCCGTGTGAAGCTGAGCTGCCGCGCAGAGGCTTCAAAAGCCCTGAGTGCATTCAAGGGTGGAAGCCGGCGCATCGGTGCCCTCTAGCTCCCTTAGATTTTCTCATGCCTAAGATGAGACATAATCGTTTGCTAATATACCTTTAAGCCAATAAATTGATTGCATGAAGTGTGCAAACTGCCTTGTTTCACACATGACATAATCTTGACAACCCGGAGAACGAGCATGAACCATTCAAGTACCTTTTTCCACCCAGGAAGATCCGGTGGCTTTCTCGGTGCCGGGCCGATCGGCTGGCTTCCGAGCCTGTACGTTGGACTGGAAACGGTAAGCCGGCGCGTCGAGGAGCGACGCCGGCTCAGCCAGTTGGATGATCATCTGCTGGAAGACATGGGTCTGACCCGCGAGCAGGCAGACCGGGAGGCGGCCAAGCCGTTCTGGCGGCGTTGAGCGGTACCATTTACCCCTATGGGCTAAACACGGCCCGTAGGGGTACACGAGCCCAACCTGCCAATACGTGACGTCGTAATGCAATCACGCTGCCGTGGTCGAGCATGGCCGGTACGAACACCCTTCCTCAAGGTACATCGTCTATCCCCGGTTACCCCGACAGCCGTGGAATGAGCACTGGCTCACTCTTGAGTGCGACAGTGATCTGAATTCTGGCGTTTCAGCGGTAGTACTTCTGCATCGCGGAGCGATGCCGCACCAGGGCCGCAACGACCCTCAACGCTGTTTCCCAAACGGCTTCACTATGGCACAGGAATAACCTCGTGCACCCCGGAGTCTTGCTGTCCTGCGCTCATTCGAGCGCGCCGAACCACTGCGGATGGGCGCTTGTCGCCTCGCCCGTCGCGCGCGCTCCTGACCGTGCCACCGCAGGCCCTTCCGTTCTCTACACTGTCTACTGTTGGGGCGCACACGCCATGGAAGCGGGCCAGATTCACTCTGGGCGTTGCGCCGGCAATTTGTCCGTGCATGGCTCGTATGCCAATAGCTCAGGCGTGCAGGCAGCTCGCACCACTTACAGCGATGCGCCGCGACGTACGGACTCACTTTGAGCACTCGAAGATTACTGGCGGCCTGCCTTCACCAATGCAGCGAATCTCCATTACAGGCGGTATGATCCCACTTCCACTAGAGATGTTAGAGCGAGCAGACGACTGTGGCGAAACGGCGACCCAAGCGAAAACCGGCAGGCACTTCGGGTGCCCAACAGCGCACTCGGCCGCCAAAGGCGACCAAACCCGCACGGAAACAGGTATCCCCGGTCGTGAGCAGCCGAGCGCCGTTGCTTTTGGCGGCCACAGTGCTGGCCGGACTGGGCGCCGTGCTCACTGCTTACCTGACCTTCACCCGCTGGCTGGGAGAGCCTGTCGCCTACTGCGACGCCGGCTCCGGTTGCGACCTCGTGCAGGCGAGCCGTTGGTCGTCATTGCTGGGTGTGCCGCTGTCTTTCTGGGGCTTTCTAACCTACGTGGTGCTGATCGCCTTGCTGTGGCACCTGCGACGCAAGCCCGCCGCCTGGGCCCGCGCTCTGACCGTGGCCGCCTTCGGCACGGGCATGAGCGTCTACCTGACAACGATATCGGTGTTCGAGATCGAGGCGACGTGCATCTACTGCCTGACGTCCTTCGCCATCATCGCCACGATCACGTTGATACTCCTGTTTCTCCGGCCACCCAACCTCCAGCGATTCGACTGGGGGAAATGGGGAATCGGCACCGGGGCTGGGACGATCATGGTTCTGGCCGTTATGCACATGCACTTCAGCGGTGTGTTCGATCCCGCGGCCGGACCTGAGAAACCCTATTTGCAGGCATTGGCGACGCATTTGAACGACGCAGACGCCAAGTTCTATGGCGCTTCCTGGTGCCCACATTGCCAGGATCAGAAGGTGTTGTTCGAGGCCTCCGCGGATCGACTTCCGTATGTGGAATGCAGCCCTGCCGGGCGCGGTGGGCCGGTAGCAACGGATTGCGTGAACAACCGCATTGAAAGCTATCCCACGTGGATCATCGAGGGGCGGCGTCATGAGGGCGTTCTGACGCCGGAGCGCCTTGCTGAGCTGACGGAATTCCAATCCCCTTGAGCCGGCCACCATGTATTTGAGCCTCCAATCTGCTTCGTCCAGAATGAGCCAGAGACGCCTTAACGTCGTTATCCTTGCTTCACGTTGGATTGAGCTTCGCGGTTCGGCTGAAGCTCCGAAGTGCCGGGACATGCCGGTCACGATTGGAATCAACCGCTTGATCAAAGAGACACAGTAGAGATGAACACCCCTACCTCGCGGGCCGAATCGAATGTCACGACAAGCCGCTCCCGGCGGATCTTGATTTGGGTCGGCGGTGTGCTTGCGGTGCTGGCGTTATTGTTCGTACTGGTGGTCTTCGTACTGCCCAGCCCAACGGCACGATACGTAATCGAATCTCAGCTCGAACGCCTCGGAATCCAACATGACGGCATCGAGAGCATCGACATCGATCTGTGGAACAGTCGTGTCAGTGCGGGTCCTGTGCAGTTCAAATCCGGGGACGCCAAGGACGGCCAGATCGGCGAAGCCGGCTTCGATTTCAGCATCTCCGCCGTTTTCGAAAAGCGAGCCTTCATCCAGACTTTCTTCTTGCGCGGTGTTGACCTGTTTATCAAACGCGGCGAAGACGGCCTGATCACAGTCAACGGAATCGACTTGACACAGATGGCCATGGACGACGAGGCAGCACCCGCCGACGCGACGGAATCGGAGCAAGAGTCGAGCATCGGTGCGGGGGTCGAGAACTTCGAGTTCACGGACAGCCAGCTCGTTTTCGAGGATTTCACCGGCGGGTCCCTGACCATGGATGTCAGCCGCCTGAGCCTGCGAGGATTCCGCACCTGGGATCCGGATGACGCCGGCTCATTCGAACTCGAAGGCACTATCAACGAAATCGAGCTGAAGTTGAGCGGCGAGACGCGGCCTATGGCGGACCCTCTGACCATTGAGCTGAACAGCAATGTGAAGGGTATAACCATCGACAGGGTGGCCCAGTTCATCGGTCCAACCGGCCTCGAGCGCCAGGCAGGAAACATCGATACCGTGGTGCACTATGACTACGCCATTCACAGTGACGGGAACGTGGCGGGCACGGTCAACGGCACCTACACATTCAGTGATTTCGACATTGCCACCGCCGAAGGCGAGAATTTGACGCTCCAGTCCGCGCAATTGGACGTCGATCTGGAGCAGACATTCAGGCCGGACGAGAGCGGAACCGCGACGGGCACGCTCAAACTCAAGACCTCGCCCATTTCACTGACCAGCGCGAATGGCGACACCGCCGAAATTGGGGAGATCGAGTTCAGCGCGGATGCGTTGAGTTTCGAAAAACTCGCCACGCGGCGGACCGACGACACGGATGCCCAGCCCGCCGCCTCGGCCCCTGCCACCCCATCCGGCCCGACGCCCACGATTGTCGATCTACTGATCGGATGGGCCGAGGCGCTGGCCCGTAACGCCCTGAAACATCACCTGGACATCGACGGACAACCCGCTATCGTCCTGCGTGACGGTCTGCTGCGCGTAGCACCGCGGGATGGCAGCCCGGGCCAGGAACTGCGCTTCGAGTCCGTGTCCGCAAACCTCGGGACGGTTGACAGCCAGACGGTGAATGAAGGCTGGACGATTACGGGCGCGCTGGACGCGGCCGTGACCGGCCTCCAAGCGACGAGCGAAGAACTCGGCTCGGAGGCGACGTTGGCAGAAGCGCAATTCGTTTCCCAAACCATCGATTTGAAAAGTGAACAAGCCAACGCCACGCTCTCGTTCGACCTGCAAACCACCCTGAAAGGGCTCGGCGCGAAAGACGGTACCGGCTTGGTGCTTGCCCTGCAATCGCTCGAGCTTGGTACGACGGGTATGAGCGTTGTCGATCATGAGCAGGGCGGCGAGATCACCGGCCCGCTTACCGTTGTCCTCAGCGCAATAGAGGCAAACGTCCCGAGCCAGGAATCCAACATGGCGATCACTGGCGAACGCGTGAGCCTGGACCTGCCCAGTCTGGAACTCGCCGGTCAGGACGCGGTATCGGCCAGCTTCTCCGGCCGCTTCGAACTGAGCGGTGTCAACGTCACGGGCGATGACACACGGCCACTGTCGTTTGCTCTGGCGAGTCTAAGCAGCGACCTGAATGACGTTCGGGTCGAGCCGGTGGCGGCGGACGGGAGCATAGAAGGCGCCGTGAATACCCAAGTCAACGATGTTCAATTCAGTATGGGAGAAGGCAACGACGTCTTCGGGTTCTCGGCGGAGACCATCGACACGCGGGTCGACCGGCTACAGGCGCAGGGGGCCGACACGCCAACCGTGACATTGTCTGGCACGACGAACTTCGGCGGCATCGTAACAACCACCCCGTTCGCCGAGGGCGAGACCGTGGAGACTCGTGTCGGCACACTCGCAGTGGCCCTCTCGGAGATGGCAGCCGCTGGCCAGGCAATCAGCGCGTCCGCCGATGTGAAAGCCGAAGGTATTTCTTCGAAAACCTCGGGTGAGGCGCCGCAGAGCATCGAGATGTCCGGCCTTTCGGTGCAAGGTCTGAAGGCCGATCTGGAGACGGCCACGGAAATCGAGTCCATTACCATCGACGGCCTGGTCGCGGCGGTCAACGACGGTATCCTGAATGCTGGGGATGACCAGGGTAGCGCAAATGATGCCCAGCAACCCAAACCTGTGCGGATCGGCAAAATTTCAATATCGCCGGGCGCACGAATCGAAATTGCCGACAGATCCGTTGACCCACCCATGAATCTGACCATTGGGTTGCAGAATCTGAGCGTCGGACCCATCGATACCGGGGCGCCGGAAACCCGTACCGATATCCAAATCGAAGCCAAGATCAACGACACCGCAACCACGAATGTTCAGGGTTGGGCAAGCCCACTCAAGCCGACGCCGGATTTCGATTTGACCAGCACGATCAAAGCCTTTCCTCTGCCCCCGCTGTCTCCCTACGCGGCCGAGGCCGTGGGCATCGTCATCGACAGCGGAGACCTGTCGGCCGAGGTGAAAGCCGCCGCAACATCGGGCGCTCTCAACGGCCAAATGGACTTGTTGATTGACGATCTTTATGTCGAGCCGGCGACGGAAGAAAAGGGACAGGAGCTGGAATCCAGCCTAGGGGTCCCAGTTGGCTTCGCCGTTGGCATCCTGAAGAACGACGAGGGTCAGATCGATCTCGGTTTCCCTATTTCCGGCACTTTGGATGCGCCCGTGGTCGATTATGGCGAGGCGATCGACAAGGCGGTTTCCGGCGCCATGGCCTCGGTTTTCCCCACCAATTGGTTCGGCCAGGATGGCAAATCGTTCAGTATAGAACCGGCGACATTCGAGGCCGGGAAAACCGACCTGACCGAAGCCGGGACATCCGTAACCGATGAGATCGGGCAACTCCTGCGCAAAAAATCGCAACTGAGGGTGCGGGTTTGTGGCAAGGCGACCGCCGACGACCTTGTCGTGTTGCGGGGTGGGACGCCCGCCAAGCGAGCGGCGGAAGAGGCTGATGAAGATGAGGAATCGGCCCAGTCTTCGGCCGATGTGCCGAGCACCGATGGAGCGATCGCCAAACCGTCCCAGCAGGAGGTAGACGCTCTGTTGGCCTTGGCGACCCAGCGCGGCAACCGCGTTCGAGCCTATTTGGCGAGTACCCACGCAATCGAACCGCACCGGATCCCGGAATGCCGCACCAGCTATAGCATCGAGGACGCAAAACCACCGAGGGTGGAATTCCGTATGTAGGCGGCATCGACGGCGCTGCATATTGTGCCTGGCCACGTACGCTGCACACACGGCACTCGCCGCCGACGACGACTGGCCGGAAGAAATCGAGGCAAAGCTCAGGCGGGTGGTGATGTATCAGCCGCAACCGACCAAACCAACCAACAACGCACTGGTGATCATGCGCACAACACTGCAAGCCCTGCCGATTGATTTGTTCAATGCGGCGAGCCAGGTCACTGCGTATCCCCAAACAGGCCGCCGCAACGCTGAACCGAAGGTCTGATCGATTTCTGCGACCGCGCCGGGGACCACGCATCCGCGTCCCTCTGGACCGAAACGCGATTCGCATCAAATGATCAGATCGTTCCTAGGGAACCTCTGGTTTATTCTGGACGAAGTGGATTCGAGGCTGAAATGTGCAGATTCAAGGCGCAAATCGTGGGTAATAGTTGTTCTATTGCCAAGATTTGCAACGACGAAGCTGTGCATTTCAGTCCCAAGATGCACGTTCACGAATAGATCAGAGGCTCCCTAGGGAGCCTTCTAGAAGGAAATATCGTCTTCGATGGCTGCGATTCCGGCAGCCGCGCACATATCGTCCAGGTCGCCACCAGGTGCACCTGATACGCCGATCGCGCCAACGAGCGAACCTCCGGCTTCGATGAGCACGCCGCCTCCAATCACCAGCGCGCCGGTAATATGACGCACCCCGGCCTGTGCTTGTCCTGGGCCCGTGATCTCAAGCAGATCGGTGGTATTGGTGCGGAAACTGGTCGCGGTCCAGGCCTTGCGTCTTGCGGTATCGGGGGTATGCGCCCCGGCAAATCGGTCGCGGATCATGATCTGCATGTTACCCATGCGGTCAACGACGGCCACCGCCACCTGGTAGCCCTCGGCTCGACATTTTTCAAGCGCCGCCATTGCCGATTTGAGCGCGGCCTCCGGAGTAAGGGTTTGCGTGGCAAACAACGCATCTTCGTCGGCCGATGCGGTACCCACGTTTAAGATCAGGCATGACGCAAGCGCGATAAGGGTTTTTCTCAACTGCATTTCGGTATCCTCCGGGAAGCTGGAACGGCAAGAGGCTGGGTCTCAGGGCGCCTCTGATTGGCTCTCGACCCAACAGCTTGTAGGGTCCAATGTGCAGATTCAAGGCGCAGATCCTGGCAACAATTGTTCGATTGCCGAGATCTGCAATGATGAAGCTGCGCATTTCAGTCTCAAGATACACGTTCACGAACAGATCAGACGCTCCCCAACAACACGCCGATCAAGCAGCCGATCCCCAGCACCGTATTGCCACCCGCGCAGGGCATGCCGTAACCAAGGACGGGAAATTGATTCTGGCCGGCTCGAAGTGATTCCGCGAGCCGACCCGCGTAACGATTTCGCCACGCGCCCAAGGTTGGCCAGCGCGGCGGGTGATGTTGCCGGCCAATCGCGTAAGCTGGGCGCTCTCACTCGGTGGAATCGGCGCGATCTTTCGGAACACTCGACCTAGTGTCCCGTCCCATAAGTTCGTAGCGTTTCAGAGCGCCCCAGATACGCCAATGCAAGGCGCAGGTGCGAAGGCATAGCCAGCTCTGTCAAGCAGCTGCAACGCCGCAGTGGCGTATCTGCGGCGCTCCCGACGGGCAAGGCGATAAGCGCCCATCCGCGGTGTTGGGCGCGCTTGAATGAGCGCAGGCTAGTCCTGCGCCCGCCCGCCTAGCGCCTGGGCGCTTCTCGCCTTGCTGATATGCAACGAACTTGTGGGACGGGACACTAGATGCCGTCGAGGAAATGAGCCGAAGACGATCAGGCACGGAATCGAAGACCGGCGGGTTGAGGGCGAGGATCTTCGCGTGTGGGCACCGGACATGCTGGGCTCGGTCTGTTTTCTGTTAGCCAGGCAGCGCTGATGGAGATTTCCCACGACTACTGGGCGTGGCAGGCCCGAAACCTTTCGTGGTGGATCGCCGCGATCAACATGCTGGGCTCGGGCCTGTTCATGATCTCGGCGGCGGCGAGCCTGGTCGAGCCAGGGCCGGTCGTCATGGCGTCTTGGACGGCGAATTTCGGCGCCTTCGCCGGAGCAGCGTGCTTCTTTGTGGGTGCGTACCTGCTGATCCCCGAGCAGTTTGAACTGCAGGTGTCCAAGACCCGATCAGGCGAGCAGGCCTAGGGAAGGTCTGCGGCACAGCCATTTCTGCCCAATTCCGCGATCCTCCTCGTCACATAGCCAAGGCTATGCTTCTCGGACCATGCCTCGTCCGAGTTCTCTCGGCATGAAACCGCGCGTGACGTCGATCAACGCCTCCATGCGTCCTCATGGCTTATGCTTGGGCGCACCCGCCCTGGAATCCTGCAAGGAGCCACGCCCCTCATGTTCATCCACAGCGCCTTTCTGAGCTGGCAGCGCGACACGCCGGACTTTGATCCCGAGACCTACGATCGCAACCATACGGTCCGGTTCGAGAACGGCCAAAGCCTGCTCTGCTCGGCGGCCCCAGCGTACCGGGGCGATCCCAAGGGAGTCGACCCGGAAGAGGCTTTCGTTGCGTCATTATCCAGCTGTCACATGCTGACCTTTCTGGCCATAGCTGCACACAAGGGGCTGGTCGTGGACGCGTATCAGGACAGCGCCACCGGACTGCTGGAGAAGAACCCACAGGGACGTCTGGCCATGACTGAAGTTGTGCTGCGCCCGGCGGTCCGCTTCGGGGGCTCCGATCAGCCAGAGCCAACAGAACTGGATCAGCTACACCAAAGCGCCCATCGCGCATGCTTCATCGCCAACTCGGTGCATACGCAGGTGCGGGTTGAGATGCCCGAATCAGCGCCTGAAGGGGTTGCATGAAGGACGCGGCACAAGCGGCGGCAGACGCCGGCCCGTTTAGGTGATCGTGTTCACGGACTTGGACGGCACGCTGCTGGATCACCACAGCTATGACTGCACGCCCGCTTTGCCGATGCTCGAGCGCCTGCGGGCAAGCCGGGTGCCGGTCATCCTGAGCACCAGCAAGACCCTGTCGGAAACCCGTCACCATGCACAGGCACTGGGGCTGGACGGGCCGTTGATCACGGAGAACGGTGGCGCCGTGTGCGTTCCGTTGGCACCCAGCGGGGAATCGCGGACCGACCTTCCGACTGATCTGATTGACTCCGGTTACGCAGTCAGCGTGTCCGGTCCCGGTTATACGCGGCTAAAGGAATGGCTGCACCGCACGAGGACCGCTTCCGGCTTCCGTTTCACGGGATTCGACGACTGGACAGATCAACAGGTGGCCGAACATACCGGGCTGGCGTTCGAGGCAGCGAGCCGAGCCAGGGAAAGACTCGCCACGGAACCGCTGATCTGGGAGGATTCCCCCGAGGCACTGAAGCAGTTTCAGAGTCACGTGTCAGCGGCTGGGCTGCGTTGCGTACAGGGTGGACGCTTTTACCATGTGACCGGCCCGCGCGGAAAAGCCGAAGCGATGCAGCTTGTGCTGGACAGGTCACTGCCGCCGGGCAACTACACCGGCCCCATCGTTGCACTGGGTGACGGCCCCAATGACCGGGATATGCTGCTTCGGGCCGATATCGCCGTGGCGATCAAAGACCATCGGGGTGGTTACATGGACCTCCCTGAACGGCCCGATGCCATCTTGACGCAGGCAGCGGGCCCCCTGGGCTGGCGAGAGGCGATTGAGCGGATTCTGAGGGATCACCCGATACCGGTGTGAGCCATGTGACCGGGCACCCGGCCTGCGCCTGCGAATCGAATACCTGCGTGACCGAAACATGGCTACGCAGCCCTTACCAGCATATGTCCCCGGGGGACCGGCATGGCGGACTTTCTTCAGAATGGTGTCATCACCACACTGCATAAACTGAAACAGCGGGACCTGGGCGAACTGGAGGCCGAGCTGAGCGAATACGGCGCACGCCAGCCCATGGCCCTGATTCTGCCCAGCCTGTTCTCCGAAATCGAGGGACCGGCACTGCCCAGGATCGTCGAACACCTGGCTGCAATTCCGTATCTGTCGGAGATCATCATCGGGCTCGATCAGGCGGACCACGCTCAGTTCAAACAGGCCAAGGCGTTCTTCGACGTCCTGCCCCAGCGCAAGCGCATCCTCTGGAACGACGGGCCGCGGCTGAGGTTGCTGGACGACATGCTGCGCGACCAGGACCTGGCTCCGCAGCAGGCCGGCAAGGGCCGCAACGCCTGGTACTGCATGGGCTATGTACTGGCGGCGGATCGCGCCGAAATCATCGGTCTGCACGATTGCGACATCGTCACCTATGACCGACAGCTGCCGGCCCGCCTGTTCTACCCCCTGGCCAACCCCAACTTCGATTTCCTGTTCTGCAAAGGCTATTACGCACGGGTTGGGGACGACCGCCTGGGTGGTCGTGTGACGCGGTTGTTCTACACTCCGTTGGTGCGAGCCCTGGAAAAAGTAGTGGGCCGCCTGGATTTCCTCGACTATCTGGACAGCTTCCGCTACCCGCTGTCCGGCGAGTTTTCGCTCCGCAAACAGGTCATCAACACCATACGCATTCCCAGTGACTGGGGCCTTGAGGTGGGTGTCCTGTCAGAGCTGTACCGGAACTACAACTGCAAGCAGATCTGTCAGGTGGACATCGCCGACAACTATGACCATAAGCACCAGGATCTGTCGGATACCAACCCGGATGCCGGGTTGGCCAAAATGAGCACCGACATCGCCAAGTCGATTTATCGCAAACTGGCCACCGAAGGCATCACTTTCTCCAACGAACTGTTTCGGACAATCAAGGCAACCTACTATCGAACCGCGCTGGATTTCGTGGAGCAGTACTACTACGACGCCCGCATAAACGGGCTGCGTTACGATCGGCACGAGGAGGAAGTGGCTGTGGAGATGTTCGTCCAAAGCATCATCCGCGCGGGCGAGCAGTTTCTTGCCAACCCCATGAAGGCGCCATTCATCCCCAACTGGAATCGGGTCCACAGCGCCATACCGGAGTTTGGAAAACTGCTCTGTGAGGCGGTGGAGGAAGACAACGAGGCATGAGCGCGGGCGCCGATCATGAGCCTGAGACGCGGCCTCGTCTGATCACCCGCCTGGAACAGGGTTCCAGCCGGCTTCCGGTGGAGATTGCCTGCTTCGATACGGTCAACATGCCGGCCACCCTGATCTCCACCACCGGCTATCACTGCGATGTCTGGCGTATCATCCGCCGACGCATTGCCGGTGCGCAGGGCGATGGCATCGACTTTGTGGTCAAACGACATCTGCAACCCTGCACGCTGCGGGAAATCGAGATCATGCAGCGGGACTACCAACTGCTGTCGGGCGCCTTGGGCGACATGGTCCCCAAGGCCTGGTTTGTCGCCACCCGGGTAAGCGGTGACCTGAACTGCGTGGTCATCGCAGAGCCGATCAACCCCTGGTTCAACCTGGCCAATCCAGCCTACGAGGAAGAGGGCATAGAACTCCTGCGCCAACACAGAAAAGCCCAGGACCAGCTCAGGCGTTTTCTCGCGGCGGCACGCACCTGGGATGAACTGGGCGACGGCCGGGTGATCGATCTGTGGGGCCTGGACAATCTGGTGCTGGACGTGGATCGCCGGGTTCGATACATCGACAGTTTTCGAGTGTTTTTTCATACGGATATGCTGCACATCCTGGATGAGGCGGACGAAGATCTTGAGGAGAGGATCCGCGTGTCCCGGGAAAGGCGGGCCTTTCTGCAACACATTCTGTCCTTGTCCGAACGGCGTTGATCACAACCCGAGCCTTCCACATGGGCGCGCCGGGAGTACCATAAGCCCATGCCGTCCCGCAGCCCAGATCCGATCCACGCAGTCCACCGCCGAGCCAGCGCATCCGGCCGACGCTACGGCATCACAACGCTGCTGGCAGTGGGGTTTGGAGGCCTGATACTGGTGTCGGTACTGTTGGTTCTGTTCTTTGCCGTGCGCGGCGGCGTGCAGAGTACCCGTGACGCTTTGGCGGAGCTGGCCCAACTCACCGTCGAGACCATCGCTGTTGAGGTCAACGACCGTCTGAGTCCCGCCAAGAGAGTGAGTGTCGGTCTGGCCCGGCTGATGCGGGAGGGGATCATCGACCCGTTAGACCTGACTGCGGCGGGTGAGCAGATGGCGAGCCTGCTGATCACCGAGCCGGGCGCGGAAGCGGTTGCTTTCATACCCCAGGACTTGCAAGGCGTGGCCGCCCATGCAGAGCTCGGCACAGGCCGGACGATGTGGGTCCGCAAAGATTTCACCGGCCAAACCGGCGCGGAGGATGCCGTGCGCAATCTGGCGCACAGCACCGACCCCTACTGGGGCCCCGTGCTCTTCAATGCCGAATCTGGTCACAGTTATTTGAACTATCGTGCCCCGGTGCTGCTGGGCGGCAAGCCAGTGGGCGTATTCATCGCCACCGTAACCATTGACGCCCTGTCGGATTCCGTTGCCCGGGTGCGTAACGCCTTCGCCGGGGAGGCCTTCGTACTGGACGGGCCGGCCCGTGTAATCGCCCACCGGAAGATGACGACCCTCGATCTGGTGCGCAGCCCGGAGTTCCCACTCCCCTCCATCGAAGCAGTGGGTGACCGGGTGCTCATGGGCCTGTTTGACGAGACACTCAGCACGCCGCTGGCGCAGGTGGACCTGAGGCCCAACAATGAAGGCCGCCTGTACTTGGACCAGGAGGATGAATTCGTGGTCTTTTACCGACGCCTCTGGGACATGGGGCCGGTGCCCTGGCTGGTCGGCGTGCACTATGCCAACGCAGACCTGAAAACCGCTTTCAACCGGGTGGTGGATGCCGCGCTCATCGGCCTTGTGGTCACGCTGGTCGCGGTGCTGGCCGCCATCGCCCTGGGACGTCGGGTGGCGGCCCCCGTTCGATCGCTTGCGAACGCGGCGCGTCAGCTTCAGTCGGCTGGGCCGGACGGGGTGGCGTCGGTGGAAGGCGGCCCCACCCGGGAACTGAGTGATGCCGCGGATGCATTCAACGACATGATTCAGGAGCTGCGCCAGCAGGACCTGATCCGCGACACGTTCGGCAAGTACGTGCCTAAGGATGTGGCTCAGCGGCTGCTGGAAGAGGGTGGGCAACTCCCGGTTGAAACCGGCCTGGCGACGATCCTGTTTTCCGACATTGTTGGATTCAGCACCCTGTCGGAGCGCTTGCCGCCGGAGGAGTTAATCGCCACGCTGAACGAGTATTTCACCGTTATCACGGAACCGATAGAAGATCTGGGCGGCGTGATCACCCAGTTCCAGGGCGACGCGGTGCTGGCCACCTTCAACCTGCCGGTGCCCCACTCGGACCATGCGGCGAACGCCGTGCGGGCAGCGATTGAGATTCAACGTCGTCTGAAAGACCGCCGGTTCGGCTCCGGCCACGAGATGCGCACGCGAATCGGCATCAACTCCGCCTCCATCACCGGCGGCGCCGTGGGATCCAGCGGGCGCCTCAGCTATACGGTGCACGGGGACGGGGTCAATGTTGCAGCTCGCGTCGAGGAGTTGAACAAGACCTACGGCACCCAGATTCTGGTCTCAGGTAACACCCGTGCGCTGTGTGGCGACCGCTTCAGTTTCGAGCCAGTCGGCGACATTCCGATTCGGGGCCGCAGCGGATCGGTGCAGCTCTATCGACTCGCGGACGCCACGGATTCGCCCGAGCCCACGCCGGAGACCCAGGCCACGCCATAGGGCGGGAGGGTCAGGGTGTCGCTGCCCTGTGGCAGTTCGGCACCGCTCAGCAGATCCCATCGCCGCGTTTGCCCTTCTGCGCCGGTGACAGCCAGCGGCACATCCACCGGCGCCGCTGTAAAATTGTGCACCGCCCAGATGGTCTGGCTGCGATCCGCTGCCTGGCGCTCAATGCCCAGCAGGCCATCCGCCAGATCCAGTACCCGCTGTTCAGCATCCGGATGAAAAGCGGCCTGTTCCCGACGAATCAAGAGCCAACGCTTGTAGAGCGCAAACACCTGTCCTGCCTCGGTGTTCCGGTCATCAAGCAGATACTCCAACTCACCCCGGTCCCATCTGCGGCGGTTGATGGAACGGGTTCGGCCGGTGCGCTCGACACCGGGCAGATCATTGCGAGTTGCACTCAGGGAGTTTACGTAGACCGCGGGTATTCCCTGCAGGCACAGCGGCACCGCCTGGGACAGCATGAAGCGCGCGATGTGCAAGGCGTCGGTGCCCAGACTGGGGTCACCCAAGGCGTCGAAATAGCTGATGTTGAGCTCATAGGGGCTGTCGCTGCCGTCCATATTGCGCTTACGGGACACATAGCCACCCCGCTGATGCATGGCCTCCAGCAGGGCTTCCAATTCCTCCGCGGCGATCAACCCTTCCAAGGGACGCAGCCCCACGCCGTCGTGGGAGGCGGTGAAGTTGACGAAGGTACAACCGGTCGGCGGGGCTTGCAGGGCCTCGGCCCAGTGCCGCAGATGGCGGGTGGTTTGAAAATGGACCCCGTGCAACAGAAGAGGCGGCAGGCTGAACTGATAAATGGCATGGGCTTCGTCGCCGTCACCGAAATAGCTGATATTTTCCTGGTGCGGGACATTGGTCTCGGTCAACAGCATGCAACAGGGCTCGATGTCCGACAGCAGGTCCCTCAGCAGCTTGATGACCTGATGGGTCTCGGGCAGGTGGATACAGGGCGTGCCTATGCTTTTCCAAAGATAGGCCACCGCGTCCAGCCGCACGATGCGCGCCCCCTGGCGCAGGTAGAACAGCAGGATGTCGATGAACTCCAGCAACACATGGGGATTGCGGTAGTTCAGGTCTATCTGGGTCGGGCCGAAAGTACTCCAGACAAACCGCCGCCCACGCCGGGTGTAGACCTCCGACAGCAGAGGGCTGGTGCGCGGCCGGACCACCATAGAGAGGTTTTCCGACGGGTCGATCTCCAGAAAATAGTCACGCCCCGGGTAGAGATTGCCCCGATAGTCGGCGAACCAAAGGCTCTCCCGGGAAACATGATTCAGCACCAGATCCATCATCAGATCGAAGCGCTCGGCCAGGCGAATCACATCCGGCCAGCCGCCAAGCTCGGGGTTGACCATGCGATAGTCGATGACGGCGAAACCATCGTCTGAGCAATACGGGAAAAACGGCAGCACGTGCACTGTGGAGAACAGCCCCTGCAGGCGGTTCCTGAGCAGTGCGTCCAGGGTCTGCAGCGGCGGTTCGCCGGGGCTTTGTATCGAATCTCCGTAGGTGATCAGAATGGCGTCGCGCTGGTCCCAAAGGCTGGAGCGCCGTGATTTCGGCCGACGTTTCACGTGTTCGACGGCCAAAAGCTGGATTTGCTCGAGGATGGAATCAGCGTGCTCGTACCCATAGAGCTGGCGCAAACGAGCCAGCATCCGCATGCGCACTTCGGGCTCGAGCCCGGTCACGATGGGTGGGTTTGCGTCGAAACTGCCGGCCCGGTCGTCGTTCACAATGCTATGGTCTGCCCTGTTTCGTGCCGCACGGGAACCTCTGATTTATTCTGGACGAAGCAGATTGGAGGGTGAAATGTGCAGATTCAAGGGGCGGAACGCGGGGCAGATCGCGGGTAATAGTTGTTCTATTGCCAAGATCTGCAACGATGAAGCTGTGCATTTCAGTCCCAAAACGCTCGTTCACGAATAGATCAGAGGCTCCCTAGGCTGGCGGGTACCCGTCCAGACTCCGACTAAAAGCCGCTTTCAATCGAGACCGTCCATGCCGTTATCTACCGATACCTGGTTTACCGAACCCTGCGAAGAAGGTGGTTCAGCATTTTCGTTGCGCATTCGACGCAAACTCCACGAGGAGCAGAGTCCGTATCAAAGAATCGAAGTTTACGAGACCGATTCATATGGCAATTTATTGGTCATCGACGACTTCATCATGCTCTCGTCACGGGACAATTTTCTGTATCACGAGATGATGTGCCACCCCGCGCTGTTTACCCACCCGGACCCGCGCCAGGTACTGATCGTCGGTGGCGGCGACTGCGGAACCCTGACCGAGGTGCTCAAACACCCCACCGTCGAACAGGTCACCCAGGTCGATATCGACGAGCGGGTCACCCGTGTCAGCGAACAGTTCTTTCCCGAACTCTGTGCGTCCAATGGCGACCCGCGGGCACGCCTGTTGTTCGAGGACGGCGTTCGTTTCGTGGCCGGGCAGCAATCGGGATGTGTTGACATCATCATCGTCGACAGTACCGATCCAATCGGCCCTGGCGAGGCGCTGTTCAGCCAGGCTTTCTACACCGAATGCAATCGACTGCTGAGCGCCGATGGTCTGCTGGTGCAGCAAAGTGAATCACCCTTCTACCACCTGGACAGCATCATCAAACCCATGTATCAGCGCATGCGTGGGGCGGGGTTTATTGACGTGCTCAGCCTACAGTTCCCCCAACCGGTCTACGCCAGCGGCTGGTGGACCTGCACCCTGGCCTGCCGCGACATGACCATCGGCAATTTTCGGGAGCAGGCCGTGGAGCAGCGGCCGTTTGTCACCCGTTATTACAATGCCGCAGTTCACCGCGCCGCCATGGCCTTGCCGGAGTTCATGCGCCAGGGCTTGCTCGCTCTGTAAACACACGGCCTGTCGCAGCGGCTTCGGCCGATCGCGCCTACAGTGCTTCGCTACCGGTTTCGCCAGTGCGGATGCGCAGGGCCTGTTCCAGTTGGGTTACGAAAATCTTGCCATCACCAATCTTGCCCGTGGCCGCGGCGCTCTGGATGGTCTCAACCACCCCGTCCACACGATCATCATCGATACCGATCTCGAGCTTCACCTTGGGCAGAAAATCCACCACGTACTCGGCCCCGCGATAGAGTTCGGTGTGCCCTTTCTGGCGCCCAAAGCCCTTGACCTCGGTCACGGTAATGCCTTGCACACCGATCTCGGACAAGGCCTCCCGTACGTCGTCAAGTTTGAAGGGCTTGATGATTGCGGTTACCAGCTTCATGTAGGCTCCAGGGAAGTGTTTGCGGAAATCTGCAGCACCAGACTATAGCCCGAATCCACCTTCGCGTTGAATGTCACTGGCGAAAAGCGGAACGGGCGTCGAGCGCCCGTTCCAGTTTGCCTCCGATCGATCGAGATCAGACCTTGGACGAGGTGAACTCCGGGTAGGCTTCCATACCGCACTCGGCGATATCCACCCCTTCGTACTCCTCCTCTTCGGTAACCCGAATGCCCATGGTCGCCTTGAGTATCGACCAGACGATGAGGCTGGACACAAACACGAAGGCAAAGATCGTCACCAGACCGATGAGCTGTGCAGTCAGTGTGGCGTCTTCGTTGGAGATGACCACAGCAATCAGGCCCCACATGCCCACCGTACCGTGCACCGAGATTGCGCCCACCGGGTCATCGATCTTGATCTTGTCCAGGGCGACGATGGAGAACACCACGATGATGCCACCGACAGCGCCCACCAGAGTAGCCAGGATCGGCGTCGGCGCCAGAGGCTCTGCGGTGATGGCCACCAAACCGGCCAAGGCGCCGTTGAGGGCCATGGTGAGGTCCGCTTTGCCGAACAACAGACGCGCGGTGACCAGCGCAGCGATCACCCCTCCGGCCGCTGCCATATTGGTGTTGACGAACACCGCGGCCACGGCATTGGCCTCTTCCACATTGGACAGTACCAACTCAGAACCGCCGTTGAAGCCGAACCATCCGAGCCAAAGGATAAAGGTGCCCAGGGTTGCCAGGGGCAGATTGGCGCCAGGAATCGGGTTGATCTCACCGTTCTTGCCGTACTTGCCCTTGCGTGCCCCAAGCAGCAGGACCCCGGCAAACGCCGCGGTGGCGCCGCACAGATGCACCACACCGGAGCCGGCGAAATCATTGAAGCCCAGTCCATCCAGGAAACCGCCGCCCCACTTCCAGTAACCCTGGAGCGGATAGATAAAGCCGGTCAGCACCACGGAAAACAGGAAAAAAGACCACAGCTTCATGCGCTCGGCCACGGCACCGGACACAATGGACATGGCGGTTGCGACAAACACGACCTGGAAGAAAAAGTCCGACATGCCGGAGTAGTAGGAGCCGTCGTACCATTCTTCCGGATTCTGAGCCAGCACTTCGGCGGGGTCGTTGTCACCCCCGAACATAAAACTGAAATCCAGAACCGGGAATATGCCGTTGCCGTCGGCGGGATACATGATGTTGTAACCACACAGCATGTACATGACACAGGCGATGGCAAACAGGCCAATGTTCTTGGTCAGGATCTCGGTTGTGTTCTTGGCGCGTACCAGACCGGCTTCGAGCATGGCGAAGCCCGCCGCCATCCACATGACGAGTGCACCGGATACCAGAAAATAGAAGGTATCCAGTGCGTATCTGAGATTTAGAATGTCTTCCACGGTCACACCTCTCGCTTGACTGTTTGCTGTCGGTTCAGAGCGCTTCGGCGCCCGCTTCCCCAGTTCGTATGCGGATGGCCTGCTGCAGGTCGTAGACGAAAATCTTTCCGTCGCCGATCTTGCCGGTGTTGGCCGATTTGGCTATGGACTCGATGACTTGATCCACCAAGCCGTCATCCACGCCGATTTCCAGCTTGATCTTGGGCAGAAAGTCCACGACGTATTCCGCACCGCGATACAGTTCCGTATGGCCCTTCTGGCGACCGAAGCCCTTCACCTCGGTAACCGTGATGCCCTGGACCCCAATTTCAGACAGTGCCTCACGGACGTCATCGAGCTTGAAGGGCTTGATGATTGCAGTGACGAGCTTCATGCAAAGGCTCCCTCTACTTGAGTAAATGGTCAGCGGCGAGCCGCCCAGAGACGGTGTGCCGCTCGTTTCGGCAGAGGCTTTAGCAGAGCCTATGCCAAGGTCTTTTTATTTCTTTAAAACAATGTCATAGTTTAATTTCTGCATCAGGGAACCGGTTCGGCTGCACTGCAACAATGCACCAAAATGCAGCACGCCCTACTATGGTGCGCTTGCGCCGGGTGGCATACCGCCCGATCTGCCTGCATCCTATGCGGCATCCCGGCCCTGATCAGGACGACGGGTTACACTGAGCATTCAGTCAAACAGGAGGTGGGTGGTGTTTGATCCCAAGGCACTTGACGACTTAGCGCGCAAGCTGGCGGATTCAGTTCCCGGTCCGATCAAACAGCTGCAAGGAGAAATGGAGCAGAACTTTCATGCCGTTTTGCAGACGGCCCTCGACAAGATGAACCTGGTGACGCGGGAGGAGTTTGAAGTTCAGACCGGCGTCCTGGCCCGCACACGGGCCAAGCTGGAGGCACTGGAAGAACGACTGGCCGAATTGGAGGCGAATCCGGCGCCGCCGGACCAGGCGCCCGATCAGTCCGACCCGATCAGTCCGACAAGACCTGATCGAACCCGACCGGCATAGGTTTCACCGGTCGGGCGATTTCGCTCAACGCCACCCGCTGGATCGGCAGGCACTGGTGGGCCATGCGGGTCACGGGTTACTTCTGGACGTCCGGCGTGGCGGTGATGCGATGGATGCTGAGATCCGCGCCCTGGAACTCTTCCTCCTCGGTAAGGCGGAAACCCACCGTCATCTTGATCAAGCCATACACGACAAAGCCGCCGATCAGTGCCAGTCCGACGCCCAGCGCCGTGCCGACGATCTGCGCACCCAGGGTTACACCGCCGAGACCACCCAGGGACTGAAGACCGAATACGCCTGCTGCGATACCGCCCCATGCGCCACACAGACCGTGCAGCGGCCACACCCCAAGCACATCATCGATCTTCCAGCGATTCTGGGTGAGGGTGAAGGTCACCACGAACAACGCCCCCGCAACCGCGCCGGTCACCAGCGCGCCCATGGGGTGCATGACGTCTGAACCGGCGCAGACCGCAACCAGGCCGGCCAGGGGTCCGTTGTGAATAAAACCCGGGTCGTTCCGGCCCAACACCAAGGCGGCCAGAATGCCACCCACCATGGCCATCAGCGAGTTCACCGCGACCAGGCCGCTGATGCCCTCAACGCTCTGGGCCGACATCACGTTAAAGCCGAACCATCCCACCGTCAGCACCCAGGCACCCAACGCCAGGAATGGAATGCTCGACGGCGGGTGTGCCGCCGTGATCTGCCCATGCTTGTTGTACCGCCCACGGCGAGCGCCCAACACGACCACCGCGCCCAGGGCCAACCAACCTCCCATGGCATGGACCACGATGGAACCGGCAAAGTCATGAAACGGGGCGCCGAACGTGTCGGCGATCCAATCCTGAATGCCGAAGTTGCCATTCCAGGCAATGCCTTCGAACAGGGGATAAACCAAGGCCACCAGTACCGCCGTGGCCAGTAACTGGGGATAAAACCGAGCGCGCTCTGCGATTCCGCCGGAAATGATGGCCGGTATGGCGGCGGCAAAGGTCAGCAGAAAAAAGAACTTCACCAGTTCGTAGCCATTCCGGGCCGAAAGGCTCTCGGCGCCCTGGAAAAAACCGATCCCGTAGGCGATGCCATATCCGATAAAAAAATACGCGATGGTCGACATGGCGAAGTCGGTGATGATCTTCACCAGCGCGTTGACCTGGTTCTTCTCCCGGACTGTGCCCACTTCGAGAAACGCAAAGCCGGCGTGCATGGCGAGCACCATGATGGCCCCCAAAAGCACGAACAAGACATCTCCACCGGACTGAAAGGATTCCATCACGCCTCCTAATGGTCAAAAATCGAAACTCGGAGCGAAGCATACAGGCATCGGGAATAAGGAGATTTGAATCAGGGAGTTATTTTTTGGGGTCTGTGAAGGCTTACGCTCAAAGCCGCATATCGCAGGTCGATAGATACCGTTTCCAACCTGGACGGGCGCGAACCGTGCATCGGACTGCAGCCCAGGGAAAGGCCTGATTTGAACGAACCTGTGGGTTCCGAAAACCTGTGCAGCTTGTTTTTATTTAACATTTTTAGTCGTCTGCCGTTCTCTTTGAGTGATGTATCGCGAGCGTTACAGATGGCTAGAAGTAGTTGCGCGCACCTTTATATAAATATAGTCTAGACAGACTAGTCAGCCAAGAGGTGCGTGAATATGAACTGGCAGTTGCAGGAAGCTAAGGCGCGTTTGAGCGAAGTGGTTAAAAAGGCGGAGGCCGAGGGTCCCCAGCATATAACGGTTCGGGGCGAACCGACTGTGGTCGTGCTGTCGGAGGTCGACTACCAGCAACTCATTGGCCCCGAGGAATCTTTAGTGGCATTCATGCGCCGATCGCCTCTTTATTCGCAAGAGGACGTCGAGTTTGCCAGAGACAAGAGCCCAGCCCGAGACGTTGCGCTTTGAGCTACCTGATCGACACGAATGTGTTGTCGGAACTGCGTCGACGGGGCCCCGAACCAAGTGTAGTAGAGTGGTTTGCCAAGCGTCCGGCGCGACTGCTATTCCTGAGTGTAATAACGCTAGGCGAAATTCGTAAAGGCGTCGAGTCCATTGCCGACAGCCAACGTCGGCGAAAACTCATTGATTGGCTGGAAGCAGAATTACCCACTTTTTTTATGGGTCGAGTTCTACCTGTGGATATTCACGTGGCCGACCGGTGGGGGCGTCTGCAGGCAGTAGAGAAAAGACCTTTGCCTGCGGTTGATAGTCTTTTAGCGGCGACGGCGTTACATCATGATCTTGTGTTGGTGACCCGAAACGAAAAGGACTTCCGATTCGCAGGGCTTGACGTGATTAATCCGTGGACAGCCACTTGATGTGGCCGTGGCGACTTGACGCTGCATAGAAGGCGACCAAATAGTCGCCCCTGAAAAAGCGGTTCCGGTGGTCCGGCCGCACCGCGCCCGTCTTGCAGGGCGCCGAGCATCGGTGCGATAGGTCATGTCGCCCGGAATATCCCGCATTCCGGGAGGTTAATTGGCGAAAGTATTCAAGCAGTCTGTACCGGTGATCAAGCTTCCCGCCGGAGCGACCGAAGCGGACCACTTGGCACTGCTAGGGCCTGCTCAACAGTTCGACTGCTTGTTTTTGTATGAAGCAGGTTTTTCACAACAAAGGTGACTCAACCGATTCCAGGGAAGGTCTGAACAATTGATACAAATCGCGTTTCGGTCCACAAGGGCGCAGATGCGAGGCCCCCGGCGCAGCGCCATAGTCATTCTATGGCCAAGCCGGGAAACGCGGCAGATGTGCCCTTGTGGGCGAAACCCCAGCGGGGCCGGACCTTTGCGCCCCTTGTACCGCGTTGCACCTCGCTCATTGGCAGCAAGCCAACTTCGCTCGGTGCGCCTTGTCCGAGAGCGCGCAAAGACGCCGGCGCGATCGCAGCAATTGTTCAGACCTTCCCTAGGGAAGCGAGAGTTACTGGAGACCCCGCTTTTGATACCTACGAGTATGCTGGGACAGGATTAAAGTCGTTTTCAATTTTTGATGACCCGAGTCAACATACTCTGAAAATTGCGACGAGACTGGATCATTTTGTGCGGCATCGAGTGTAGTGTCTCCAAAATGGCTTTACATTTTGATACCTTTGCCAAGATCTGCTCGACCTTTGCCGTCCACACGAAGGGTTTCGGATCGCGGTTGTGTATTTCAAGATATTCGTCGATTGCCTTTTCGAGGTCCGGCACACTTCGAAATACACCGCGTCGGATTTGCTTGTCGGTGATTTCACGAAACCAACGCTCCACTAAGTTCAACCAGGAAGAACCGGTCGGTATGAAATGCAACTGAAACCGCGGGTGGGCCTCAAGCCATTTGCCCACGTTGGGGTTTTTTGTGAGTGCCATAGGGTTCTGCAAGTTGCCGGCCGATCGCCGACAATGTGACCATGTCCAGTCAACCGAACTATCGCGGCTACCGGTTTCCGCCGGAGATCACCAGTCAAACAGTGTGGATCTACCACAGGTTTACCTTGAGCTTACGCGACATCAAAGATCTGTTGGCTGAGCGCAATGTCATTGTCTCGTACGAATCAATCAGGCAGTGATGTGCCACCTTTGGCCTCGACTACGCGAGACGCCTCCGAAAGCGACGCGGACCGGACGGTGATCGATGGTTTCTCGATGATGTCACGGTGTCCATTCAGGGTGAGCACCAATATCTCTGGCGAGCCATCGATCAAGACGGCGACGTCCTGGACATCCGCTTACAAAGCCGCAAAGACAAGCGCGCTTCCAAGCGCTTCTTCCGAAAGTTGTTGAAAGGCCAGGAACGCGCCCCGATTGAAATGAATACGGACAAACTTCGAAGCTATGCCGCGGCAAAACGAGAGACGATGCCGTCGGTTGTCCATTGTCAAGACAAGCACGCCAACAATCGAGCCGAAGTCTCCCATGAACACACTCGCGAACAAGAGCGTCAAATGCGAGGGTTCGCGTCAACAGCTCAGGCACAGCGATTTCTGAGCGTTCACGGCCAAGTTCACAATCTGTTTCGCCTCGGCAGACATCTGCTGCGGGCAGCGAACTATCGAGTCCTGCGGGGCCGCGCCTTTGCGGCGTGGCAAGAGGTGGCCTGTGTTCAATGACGTCGAGGGATGATTTCAGTCGGGCGATTGCTTTCGCCTCAGCCGGGCTAAGTTGACAGAACCGGCTGACGTTGAAAGCCGCATATCGCAGGTCGATAGATACCGTTTCCGACCTGGACGGGCGCGAACTGTGCATCGGACTGCAGCCCAGGGAAAGGCCTGATTTGAGCGCACCGGCACGGTGCCAGGAAAGTGCAAATCCGGCAAAGGGACAGGAAAGGATGCCATGGCCATTGCAACTGTCTACACGCGTGCCTGTGTCGGCGTCGATGCCCCGCTGGTGACCGTGGAAGTTCATCTTTCACCGGGTCTGCCCGGCGTCTCCATCGTAGGTCTACCGGAAGCGGCCGTGCGCGAGGCCCGCGACCGGGTCCGCAGCGCACTGCAGGTCAGTGGCTTTGAGATGCCCCGGCGCCGCATCACGGTGAACCTGGCACCGGCGGATCTACCCAAACAGGGTGGCGGCTTCGATTTACCCATTGCCCTGGGCATTCTGGCCGCCTCCAAACAAATCCCGAACGAGCCTCTGGCGCGTTATGAGTTCATGGGGGAGTTGGCCTTGTCCGGCGCGCTGCGGCCGATCCGGGGTGCGCTGCCGGCCGCGCTGGCCGCCGGACGCTCGCGGCGGGCGCTTCTACTGGCCTGCGACAGCGCGGACGAGGCCGCCCTCGCCCCGGAGCTGGACGTCTTTGCAGCGGATCATTTGTTGGCAGTGACGCAGCACCTCAGGGGTGACAACACCCTAGTCTCCGCACGAGAAAACACCAGCAGACCGGGAGCCAATTGGGGACGACCTGGCCGATGTCCGTGGACAGGTCCAAGCTAAACGGGCCCTGGAAGTGGCCGCGGCGGGTGGCCACAATCTGCTGATGGTGGGCCCGCCGGGCACCGGCAAGACCATGTTGGCCAGCCGATTGCCCGGCATCTTGCCGAGTATGGAGGTGGCTGAAGCGCTGGAAACCGCTGCCATCGCCTCGGTCAGCGGTCGGGACATGGATCTGCGGTGCTGGCGAAAACGCCCTTTTCGTAGCCCTCATCACACGGCGTCGGGTGTGGCCCTGGTGGGCGGCGGCAGCCACCCGCGACCGGGCGAAGTGTCACTGGCCCATAACGGCGTGTTGTTTCTGGACGAACTGCCGGAGTTCGACCGACGGGTGCTGGAAGTGCTGCGCGAACCCATGGAATCGGGCCGCATCACCATTTCCCGGGCCGCCAATCAGGTCGAGTTTCCGGCCCGTTTCCAGCTCGTCGCCGCCATGAACCCCTGTCCCTGCGGCCACCTGGGCGAGCCCCGATGCCGTTGCACGGAAGAGCAGGTGCTCCGCTATCGAGCCAGGGTTTCGGGTCCGCTGCTGGATCGGATCGATATTCAGATCAACGTTCCACGCCCCAGCGAATCGCTGATCGCGCCGCCAACCCCGGGCGAGGACTCAGCCACGGTGCGCAACCGTGTCGATGCAGCGCGCTCGGTTCAAATCACGCGTGCCGGAAAACCCAATGCCCAATTGGCGGCCGCAGATATTGGCCAATTCTGCGAACTGGCGCCCGCCGAACAACGACTGCTGGAGCAGGCTATGACCCGGCTCGGTTTGTCGGGTCGCGGACTTCATCGCGTGCTTAAGGTCGCTCGCACCATCGCGGACCTCGATACCGCAGTCAGCATCGGTGCGACGCACCTGCTTGAGGCCATAGGCTATCGAATGTTGGATCGCCAGAACTAGTGCAGTGTCTCCCACACACTTAACAGCTGCGCTGGCCCTCGCGGTCCTTGACGGCATCGCAGATCGTCGCAGTAGCGCTGGCTATTGCTCTTCGCCGCGCCCTGTCAGTAACCACGATGCCTAACCGCAACCATTAAGTGTGTGGGAGGCATTACACTAGGGAAGGTCTGCGGCACCGCCATTTCGGCCCGATTCCACGATCCTCCTCGTCACATAGCGACGGCTATGCTTCTCGGACGATCCCGAAATCGTTCCCGAACTGGACAGCACCTCGCCTCATTCATTTCTACCGCGCAGACCCCTGGGACTCCTGAACACCATGAGTACCTGACGAGTTCAGCCTTGCCTTCGAGGGCTCCCTCAGCGGGCTGAACCTGCCAGACCACGGCCACCCTCGGAAAGCCATTGCTCGAACTTGGCCGTCAAGTCAGCGTGGCGAGTTGCCCACCATTCGGCATCGGACTGCAGGGCATTCGCCATGTTCTCATCGGCGGTGGGCAACAGCGGTTTCTTCGACTCGGCGACCAGCGCCATGGACGATTTTCTTGCCGGCCCGTAGGTGATGTATTTGGTCTGCTCGGCGAGCTGCTCGGATGCCGTGGAAAAGCGGATGAAATCCATCGCCTTGGCCACATTGTCGCTGCCCTTGGGAATTCCCCACGAATCGATGTCCCAAATCTGTCCGTCCCACAGAATGGTGAATGGCTTGCCCTCCTCGGCGATCGGGCCGAACATTCGCCCATTCCAAACCGAAGTCATCATCACCTCGCCCGCGTCCAGAAGCTTGGCCGGATCCGAACCGGATTCCCACCAGACGATACGCGTCTTGATGCGGTCGAGAACGGCGAATGCGCGTGCTTGTCCCTCGGCCGTATCGAGGGTCGAATAGACCTGATCGGGGGCAACCCCATCTGCCATCAGTGCCCACTCCATGATCACGCGTGGATCGCGTCTCAGCCCTCGCTTACCGGGAAACTTATTGACGTCGAAGAAATCCGCCAGCGTGGTTGGCCGTGTCTCGCCGACGCTGTCATTGTTGTAGGCGACCACCGTTGACCAAACCGTCTGGCCAACGCCACAGTCGGTAAAGGCGCCGGGGATGAAGTCCTCGTTGGCAGGCGTTCCGTCCTGGCCGGGCGGCAGCACACTGTGGTCGATCTTTTCCAGCAGCCCCTCCTGGCATCCCCGGACCAGATCGGAAAGTTCGAAATCCACCACATCCCAGACGACGTTCGCGGTCTCGACCTGCTCGCGGATCTCCTCGAGCCCGCCGTTGTAGGTTTCCATCGAAGCCCACTCACCGCTTTGCTGGCGGTAGGGCTTGACGTAGGCCAGCATCTGGCTCCGGGTGTAGTCTCCACCCCAGGAGACAAGCGTCAGGACCTTCTCCGGCGCGCTTTGCGAAAAGGCCTGACCGGAGGCCAAAAGCGCGACGGCCAGACCAAGAACCGAAGCTCTGTACCGAATACTCATCATCTATTCCCTCCCTTTCCGATCAGTCACGATACGCAAAGCGACGGACCCTCAAGTGTGCAGATCCATGCTCAGACTCGTACCGTCAGGCGCCTTGGCCGCACTGGGCGCAGGCACCGCGCTCGGATCCTGATTCAGTGATTTGATGATGCCGTACGTCATCATAAGCATGATCACGCTGACAGGGAGCGCGGCCGCGATCGAAGCGGTCTGAAGGGCTTTCAGCCCACCCGCGAGAAGCAATACCGCCGCGACGAAGCCCTCCCCGAGACCCCAGATAATGCGGAATTTCCGGGGTGGATTGTCGTCACCCATGCTGAGCATCGTGGTGATGACCAGAGTGCCCGAGTCCGACGACGTAATAAACCAGGTCGCGAGCAGGAATGTGGCCAGGGCGGCCATGGCCCAGTTTAGCCAGGCGAGGTCGGTGACAAGATCGATAGTGCCGTACAGTGCAGACGGCAGATTCCAGTCCCTGATCAACTGCGCGATACCCGCCGTTCCAACCCCGCCAGAGGCGTTCAGTTCCGCATACATCGCGGTGCCGCCAAAAATGCAAAGCCAGATGAACGAAATGGTCGTCGGCACGAACATGACACCGAGCATAAACTCGCGGATGGTACGCCCGCGGCTGATCCGCGCGATGAACATGCCGACGAACGGCGCCCAGGATATCCACCAGCCCCAGTAGAATATCGTCCAACCGCCCTGCCAGGCGGCGTCGCCATCGGCGTTGAACGTCGTAAAGCCCATGGGAATGAAGTTCCACAGGTAATCCCCGACCGTGGTGACGAAAAACCCCATCAACCACTTGGTCGGCCCGCCGAAAAGAAAAAACGCCACCAGGGCGATGCTCAACCAGATGTTCCATTCCGAGATAATACGAATGCCGTTGCCGACCCCGGATACGGCGGACACTGTGGCGATGACGGAAATAATCGCGATCAGGATGACCTGGGTGGTGACACCCGGATCGACCTCGAACAGGTGATTGAGCCCGGTGGCCATCTGACTCACGCCGAGACCCAGTGACGTTGCCACACCAAAAACGGTGCCGAACACGGCCAGAAGGTCGACCGCATGGCCGATCGGGCCGTAAATCCTCTCACCGATGATCGGATACAGAGCCGAGCGCAACGTCAGCGGCAGCTTCTTTCGGAAACCGAAGTAGGCCAGACAAAGCCCGATCATGACGTAGACCGCCCATCCATGGAATCCCCAGTGGAAATAGGTCACACGCATCGCCATGCGAGCGCGGTCCCCGTTCATCTCAGTGATCTGCGCGTGATCCGCGAAGGGGTTGTTGGGATAGCCCCAGGGCTGGGTGTTGTCGAAGTAGAACATGGGTTCCGCGATGCTGAAGAACAGCAGTCCGATACCCACTCCGGCGGAGAACAGCATGGCGAACCATGAGAAGTTGCTGAACTCCGGCTTACTGTCATCGTCCCCCAGTCTGATGTTGCCGAAACGGCTGAACATGAGATAGAAACACGCAAACATCATGACGACCATGGCGCTGATGTAGTACCAATTGAGCGCCGACTCGATCCAGCCTCGTATCGACGAATAAATCGAGTTGGCGAGTTCCACGTTCAAGGCGGTGAACACCACGAACGCAGCGACCATGCCTTTGGAAGCAATGCCCATGGCGGGATGAAGCCCCTTCCAAATGCCCTCTTTGGCCACGTGTTCCGACCTATTGTCCTGCATTGCGATCTCCCCTTCGTCAAAACCCTTGGCGTGTCGTGAAAACTCCGGCCGACCGATCGACACTCATGGACCACCCACTGTGCCACCGTCGTCCAGGCAACGATTCGGACTGCCTATTCAGTTCTTGTTCGCGTAACGTCAGGGCCCACAATCCTGGGTCCAGGTCGGCTAGGACGCGGCCCTCCAGCTGCCGGCTCGGCATCACGACGCCGAGCGCAGGGCGCTCGAATCGTCGGAACCTGCAACGATACGTCGACACTTGCCATTCGAAGAGCATAGTCGATGAAAAGCGCAACTATCCACCCAGGCAAGTTGACTCACCAAGAATGTAACCAAGGGATTGAGATTTCGCTGCCTCATATCTCAGGTAGCCTAGGGAGGCTCCCTAGGGAAGCAGGCCTGCCTGAAGAAGATGCACTCACAGTGCCGTGGACAACGGCCTTTGGCACCATCGCAGCTACTGTACCGTGAGCCGATTAGCGACGAGACAGTCCCAAGTCAGGTCATAACCACAGATTGGAGGGAAACTGGATGATGAACGGAGTTGCCATACATTCATGGGCCGAGTTGCAGGATCGGGTGCCCGCACATGCCCTGGTGGCCGGAGTGGACCTGGTGCTGGTGCGCTACGACGACCAGGTGACGGTGCTGTACGGGCGCTGCGCCCACCGTGGCGCACTGATGACCGACGGCCATGTGGACGGGGACAACCTGATCTGTGGCCTGCACGGCTGGGATTATCGGCTGGACACCGGCATCAGCGAGTACAACAACAGCGAGACTCTGCCCAAGTTCAGCGCCCGGGTCGAGGACGGCCAGGTCTGGGTGGACGCGGACGAAATCGCCGCCTGGGCCAAACAGCATCCCCAGCCCTATCAACGCGATGCCTACCAGGGTGCCTATCAGGACCCCACCGGCACCGCCGATGAGCCGCAGGTCAAGTTCATCCGCACCCTGGCCCAGGACGGGCTGACCAAACTCGGACACCACGGACCCGCCTCGGCCATGGGGGTACCCCGGGACGCGTTGCCCAAATGGGACGATTTGCAGTTCGTTGTGGCGCAACTGCACCGGCTGCCGCTGCTGGATGACGAAACCGTTGGCACGGAGATCGTGATCGGCCCGCGGGCGCGCAAACCGCTGCATCTCAAGATTCCCCTGTTCGTGTCCGACATGAGCTTTGGCGCTTTGTCGGAAGAGGCGAAGGTGGCACTGGCAAAGGGCGCGGAACTGGCCGGCACCGGGATCTGTTCCGGCGAGGGCGGTATGCTGCCCGACGAGCAGGCCGCCAACTCCCGCTACTTCTATGAACTCGCCTCGGCCCGGTTCGGCTTTTCCTGGGACAAGGTGCAAAAGACCCAGGCGTTTCACTTCAAGGGCGGACAGGGCGCCAAGACCGGCACCGGCGGCCATCTGCCCGGAACCAAGGTCAAGGGCAAAATCGCCGAGGTCCGGGACCTGGAGGAGGGAGAAGCGGCCATTTCACCGGCCCGCTTTCCCGATTGGACCGAGTTGAGCCAGTACCGGGACTTCGCCGCCCAGGTGCGCGAATGCACCGGCGGCATTCCGGTGGGGTTCAAACTGTCGGCCCAACACATCGAGAAAGACATCGACGCGGCGCTGGACGTGGGGGTGGACTACATCATCCTGGACGGCCGCGGTGGCGGCACCGGCGCCGCGCCGCTGATTTTCCGGGACAACATCTCGGTGCCGACCATTCCGGCCCTGGCCCGTGCACGCCGCCATCTGGATGCCAGCGATGCCTCAGACATCACTCTGATCATCACCGGCGGACTGAGGCATCCCGCTGACTTCGCTAAGGCCATGGCACTGGGTGCAGACGGCGTCGCCTTGTCCAACGCCGCGATCCAGGCCATAGGCTGCCTGGGCATGCGGGCCTGCCACACCAACAATTGCCCGGTGGGCATCGCCACCCAGAAGGCCCATTTGCGGGCACGGCTGCCGGTCGATGTCGCATCGGAGCGTCTGGCGCGCTTTTTCTCGGCCTCGGTGGAACTGATGACCGTACTCGCCAGAGCCGCCGGACATCGCCACCTGAGCGAATTCACCGCGGATGACCTGACCACATTCAAGACTGAAATGGCCCAACTCACCGGCGTCCGCTACGGCGGACTGTGCGGTCCCGCGTGACCGCACGACGTTTTCCCACTCTGGACCCGTTGGCGTTGGCGGAAACCCGCGATGCCCTGCATCAATATGCACAGATGCTGGGGGCATACCTGAAGACCTGCCGCCCGAAGCGCAAACACTGGTGGCACGCCAGCCTGCGGCCATCGCTCCGGGGCCTGAGCCACCGGCGTGGTACACGCAAACATCAGCTTTGAGCTGTTGTTGGACCTGAGGGCTGGTGAGTTGCAGGGTGAAACAGCGACCGGCGAACGCCTGGCCGAACCCCTGCGCGGCCAGTCTGGGGCAGAGCTCGCGACCCGGCTCCAGAATTTCTTGATCGACGCCGGGGTCGAGACCAGCAGCGCGCCGCCGCCGAGTCCGGGGGCCGGCGAGACATTTTCCGGCTACTCGGCACAGCAGGCAGATGGTCTGGCGTCCGCTCTCGATTCAGTGTCCGCGGCCATGGCATTGTTCCGCGCCGGAATCCGCGCTGAAACCAGCCCGATTCAGCTCTGGCCACATCATTTTGACCTATCCATGCTGTGGCTCCCCGGGGGAAAGATCCCCTCCGAGGATCCGGCGGACGAGGAAGCCGCGGACAAGCAAATGAACTTCGGTTTCACCTTCGGCGACGCGGGTATTCCGGAGCCCTATTTGTATGTTACGGCATATCCGTTGCCGGCGGGGCTGCCACGGATTAGCCTGCCCGCCGGAACCACCTGGCGCACTCAACCTTTCAACGGCGCGGTGCTGCTCTATCGCACCCTGGAAAACATGGACGAACCCGCGGCCTACCTGCTGGATCTGTGGCAGACGCTGCTGGCCGCAGGGGAGCAACAGCTGGGCGGATACAACAGCACTGAGGCCAAGTGGAATTGAGGTCATGCCGCGCGACGCCGGCGATGCAGATCAACCCGCTCCGGCATTCACTCCAAAATGGCGAGAAAACCCAGCAGACCGCTTAGTCTGCGCAATTGATTTCACGCAGACGACGGGGCCACCTCACAAGGTTGGGTGCCGTTACTTCGCTTTTGATCAAATTGGAAAGCGCAGTCACACGAGCATTCCCGCCGCCGGATTGCCGTCGACAAAACCTGATGGTAGAAATACCTTATGTGCTTCTACCATTGAGGATGATCCTATGTCGCTCAATATCAAGAGCGCCGAGGCGGATGAGTTGGTCGCAGCTTTGTCCAGCCTGACCGGGGAGAGTAAGACCAGAGCCGTAATTGAGGCGCTTCGCGAGCGGTTGGAGCGTGAGCGGAGGGCGAGAAGTCGACAGGCTAGGGCTGCCGACTTGCTCGCAATCGGTCAAAGATGTGCGTCCCACGAGCGACGCGACACCATCGATCACGACGCGATGCTATATGACCAGCGGGGTCTTCCCCGATGATTGTCGATACCTCCGCGGTGCTGGCCATACTGTTCGCCGAATCCGATGCCGAGCGTTATGCCGATGCCATCGCGGGCGCAGATGTACGACTGATCTCCGCAGCCAACTATCTGGAAGCGGGAATTGTGGTGGACAATCAGATCGGTATGGCGGGCGGCAGACAGTTTGATGTCTTGGTCTCGAGGGCGGGGTTGCGAGTGGAGCCGGTCACGCGCGAGCATGCCGATATCGCCAGACAGGCCTACGCCGACTTCGGCAAGGGACGTCATCGTGCCGGCCTGAACTTCGGGGACTGTTTTACCTATGCGCTGGCAAAGACAAGCGGCCTGCCCGTGCTTTTCAAAGGCAAAGACTTCTCCGAGACCGACCTGATATCGGCCTTGGAATAGACACACACCCAGACCTCAAAGCCCACCGGAGACGAGCAAACGGGGCTGGACGGGACCCGCTCGGAACTCTCTCAACGCATAACAAACGGGTCCGGTATCGGCTCGTCCGAGGTGCGCAACCACACCGCCTTGACCCGGGTGTAGTCCAGGGCGGCCTCCAGCCCTCCCTCCCGGCCTTGGCCCGAGAGCCCGAAACCGCCAAAGGGCGCGATGGGGGAGACGGCGCGATAGGTGTTGACCCAGACAATACCGGCGCGGATGCCGCGGATCATCCGGTGCGCACGGCTGAGATTCCGGGTAAAGACCCCTGAAGCCAGGCCGTACTGCGTGTCATTGGCCAGCGCCAGCGCCTCTTCTTCGGTCTCAAACGTCAGCACCGACAGCACCGGGCCAAACAACTCTGTCGCGACAGCCGGTATCCGGGAGTGGGGGCAGTCCAGAATGGTCGGCCGATAGTAGAACCCGGGGGCGTCGGGTGCGGCACCGCCGGTGATCAGGGTGGCGCCGGCGGCGATAGAATCCGCCACGGTCTGGGCAATATGGGTTCGCTGACGCTGACTGCAAAGGGGGCCCACCTCGGTGGCCATATCCCCCGGGTCGCCCATCACGATGGCTTCGGCCTTGGCCTTGATTATCTCCAGAAAACGCTGTTTCACCCCGGACTGGATGATAAGACGCGAACCCGCCACACAACTCTGGCCGGTGGCTGCGAAGATGCCCGCCACCTGGGCATTGGCGGCACTGTCGAGATCGGCGTCGTCGAACACGATAAACGGGGATTTTCCACCCAGTTCCAAGGAAGTGCTGGCCAGATTCTCAGCCGAGTTGCGAACGATATGGCGGGCTGTTTCCGGGCCACCGGTGAAGGCCACGTGCTCGACCTGAGGATGCGTGGTCAACCGGACGCCGCAGTCGGCGCCAAACCCGGTAAGCACGTTGACCACGCCGGGCGGGAAGCCGGCAGCGTCCACCAGCCGGGCGAATTCGAGTAATGGGCCGGGACCGTCCTCCGAGGCTTTCAACACCACGGTGCAGCCCGCGGCAAGGGCGGGGCCGAGCTTCACCGCAGCCAGAAACAACTGACTGTTCCAGGGCACGATCGCTGCCACCACACCGACCGGCTCGCGCCGCAACCAAACCTCCATATCCGGCTTGTCGATGGGCAGATGCGCGCCCTGGATCTTGTCCGCAAGGCCGGCGTAGTAGCGATAGTAGTCCGCCACATAGGCGATCTGCGCCGAGGTCTCGCGAATGATTTTCCCGGTATCGCGGGTTTCGATCTCGGCCAATGTCTGGGCGTTCTCGGCCACCAGATCGGCCAACCGGTACAACAGCTTTCCCCGCTGGGTCGGGGTCAAGCCGGCCCAGGCTGGCGCCGTCAGGGCCTGGCGGGCGGCGGCCACAGCCCGGTCCACGTCCTGCGCGCGGGCTTCGGGCATCACCGCCCAGGGCTCCCCGGTGGCGGGATCCAGGCTCTCGAAGGTTTGGGATCCAGGCTCGAACACACCGTTGAGATACTGCCGAAACAGGCGCATCAGGCCGCCTCCGCAAATGCCGGCATGACCTTATGGATGAACCGTTCCAACGAGGCCTTCTTGCGTTCGAAACTCATACCCGAGTCTATCCAGAACGCGTACTCGTCATAGCCCAGGGCTTGATAAGCCTTTAGCCGGCCGATGACCTCGTCCGCTTCACCAATCACATTGTTGGCCCGCATGTTGGCCGCCGAGTACATCTCCATCGCGGCCATCTCCTCGTCCGACAGCGGATCGATCAACCCCTGGCGGATGGGTCGCTGATTCTTGAACCAGGCGCCGAAGTAGCAGTAGAAACGGCTGATTTCCCGGGAAGCCTGCTCGATATCGGCCTCGCTGTCGCCCACATAGGTGTGCCGCAGCAGCATGATCTTGGGGCGGGGCATGTCCGCATGTTTGGCACAGGCATCGTTGAAGCGGTCCATCAGGCTCTCCACCTCCGCGTCGTCCATCCACAGGGGTGTGCACTGGACGTTACAGCCGTTGGCCACCGCGAACTCGTGACTGTTGGGATCCCGCGCCGCCACCCAGATCGGCGGGTGCGGCTGCTGCAGCGGCTTCGGCGCCGAGGTGGTGCTGGGAAACTGCCAGAATTCACCCTCGTGGGCATAGTCCCCTTCCCATAGTTTTTTCACCGCCGGAATCAGCTCGCGCATGCGCAATCCGGCGCCCATGGGGTCGAGACCGGGCAGCAGACGCTCGTATTCAAAGCTGTATGCGCCCCGCGCGACACCCAATTCGAGGCGCCCACCGGTGATGAGATCGGTCATCGCCGCTTCACCGGCCAGCTTGATCGGGTGCCAGAAAGGCGCGATCACGGTGCCGGTACCGAGGCGGACATTGCGTGTGCGCCGGGCCAGATCAACCAGGTTCAGAAACGGATTCGGTGCAATGGTGAAATTCATGCCGTGATGCTCACCGGCCCAGATGGCATGCATCCCGCCCGCATCCGCGATCTCGCACAAGGTGACGAACTGGTCATAGAGATCCCGCTGCACCTCATGCTCGGCGATGCGCTCCATGTGGACGAACAGGGAACATTTCATGACTCAGTCCTCCGAATCGAGACGCCGGGTCTCGCCACGACGCTCGTCACCAAAATAGACGTTGAACTGGCCCATCCGGCTTTCCGCTAGAAAACGCCGCAGCACGGATTCGGTCGCCGGGTCACCTACCCGGTCGAAGGGCATATGATCGAGATCGAGAAACACCCCGACTTTGGGCCGGCCCTCACCCGCGATGCAATGGTAGACGATGTGATTTTCCTGGGCGCCGCGGTCCTCGTAGACCGAATAGATGAAGCCAATGGAGGCAAGCAACCCAGTCTCGGCCACCAGGCGCCCGAGCTGGGAGACGGCGCTGACCTTGGCTGTGGTCCGGGCGGTGGGCAGGGTAAATCTGCCGGCCGCGTCCTCGAACAGCAGCACCTGGCCGTTGCGCTCGATGATCGCGCTGACCGTCACCGACGCGTCCGGCGGGACGGTCGCCGCCCGGCGTTCCAGACCCAGCGTGAAATAACTGCCCCGGGCATAACCCAGACCGTTGTCCACACCCGCCTCGAAGGCCTTGACCTGACCGATCAGAATCACATGGTCACCGGCGTCAACACTGTTGTGGACGGCGCAATCGAACCAGGCCGACACGCCGGCCAGCACCGGTGAGCCGTAAGGCCCCAAACGCCAGTTGACGGCGCCGAAGCGATCGGCGACCGGGGTGGCGAAGGTGGTGGATACGGCCTGCTGTTTCTCAGACAGGATATTGACGGCGAAGCCCGCGGCCGAGCGAAAGGTGTCGAGACTGGTCGAAGACTTGGCCAGGCACACCAGCAGCAGCGGGGGATCGAGCGAGACGCTGGCGAACGAGTTGGCGGTAAAGCCCCTGGGCTCGTGACCGGAATCCATGGTCGTCACCACAGTTACGCCCGTGAGAAAGGTGCCAAATGCGTCGCGCAGTGCGCGGGGATCGATTGCGGCCATGCCAGGGCCTCCGGAACGTTGCTGTGTCGGTTGCCGCAGCCAATCGCGCAGCGCGCAGTTGACTGGCTCAGGTGCCACCAGGTGCACCATGTGTTTTTCCCCGGGGACCACCACGACACGAGCGTTTGGCACCTCGGCGCCCATGGCCTCTGCCATCCGCGGGCTGGAGTTGGTGTCAAACTCGCCGGTCAGAAACAGCGCGGGGCAGGCGAGTTTGGACAGGCGATCCGCATACACCGCATCACCTTCGGCAAAGGCCCGGTAGGCGGTAGCGTAGCCACGCTGCGACACCTCCGACAACCAGCGCCGTGTCAAAACCTCGGATTGCGCTTCCCGGGTCGAGCGCTCCGGCTGGAACCAGCGTCTCAACGGACCTTCGATATCCACTGCGCCATTCGCAATGTCGGTCGCCCGGGCCAGCACCGCGTCGCGGGCCTCAGAATCCCGTCTGTGGACGGCACATATCAGGGCAACACGGCGAACGCTGGCGGGGTGGCTCAGCGCCAGTCCCAGCGCAATCAGGGCGCCCATGGAATGGCCACACAGATTGACCGGTCCGCATTCCAGGTCATCAATAACCTGCTTCAGCCAGTCGACGAAATCGGGTAACGCTGCGTCAGCGGGCAGCGGCGCGCTTTCGCCATGGCCGGGCAGATCCACCGCAATCACGCGGCAGGAAGTCGCGAACACCTCGATCTGTGGCGCCCAGGCCTCCAGCCTCAAGCCCACTCCGTGCACCAGCAACAGGGGTTCGCCTTCCCCCAAGGCGACATAGGCCGCGCCGTGCCGGGTTTCAGACCGCTGCGGGATTGTCGAGGTCATGACCCAGATCCTTAAGGTCCTGGTATCGGTCGCCGATGCGGTGATGGGGCCGACCGCCTACAGACGCCCCCAGGGCGACCACGATCTCTCCGGCTGCAGGCGCGTCCCCTATCGAGAACTGGTAGGTCAGGTAGTGGGATCGGCGTCCGGCATCGTTCTTGTCCATCATCGGCAGGGAGATTGGCGCATTGGCCGGGCCGCGGGTGTTGGAAAAAGCGAGATAGGACTTGGCCCCAACCGCTTCCCGATACGCATTGCCGAAACGCAGGGTGTGGATCAGCGCCGATGCGTGCTCGATTTCTCCGTCCAGGCCAACCACCGCGGCCTTGCCATAGGCTTCAACCGCCTCGCCGGATCCCACTGCACGAATAATCATGTCGGTAAGCAACTGGCCCAGCTCCGGTGCCTGAGCCTGAATCTCGGGCCGCAGGTCCTGGACGAAGCCTCGGCCCGCCCAGGGGTTGGCCACAACGGCCGCTGCCGCGTAGAAGGTCAAAGGAGCCGGCGCGACCCGACCACCTTCGATCCGGGTTTCTTCAATGTGCAGCAGCGTCTTGCGTATAGTCAGCGCCATGAAATCACCTGGGTATGTGCCACATTCGGCGTTGGTCCGCCGGCGATCCTCTGGATTCATGCAGGCCAAGCACCCGGGGCCTCAGATCTGCGCCGTCTCGAATGAATCGGAGTATCTGAAAGTAGCACCGGATTATCAGATTGTATACCATCTGATGGTCGTACAATCATGACGACACGACACCGATCGGAGGCAACACCGAAGGAACATGTCCAGCCTTCCCGATGTGCTCAGAATCGACCAGCGCCCCAAGACCCTGAAGGAAATGGCCTTGGAACGTGTTCGCAATGCCGTCATCGAGGGGGCGTTCGAACCCGGACAGCGCCTGGTGGAACGTCAGCTCTGTGAACGCCTGGGGGTGAGCCGCTCTGTGGTGCGGGAAGTGATTCGCCATCTGGAATCGGAGGGTCTGGTGGAAACCCTGCCCAACCGGGGGCCCAGAGTGTGCCGCCTGGACCGGGAGACCGCGCAGGAGATCTACCAGATTCGTGCTCTGCTGGAACCCGCCGCCGCGGCCGCCTGCGCCAGACTGGCCAGCCCTGGGACGGTCGACATGCTTGAAGCCGCGCTCACGCAACTGAATCGGGCCCACGAGACCCGGGACAGCTTGGCTGCGCTGGCGGCCACCACCCGCTTCTACGAAATCATCTTCACCACCGGCGCAAAACACGTTGCCTGGGAAATGGTTCAGCGTCTGAATGGACGAATCAGCCGTTTGCGGGCCATGACTCTGGCCTCAGAGGGTCGTCACGCTGCCGGTATTAAACGGCTGCGTCAGATCCAGACGGCCATCGGCCAACACGATCCCGAACGGGCCGCCGAGGCCTGCCGACGCCACGTGGCGGAAGCGGCCGAGATCGCCGCTGGTCTGATTGTGGACTAACGTGGCACCGCCGCAATGCCGACCATTCGGTGTCGCCTCGGCGTTCTGGAACTCGTCTACACTGATTGGGTAACGGCCCATATGGGCCGTACGGGTGAGGAGGCGTTCGCGCAGGACCCAATGGGTCCAGGGCCTGACCTCGAAGCGACCGACAGTTCGCTATCCTCCGCATAGACGTTCATCCGCTCGAGGGCGGAATGCGCAACCGAGACACGCCATGCCGCCTGAGTCCGACAATTCGCAACTCACGGCACAGATCGAGGGCTTCCGCAGTAAGCGCTTTGAGTGTGTCGGCGGATTCGGCGCTCGGATAGACGTGCTCACTTTCAAGGATGGACCCGATGCGGTGGTTCGCCAGCGGGCGGGACGTACTAAATACGATCCGGTCACGTTGCGGCTGACACAGTCCGGTGCACCGGCGCTTTGGAAGTGGTGGAAAACGGCTGGGGAGGGCGCCGACGGCCGCCGAAAAGTGACAATGATACTCACCGACGCACGGGGTCAGGCGCTCGCCAAGTGGGTGTTGCTCGGTTGTTGGCCGCGAGACTGGTGGATAACCCCAATCGAGACAACGGACAGCAAGGCGGCCTACGCCGAGCACGTCACCCTGGTGGTCGAAGACATTGACCTTGTGTCCTGAATCAGGACGCGGAAACAACAGGCGTCAAAGCGGAGAACCCCCATGCCGACACGCAGAGCCGATTTGGACCATATAGGTGCCTACAACTTCAAGGTTGAGATCTCCGGGGTGAATGCCGGCTATTTCAAACGAGTCAGTGGGTTGTCCGCAGAGATCGAGGTCATTGAGTTTCAGGATGGCGACGACCTGGTCCTGCGCAAACGGCCCGGGCCGGCGAGATTCGGCGACGTGACGCTGGAGAAGGGCTACATTGCCACGGACGACCTGTTCAACTGGTGGCGTGCTGCCCGGGACGGGCAATACGACAGACGCGACATCTCCGTCGTCCTGAATGACAACGCAGGCAACGAAATTCGACGCTGGAACCTGTTCGGCTGTTGGCCGCGCAAATGGGAAACCGGTCCACTCGAAGGGGGCAGCAGCGAGGTGTTCTACGAAAACGTCACCTTCGTGGTGGAGGACCTTCAGATCGCCTGAACCGCGCAGGGCCACAGCCCTTAGGTGAAGGGTCCCTGCGGAGTAGCCCCCTCAGGGAAATTCGGACGAGTGTTGGAAACGCCGCGCCGGAACCGCGTCACCGCCCGGCGCCTTGGCGTGGGGATTACGGCCATAGGTGTCCTCGCCCCGAGCCATGCTGACCTCAAAGGTCGGCCAAACGGTGCGGTCGGCGGTCACTTCGGTCGGGCTGAAGCGCATGGTCAAGCCACAGCGCAGCCGGTCCGACGTATTGGGCCCGGAGCCATGTATCAGGCCGTCGTCGTGCAGGGAAATCTCACCCGCCTTGAGATCGATTGATACGACCCGTGCCGGATCGATGGACGCCGGATCTGCCTCCTGCTCCAGCACGTACTGCTCACCCTGGACTTCATGGTGGGTCACCTCACCGGAGAGGTGACTGCCGCGCACCACGCGCATGGCCCCATTGCTCGGATCGGTGTCATAGATCGCCAGCCAGACCGTTACCGTCCTGCGCGGCGTCAGTGGCCAGTATTGGGCATCCTGGTGCCAGGGTACGACGGACCCGTCGCCCGGTTTCTTGACAAAAAACTGCCCACCCCACTGATAGAAATCCGGACCCAGGAGATCCTCAACGCAGTCCAGAATGGCCGGGGTGCGGCATACGTCGTAGTACCAGCGGTTTGCCTTGTGCCACATATTGATCCGATTGACGTCCACCCCGTCGGGCACGCGTTCGATCAGACGGGTTACCTCGGCCTGCAGGCGGGGCACTGCGGCATCGGAAAACAGCGGCAGGTTTTTGACGTAACCCCAACGCTGGTACTGCGCCCGTTCATCCGGCGTGAGACGCCGCGCACCGCTGGCGATGGGCAGTTCGGTCATGATCTTCACCTCTCGCGCGAGTGTATCACCGGCCCGAGGTCGTCGGAGACACCCTCAGCGTTGTCCTCGAACGGGCTGCCCTGCCAGGCGGCAATCTCCCGCTCACCCCGGGGTGACAGGGCATAGCAACCCTGGGCGGGGCGCTCGAACCAACCGTAGACGTTGCGGTACAAGATGTCCCTGGCCTTGGGCTCCTCCAGCGCGTCGGCTATCTGCGAGGCCTTGGTGACGCCGTGGGCCTTGAGAAAACAACCGATACTCAAGGCACGCTGCCGGTACGCCGTCATAATGCCTTTGCGCGTTTCCGTGCCGCCAAGATTCGGATCACCCACCCGTTGCAGAAACTCACCGAGTAGTCGTTCCTGGCGGTTCCGCGACCGGCGCGGCGTGTAATCGCCGGGGTCCCGCAGTACATCCACACTCCCGACCCTGATGACGGGGTTGATGGCCAGCAAACCCAGGCCGAGCATATGAAACAACTTGAGCAGCGGTTTGCGCCGGCGCTTGAGCGCGCCGCAATCGGCGGGAACGCCGACGTAGACCTTGGGGCTGAGAGCGAGACGGTCCACCGATTGAAGCAGGACACTCAGATTGAGACTCAGCTTGAGTTCGACGATGACCGGCGCCTCTTCGCCCCGCACAGCCAGTACATCGCAGCCCTGAATTTCAGCCTTGACCTGGTAGCCCTGGGATTCCAGAAAGCGTTTCAGCGGCGGATACAGATCCGACTCCGGCATGGCATGCAGCCCTCAATCCGAGCCGCAGTCCGCCGGACGTGCGGCCATTTCCGACTGCCTCATGGGCATGCTGTCGATCAGTGAAAAGAGGCCCTTGAGATCCGGAATGTCTTCGCTGCGGTCTTTTTCACCGCCGTCTTTTCCGATCAGCACCACCACAAAGTCATCTGTCCCGATCCGGTATCGTTCTCTCAACCGCTGCTGCGCGTCCGCCGCAAGCGGCCTTTTGCCCAGATGGGACGGCCCGCTCAAAGGCAGCCATGCGATCACCAGATCCCGATCCTGAATCTGGCAAGCCGCCGCCTGCGCCTCGAGCCGGGTTGCCGCATAGCGCGGGTCCTGATCCGAGGGGGCAAATACCAGAAGCATCCGGCTGTTCCATTTGTATTGGTCGAGCATGGTCTGTCCCGTGGCGGTTTGAAACACCAACACCAGCGCAAGCGCCGGCCACATCATTTGGCAACGGTAATACACGTGATTAACCCTTACAGCTTGTTCTCACTGTACGAGGCGATCGTTAGGAAGCCTCACACTGAGTATTGCTTGTTAGTCCTTTGTCACAGAAAAGGATTCCCGGAAACGGCCCTGGGCAACCCGGACGCGGGTGCCCTCACGCGCCCGTTCGTCGGCTTCGGGGTCATTGCTGGACTGCAGCGCGGACAGACGCAGATTCACCGTTCTGGGCACCGGGGCACCCGCTTCGCTCATGCCTTGGAAACGCGCGCGCAAGCCCCGCTTTTTGCGTACTTGATGAGGCTGGCAGATGTCGAGATCACGGGCGCTCATCTCCTCATCGGCGATCAAGAACCCTGCCTCCACTGCGGCATCGAACAGGGACAGGCCGCGGCTGGAGCGGACCAGAACGCCATTAAATCCGGCATCTTCCCCGACCGGGCCGCCACCGGGCCAGATGTCGGCGGCGGCTATGTCCGCCGCCTCGCCGATGGCGTCAGGGCAGACCTTGCACCGGGACTGCAACCGCCAGGCCTTCTCGTCGTCCCACATGTCCTGATAGCTCAGCTCAAAAGCACGTCCGTCCCGGGTTTCGATCCGGGTCTTGCCGGGATTGCCATAGCCCCGGTAGCGGAACAGGCTGAGTTCTTCCTCCTCGATACCCAAAGCAGCCAGAACGGATTGGGACTTTCCGAGTTCAGATGCCCCGCCGCACACCATGACCAGCACCGCCACACACCGGGTCATGCGGGGATCGGAGCGTCGCAATCGCCAGAGGGCGCCGGCATCACAGGGTTTGCAGATCACCGCAAAAGGCGCGTCCATCGCCAACAGGGTCTCCAGGCCGGCCAGCGGTGCCGCGGGACCATAGCGGGATTGCGCGTTGCCCAAGACCTCATCCACGGTTCGGCTGATGACCCAGCGCGAACGCATCGGAGCATCTGGATCGGCCCCAACATGAAGAACCGCCCGGACACGAGCGCTGTGCAGCAGAAACTGCCCGAGGGCAGTCAGCACCCCGCCGGTGGCAGCGCGGAAACGGGTGTCGGGATCGGCCGCCCAGGCGCGTACGATCCGTCTGTAGACACCCCAAACCAGATCGACTGGGACTCCCTCCTCCGGCGGCCGGGCTTCAACCACCGCCCCTGGGCAGACATCGAGGATGCGGGCCTCGGTTTCAACGGACAAGTCAGCGGAGACGATCGGCCGCTCTCGACCCTCCGCGGTCATCGAAATGCGTACCGACCGGGATCCGGCGATGGACTCGCACAGGCCGCAACCAATGCACAGGCCGTTGCTGACCACCGCCCGCAGACTGTCCGGGTGAGTCACACGTCCTCCAAAGGCATGCCGGCCGGAGTGTCGGTACACTGATGTTTAATACGTGCCGGTGGGGAGGTTGAAGTGCGCACGGTGATCAATGTACTCCTTTGGGCGGCGGCAATTTACTGCGCCGTGGTGGCTTTGGCCTACTTCGCCCAGTCGCGGCTGGTATTTTATCCCAACCTGATGGGGCGGGCGCTTTCCAGCGACCCGACCCACATCGGCCTCGCCTTTGAGGACGTGAATGTCACCACCGAGGATGGTCTGTCCATACACGGATGGTTCATCCCGGCAGACGCACCCCGGGGCACGGTCCTGTTCTGCCATGGCAACGCCGGCAACATCGCCCATCGGCTCGACTCGATCCAGATCTTCCACCAGTTGCGTCTGAACGTGCTGATCTTTGACTATCGCGGCTACGGTCTGAGTGAGGGCACGCCCGGCGAGGCGGGGACCTACCTGGATGCCCGGGCCATGTGGTCTCATCTGACCCAGGAACGCGGGGTGGCTCCGGGCGATGTGATCCTGTTCGGCCGCTCCCTGGGCGGCGCGGTGGCGGCCGAACTGGCGACGCGAACCACCCCGGGCGCATTGGTCGTCGAATCCGCTTTCACCTCGGTGCCCGATCTGGCCAGCAAACACTACTGGTTTTTGCCGGTGCGGTGGCTGAGCCGCATTCTCTATCCCACCGAGTCGTTTCTGTCACAGGTCACCGTGCCGACCCTGATCGTCCACAGTCGGGAGGACGAGATCGTCCCATTCGAACACGGCCAGGCGCTGTATCGCGCGGCCGGTGAGCGAAAATCCATGCTGGAAATTCGAGGCAATCACAACGACGGCTTCGTGCTCAGCCGCGAGGCCTACACCCAGGGGCTCGATGGGTTCATTGATCGCCACATGGGACATTAAGGAGTCTCTGATCTATTCGTGAACGTGCATCTTGGGACTGAACTGCACAGCTTCATCGTTGCAAATCTTGGCAATAGAACAACTATTACCCGCGATCTGCGCCTTGAACCTGCACATTTCACCCTCCAATCTGCTTCGTCCAGAATAAATCAGCGGCTCCTTAGCGTCCCCAGGGGAAACTGGATCTGGGGGGCAGGCTGCCGAGCCCATCCAACGCTTCGCCGATGCGCAGCCCTTCGTTCCATTTCGCCATCCGTTCCGAGCGCGCGAAGGAACCCACCTTGAGCTGCCGGACTCCCCAGCCCACGGCCAGATGGACAATGGTCACATCCTCGGTTTCGCCGGATCGTGCCGAGACGATGGCCTCCCAGCCCGCGTCCCGGGCCGCCTCCAGAGCGGCTCGGGTCTCGGTCAACGTGCCGACCTGGTTGGGTTTGATCAATGCGGTGTTGCAGGCCCGAGCCGCAGCCGCCGCGGTGATCCGCTGAGCATTGGTGCAGATGAAATCATCGGCCACCACCTCCACCGTGGCACCCGCGGCGGCTGTGAATCGGCTCATGCCGGCCACGTCGTCCTCGGCCAGCGGATCTTCGATGGACACGATCGGATAGCGCCGCAGCCAACCCAGCAACATCTCCGACAACTCGTCGCCATCGACCTCGCGACCGTCCCGGGCCAGCCGATAATGGCCATCGCTGAAGAAATCGGTGGCCGCAATGTCCAGCGAAATGGCCACCTCGTCTCCCGGTCGGAAGCCGGCGGATTCGATGGCGCCCACCAGCACATCCAGGGCCTGCTCGTTGTTGTCGAAGGCGGGCCAGAAACCGCCTTCGTCCGCAACACCCTGCAATTGGCCCCGTTCTGCCATTGCCCGACCGGCGGCAAGATAGACCTCGGCGGTCCATTCCAGGGCCTGGTCAAAGGTCTCGGCACCCACCGCAATGACCATGAAATCCTGCACATCGACCCGTCGGCCGGCGTGTGCGCCACCGCCGAATATCTGAATCTCGGGCAGCGGCAGATCCAGGTTGGTCAAACCCCCACTGAGGTAATGCCACAAAGGCACGGCCTCGGCCGCGGCGGCCGCGTGGGCGACGGCCATGGAGACGGCGACCAAAGCATTTGCGCCCAGTCGGGACTTGTCCGGGGTTCCGTCCAGATCGATCATTGCTGCGTCGATCTGGGCCTGTTCGCGCACATCGATCCCAGGCAGAATCCGGGCGATCTCGGAATTGACCGCCGACACCGGCCCGGAAACGCCAAACCCACCCAGCACCGTTCCACCGTCGCGCCGGTCCAAGGCCTCACCCCTGCCGGTAGAGGCACCGGCCGGCGCAATCGCGCGGCCGACCGCACCACCGGACAAGCGCACCTCGGCCTCCACCGTGGGGCGACCCCGGGAATCCCATACTCGCCGCCCGCGAACTGACGCGATCGCGTTTCTCATGAATCCAGTTCCTCCTGCCACGCACACAGCACGGCGTTCAGACGAGAGGGCGGCGCAACCAGCAGACGCCGGGCACAACGGCGCACCCGGTTCCGCTGCGCCTCGTCCTGCAGATACTCCACCGGTGACTTACCGTCGACCCGACCCAGAAACAGCCCGGGCAGCAAGCTGGCCGCCCGCGCCTCCAGCGCCGCCGGCAATTCCCAGTCCACTTGGGACACATAATCGTCCACCATGCGCTGGAAGCAGCTGAAATAGCCCGAACGGGCCGCCGGGTTCCACAGGCACTTGAGCAACAGGTGGTTCAGACAAAAAGCAATGTCGAAGGCCGGATCACCGATGCAGGCGCACTCGGCATCGAGAAAAACGGGGCCATTTGGACCCAGAAGAATATTCTTGGGACTCACATCACCGTGGATCATGACCGTACGGGTGGCGTCGGTGCGTTGGCTGAGGGCCTGAAGTGGGGTGCTCAGATCCGGGTGCCGAGCCGCGGTGGCTTCCAGATAAGGTTCCAGACGAATCGAGCGAAATATATCGCTGCGGGGAAACCGGGCTGCCACAGCCGGCCGGCCGGCTGTGGCAGCGTGGATCCGGCCCAGACTCGAACCCACTGCGCCCGCGTCGTCTGGGTTCGCACGGCCCTCCTGCAACTCGCGTTTCCAAACGCGATGCTGCTCAGGGTCGAGATATTCCATGGCACAGAGCATGGCCTGAGCATCGTGATACAGGATGCTGGGCACGGCATCGGGCAAGATACCCTGTACCACTTCGAACCAGGCGACTTCGTACTGGTTGCGCTCCACCGGCGCCTGCCAATTGGCGGCCACCCGCAATTGCGACAAGGCCCGCTTGACACAAAAAGTCCGCTCCGAGGTGGTCACTTTCCAGATATCGGAGGATACGCCCCCGACCAAACGCTCGAAGCCGTGGGCTTCGTCCAACCGCAGCAACCCGGCTCGCTCGAGCGAGTGGATCAGAGTCGGATCCGGCGCCTCGATCTGCTGATCAGACTGCGTCACGCCGGCCCGCAGCCGCCTGTTTGCTCCGGTTGATAGCCCAAATCGATCTCCACGTTCTGCATGCTCGCAGTGTAGCAGCGTGCTGGAAAAGCCTCACTCGCCCCAGGGCGGGACTGCAGATGTTGCTCAAATTTTCTATGCTTGATGGATATTTCATCCCATAAGGCCAGCACCTTGCCTGCAACCGTATCGAAACTGTATGCCGATTGGGGCACCACCAATCTGCGCGCCTACGCCCTGGACGAGCAGGGCAGCGTCGTCACACAGCGCGAATCGGCGATGGGTGTTCGTGGGCTGGCGCAGGAGGATTTTCCCGATACCTTCGATCGCGTTTTCGGTGCCTGGCGCAGCGTGGAAGCGTTGCCGACGCTGTTGTCCGGCATGATCGGCAGCCGCATGGGCTGGATCGAGGCGCCCTACGTGCCCTGCCCAGCCACAATGGATGACATTGTCGAATCGCTTGCGCTCGTGCCTGACCGGGACAAACTCAGAATCGTACCCGGCGTGTGCATCGACAACGGTCCAACGCATCGCGATGTGATGCGCGGCGAGGAGGTCCAGGTGTTTGGCGCACTGTCGTTGGCCGAAACCGGAAGCGCCACCCTGTGCCTACCCGGGACCCACAGCAAATGGGTCGAGGCGGAGGACCATACGATCCGCAGTTTCCGCACCGCCATGACCGGGGAGTTATTTGATCTGCTGTCCCGGTACAGCACGCTGGCCGTGCCTGGCAACGAAAGCGATCCCGCGGATTCGGCGGCTTTCGACCAGGGATACGCGCTGGCCGACTCACCCGGCGGCCTGCTCAACCACTTGTTCTCGGTACGGGCAAACGCGCTGTTTGCGACCCTGGCCCCGGACCAGATTCGAGCCTACCTCTCGGGCATCCTGATCGGTCATGAACTCGCCGATCTGGGTGCGTCCCACCTCCGTCCAGATGTGCCCATCCTGCTGGTCGGCGATCGACCTTTGAGCAAACTGTACTCCGCCGCAATGGAACGCGCCGGTCTGGACCATCGCCTGATCGATTGCGAGCAGGCGGTCATTCGCGGCCTCGACATGGTGTTCGCCCAAACCGACTGGGAGGCCTGAGGGCATGAACCCATAAACCCATGAACGCACGGTCAGCCCCGGGCACAGAGTTGTCCGACATCATAGCCCTGCCCACCCACGCGCTGCGCGACCCTGATTTTCGCAACGAGAGCAAAGCCACGCTGGACCGTGACGGCGTACTGATCATCGAAAAGTTTCTGACCCCTGCCGCAATCGCATCGATCAAGGCCGACGGCCACGCCCATGCCGACCTGGCCTACTACACCGCCAACAACCACAACATCTACCTGGAACCGCCCGACCCGGCCTTTGCGCCCGACCATCCGCGCAACCGCACGGTGGCTTCCTCCAAGGGTTGTATTACGACTGACCAGATTCCCGCCGGTTCGCAGTTGCACACCCTCTACGGTGCGCGCGAGTTCCGGGATTTTCTCTGCGCCGTGCTCGACGAACCCGAGTTACACGAATACGCAGACCCGCTCTCTTCCATCAACCTGCACTACGCCAGTGCCGGCCAGGAACTGGGTTGGCATTTCGATAATTCCGCCTTCGCCATAACCCTGCTGATTGAAAAGCCGCTTGGGGGCGGATCGTTCGAATACGTCAAAGACCTGCGGGACGCCGACGCCGGGGAGATGAACTATGATGCGGCGGCCAGGGTGCTCGATGGACAGGTTGCCAGCACCACCCTGCGCATGGATCCCGGCGCGTTGGTGTTGTTTCGAGGGCGGAACTCCATTCACCGGGTGACCCCCACCGAGGGCAACATCACGCGGATGCTGGTGGTACTGGCCTACAACACCGAGCCGGGTATTTCACTGTCGGAGTCGGCACGCATGACCTTCTTTGGTCGCCTGGGCTGAACGCCGCCGGAATGTCGGCCCATCAGGAGAGTGTGGAGCGCCTACGCGCAAAACGGGTCGAATTCTCGCCGGACTCCGTCGTGCCGACCCGGGGCACCTGGAAGATTGGCCGACTCATGCGACATCACTTGCGTGTGTCTGAAGCAAGGGTGGCTTCGAACTCCGATGCCTCGGTCATCAGGAAGTCTCGAAACGCCTCGACCAGCGGCCGCAGTGTCGCCCCTTTGGCACACACGAAGTAGTAGGCGACTTCCGGGTCCGGGCACATGCCGAATGGCGCCACCAGCCGACCTGCCTCGATTTCCTCCGCCAGCATGCTCGGAACACCCATCAGCACACCGCGCCCTTCCACCGCCGCCTGGGCGACGATGTTGGGGTCATTGATGACCGGACCCCGATGCCCGTCCACCTGGTACACGCCAGCGGCGGCAAGCCACTCCGTCCACTCCTGGTAGTCGGTCTCGTGGAGCAAGGTATGGTGGACAAGGTCGGCCGGCTTTCGTAACGGGGATGTCCCGTCGATCAGCGCCGGACTGCAGAGCGGCACCGCCCAGGCACCCATCAAAGGTTGGGCGTCCACTCCGTCCCAGGTGCCCCGCCCCCAACGCACCGCAGCATCGACACCGTCGCGCACGAAATCGACCCGTTGGACCGAGTAGTGAAGGCGCAGATCGATGTCCGGATACGCCCGCCAGAATCGTCCAAGACGCGCCGCGAGCCAACGAGATCCGAACGTGGGAGTCACGCTGATCGTCAGTGTGAGCCGCTCGTGTGCGCCACCCACCCGCTCGGCAGCCTCGGCGATCCTGTCGAAAGCCTCGGAAACAGCGGGATAGAGCAGTCTGCCCGGCTCACTCAAGGTCAGCTTTCTACCCCCGCGATGGAACAGCGGGGTGCCGAACCACTCCTCCAGGGCGCGAATCTGATGACTGATCGCCGTCTGGGTTACAGCCAGATCGTCCGCAGCCCGGGTAAAGCTCAGCAGTCGAGCGGCAGAGTCGAACGCACGAAGCGCTTTCAGCGGTGGCAGCCGGCGCGCCATTCGATCCACATGATATGATTTTTTCTCATATTAGCGATGAAAAACGATCTCTTGTTGAATCAGTGTAGAAGCTCCATATTAGCTACACAAGAGGGCGGCAAGAATTGCTGCCAAAGAGCCAGGAGATGAGAAAATGTTGGATATCTGGATGAGTGGAATCGCCCGTGCGGGTGGGGTAGAAGTGGCGCTCCAGCGAGAGGTTGGAGTGCCGGTACGGGAACAGGCGCCCAGCCTCACCGCAATTCTGTTTCGAAAGATTGCGGAGATCGTGGGTCCCATGGCGAATGCGGTAATGCATACTGCGGTGAAACCGCTGGGGCGCGAGACGAGAGCCTGCCCCTCGGCCTAGGGAAGGGCGGAAACGGATGTGGCGCATTTCGGGCGTTTGCAAGACACTTGCACGCCCGAATGCGCGCCGGAGCCGAGGCTACATGGAATCGCCCTGCTTTTTTATCGACATCGACGGTGTTCTCTACGACGGACAGAAGCCAATCCCCGGCGGACCCGCCGCGATCGACTTTCTCCGCCGCAAGGCAAGCCCCTTCCTGCTGGTCACCAATACCACCCGTAGCTCGGTCGACTCGGTGGAATCCAAGCTCCGTCGCCTGGGCTATGCCATCCCTCGCGAATTGATTTACACGGCGCCCATGGCAACCCTCGAGTATCTCCAGGCGAAATGGGGGCAAGCCCGCCTTTTCATGATCGCCGATCCCAGCATCGACGCTCAGTTCCAGGCCGCTGGCCACTATCTGACCCGTCGCGAAGAACCGGTCGATGCCGTCGTGATCGGCACCTCCCGCTGGCCGAGCTTCGGAGACGTGGACGCGGCCTGGCGCCTGATCGAAAGCGGCGCCGAACCCATCGCCATGAATCGGGATCTGTTCTTCCCCGACGGCGGGGTCAAGCGCGTAGGAGCGGGCGCTGTTGTGGCGGCATTGGAGGCGGTGGTTCAACGGCCCGCGACGGTGATCGGCAAACCGAACCCCAATCTCTTCGATCTGGCGCTGGCCCACGCCGGATTCACCCGCGAGGCCACCATCATGATCGGCGACACACCGGAAGTGGACGTGGCCGGCGCGCGGGCGGCGGGTCTGCGCTCGATCCTGGTGAGAAGCGGCAATCACTCCGTTGGCGAGGACACCGGCGGCGCCGATTGGGTGATCGACTCCATCGATGAGCTGCCCGTCTGGTATGCCCGGGAATGCTCAGGGGCTTGAGCAGCCTCTGATTTATTCTGGACGAAGCAGATTGGAGGGTGAAATGTGCAGGTTCAAGGCGCAGATCACGGGTAATAGTTGTTCTATTGCGAAGATTTGCAACGATGAAGCTGTGCATTTCAGTCCCAAGATGCTCGTTCACGAATAGACCAGAGGCTCCTGAAGGCAAAACTACTTTGAAACCCCGGTGGGCAATTCAATCTCGTACAACGCCTCGTCGACACTTTCCAGCCTCTTCTCGATCACGGCCCGAGCGTCGTAAAGACCCCGATTGTAGAAGTGCGGCCCGATCTCTTCCGTGAAGAAATCCAGCAGGAAGTCGGCGTCGAACTGCCCGATCTCCCGATCGAGCGCTTCGTTGAAGTAGAGCTGAATCCTGCTGACGATGGCAGCACGTTCTTGTTTGGAGAATTCTATCTTCGGCATGGTGCGCAAGCTCCCCGAAACACGACCCCGCTCAAATCACACGCAGCACCGACAGAATACGGTCGCCCACCGCCGCCATCACGCTCCCGGCGGCCAACCTGCAACCAGCGCGACTGCAGATGCTGTCATTCCCACTCGAGTTCCTCATAGACTCGCTGCGCGTTGCGCCCTTTCAAGGCGTCGTAGTTCTGGAGGTAGCTGAAGCGGGACTGATCGAGCTTGCCCACCCCCTCGATACCACCACCGGCATCCATATACTGAGCGACACGCTCGCGCAGGAATGCCAGATAATCGAACGTATCGGCCCTGGCCTCCTCAATGCTCGTGACAGGTCCATGCCCTGGCACCAGGATGCGGGGGCCGAGGGCACTGAGTATCGGCCAAACCCCGAGCCAAGTAGCGCTGCCGGAGACCTCGATTACACCCAGCATGCGCTGCACATAAACGATATCGCCCGTGAACAGTATCTTGCGTTTCGGCAACCAAATGAAACTGTCTCCAGGTGTGTGGGCGTGACCGGAGTAATGGAGTTCGAAGCGCACGCCCCCGAAAGACAGGGTCGTCGATTGATCGAAGGTCTGGTCTGCGTAAACAGGCTCGGTACCCTCCAGCCCGTGCTCTCCGAGTAGAGTGCCCAATATGAACAGTTGATCGGCAACACGTGCCCTTTGGTCCGCTACCGCTCGCTCGTTTGCGATAATCCTGGCACCGCGTTGCGCGAAATAACCGTTCCCGAGCCAGCGATGATCCTGGCCACCGGTGTTGATTACGAGCTTGACCGGCTGATCGGTCACACTCTGGATCAACGCGTGGAGTTGAGCCGCGCCCTTGTAAGAGCCGCCCGGATCGATCAATACCACGCCTTCGTCGGTTACGACGAAACCAAAGGTCGCGTTGTTGCCGAGGTTCTCCGGGGACCGATTTCCCAACGGACCGATGACCGCATAGACCCCGTCTTCGATCTTCTGAAGATCCAAGGCGCCTGCCTGGGACAAACCGGCGCAGGCGAGAAGCGCAACAACGGACAGAAAGCGAACGACCGGGGCACTGTGTTTCATTTACTCCAATCCCGAACTTGATCCTTCCGCCTGGTTGGCAGTGTCTCCAGACTTGCGACGGCCTATCGCGTACGCGTGCCCCAGTCGTCCTCGGCGGTAATGCCGCCGTCCTGCCAGGTCCATATGATCTTCTGGTAGGTGAACGCAACCGTCTCCCTTACCGGTTGCGTTCGATTCTGGGACAGGTTGTTGTCGAGCATCTCGGTGCGAATCTCCGAGATCGTGGCGTCCACAAGCTCGATGGTGTAGTACTGCTGCTCGCGCCCGGAGCGGGACGGCCGCCAGAAATCGAGGCGCCACTCGCTGGCGCGCTCGTTTCCGGCCAGCATCGAGTACAAAACGGGTGAAGACCTGTCGACCTCCTTGAGGATGACGATGGGCCCGTGCTGACGTCTGCCGGTGGACTTGCCCGAGGTCGCATCCCGGGGACTGCTCACCTCGTGATCGACGGCGTTGACCTCTATAGTCCGTTCCCGACCCATCCGGGTGACCGAGCCCTCCACTTTCCCATGGACATCGCCGGTCAAGTTCAGATAGGCGTTCAGTGCCATGTCGGTCCCTCCGTCAAGCGGCATGGTGCAACGAGAGCATAGATACCGGCCGCCATCAAATCGAGCAACGCGTCCTTGCCGAGGGTTTGGGGCGGGGCGATATGGGCGTTTCTCATGGCGCGACGCCGTACACGGCAACCGGAGCGCCAAGACGGGTGTCGTCCGGCTGCACGCCGAGGCCAGGCCCTTCCGGCAGGTGCAAATGCCCGTCTGCAGCGCGGGGGCCGCGCCCGCCGGCGATATCGACGGTGATCATATCCTGACAGGCCCAGACAGCCCGGACGTTCGCATCCGGAATGGTCGCGGCCAGATGCAGCGCCTCGGTATCGGCCAGCACGCTGCCGCCGGTGGCCATGACGAACATGTCGATACCGTGGGCCAGCGCAATGTCGCGCATGCGCGCGGCCTTGGTCAGCCCGCCCACGCGATTGAGCTTGATCCCAAACACTTCGGCCAGACCGTCGCGAGCGATGCGGGTGGCGTCCTGCAAGGTCACAAGGGTTTCGTCCACGCTGACCGGCGCAGAGTGCAGCGGCCGGATCGCGGCGATGTCGTCGAGTGTATCGCAGGGTTGTTCGAAGGTGACACAGAGGTCTTCCGTCGCGCGCATGACCTGCACTGCCTGCTGGCGGGTCCAGCCGCGATTGACATCGTAAAGTATGATCTCGTTCTCACCACGATGCGCCTCGACATCCCGGATGCGGGCGATGTCGCGCGCCACGTCGCCGCCGATCTTGACCGAGTGGGCGATATAGCCCCGGTCGCGATAGCGCTGCATTACCTGGCGGGTGTCCTCGACCGACTTGGCCCCCACGGAAGAGGCAATTGGGCGGGGCGTGCGGCTGCCTCCGCCCATCAGATCGGCAATCGGCAACCCGGCGGCCTGTCCGGCGATATCCCAGCAGGCCATGTCGACAGGCGATTTGGCATAGAGATGGCCGGGCAGGGCGAGGTCCATGGCCCGCTCCACGTCCAGAATGCGGCGCGGATCGAGACCGAGGAGAAAAGGGGCCATGGTCTCGACGCCTGCGCGGATGCCGGGCCCATGTGCGGGAACATAGGTGTGGCCCCAAGGGGTGCCTTCGCCCCAGCCGGTGAGCCCTTCATCCGTATCGATCTTCACCAGGGTCGCGTCCAGGCATTCGAATTTCAGCCGTCCGCCGGAGAGCCAGTAGGGATGTTCCAGCGGCAGGTCGATCCTGTAGACCGTGATTCGGGTGATCTTCATGGACAGACCACGATGTTGCCGGTGTGCTGCTTGGCGATGAATGCGGCCTGGGCTTCGCGCAGTTTCTCCAACGGGTAGGTGGCTGCAAGTGCAGGTCTGATCGCGCCGGCCTCGATATAGAGGACCAGGTTCTGAGTCACCTCCGGGTCGATCACGGTTGAGCCGGTGAAGGTCAGATCGCGAAGATAGAACGTGCGCAAATCAAGCTCCACCAGCGGCCCGGCGATGGCGCCGGAACAGGTGTAGCGCCCGCCGCGCTCCAATATGTCGATGAGCCGGGGCCAGTAAGCGCCGCCGACGACATCGGCGACCACCGTGATTCTCTCATCCCCCAGGGCCGCGCGAAGATCAGCCGGTGCGCGCGGCAAGACGCGGTCAGGGCCAAGCTTTGCGACGTCGGCTTGCTTGGCCTCTGAGGCCAGGGCCACCACCCGGGCCCCGCGCCGTTTGGCCAATTGCACCAAAGCGCCGCCCACCCCGCCGGAGGCACCGGGAACAAGAACGGTGTCGTTAGCCTGTACCCGTGCCCGGGTCAGCATCCCTTCGGCGGTGGAGTAAGAGCAGGAGAATGTGGCCAGTTCAGCATTGGAATAATCGGATTGTATGGCAAGCGCGTTTTGCGCGGGGATCACCGTGTATTCGGCAAAGCCACCATCGCATTCCGACCCGAAGTATCCCGTCTTGTCCTTGTTGAGCGGATCGTCCCGATCGCGCAGCCAATTGTCGGTGATCACCCGCTGCCCTACCCGGTCTGGATCGACGCCGTCACCAACCGCGACGATCTCGCCGCAGACATCGGCACCCTGGATCCGAGGAAAGACAATCGGCCGACCACCCCAAGTGGGGTCATCTTCATTGACCGCATCGAACCCGTCGCCGGTGGTGGCGTCGCTGACTGCCTTGGAATACCAACCGGACCGGGTGTTCACATCGGTGTTGTTGAGCCCGCAGGCGAACACCCGGATCAGCACTTCCCCCTCGGAAGGGTCAGGTCGGAGCCAATTCTGGTGAAAAACCATCTGCTCGAGTCCGCCGTGCCCCATTGTGACCATTGCGCGCATTGTGTCGGGAATACTCATTCAACCCCCTGAGGTGGGGCGACCCAGCCCATTCTTGTACCAAGCCCAACGAGCGAAGTTGACCCAGGGCAAACAAGTAAGCTGCCAATGAGCGAGGTGCAACGCGGTACTAAGGGCGCAAAGGCCCGCCCTCTCCGGGGTTTCGCCCACAAGGGCAGATCTGCCGCGCTTCCCGGCTTGGCCATAGAACGCCTGTGGCTAAGCCGGGGGCCTCGTACCTCCACCCTTTTGGACCAAAACTCGATTCGTATCAGTTGATCAGAGGTTCGCTAGGAAATATCGAAACGATCCAGGTTCATCACCTTGGTCCATGCTTTCACAAAGTCATGGACAAACCTCTCCTGCGCATCGGTCGTCGCGTAGACTTCAGCCAGGGCACGCAGCTCGGAGTTTGAACCGAAGATCAGATCGACACGAGTGCCCGTCCACTTAGGTTCGCCGCTTACACGGTCGCTACCCTGAAACACATCTTCATCAGCCGAAGTCGCCTTCCAGTCAGTGCCCATGTCGAGAAGGTTGACGAAGAAGTCGTTGCTCAGCGTTTCCGGACGGTCGGTGAAGACACCGTGCGCGGTCTGGCCGAAGTTGGTATTCAGAACCCGCATACCGCCAAGCAGAACCGTCATTTCGGGTGGAGTCAGCGTCAACAGTTGCGCCTTGTCGACCAGCATTTGTTCTGCAGTTACGGTGAACCTGGTCTTCTGGTAATTACGGAAGCCATCGGCGATCGGCTCCAGAACGGAGAAGGACTCAACATCGGTCTGCTCCTGCGAGGCGTCCATACGTCCCGGTGTAAACGGAACAGTCACATCCTGACCGGCATTCCTCGCCGCTTGCTCCACCCCAGCGCTGCCCGCCAACACGATCAGGTCGGCCATGGAGACCGTCTTGTTGAAGTCACTCTGGATCCCTTCGAGCGTCTTCAACACGTTCGCCAGTTGATCCGGCTGGTTTACCGCCCAGTCTTTCATCGGCGCAAGGCGAATGCGTGCGCCGTTTGCACCGCCACGCATGTCGGAACCCCGGAAAGTAGAAGCGGACGCCCACGCAGTTGAGACCAGTTCGCCAAGCGACAGACCCGCGTCAAGAATCTTGCCCTTGAGTGTCGCGGCATCGCTGTCATCGATCAGTTCATGATCGAGCGCCGGGATCGGGTCCTGCCAAATTAGTACTTCCGCAGGCACTTCCGGGCCAAGATATCGCGAACGCGGCCCCATATCACGGTGCGTCAGTTTGAACCACGCACGAGCGAAGGCATCGGCGAATTGATCAGGGTTCTCGTGGAAGCGTCGTGAAACTTTCTCATAGTCCGGATCAGCCCGCAGCGCCAAATCCGTGGTCAGCATAGATGGCACCGTACGCTTGGCAGGGTCATGGGCATCGGGCACGGAATCGGCACCTGCGCCATGCTTTGGTATCCATTGATGCGCGCCGGCTGGACTCTTCGTCAATTCCCAATCGTATCCAAACAGATTCCAGAAGAAATTGTTGCTCCACTGGGTTGGCGTGGTGGTCCAGGTTACTTCCAGTCCGCTGGAAATGGTGTCGTCACCCTTACCTGAGCCGTAGCTGCTCTTCCAGCCAAAACCCTGCTCTTCAATACCGGCGGCTTCAGGCTCAGGGCCGACCAGTGCAGCATCCCCTGCACCATGCGTTTTACCGAACGTGTGACCGCCCGCGATGAGCGCAACCGTCTCTTCATCGTTCATCGCCATGCGCGCGAAAGTATCGCGAATGTCTTTGGCAGCCGCGGCCGGATCCGGGTTGCCGTTGGGGCCTTCCGGATTGACGTAGATCAACCCCATCTGGACTGCGGCCAGCGGATTTTCGAGTTTCTCATGATCACCGGCGTAACGTTGGTCAGCCAACCAGTCCTTCTCAGCACCCCAGTAAATGTCTTTTTCCGGCTCCCAGCTATCCTCACGGCCACCGGCAAAACCGAAGGTCTTGAAGCCCATCGACTCCAGTGCCACGTTGCCAGTGAGAATGATCAGATCGGCCCAGGAGATCTTCCGACCATACTTTTGCTTGATCGGCCAAATCAGCCGGCGTGCCTTATCGAGATTGACGTTGTCAGGCCAACTGTTGAGAGGTGCGAAACGCTGGTTCCCCGTGCCCGCCCCGCCACGGCCGTCGGCGGTGCGGTAGGTACCCGCACTGTGCCAGGCCATGCGAACGAAAAATGGGCCATAGTGGCCGAAATCCGCCGGCCACCAGTCCTGTGAATTGGTCATCAACTCACGGAGATCTTGTTTAACCGCTGGCAGGTCGAGCGTCTTGAATTCATCAGCGTAATTAAAATCCTCGCCCATGGGATCGGACTTGGACGAGTGCTGCCGCAGGATATCCAGGCGTAGCTGATTGGGCCACCAGTCCTGGTTCGACGTGCCACCACCAGCGGCATGGGTGAAAGGGCATTTGCTGTCAGTCATGTGGTCATCTCCTCACAAACTCAGGTGCGAGTTCTCTTTTTTCAATGTGTTAAGGAAATATAGCCACTAGCCATCTATTTGGCCAATCCATATTTTCAAAGAAACTAATAGATTTTTCCTATGATTAGTCAACTTTCCCGACGTTGGCGAAGTGCTGTCCGTCCATCTTATGAAATACAAATTCCCTGATCTCAATCCACCCGATCAGTAAACGTCACCAAAGACACAGATAACGTGGCAATGTGCGGCACCGCATAGTTATCTGATCTGGTAGGCCATGCGGGAAGTTCGGTAACCCACAGCCAGTCCACAAGCCGGGTTGACCATGGGATTGCACTGCTTGCTGGATGGTGCACCAGCAGCCCCTTCGCTGGCGTTCTATCGGATCAACGCCCGCATGGCTACTGACGTTTCAGCGCATTCCGCGGCCGAGCAGAGGCCGCATACGCTGGCCTTCACACTCAATGTCAAAGGCGACGTCAACCCGCACGCCCCGCAGGCCGGCGGCGCCGAGGGCCGCCTCAATCTGCGAGCGTGTCAAACCAGAGGGCTCTCCGCTGGCGGAATCGGACTCCCAGTCCCATTGCACAAAGGCGCCGCCGGGTCGAAGCAGTCGCGACAGTGTCCGAGCCATGGTTGGGTAATCCTCCAAAAACCCGCAGACGGAAGAGCACGTGACGATGTCAAACGGTTCTTCAAAGAGACGGGAATGGGTGGCCATCGCAGCATCAATCGGCTTTGCGATGCCCCTCACATTGTCGAGTCCGCGCCTTTTTATCTTGTCATTCAGGACATGAACCATTTCAACGGAGGTGTCTATCGCCACGACATCCTTCGCGGATTTCGACAACCTCTCAGCAAGGAGTCCAGTTCCGCATCCAAAGTCTAAGATCCGCGCTCCGTCAAGATTCAGCCACCTGTCCTCATCAAGCCGCACCAGGGATGCGAATGCAGCCTCGGAGTAGGCCCGCACCGCTGGGTTCTCATCCCATCCGTCAGCATGCACATCCCAGGTCAAGACTCGTTCACCTTTCGAAGTTGCGCGGGTGGCATTTCGCCAAGGCGAGAAGCGCCCAGGTGGACGGGCACAAGGCTAGGGATACTCGTCAGCCGGGCTGCATCAAATCGAGCAGTTCCCGGGTCAAGGCCCGGGTTCCCTGGTCCCCACCGAACTCCATCGGTCGCATGCGGTTGGCGGCAAACCCCCGATCGATGGCGGAATTGATCAGATCCGCGGCCCGAGCCGGCGCGTTCACCCCGGATCTGTCCGCCAGATAGTCGAGCATCATGGCACCGCTCAGAATGGCTGCCAGAGGATTGGCCTTGTCCTGTCCCATGATGTCGGGGGCGCTGCCGTGGGCGGGTTGAAACAAGGCGTGGGCGTCGCCGATCTCGCCGCAGGACGCCATGCCCATACCCCCCACCAGGCCACCGGCTAAATCCGACAGGATGTCGCCGAACATGTTCTCCATGACCAGGACGTCGAAGGCCCAGGGTTGGCGAATCAGGTCCAGGGCCTGGGCGTCCACATAGTTGTAGCCATGCTCGATATCCGGGAAGGCTGCGGCCCGCTCGTCGAATATCTTGCGGAAAAAAGCCATGGACCGGAACACGTTGGCCTTGTCCACACAGGTCACCAACCCCTTGCCCCCGCGTGCCTTGCGCTTACGCGCCAGAGCGAAGGCAAAGTCATGCAGTTTTTCGGTTGTGGGACGGGTTATGGACAGGATGTCCCGGACCTCATCGTCTCCCACAACCACACTTCGATTCAGGGTTGCGGCCGAGTAGAACAGACCCTCGGTCGATTCCCGCAACACCACCAGATCGATATCCGCGGCTCTGGGATCGGCCAGGCGCTGGGGCGCGTTCGGATAGGCCTTGACCGGGCGCACCCCGGCATAGAGTTGGTACCGATCCCGCAGACGCAGATGAGGCGCGATCTCGGTACCGTCTTCATGGCGCACGGCGGGCAGCCCAATGGCGCCCAACAGGATGGCGTCTGCTTTGCCCGCGGCGTCCTCGGCCCCTGGCGCAATGTCGCGACCGGTTTCACGAAAATAGCCGGCGCCGGCAATCAGTTCCTCATAACGGAGGGTAAAGCCACCGATGCGTTTCTGGGCGGCGTCCAGAATGGCGCGGGTGGAGGCGATCACATCTACACCGATGCCGTCCCCCGGGATCACCACGATCTGAAAAGTCGGCTTGCTCATCGTCGTATCCTCACGGGCCCACAGTCCAAATCGAAAGCGGCAATGAATGCCGGTCTCGCCCATCGGTCGAGTTTAGTGGATTCGGAAAATAATGGATACGTTAAGCAATGCGTAGCTGCATTTGACGGCTACTGCCGAGATTGCAACGGGTCCCCCAGGGCCGGTTCACTGCGGCGGCTGCCGGTCAATATCAAAGCCGGTAGCGCTGTTTGGTTCATCCACTTGCACCGGGTCAGGGGTCTGAATCGGCCATGAGTTTACGGGTCGAAGAGGGTAGCTCACCAAACATGTCCCGGTGGTCCCGGGCGAACTGGCCGACATGCCAGAAACACCACCGGGCGGCAGTGTCAAAGGGCCGTCGCCCGCCGCATACCGGAGCGCGGCCGCACCGGGCGAGAGGGAAGGCGGGGGGGGCGGAGGGAGGAGGGGGGGGGGGGGGGGGGGGGGGACGCGCTGGCGTAGGCGCGGTCCGCATGCGTAGGTTCGGGCACGCAACACGGTCCGATGGCGATCGAGGGCGGTCAAAACCAGGCGCGCAATCTCGAACTCCAGCTCTAGACCACCGGTGCCAGGGACGGCCAGCATTGCCACCGCCGCGGTCCGCAACGCCTGCATGTCGTCATTGCGACAATCGTACACACCGCCGGCGGGGGTGATTGCCGCCAAACCGCTGGGTAGTTCGCTCAGGGCCGACACCGTGGACAGATCCGCCATGTCAACCGTCACCACCACCACTTCGAAACCGGGTCCGGACCAGGCTTCGAAGCTCCCATCCTCGGGGAACACCACCAGCGTGGAATTGACGAAGGCCTGGTTGCACCATCGTATCTCTGCCCCCGACCGCACCCGGAAGCCGAAGGTCGGCCATGACTGGGCGCGACGCCACGCTGATCGAACGCCCGATTGTAGGACGTGCGCATGACCGAAACGCCGCGGCCTGATGCCAGCTCGATGCGCGCGTCCAAGCGCCCCCGGTCGAGCTGAACAAAATCGCTCTGCCAAGGAATAGTCTCGAAATACTGGTCTATATCATCGAAACGTGCCTGCATTCCGTGTCCATCATTACCGCTTAGCGCACAGTTTTGCCGATTCGTGATCATGGGTCACCGTAAAACTGTGCAAGCCTGCATCGGGCGGTGGTCCAGACCGCATGGCAATCTATCGCCATGTGGCCTCGCATCGTTTGTAACACACCGAAGAAACCGTCTCTGTTCCATCGGCTTCATGATTGAGGCAATGGACACTGGCAGCCCACACCCAACGCTTGGAATATCAGATGAGTAAGTTACAAATACTTGGTTTTTTGCCTGCGTTGCTGGTGGCGGCGGCCGCGCTCGCCCAGGATCAGATCGTCCACGACGCCGAGTACTACATTCTCGAAGCTCAGAATGGGGAAGTCTGGGCGGTGGAAGACGGCGAGCTGGATCAGAAACTCGCCGCGCTGCGGGAAAAATACACGCCTCCAAACATCATCCACTACATGTGGGACGATCAGCCGCCCATGGCGTTTGGTGACCCGATATATCAACAAATCCGTGGCTACCAGACGCCAAATCTAAACCGGTTGGCCGCCGAAGGAATGATCTTTACCCGCATGTATACCGAACCGGGATGCACGCCCAGCCGGGCTGCGGCGCTGACGGGGCAACACGCGATCCGCACGGGCACCTGGGAAATCGGGTTTCCGATCGAGTACACAGGCTTGGCCGCCGAAAACACGACTATGGCTGAGGTGCTCTCCAGCGTGGGATACGCAACCGGCTTTTTCGGCAAGCTGCACCTAGGCGACACATCGGAGTCCTATCCCAACAACCAGGGTTTCGACGAGGCTTTCTGGGCGATCTATAACCAGGTCACCAGTCTCTACAATAACCAGGGCGAGGGCGCGAACGCGATTGTCGGGATGAAGGAAGAGCTGCTCGTCGAGAACCCCTACCAGCGTGACCGGAATTTCGTGCAAGACGAGGCATTTGTCTTCTACCTGGAAGGCAAGAAAAATGAGCCGGCACAAGAATGGCGTGACGGTTCGAAGGAACTCAAAGACTATAACGACTTCGACCTGGAGGGACGCGAACGGGCGATCGATTTTATTCGCCGCAGCAACGAAGCGGGGAAACCGTTTTACGTTGCCTGGTGGCCGCTGTGGATGTCATTTATTCCGGAACCCAACAAGACAACCCTGCAGCGCGGCATGGTCGCTGAAAGCTATCAACGCGTGATCGAACCCGACATCCAACTGCTTCGCGCCACCCTGGCGGAATTGGGAATTGCGGAGAATACGCTGATCGTCGCCATGGCGGACAACGGGCCGATGACGCATAACCCGCCCCCGGGAGCGGGTCTCGGCGAAGGCCTGTTTCGTGGTGGCAAAGGCGACTTCACCGAGGGCGGGGTCCGCGTCCCGGCCGCCGCCCTATGGCCAGGCGTGATCGAACCCGGCCAGATCGTCGGCGACATCATCCATGAAACCGACCTGTTCACCACATTCGCCAGGCTGGCCGGGGCAACCGGCCATGTCCCGACCGACAGGATCATCGACGGGATCGACCAGACCGCTTTGCTGCTCAAGGGCGATACCCATGGCCGCCGCGATCATGTGTTCATCTATCAAGGTCCGGATCTGGCGGCCACCGTAAAGGATCAGTTCAAAATCCACTGGACCTCTAACGATCCAAGCCAGGCCAAGTCCGGTCTCACGGCGGTCTACGATCTGTACAACGATCATCGCGAGGTCAATCCAATCGTCGTCGGCGGGTTCCATTTCAAGGAACCGTTCAAACGCATGCGTGCGCGGCATGAGCTTTGGAAAGCAAAGTATCCGGATCGGGAACACAAACGCGGCCCGGCCTACACCAATATCTCCAATGCGCGGCCGGAGACCCTGGCTCTGTCAAAGCCACCCGTGGCGTTCGAGTCACTGCCATTCGACCCATTGGAGTTCATTTTGCACCTGGATGAATTGCCGTACGATGCTGGCAGCGAACCCGGGTAGGGGAAGCTGGGTCAGGGATTTGCAGGCACCACCAGGGTGCGATCAAACCACGCCTTCCTGCTGAACTCTGCGCACGTTTTTGTATTGGTTTGGTTCAACCTGCTGGCCACTCTTCCAGCCGTCGCGGCGTCCGCGTGACCGAGCATTCTGCTGATCGCGGCAGACGATCTGGGATACTCGGGTATCGGTGCCTACGGACCCGAGATCGACACACCCAATCTCGATGCGCTGGCACAACAAGGGTTTCTGCTGACGCAGTTTCATGCCGCGCCCAATTGCGCGCCCAGCCGAAGCGCAATGTTGACCGGGGTCGATGCTCACCGTGCCGGATTGGGGGGTAACCACGGGGCCATTGCGGAAAACCAAGAAGGCCTCCCCGCCTACCAGGGGCATCTGCGCGAGGATGTGGTGGTGGTTGCCGAGTTGCTGCGCGACGGCGGATATCACACAGCCATGGCCGGCAAGTGGCACCTGGGCAAGGAGCCTCGGAACCTGCCGGGAGGCAGGGGTTTCGATCAGTCCTTTGCGCTGCTGAACGGCGCGGCCAGTCATTGGGCCGATCAGGCGCCCATCATTCCCGGCGCCAAGACCACCTATACGGACGACGACAAGCGGGTCACGGATCTGCCCGCAGATTTCTATTCGTCCAGCTACTACACGGACCGAATCATCGAGTACATCGACGAAGGCTTGAGGCGCGACAAACCGTTCTTCGCCTATCTTGCCTTTACCGCGCCACACAACCCGCTGCACGCGCCTGACGCCGAAATAGCCAAGTACGAAGGACGATATGACGCGGGCTGGGATGTGCTCGCCAGCGAACGACTTCGATCACAGATGAACCGGGGACTGGTGGACGAGTCGGTCGTGGCCGCCAAGCGGCCTGGCTGGGTTCTGGCCTGGGACGAGCTCACCCCGGAGCAACAAGCTCAACGAGCGCGGGACATGGAAATCTATGCCGGCATGATCGACTACGTGGATCAATCCATAGGCCGGGTTCTGGACCACCTGCGCACGAAACAGGTTTACGAAAACACACTCATTGTGTTCCTGTCGGACAACGGTCCCAGCAAAACAGCGATTGTGGACTACCTCGCTTTGGGCGGTGAGCGGCGGAGTTCGTCCGCAAGTTCGAAAACAGCCTGGAAAACAAGGGTCATCCCGGTTCGTCCACGGACATCGGTCCCGGCTGGGCGTACGCCGGCGCCACGCCGCTGCGGCTGTTTAAGGGCTATGTCGCCCAGGGCGGCATACAGGTGCCCGCCATCGTAAAACTTCCGGGACAGCTAGAGGCCCGGACATCGACGATCAGCACGCCGATCCATATCACCGACCTGACTCCGACCTTCCTGCAAATCGCGGCGGTCGATTATCCGACGACTTATGGCGAAGTCGAGCTGCCCGAACTTCAGGGCCAATCTCTATTGCCACTGCTGAATCGTTCGGAGGACGCCGGATTTTCAGAGCGCGGTTTCGGCTGGGAGGCCTACGGCATGGATGCCTGGCGGCAGGGAGACTGGAAAATCCTGCGCCTCCCGCAACCCTACGGCAACGGTGACTGGCAGCTGTACAACCTGCGAACGGATCCGGGTGAAACAACGGATCTCGCGGCTGCCAACCCGGATACGGTGAGACAGATGGCGGCCGGCTGGGAACGCTACGCAGCTGCAAATGAAGTGGTCCACCCGGGCACGCCGATTCTTTATGGCAAACCGGTGCCGCCTGGTAAGTATTAGGTTCAGCATCAGCCGCGCCCAGACAGATGCGGTTTGGCGCAGGTCCCAATAACGGGCAGGAATTAACGGGCAGAAATCCGGTTTTTGTCCGACGGCGGCGCGGGACGGGTAGAATTCCAGGACGTTTCGCTCCGGAGCAGCTGATGCCCGCGTCCAATCGCCCCAATGTTCTGATCTTCATGGTGGACCAACTCAGCGGCACGTTTTTCCCGGACGGTCCAGCGGATTTCTTGCACACACCCAATCTGCGAGCCCTGGCCGAGCGCGCCGCACGGTTCTCCAACTGCTATACCGCCAGCCCCCTGTGCACACCGGCCCGGGCATCGTTCATGACCGGGCAACGGGTATCGCGCACCGGCGTCTACGACAACGCCGCAGGGTTCGGTTCCGACGTGCCGACCTTTGCCCACCATCTCCGGCGCCTGGGCTATGCGACCTGTCTGTCCGGCAAGATGCATTTTGTCGGGCCGGACCAACTGCATGGATTTGAGGCGCGTCTGACCACGGACATCTATCCGGCCGACTATGGCTGGACGCCGGATTATCGCAAGCCCGGTGAACGCATCGATTGGTGGTACCACAACCTGAGTTCGGTCACCGGCGCGGGCGTGGCGGAAATCACCAACCAACTGGAGTTTGACGACGAGGTTGCCAACCAGGCCATGGCCAAGATCTATGATCTGGCCCGGGGGCCGGACCCCCGCCCCTGGTGTCTGACGGTCAGCTTCACCCACCCGCACGATCCCTACGTGGCCCGCCGCCGGTTCTGGGACCTCTACCAGGATTCCACAGCCCTGACACCCCGGGTGGCCGCTATCCCATACTCAGATCAGGACCCGCACAGCCGACGTCTGATGGAGGCCAACGACCACACCCGATTTGACATCAGCGATCGGGATATTGCCCGCGCCCGCCGTGGCTACTTCGCCAACACCAGCTACACCGACGATCAGATCGGGCGGGTCATGTCGGTGTTGAGCGCCTGCGGCCTGGACCAGGACACGGTGGTGGTGTTCTGCGCCGACCACGGCGACATGCTGGGTGAGCGGGGTTTGTGGTTCAAAATGAGCTTTTTCGAAGGGTCCGCCCGGGTGCCACTGATGATCGCCGGACCCGGCATCCCCGCCGGGCGCATCGACGCGCCCGTGTCCAACCTGGATATCGCGCCAACCCTGGCGGCTGTGGCCGGCGCCGATGCGGAGGCGATCGCGCCTTGGTTAGACGGAGAAAGCCTGCTCCCGCTCACCCAAGGCGCGGCACGGGAGGCGCCGGTGGTGATGGAGTATGCGGCGGAAGGATCCTACGCGCCGATGGTCTCGATCCGCCATGGTCGCTACAAATTCAATCACTGCGAACTGGATCCACCGCAGTTGTTCGACTTGACAGCCGATCCCGACGAGTCGAAGAACCTGGCGGATGAACCGGGCCATGCGCACATCATCAAAGGGCTGATGGACAGGGTGCGGAACAATTGGGACATGGCGCGATTCGATGCGGAAGTGAGAGCGAGCCAGGCCCGACGCTGGTGGGTCTACGAGGCGTTGCGCGAGGGCCGATACCAGTCCTGGGACTTCCAGCCGGAAACAAACGCATCGGAGCGCTTTATGCGCAATCATATGGACCTCAACGTGCTCGAGGAGCGAGCACGATTTCCACGGGGAGGGTGACCATGGAAGCGGACTTTATCATCGTCGGCGCCGGCTCAGCCGGCTGTGCAATGGCTTATCGTCTGTCCGAGGACGGCACCCATCAGGTGCTGGTGCTGGAATACGGCGGCCCAGACATAGGCCCGTTTATCCAAATGCCGGCCGCGTTGTCCTATCCCATGAACATGGCGCGTTATGACTGGGGCTACCTGACCGAACCCGAACCCCACCTGGGCGGGCGTACCCTGGCCTGCCCCCGGGGCAAGGTGATCGGCGGCTCCAGCTCCATCAACGGCATGGTCTATGTCCGAGGCCACGCCTGCGACTACGAACACTGGGCCGCCAGCGGCGCCACCGGCTGGGACTATCAGCAGGTGCTGCCCTACTTCAAACGCATGGAACACTGGCATTCCGGCGGTCCGTTCGCCGATGTGGGGGCCGGTGATGCCGCCTGGCGGGGACGCAGCGGACCGCTGCATGTGAGCCGGGGCAGGCGGCAGAATCCGCTGTTCAGGGCCTTTGTGGACGCCGGCCGGCAAGCTGGCTACCCGGTAACCGCAGACTACAACGGCGAACAGCAGGAAGGGTTCGGCCCGATGGAAATGACCGTCCACCACGGACGGCGCTGGTCCGCGGCCAATGCCTACCTCAAGCCGGCCCTCAAACGGGGCAACTGCAATCTGATCCGCTGCCGGGCCCGCCGCGTGGTGTTTGAAAACCAGCGGGCCGTGGGCGTGGAGATCGAACGCGATGGTCAGGTCTCAGTGGTGCGGGCCAAGCGGGAAGTCATCGTGGCGGCATCCTCCATCAACTCGCCCACTCTGCTCAAACACTCCGGCATCGGCCCAGGGCCCGAGCTGCAGGAACACGGCATAGAGGTGATCGCGGACCGCCCAGGAGTCGGGGAGAACCTGCAGGATCATTTGGAACTCTACATTCAACAGACCTGCACCCAGCCCATCACCCTGTACAAACATCTCAACTGGGCGTCCAAGCTGATGATTGGCGCGCAATGGACCTTTTTCAAAAGCGGGCATGGCGCCACCAATCATTTTGAGAGCGCGGCCTTTATCCGCTCACAGGCCGGCGTCCGCTACCCCGACATCCAATACCATTTCCTGCCCGTGGCAATCCGCTACGACGGCAAGGCGCCGGCCGAATCCCACGGGTTCCAGGCCCATGTCGGACCCATGCGATCGGCATCCCGCGGCTGGGTCAGGCTCAAGTCCGCCGACCCAAACGACGCCCCCGCCATTCAGTTCAACTACCTCTCCCAGGACGAGGACATGGCCGATTTTCGCCGCTGTATCCGCTACACCCGCGAGTTGTTTCAGCAGGACGCCTTCAAACCCTACGCCGGTCCGGAAATCTCACCGGGGGCAGCGGTCGCCAGCGACGAACAACTGGACGCGTTCATCCGCGCCCACGTGGAAAGCGCCTACCATCCCTGCGGCACCTGTCGCATGGGTGCAGCGCAGGACCCGCTTGCGGTGGTGGACCCAGAGTGCCGTGTGATCGGCGTGGAGGGATTGCGGGTGGCGGACAGCTCCGTTTTTCCGCGCATCACCAACGGCAACCTGAACGGCCCATCCATCATGACCGGTGAAAAGGCCAGCGATCACATACTGGGCCGCACGCCATTGCCGGCAGAGGACGTCAGCCCCTGGATTCACCCGGACTGGGAAACAAGCCAGCGCTGATTCCCGGACCCGACCGCAAACCATTAACGGTGCCCAAGCCTCCGAACATACTGTTTGTCATGGCCGACCAGCTGCGGGCCGACTATCTGGGATGTTACGGCCACCCAAGCGTGCGCACACCCCATATCGATCGCTTGGCGGCACGAGGTGTGCGGTTCAAGTCCGCCTATGTCCAGGCCCCCGTCTGCGGCGGGTCGCGGATGAGCTTTTATACCGGACGCTACGCCTACAGCCATGGCGCGCACTATAACGGCACGCCCCTCAGAATCGATGAGCTGACCCTGGGTGACTACCTGCGGCCACGGGGCTACCGGGTTGCACTGACCGGCAAAACACACATGCGGCCCGACGCAGACACCTTCCACCGCCTGGGCGTCGAACCGGAATCACCTGCCGGGATCCTGTCCAGACACTGCGGGTTCGAGCCATTCGAGCGGGATGACGGCCTGCATCCGGACCAAGGCGCGGACCCCAACCTGGCCTACAACCAATGGTTGCGATCCCAGGGTTATCCGGGACGAAACCCTTGGCACAGTCAGGCCAATTCGGCAGAGGGCGGGCATGGTGAATCCCTGTCCGGCTGGCATCTGCGCCACGCCCATCTCCCGACCCGGGTCCAGGCTGAACACAGCGAAACCGCCTACATGACCGACCGGGCCTTGGCCTTCCTGGCACAGGCCGGTGCCGGGCCGTGGTGTCTGCACCTGTCCTACATCAAGCCACATTGGCCATACATGGCGCCCGCGCCCTACCACGCACTGTACCGGCAAACGCCGGTCCCGCCGGCCAACCGCCATGACCGGGAGCGCAAGAACCCGAACCCCGTTCTGGCCGCGTTCATGCGCCATCAGGAGAGTGTCAGCTTCTCCAGAGATGGGGTCCGGGAACGGGTGATCCCGACCTATATGGGCCTGATCACCGAGATCGACCATCACCTGGGCAGACTGCTGGCCGGTTTAGACACGCTGGGTGTCAGTGACAATACGGTGGTGGTGTTCACCAGCGATCATGGCGATTATCTGGGCGATCATTGGTTGGGCGAGAAGGATTTGTTCCACGAGGAGATCGTGCGTGTGCCCCTGGTGATCATGGATCCGCGGCCCGAGGCGGACGCCGGCCGCGGCAAGGTCGAGTCTCGGCTGGTGGAGGCAATAGACCTGGCCCCCACATTTCTGGAGTGGGCCGGCGGCGCGCCGCAGCCCCACCGATTGGAAGGGCGTTCCCTGGCGCCGCTGCTGAGGGGGGAAGCCCCACCAGACTGGCGCGATGCGGTGTACGCGGACAGCAGTTTCGCCGAGCGTCCAGCTCGCCTGGTGCTGGGGCTGGAACCGGCCGAGGCCAGAGCCTTCATGGTCAGAACCCACCGCTGGAAACTGGTCTGTTTCGAACGGCACCCGCCGCTGCTGTTCGACCTGGAAAACGACCCGCAGGAACTCACGGACCTGGGTTGCCGAAGCGACCATGACGGCATTCGTCAGGCGCTGGAACAGCGACTGTTCGACTGGCTGCGGACCCGGCGGCTGCGCGTCACCCTATCTGACGACCGGATTCGGGAGCGCACCGGCAATGACCAGGATCAGGGCTACCTGTTTGGCGTCTGGTGAGGTCGCAAAAGCGATGCCGAGCCGTTCTTTTTTGTGGAACGGGGTGGATAGAGCGAGGGAAAATGGAGCGCGGCCCTCAGGCCGGGAGCGGCGTCGGTGAGCGTCAGGGTGGCCTGGTGCAGACGCGCCACCGCCTTGACCAGACTGAGTCCGAGCCCACTGCCGGGGGTGCTGCGTGAGCTCTCCAGGCGGACGAAGCGCTGCTGTACCCGCTCGCGCTCGGCCTCGGGTATGCCGGGCCCGGTATCGGACACGCTCAGCACCGGCCCCTGAGGGTCCGCCGCCGCGCGCAGCTCGACCCGGCCCCCTGCCGGACTGTACTTGAACGCATTGTCCAGCAGATTGGTCAGCGCCTGAGCCAGCAACTGGCGGTTGCCGCGCACCCGCAAACCGGGCTCGATTCGGGTGTCCAGTGAGATGGACTTGTCCTCGGCTACCCCCTCGTAGAGTTCAGCCACTTCCTCGGTCAGGGTCGCCAGATCCACCTCACCACTGTCCTGCAAGCCCACGCCGGCCTCGGCCCGGGCGATGGCAAGCAAGGCATTGAAAGTGCGGATGAGTTGATCGGCGTCGTCCACGGTGTCACCCATCACCTGCCGGTACTCGCTCTGGTCCCGCGCCTCCAGCAGCGTCACCTCCAGCCGGTTGCGCATGCGTGTGAGCGGGCTGCGCAGGTCGTGGGCGACATTGTCGGTCACCTCGCGCAGGCCGGTCATGAGCTGCTCTATGCGCTCAAGCATGGCGTTCAAGCGCACCGACAGCTGGTCGAACTCGTCGTCTCGCGTGCCCACCGCAAGCCGCCTGGACAGGTCGCCGGCCATGATGTCGTCGGCCGCCCGGCGCACACCCTGAATGCGGCGGAGCACATCCATGCCCATGAGCCCACCCCCCAACAGAGCCAACAGAAAAGTCACGCCGGTGGCCACCAATGCGACCTGGAAGGTGTGATCCAAAACCACCCGCTGATCGGCCACGTCACGGCCCACCACCAGGCGGTAACCTCCCCGCAGATCGGTCACCAGTACCCGCACCGGCACATCGTAGGGCAAGGTGCCGGGCTCCAGGCCCAGGGCATCGCCCAGGCGCATGTCGGCGTAGGTCCGAGCGGGGCCGGGGCCGGGGCCAGCGGGGATGTCGGCCAGGGCCCCGGAAATCAGCCGCTGCTCCAACGGGCCCAGTACGCGATAGAAAAACACCCGGTTGCGACCGTCCTGCTCGTTCTGCTGACGTACGGTCTCCAGCAGCGCCGGTATGCGTTGATCCGGATAGCGCTCGAGCAGCACTTCGGTTTCCAACCTGAGGCGGGCGTCGTTCTGATCCCGCAGCTCGGACTTGGTGGCCCAGTGCAGGACCCCCAGTGCCGAGGCCGCCACCAGGCTGAACACCACCGCATACAGCAGCGACAGACGAAAAACCGTGGTCCGAAACAGTCCTTCGAGCACCCGGGGCCTCAGTCCAGCTCGGCCAGCCGATAGCCGGCGCCCCGCACCGTATGCAGCAGGGGTCGATCAAAGTCCTTGTCGATCTTGCTGCGCAGGCGGCTGATCTGAACATCGATGACGTTGGTCTGGGGATCGAAGTGATAGTCCCACACGTTTTCCAGCAGCATGGTGCGGGTCACCACCTGGCCAGTGTGGCGCATCAAATACTCCAGTAGACGAAACTCGCGGGGTTGCAGATGGATGCGTTGCCCATCCCGGGTCACGCGGCGGGTCAACCGGTCGAGTTCAAGATCGCCGACCCGCACCTGATTCTCCACCGGGGCATCCTGACTTCGCCGCACCAGTGCGTCCAGCCGGGCCAAGAGTTCTGCGAATGCGTAGGGTTTGACCAGATAATCGTCGCCCCCGGCCGCGAGACCGGTTACCCGATCGTCCACCTCGCCCAACGCGCTCAGCACCAGGGCAGGTGTTCGATCCTCAGTGCCGCGCAAGGCACGAATCACAGACAGGCCGTCACGACACGGCAGCATCCGATCCACGATCAGCACGTCGTAGCTGCCGGTGCTCGCCAGGTGCAGTCCGTCCTCGCCGTCATAGGCCAGTTCCACCGAATGGCCACTTTCGTTCAAGCCCTTGCTGAGAAACGCCGCGGCGTCTCGGTCGTCTTCGATCACCAGGATTTTCATAGGATTCCACTCTACCCGGATTTGAGTGGGGCCAAGGATACGGCCGGCCCCATGGCTTGAACATGACCGTTTCGTAAGCCCTCGGCAAGACTCCGTTAAGAACAAGGGGCCCAGTATCGCCTCATCCCATGACGGGCCTGAAAGGAGGTCTGACGATGAAAGTCGAGAATCTAATGCCGGCGGGTACCGGCCGAGCCAAGCTGGGGCTGTCATTGCTGATGGCCCTGTCCATGATGAGTTCCACCCCGGTTTGGGCCGAGTCGCTGCCGGACTTTGAATCTCTGGTTAATGAGCAAAGTGCTTCGGTGCTGAGCATCTCGGTCACCCGGCGCGACGCGGCTGCCACCCCGCAGATGGCTCCGGGCATGCCGCCGGGCGCGGAGATGCCGGAAGCCCTGCGGCGTTTTTTCGAAATGATTCCGCAACAGCCCACACCGCAGCCCCGTGAGGGCAGTGCCATCGGCTCGGGCTTTGTGCTGTCCGAGGACGGTTACCTGCTGACCAACGCCCATGTGGTCGAGGGCGCCCGGGAAATCGAGGTCAAACTGCATGACCGTCGCACTGTCATCGCCCAGGTGGTGGGCACGGACCGGCGAACGGATATTGCCCTGCTCAAAATCGATGCTGAAGGCCTGGTGCCGGTCGAGTTGGGTGATTCGGACCAACTCCGGGTCGGACAGTGGGTGTTGGCCATCGGTGCACCCTTCGGCCTGGACTACACCGCCACCCAGGGCATCGTAAGCGCCCTGTCACGCAGCCTGCCCGACGACAACTACGTGCCCTTCATCCAGACGGACGTTGCGGTGAATCCGGGTAATTCGGGTGGCCCGCTGTTCGACACGGAAGGCCGTGTGGTCGGCATCAACTCGCAGATCTACAGCCGCACCGGCGGCTATATGGGTCTTTCATTTTCGATCCCGATCAATCTGGCGGTTGAGATTGCCGACCAGTTGAAGAGTGATGGGCACGTGAGTCGTGGATGGCTGGGGGTCTCGATCCAGGACATGGATCAGGATCTGGCCGAATCCTTTTCCCTGGAACGCCCCAAGGGTGCCCTGATCGCCGATGTGCAGGCGGACAGCCCGGCGTCTCGATCCGAACTCAAGACCGGTGACGTGATCCTGGAATTCAATGGCAAAACAGTCAATCGGTCGGCTGCCCTGCCGCCCATGGTGGGTCGTGTCCGGGTTGGTGAAACAGTGCCGGTAACCATCCTGCGAAATGGCGAGGAAATGGACATCACGGTCACGGTGGGAGGCCTGGAGGACGAAACCGTCGCTGCTGCAAAGCCGGCCGTGCCGAAGGCCAAGCTGGGCGCCAGCGTCGCGGCACTGAGTTCCGAACAAAAAGCGGAGATCGGTGAGGACCGGGGCGTGCAGATTCAGGAAACGGCCCCGGACGGTCCCGCCGCCCGCGCCGGTCTGCAAGCCAACGACATCCTGTTGACCTTCGACGGAAAGGATGTGGAAAGCCCGGAACAGTTGAGCGAACTGGTTGAAGCCTCACCCCGTGATCGGGCCGTCGCCACCCTGTTTGTGCGCAATGGGCAACCGCGCTTTGTTGGCATCACAATCCCTGATGATGAGCCGGAGTCTGAGTCCGACGCGGGCTAGTCTTCAGTAACGCTGGGTTCCCTGATTGGGCGGCCGTGTGGCCGCCCTCTTTTTTATTGACCTTCCTGCTTTGACGCCTCTGTCCGATCGCTGCGAATATCCGTGGAATCACCGGACATCCGGCGCAGCTTCAAACTGAGAAAGCGGGCCATCTCAGCCCAAAGCGCCAACGCGATATCCGGATCGCAATGCTGCATCCGCTCCAGGTTCTCCCGGCGCAGCACCAGCAGGGTGCTGTCGACCGCCGCCCGAATGGTCGCCGACCGGGGCTGACCATCCACCACCGACATTTCCCCCACCACATCGCCCAGGGCCAGTTGGCCGATGCGTGTGTTGCGGCCCTCGGCCACCCGTTTCCAGACATCCAACGTCCCGTGCACCACGATCGCTGCGTAGTCCCCGCGATCACCCTCCCGAAACAGGGTCCTGCCGGTTTCGATGTCGATCGAGCTGAGATAGGGCAGCACCCGGGTCATGGCGTCATCGACCAGGGACCCGAACAGCGAAGATCCGGTCAGATAGCTCATGGCCTCGTCGCTCAGGTCATGGTTCATGTCTGGCTCTCCCACCAGTTCTAAGGCTTGCGCCCGCAGGGTTCAGGATTCGCTGTGCCGGGTCAAGCCTGGGTCCAGTCACCCTGTATCGTGCGTTGAATTGCCGCGATCGCGCCATGACGGGACAATGGGGCCGTGAGCACAGCACTGAACGACCAGACGCTGAAGGACAGAACGGTGATTGTGACCGGGGCCAGCCGTGGACTGGGGCGCGAGATGAGTATTGCCCTGGCCGCGCGCGGCGCGGCGGTGGTGGTGGCGGCGCGCAGCCTGAACCGTCCCACCCAGGGTGACGGTACTTTGCTGGAAACCGCCGAGGCAATCCGGGCCAAGGGCGGGCGAGTGCACTGCAGCGTGGTCGACGTGCGCGATGCGGCTGCGGTTGCGGACCTGTTCCATCAGGCCGAGACCGCATTCGGCCGTGTCGACACACTGGTCAACAATGCGGGGCTGATGGTGGGTGAGGTCGCTTTCGAAAACACCGATCCGGACCTATGGCACAGGGTGATGGACACCAATCTGCTGGGCGCCTACCACTGCTGTCATCAGGCAGTTCCGCGCATGCTGGCCGGGGGTGGCGGTGTGATCGTCAACATCACCTCTGGCGCCGCGGTCCGCGCGGGTTTCCTCAACCAGCCCTATGGGGTATCAAAGGCCGGGCTCGACCGCCTGACCCTGGGCCTGGCCACGGAATTCGGCGATCGCAACATCGCCTGTATCGGCCTGTCGCCCTCGATCAGTGACACCGGGTCGGTACGCCAGATGTACCCGCACCGGGATCCAGGCACCTTCGCCCGGCCGGCGGATTGGCCGGCCCGTGCGCTGTGTGCGCTGTTGGAGAACGACCCGATGGCCTATTCAGGGCAGGTGCTTTCGGTACGAGAGTACCTGATCGACCAGGGCTTGATTCCCGCCCCGCCGCAGCATCAGTAACCGGCTGCCTGTCCGTCCTTGCGGTGGTCGGAGGCACCCACATATCCAGAGTCCAGACGCCGGATCAGCTGGGCACCACCAAACCCGGTGTCCACCGGATCGACGACGATCGGATGCCCGCGGCGCTGCAACCCGTCGATGACCTCTGCGTCGAAACCCGATTCCAGTCCGATCTGGAACAAATCGTCCAACACCTGCCAGCGCGGTGCATCCGAGGCTGCCTGGGGGTTCTGTCCATAGTCGAACACCCGCGTCATCATCTGCACGTGCCCCTGGGGCTGCATGTGCTGTCCCATCACGCCAAAACTCATTTCCGGCCGATCGCCTCGCGTGGCAAGGGCCGGAATGATGGTATGGAACGGGCGTCGTCCGCCCACCACCCGGTTCGGATGCCCCTCCTGCAGGGTGAAACCCTTGCCCCGATTCTGCAGACTGATGCCGGTTTCCGGGACTACGACGCCGGAACCGTAGCCCCAGAAATTCGATTGGATCATAGACACCATCATGCCGCTTTCATCGGCCGCCGTGAGATACACCGTGCCACCCTGGGGTGACAACCGGGTCTGATAGCGGCGAGCTGAGTCCATGGAAATCTCGGCGGCCCGGGCCGCCAGCAGATCCGAGGCCAAAATACTGTCAATGCTGACCTCCATCCCGGCGGGGTCCGCGACGTGACGCATGGCTTCGGTGAAACCAATCTTCAGCGCTTCGATCTGCAGATGAATACTGTCCACCGAGTCCACCGGATACCGGGCCAGGTCCAGGTGCTTGAGCACGCCCAGGGCGATGAGCGCAACGATGCCCTGTCCGTTGGGTGGGATCTCGTGCAGCCGCACGTCACCGTAGTCCTGGGCGATGGGTTCCACCCAATCGGAGCGGTGGCCGTCCAGGTCGGCGATTCGCATTGCGCCGCCGCAGGCTTCGGAGTGAGCTGCCATCTTCTCCGCCAGTTCGCCGCTGTAAAACGCGTCTCCCCCGGTAGCAGCGATCAGTTCCAGCGTCCGAGCCTGGTCCTCGCAGCGAAACAGTTCGCCGGCTGCCGGAGCGCGCCCGTTGGGCATAAAGGCATCGGCAAATCCCGGCTGCTGCTTGAGTTCAAGGGCCTGGTTCGCCCAGGATGCCGCGGTTATGGGCGAGACCAGAAAGCCCTCCCGGGCATAGCGGATGGCGGCTTCGCAGAGGTGTTCAAAAGGCAGCCGTCCAAAGCGACGCGACATCTCCACCCAGGCATGCACCGCACCGGGTACGGTGACCGTGTCCCAACCCCGATCCGGCATACCGCCGCGCTCTGCGAAGTAGTCCATGCTCCAGCCGGCGGGTGCGCGCCCCGAGCCATTCAGGCCGTGCACACCACCATCGGCCCAGATCAGGGCGAAGGCATCGCTGCCCAGACCGTTACTGGTCGGTTCCACGACGGTCAGAGTGATGGCCATGGCCAGGGCCGCGTCGGCGGCCGTGCCGCCCCGGCGCAACATGTCGACACCCGCCTGGGTGGCCAGGGGTTGCGAGGTGGCCACCACATTGCCGGCGTACATCGGCATCCGCTGGGAGGGGTAGGGAAAGTCCTCGGGATAGCTCATGGAACCACCGTAGCTTGGGATTGGGTTGGGCTTAGGGGCAGCATTCTACACGGCCGTCCCGGAATCAGATCGGAGCATTGCCCGGACAGAGGTGCTCCAGACTGGTCACCGAGACATCGGCATGCGCTCGCCAGGGGAAACGACCGCTGCCGTCCACATACACCGTGGCAACACCTGCGGCTCGCCCGGCCTGCAGATCGAACAGAAAATCGCCCACCATCACGCTGCTCCCGGGCGCCGCCGAGCACAGCTCCAACAAACGATGAATGCCATCCGGCGCCGGCTTGGGCTCGGCCTGTTCCCGGCCGAGTATCCGCTCGGGCGGGAAGAATTCAGACAGGCCGCATACCGCCAGCGTTCTCAGCGCCACCGAGCGGGCGTTACGGGTCAGAATGGCGAGTCGGTGACCGCGTCCGGCCAGATCGCGCAGCAGATCTTCGGCCCCCGCGGCGACGCGAGCCTGTTCGGCCAGTTCCAGTTCAATCTCGTCCAGGCGCCGGTACAGCGCCAGCCGACGCTGGGGTGGCAAGGCCGACAGGGATTCCAATATGGGCTCGTCATCCGGCAGGCCGAGGGCCCGTGCGATCGCCGGAAAGTCATGCACCGCGAGGGTGAGGGTGCCATCCATGTCGAATATCCAGCAGTCCCGGCGATGCAAATCGCCCGAGGCCAGGGCTGGGGTCTGCATCATCTGCCAGCCTCAGTCCCGGGGCCAGGCGGCCAAAAGCATGGCCACGCCCATGGCGCCCAACAACCAGGTCATCAGCGGCGCATCCCAGAGCATTCGGGGATGAAACCCGTCCAGGGCATGGATCAGGGCCGCACTGACGATCAGGGCGCCCGCCAGCACCGCGAAAAAGCTGCGTTGATTCGCCCGACGCATTTCCAGTCGAAATTTCTCCAACTCCAGCCGCTGGGACTCCAGGCGCGCGAGCGCGGTCTGGGCATTGCTGGCGAAGGCGTGGACCAGACCTGGAATCTCAGGCAGCTGCTCCGCCCACAGGGGCAGGTGCTGGCGCATACTGCGGGCGAAGGCCTCCGGACCCACCCGCTCGCCCATCCACTCCTCAAGAAACGGCTTCGCCGTAGTCCAGAGATCCAGCTCCGGATCCAACTGCCGCCCCAGTCCCTCCACCGCAAGCAGGGTCTTCTGGAGCAGCACCAGCTGCGGCTGTACCTCCATATGGAATCTGCGCGCGGTCTGAAACAGACGCAACAGGAAGACACCGAAGGAAATGTCCTTCAAGGGCCGGTCGAATATGGGCTCGGACACCGCACGGATGGCAGATTCAAACTCGTCCACTCGGGTGCCGGCCGGAACCCATCCGGATTCGATATGCAGCTCCGCGACCCGGCGATAGTCACGCCGAAAAAAGGCCAGCAGATTCTGAGCGAGATAGTGTTGATCCTCCGGCCCCAGGGTGCCGATGATGCCAAAGTCCACCGCAATGTATTGGGGGTCCTCCGGATCAGTGACATCAACAAAGATGTTTCCGGGGTGCATATCGGCGTGGAAAAAACTGTCCCGGAAAACCTGGGTAAAGAAGATCTTTACCCCCCGTTCGGACAGGCGCTGCAAATTCACGCCCCGGCGCCGCAGCTCGGCCATGTCGCCGATGGGCACGCCGTGGATACGTTCCATGACCATCACCCTGCGTCGGGTCAACGGCCAATGAATCTCCGGCACGTACAGCATGGGCGAATCCAGGAAGTTGCGCCGCAGCTGTGAGGCGTTGCCGGCCTCCCGGACCAGGTCCAGCTCGTCCAAAGTGGTTTTTTCGTACTCCGACACCACTTCCAGCGGGCGCAGGCGGCGGCCCTCGCGCCAGTAGCGTTGCGCAAGATCGGCGATGATGTAGAGCAAGCGCAGATCCCGGGCAATGATCTTGTGCACGTCCGGTCTCAGCACTTTGACGATCACTTGCTTGCCGTCAGCCAGGGTCGCGGCATGCACTTGCGCAATGGAGGCCGACGCCATCGGCTCCACTTCGAACGTGGCAAAAAGCTCGGAAACCGGATGTCCCAGCTCTCGTTCAACGATGGCTTGGGCCTCGGCACCGGGAAACGGTGGCACCCGGTCCTGCAGCTTGGACAGCTCATCGGCCAGATCATCGGGCAGCAAGTCCCTGCGGGTGGACAGCATCTGGCCGAACTTGACGAAAATCGGCCCCAGTTCTTCCAGCGCCATCCGCACCCGCTCGGCTCGGGACCCCTGTATGTCGCGGAACCAGTTCCAGGGCAGCAGATGCCGTACGAAGCGTACCGGGCGAAACAGATGGGTGGCCAGAACGACGTCGTCCAGGCCGTGGCGAAGCAGGATCAGATTGATGTGAAACAGCCGCAGAACTTCGCCGGGGCGCAGCATTCGGCTCATGCCGGACCCTGCCGGGCGGCCAGCCGCCGCAAACGGGCCTCGATTCGATCCACGTCGGACCGTAACCGGTCGACCTGATCGAGAAAATCGTCCACCTCGTCCTGGCTGGGCAGATGTTCCGACTCGTGCTGCAGATACTCCGCGACCTGTCGTTGCAATGAGTCCGCGGCCTGAGTGCCCCACGCCCCGAAACCGCGCACAAAATTGCCGATCTGACGCGCACCCACATCACCCACCAGTCGGGACAAACCCTCTTCCCAGTCCACCTCTACCGAGCGCAGCAGTGACTGAAACTGTTGGCCCACACCGGTGTCGCCGCGGATTTCGACGCCGGAGCCCTGAACCTTACCCCGGCCAAGCGCGGCCAGCTCGGCAATCGAGCCGCTCAAGGCAACATCGGCCTCGCCGTCATAGCTGTCCAGCACCTGGAGACGGTCGGAGGCCCCGAAAATCCAAAGAGAAAAAGCCGGCGCGGTACAGTCAATCCGAATGATCCGGCCGTCGAGGACAGTGGCCGCGGCGTCCGGATCCAGAGCGAGATAGCGATTGAGAGCGGTTTCAAGGGTCGCCGCGAACAGCGTGGCGGGCGTCATGGCGCCAGGCCCCGGTCCACGCCCAGATAGGCGCTCAACTGGTCCACTGTCACCGCCGACAGGTCTTCCACCACCACCACGGTACCGGCGATTTTGTCGTGCCAGCCCTGTTTTCGGCGATCCCAGGCAATCCAGAAAAAGCCAAGACCCAAGGGCAGGATTGACAGCAGATAGGCCGCGTAGCGCAGCGCTGCCCGCAGTGGCCCAGGCCGGCGTCCGGTGGCGACGCAGCGGATTTCGCAACCGGTCAGGAACTTGCCCGGAGTCGCCCCGGCCAACACCCAGAAGCCAACTGTAACCAGAAACAGCAGCAGATTTTCCAGGGCCAGCAGGCGATCCTCCCACGGCCACTCTGTCGCCTCGTAGAACATCAGCGCTTGCGGGCCCAGCACCAACTGCAGACCCAGCATCCAGACCAAACCGAACACAAATGAATCGATCAGAAAAGCCCACACCCGCCGCCAGAAGCCAGCGTATACCGGCCCCTGCCCGTGGGCCATCACAGTTTGTAGCCCTTGTGCAGCGCGACCACGCCGCCGGTCATGTTGTGATAGCTGCATCGCTCGAAGCCAGCCGACTCGATCATGGCCAAAAGGGTGTCCTGATCCGGATGCATTCGGATGGACTCTGCCAGATAGCGATAGCTGTCAGCATCGTTGGCCACCATTTTGCCCAGGGTCGGCAGTATCGAGAACGAGTACAGGTCGTAGACCGGTCGCAGCCCTCGGGAGACCGGTGTTGAAAACTCCAGTATCAGTAACCGCCCACCGGGTTTGAGCACCCGGTACATGGAGGCCAGAGCACGTGCTTTATCGGTCACGTTGCGGAGTCCGAAGGCCATAAAGATACAGTCGAAACTGTTGTCGGGGAACGGCAGCGCCTCGGCATTAGCCAGGGTGTAGTCGATGTTCCCGACCAGGCCCTCGTCGATCAGCCGATCCCGACCGACCCGCACCATGGATTCGTTGATGTCAGCCAGAACCACGTGGCCGCCTGGCCCTACCAGCGGCGCCAGACGCTGGGTCAGATCGCCGGTGCCGCCAGCCAGATCAAGCACCGTTTCGCCGGGGCGGACCCGCCCGGAGCCGATGGCAAACCGTTTCCACAGTCTGTGGATGCCCAGCGACATCAAATCGTTCATGACGTCGTAGCGCTCGGCTACGGAGTCGAAAACCTCGCCCACCAGCCCGGACTTCTGGTCGGCCGCAATCTGCTTGTAGCCAAAATGAGTTGTTGGCTTGTCGCTCACAATCGCCCTCGTCGATTCAGTCGCGCGGCGGTTCCTGGCGTTTGTATCCCGCCGCTTCTAGCCGGCCAAGATAGTCCGCCCAATGGCCTTCATAGCCGGATGCCAACTCATGGAGCACGGTCCAGGAGTAGATCCCGGTGTCGTGTCCATCGTCGAAAACCAGCTTCACACCATAGTTGCCCACCGGCTCTATGGCACTGATGTTGACGTTCTCCTTACCCACCTGAAGCACTTCCTGGCCCGGACCATGTCCCCGAACTTCGGCCGACGGCGAAAATACGCGCAGATATTCGCAGGTCATATCCTGGCGGGTGCCGTCCTCGAATGCCACCTCCAGAACACGCGAGACCTGATGCAGTTTGAGTTCGGTGACACGGGGTGCGTTGTCGCTCATCTTCGCTCCTGTCGGCTACAGAATATAGCGGGTGAGGTCTTCGTCCTGCACCACATCGCCGATTTGCTGATCCACGTAAGCGGCGTCCACGGTCACAGATTGTCCTGACCGGTCGGCGGCTTCGAAAGAGATGTCTTCCAGCAGGCGCTCCAGCACCGTGTGCAGACGCCGGGCACCGATGTTCTCGGTGCGCTCGTTGGCGGCATGCGCAATCTCAGCCATACGACGCACGCCATCGGCGGTAAATTCCAGGGTGACCGATTCGGTGGCCATGAGTGCCACATATTGCTCACTGAGTGAGGCGTCGGGTTCGGTCAGTATGCGTACAAAATCCTCGACACCCAGCGCATCGAGTTCCACCCGTATGGGCAGGCGGCCCTGCAACTCGGGAATCAGATCCGAGGGTTTGGACAAATGGAATGCACCCGAAGCGATAAACAGAATATGGTCGGTCTTGACCATGCCGTACTTGGTGGTGACCGTGGATCCTTCCACCAGGGGCAGCAGATCGCGCTGAACCCCTTCGCGCGAAACATCGGGGCCGCCCTGTTCCCCCCGTTTTGCGACCTTATCCAATTCGTCGAGAAAAACGATGCCGTTCTGTTCCACGGACTGGACCGCGCTGAGCTTGACCTCCTCATCGTTAACCATGCTCGCCGCTTCTTCTTCCTGAACCAGCTTGCGCGCCTCGGCCACGGTGACCTTGCGGCTGGTCTTTCGCCCGCCGCCCATGTTCTGGAACATGCCCTGAAGCTGGTTGGTCAGTTCCTCCATGCCGGGGGGCGCCATGATCTCGACGCCGGGGGCCGCAGCCGAGAGTTCGATCTCGATGACGCGCTCGTCCAGTTCGCCGTTCCTGAGCTTGTCGCGGAACTTGCGGCGGGTGCCTGAATCCTCGGTCGGGGCCGGTTCATTGGCAAAGCCGACCGTTCTGGGTTTGGGCAACAGAACGTCCAGTATCCGCTCTTCGGCGGCTTCCTCGGCCCGGTGACGGACTTTGTGCATCTCCTGTTCGCGGGTCATTTTGATCGCGATATCCATCAGGTCGCGGATGATGGATTCCACATCCCGGCCAACGTAGCCCACTTCGGTGAATTTGGTGGCCTCGATCTTGATGAACGGCGCCTGGGCCAGACGGGCCAGACGGCGGGCGATCTCGGTCTTACCGACCCCAGTGGGGCCGATCATCAGAATATTCTTGGGCGTAATCTCATTGCGCAGATCTTCCGCCACTCGCTGGCGGCGCCAGCGATTTCTCAGCGCCACCGCCACCGCCCGCTTTGCCGCGGCCTGACCAACGATGTGCTTGTCCAGCTCCTGAACAATTTCACGGGGAGTCATGTACGACATGCAATCAGCCCTGCCTGCGTTGCCATGGGTATCGATTCGACCGGGTCCGCCGCGGTCACTTCACTCGGCGGCGCCCAGCTCCTCGACGGTCAATGTGTGATTGGTGTAGATGCAGATATCGGCGGCGATGCCGAGGCTTTTCTCGACCACCGCACGGGCATCCAACTCGGTGTTCTCCAGCAGGGCCCGGGCGGCGGATTCGGCAAATGCGCCGCCGGAGCCAATGGCTATCACCGAGTGCTGTGGCTCGATTACGTCGCCGTTGCCTGAAATCATCAGTGTGGCGCTGGTATCGGCCACCACCAGCAATGCTTCCAGCCGGCGCAACATCCGATCGGTTCGCCAGTCCTTGGCCATTTCCACCGCGGCCCGGGTGAGATTACCACCGTATTTCTCCAGCTTGCCTTCAAACCGCTCGAACAGTGTGAACGCATCGGCGGTGGCGCCGGCGAACCCGGCGATGACCTTGTCCTGATAAAGCCTGCGCACCTTGCGCGCATTGCCCTTCATCACCACATTGCCCAGAGTAACCTGGCCGTCGCCGCCCACCACGACATGAGCGCCGCGACGCACCGCAACGATGGTTGTGCCTCTGTACTGATCCACCTGCTTTCTCCCGGGACGACAATTTACCGACGCGGCCGCGCGGTGAGATTGTACACAAGGCTAACGCCCACCGGGGTATGACCAGGGTCGGCAATGAATCGCATAGACTGATGTTGGGCCTATCCGGCGGCTTTCAATGCCGTCGACCCGCAAATCGCACGCAGGCGGATGGATGCAAGCGATTTGCTCGTCACCCCGTCTCCCCGGGGTATCGCAGTATTGAGTGGCTCTATTTCCGCCGCCCATAAAAAAGCCCCAGGCAAGGGGGGAGCCTGGGGCCAATCACCCGGTTTGGGGTACCGGGACAAGCCCGCTCAGGGAGGTGAGCGGGCGAGCGCTGGTTGAAAGCGCTCTAATGGCTATGAACCTGACAGGGTTGCAAAGTTCCCGGCCGGTTCCGGTCCTCAGTCAGCGGCCGGCACGGGGCTGGCTGTAGCCCCGGGGCGGACCCTGGGCGCCGGCCAGGGCGCCGGCGCGCGCGGCGTGCGGGGTTCTGCCTATGGTGACCCGATTCGGCAGTGGCTCGGCCCTGCCCGGCGGTCCATTGGAGCGGCTGGGGGTTGCCAGAACAGGTGGATCAAGGGGTCGTATGATGTTCGCCGGCGAATCTGGCGCGGCCCCTTGGGTGGGCGGCACCCATCGTTCCAAATCCGACTCCGTGGCTCTGAAGGAGGCACCCGGTTCAACCGGTTTGAACCCGAACTGGATCGGTTCCGGTAGGGTCGTGACCCGGGACGACGGACTCGCCTCATCGCCCGCACCCAGGCCTGGAAAAGACAGAACGAGACATGCGCAGGCCAAAACGACAGGTCTGCGTACGCGACGAACACAAGGATCATGCATAGTGGCTTTCCATAGTCGGATGTAGACCGGATGGAACCGGTCGGGTTCACCCCGCCGAGTCAGTGGGCCTCGTCCCAGTTCAAACCGGCGCCGACGTCCACCTCCAAGGGCACCCGCAGACTCGCCGCCGACGACATGAGCTCGCGAATTCTAAGGCTGGCCTGTTCCAGCAGACCGTCGGCCACCTCGAACACCAGCTCATCGTGCACCTGCATGACCATGCGAATGCCCTGGTTCTCGCCCTGCAACCACGCATCCACCTCAATCATGGCGCGTTTGATGATATCCGCCGCCGTGCCTTGCATGGGTGCGTTGATGGCCGTGCGCTCAGCCGCCTGCCGCCGGGCCCCGTTACGGGCATTGATCTCCGGCAGATACAGGCGGCGGCCGAACACGGTCTCGACATAGCCCTGTTCCTTGGCCTGGGTTCGGGTGCGGTCCATAAAGGCCTTGACCCCGGGATAGCGGGCAAAATAGAGATTGACGTACTCCTGGGCCTCATCTCTGCCGATCCCCAGCTGCCGAGCCAGGCCGAAGGCCGACATGCCGTAGATCAAACCGAAGTTGATCGCTTTGGCACGCCGGCGATGCTCATTGGTTACACCGTCAACCGCGACGCCAAACACCTCGGACGCGGTTGCTCGGTGGATATCCTGGCCCTGCTCGAATGCCGTCAACAAACCCTCGTCGCCCGACAGGTGCGCCATGATGCGCAGTTCGATCTGTGAGTAATCTGCGGCGACGATGCGATGCCCCTCCGGGGCGACAAACGCTTGACGGATGCGCCGTCCCTCCTGGGTCCGAACCGGGATGTTCTGAAGATTCGGATCCGAGGAGGAGAGGCGCCCGGTACTGGCCACGGCCTGATGATACGAGGTGTGAACCCGTCCGGTGCGGGGATCAACCTGCTGCGGCAGCTTGTCGGTATAGGTCGATTTCAGCTTGCTCAGGCCCCGATACTCGAGAATCAGCGCTGGCAGCGGAAAATCCGCTGCCAGTTCCTGCAATACCTCCTCGGCGGTCGAAGGATCACCCTTCGGGGTCTTTTTTCGCACCGGCAGACCCTGCTCCTCGAACAAGATCTGCTGCAGTTGTTTGGGGGAACCGAGATTGAACGGGCGCCCCGCCACTTCGTGTGACTGCTGCTCCAGGGCGTGCATGCGCCCGGCCAGTTCCTGGCTTTGCTTGCGCAGCAGATCCGCGTCCACACGCACGCCGAGTCGTTCCATACGTGAAAGCACCGGCACCAGCGGAATTTCGATGCGGGTAAGCAGCTCGCTCAGGCCCGGCGTCTCCGACAGGCGCGTCCACAGCGTCTGGTGCAGGCGCAGAGCGATGTCCGCGTCCTCCGCCGCATAGGGCGCAGCGGTCTCGAGCGGCACCTGGTTGAAAGTCAACTGCTTGGCGCCCTTACCCGCAACATCTTCGAAACTGATGGTTTCCACGCCCAGGTACTTCCGAGCCACCGAATTCATATCGTGGCGCGTGGCGGTGGCATCCAACACATAAGACTCCAGCATCGAGTCGTAGCGAACGCCCTGGAGTGCGATGCCGTGATTGGCCAGCACGCTCATGTCGTATTTGAGGTTGTGACCGGTCTTGGCGCGCTCAGGATCCTCCAGCAGCGGTTTCAGGCGAGCCAGCACACGGTCGCGGTCCAGCTGGTCCGGCGCACCGGGGTAGTTGTGTGCCAACGGCACATATGCGGCATGGCAGGGCTCGACGGCAAAGGAGACACCCACCACCTCCGCGGCCATATAGTCAAGGCTGGTGGTCTCGGTATCGAACGCCATCACCGGAGCGGCCTGCAACCGCTCCAGCCAGATATCCAGTTCCGACATCTCCAGAATGGTCTCGTACTGAGTTTCGGGACGGTCGGCCTGTGCCTCAGCCCCGTCACCGCCTGGGTCTGCGTCGGCGCGCCCGAGCTGGCGCAACCAGGTGGAAAAACCGTGGGTGGCATAGAGTTCGCGCAACAGGCCCAGATCGGCGTCCGTCGGCACCAGCGCATCCGGCGCCACATCCAGCTCCAGGTCGCAGCGGATGGTGGCCAGTTCGCGGGACAGGGGTAACTGTTCCAGGCTGGCTCTGAGGTTGTCGCCAATCTTGCCCTTGACTTCATCCGCACGGGCGATGACAGCATCCAGATCACCATACTGGTTCAGCCATTTGGCGGCGGTCTTTGGCCCCACCTTGGGAACACCGGGGATGTTGTCGACGCTATCGCCCACCAAAGCCAGGAAATCGATGATCCGCTCGGGCGGCACACCAAACTTTGCCAGCACCCCGTCTGGGTCGGAAACCTTGTCGTACATGGTATCCAATAGCGTGACATCCGCATCCACCAGTTGCGCGAGATCTTTGTCCCCGGTCGAGATCAACACCTGCAGACCCTGGCCCTCGGCCTGGCGCGCCAGGGTGCCGATCACATCGTCCGCCTCCACCCCAGGCACCACCAGCAGCGGCAAACCCTGGGCTCGGATGGTTTCGTGCAGCGGTTCGATTTGCGGGCGCAAATCCTCCGGTATAGGTGGACGGTTCGCCTTGTATTCGGGGTAAAGGTCATCGCGAAAGGTCTTGCCGCTGGCATCGAACACAACGGCAAAGTACTCCGGCCGGTACTCTTCCAGCAGCTTGCGCAACATGTTGAGAACGCCGTACATGGCCCCGGTGGGTTGGCCGGCCGGCCCGGTCAATGGCGGCATTGCGTGGAAAGCCCGGAACAGATAGGACGAGCCGTCCACCAGCACCAGCTTCTTCTTCGGTGTATCGGTCATGATCGGTAGATCCGGGTTTTCCGGTAGTATGGGGCTGAACCCGGCGATGCGGGATCGCCGGCGAATGAGAGGCAACTTAGCAGTTCTGTCATGAGAGATGAAAGCAAGGTGGACCACCCGGGTCTGATGCCGATCAACGACACCATGCTTACGCGGGAGTCGTGGAAGATTTTTCAGATCATCGCGGAGTTTGTCGAAGGCTTTGAGCGGCTGGCCCGGATCAGCCCGTCGGTCAGCTTCTTCGGTTCCGCCCGCCTCGGTCCCCACCATGCACATTACGCCTTGGCCGAAACCACGGCACGCCTGCTGTCAGAGGCCGGTTTCTCCGTGGTGAGCGGCGGTGGGCCGGGAATCATGGAAGCGGCCAACAAAGGTGCGCACAGCGGCCCGGCGCCGAGCATCGGGCTCAATATCAACCTGCCTCACGAACAGTCCGGAAACAACTATCAGGACATCGCCCTGAACTTCCGGCATTTCTTCTCCCGCAAGGTGATGTTCGTGAAGTACGCGTCCGCCTACGTGGTGTTTCCGGGCGGCTTTGGCACTCTGGACGAACTGGCCGAGATTCTGACCCTTGTGCAAACCGGCAAGAGCCGGCGCATACCCATCATCCTGGTGCACAAACCATTCTGGGCCGGTCTGGTGACCTGGTTCGAGAACACGCTGGTCGCCCAGGGTACGGTCAGCGCAGAAGACCTGGATCTGTTTCAGATCCTAGATCAGCCCGAGGAAGTCGTGGAGGCGATCTTCGACTTCTACGACAATCAGGGGCGCAGTCCGATGCCGACAGAGCAGGCGACCCTGTATGACCTCTAGATCCCATCCCAAGGAAAACCGAGTCTCGGCCTGGAGACTGACGTTGGCGTCACTCGGCCAGAACTCAGCGCATCTGAACCGCGCCCTTATTCTGGGCGCGCTTACCGCCCTGTCCACGGCCGCCTACGCGGCCAGCCAGTCCGAGGAGCTCGAATTCCGGACTCTGCCGCCCGAGCCCAAACGCCCCAGCGAAAAGGCGGACGAGACCCCTGAGCCAGAGGTCCGCATCATTCGCCGCAAAGATGCGACCATCGAGGAATACCGGGTCAATGGTCAGGTCCGCGCGATCAAGGTCATTCCCGCCCAGGGACCGGAATACTATCTGATCGACACCGACGGCGACGGGCAACTCGACACCCGCAGCTCTGAACTGTCAGACGATATTCTGGTGCCCGGCTGGGTGATCTTCAGCTGGTAGGCGCCAGCCGCGGCGGCGGTGCGAGCCGCACCCTGAAACGGAATCCAAATTGCCATGTCGGTTTTTACCCCGGTCGACCGCCCACTGCTGGTCACGTTTCTCCGCCAGTACGAATTGGGCGAACTGCTCAGCTACCGGGGAATCGCTGAGGGCATCACCAACACCAATTACTATGTGGAAACCGAGTCCGGCCACCACGTACTTACCCTGTACGAAGCCTTGGCGCCGGAGCAGCCACACTACCTGCTGGCGCTTATCGAGCATCTCAGCCACAGCGGTGTCGCCTGCGCCCGTCCGATCGCCGGGCGCGACGGTCTGACCTTGAGACAACTGGCCGGCAAACCGGCCGCCTTGCTGGAGCGGATACCGGGTTTGGCGCTCACCAGCGTACCCAACCTTGGCCAGTGCCGAGCCGTAGCGGGCGCGCTTGCCCGTCTGCATCGCGCCGGGGCCGATTTCGGACCGCAACGGGCCAACGCCTTCGGCTTGGACTGGTGGCGTACAAGCGCGCGGTGGCTCAATGACCGGCTGAGCCCGGGGCAACGCACGCTGCTGGAGAGTGAACTGAGGTTTCAGTCCCTGTATCGGTTGCCGGACGCACCCCGGGGCGCCATCCACGGGGACCTGTTCAGAGACAACAGCCTGTTTCAGGGCGACACCCTTACAGGCATCATCGATTTCGACTTCGCCTGCAGCGAGGTGCTGCTGTTCGATGTGGCGGTGGCGGTGAACGATTGGTGCAGCGACGCCGATCACACTCTGAACCCTGAGCGGACCGGGGCGTTTCTCGATGCCTACCACGCGGAGAGGCCGTTCAGCCCCATCGAACGGGGTCTTTGGCCGGTGATGCTCAGGGCCGCCGCACTGCGCTGGTGGCTGTCACGCCTGCGGGACTATCACGCGCCCCGGACCGGGGAAGCCACCTACTGCAAAGATCCCGAGGTGTTCGAAACCCTACTGCGGCGCCGGATCGACGAGGCGGGTGCAATCCAACGGCTGTGGCCACGCCAACCTGCCGGTACGGCCCACTAGGGCGCCGCTGACGCGTTCTGGACGCAGCAGATTTGGAGGCTGAAATGTGCAGACTCAAAGCGCGGAGCGCGTGTAACGGTTGTTCTATTGCCAGGATCTGCAACGATGAAGCGGTGCATTCAAGGCCCAAGATACACGTTCACGAATAGGTCAAGAGTGCCCTATTTGTTCCCACGGTCGCGACGGAGGACAGCGCCACTTGAACGGTCAAACTTATATCCTCACGGTCCTTACACCGGACCATCGAGGCATCATCGCCGCGATCACCAGTGTACTGGCCGCCCACGACGCTCATCTGCTGGAACTCAGCCAGACCGTGGTGCGGGATTACTTCACCATCATTGTGGTGTTGACGCTGGCGGAACCAAACGACCCTGCGGTGCTGAACCCGGAGCTCACAGCCCGGCTTGGCCCGAACGCCACGGTAACCCTGGTGCCCTATCGGGACGCACCCACCGCGCCGCCACGCGGCGAGCGCTACATTCTCACCGCCACCGGCAACGACAGCCCCGGCATCCTGCCCACCCTATCGGAGATGGTGGCCAACCGTGGCGGCAATTTCACCGATCTAGGCGCCCGTGTGGTAGACGGCAAGATCAGCATCATTGCTGAAATCGAGGTGCCGGGCGACATCCGACTGGATCAGTTTCAAATCGATCTCCAGCATGCGGGCTCCGAGGCCGGGCTGCGGGTCAGGCTGCAACACAACAAGCTGTTCGTGGCCACCAACGAAGTCGCTTTCAGGCGGATATCCAATGATTCGTAACGACGCCATCTTCGACACCATCCGCATGTTCCAGGAGGAAAACCTGGACGTCAGGACGGTCACCCTGGGCTTGAATCTGGAGGACTGCAGCAGCCCGGTCCTGGCCCAGTTGCTGGACAAGATCGAGGCCAAAATTGTGGGCACCGCCGGCAACCTGGTCAGCGCGGCCCGTCAGGTGGAGCGAACCTTCGGCATCCCGATTACCAACAAGCGCATCGCGGTCTCACCCATTGCGGCGGTGGCTGCCGGTCACGGTGTCGATGCCCTGGTTCAAGTGGCACGTCGGTTGGACCGGGCCGCCGCGACCGTGGGCGTGGATCTGATCGGTGGCTTCAGTGCCACAGTGCAGAAAGGGACGACGCCAACCGCCTCGGCGCTGATCACCAGCCTACCCGAAGCGCTGTCGAGCACCGGCCGCGTATGCTCGGCCCTGGGCGTGGCGAGCAGCCGCACCGGAATCAATATGGACGCGGTGCTGAGAACCGGGCATACGATTCGGGCCATCTCGGAGGCGGATCGGGCCAACGCCGGTTTCGCCTGCGCCAAACTGGTGGTGTTTGCCAACATGCCCGACGACAATCCATTTATGGCCGGCGCGACCCATGGCCAGGGAGAACCGGATGCGGTCCTCAACATAGGGGTTTCCGGCCCCGGCGTGGTCAAACGGGCTTTGCAGCGTCTGATCGAAGGGGCTGAAGCCCTGTCCGCAGAAAGCGACCCGGAAAGTCAATTGACCCTCGCGGACCTGGCCGAGGAGATCAAGGTCACTGCGTTTCGAATCACCCGGGTGGGTGAACTGATCGGACGGGAACTGGCGAAGCGGCTGGCGATTCCGTTCGGGATCGTGGACCTGTCTCTGGCGCCGACACCGCAGATCGGCGACTCCATCGGTGAAATCCTCGAAACCATGGGCATTTCACAGGTGGGCGCCCCCGGCTCTACGGCGGCGGTGGCGATGCTGAACGACGCGGTCAAAAAGGGCGGCGCCTTCGCCAGCAGCAGCGTCGGCGGTATGAGCGGTGCCTTCATCCCGGTGATGGAAGACGCCTCGCTGGCCCGGGCCGCCGCCGAGGGCAGCCTGACTCTCGACAAGCTGGAGGCCATGACCAGCGTATGCAGCGTCGGCCTTGATATGGTCGCCATTCCAGGGGACACGCCGGGCGAGACCATCGCCGCCATCATGGCGGACGAAATGGCCATTGGTGTGATGAATCACAAAACCACCGCCACCCGCCTGATTCCGGTGCCGGGCCGACAGGCCGGCGAGCTGGTCAGCTTTGGCGGGCTGTTCGGCGAAAGCGTTATCCTGCCGGTCCACGATGTGGGTGCCTCGGATCGCTTCGTGCGCTTCGCCGGCCGCATACCGGCGCCCCTGCACAGCCTGAAAAACTGAGCCCGTAAAAGGCGTCCGAACTGTGGTTTGGGGGCGGCCTATCCCAGCCAGCGCAGCATCTGCCCGCTGACCTCGGGGCTGTTCAGCAAGGACATGTGACTGGTGCGGTAGGCCACCCACTTGGCCGCGTCGGCGAACGCAAGGGTACGCCGCGGGTCTTGATGACGGCCGAATGCGCTGTCCACCGGTACCAGACCATCGCCCATGAGGCGACCGGCCAGGCCGCCGGATCGACTGGCGGTGGTGGCGGCCACAGCATAGCAGTCCACACCATCGGGCAGGGGCACGGGGATGCGCTGATCGGGCCGGTCTTGGAAGCGTTCGTGCCCATGCCAATCCGCTTCTGTCAAATCACCGTAGCGAAGATCGGTGATGCCGGCGCTGCGCAGGTGCCCGATACGCGCGAACGGCGCGGTGTAAGGGGTACTGCCCAGTATGACGTCCACCCAGTTTCCCACCCGCTCAAGGGGCGCGCCATGATGAGGCGTGCCCAGAAACACGAGGTTGCGGAGCCGTGTTACCCAGGCCAGACCGGCCTGCTGTGCCTGATGGATGGCGCTGCGTGTGACCAGACCACCCATGCTGTGGGCCACCACGGTGAGGTCTTCGATCGGGACTGGCCATGATTCCGTCAGTTGTTCGAGCTGCCGGGAGAACGCCTCGCCATTGAGCGCGATGTGCAAGCCTGAGTTGTAACGCAAGTAGACCGGTGTGTATCCCAGACGTGATGCCAGCTCGGCACCGTAATCCTCTCCCTGCGCCGGATCTTTCCTCTGCCACCCGAGCTCGTTCATGCACAAACCATGGACCAGCACCAGCACCTTGCCGGTGACCTCGGCCATGGGTGGCGGTGCGTTCCAGTCCAGTGGCCAACCGCGGTACCGCAGGCCCATGGCAATGGCGAACGGGTTGTTGTCCGCACTCAGCCGGTCCCCCATCACACCATTGAGCGCCGCCAGAATCGACTCGCGGGTGGGTGACGTGGGGACCGCAGTCGGTTCGGCTTCAAACCGGTTCTGCAAACCACCGAGAACCGCATCGGCACCGCGGCCCGCAATCCGGGTGACACGATAGATGCTTTTGTAGACCAGACCGGTCAGGCCTCGGGCTTGTCCCGGATCAGCGCCGCCCGAAAATCCCACCGATTGCCATACCGACTGATGCACACCCTCGGCGATACGGGTAACACCGATGCTTGCCTCGGTGGCCAGTTTGGCGATGCCACGAATGTCCGACAGGCTCAACCCACCGAGTGGCTGGCCCCCGGTTTTCTGCCCGGTCAAATACTCACCGGGCAGGCCTGGCATAGAGAACCCTCGCCGGGGCAAATCCACTGCGGTCAATCAATGGGTAGAGGGACACGAACTTTGCCTGGCATCCGCTCACGTGTTTTGCCAGCTCGGCGGCCCTTCCTGAAACTGCGTGACGTCATCGGGAATGACTTCCCAGTTGGCTTTGGACCCCACATGAATGTGCATGCCCAAGACCACGTCCGGATTCCCGTTGACACACCCCAACGAAACACCATGTATGACGCCGCCATGGATCCCGCACAAGGTCGATCCGCACAGGCTGCAGAACTGCAAACCGTATCCTTGCTGGTCGGAATAGGTGGTTAACAGCTCATCGCCGCACAGCCACCTGAACTCATCCGGGTCCACCAGCGCGTAGGCGGAAGCCTGGGCGCTGAAGGCTTTGCGGCACCTGGAACAGTGGCAGGAACGGGCATCCCTGAGCCGGCCGTCCACCCGATAACGAACCGCGCCGCACAGGCATTCGCCCTCTATGGACCGGTCTGGGGATGGCTCCAGGATCATGGTCAGGCCTGGTCTTCCATGTAGGACATGAGCCGCTGGCTCATGTAGGGCGCCTTGACCAGCAACACCTTGCCATGGCCGCTATAGGTGCGAAACAGACTTTCGCCGGACAGGTAAAAACTGAAAAAGCGCGTGGGTCGCCTGACCCGGTACTCTAAGCCGGTGGTGCGGGCGATGACCAGCTTTCCCTCCACTGCGATCTCATCGCCGTTAAGACGCACCTCTTCCACCGGCCCAATGGAATTCAGCACCACCTTGCCCCGCCCGTGGACCATGGTCTGGTAGTCGATAAACCCCTCGCCGGCGAACAAAGACGTGATCACCGCCTCGCGGTGCAACCCCAGATCGACTGTACCTTCTGAGGCCCAATAGGCGCCGTTCTCAAGAATCCAGTCGTCATCCTCTACATCGAAAACGTGGTAACCGCCTAGGGAAGGTTCCAGGTAGATCTCTCCGTCACCGCGAAACCGCGGGCGAATCCAAGGCTCGTCCGACAGCGTCGCCGCCAACGCACGCCCAACTGTGGGCACCGGCGTGCTCACTTCAATCTTGCCCCTGAGATAAGACAGGGCACCGGACTCAGCGCGTACTTCCTCATCCTGAATGTCAACCCGGACGTAACGCAGGCCCTCGGTTTCAACCACCTGGAACTCGGCCATGGTTTAACTGCTCTCCCGTTCCACGTTATTCCAGCAGGCCACGTTCCTGAAGGGCTCGCCTGGCCGCCGGGTGCAACGGCGCCGTCAAGCCCCCTTCCGCCATGTCGCGCACCTCAACCCCGCGCAGCGTCGGCACCAGTTCCTGAATCTCGTCAAAATGGTCGAGCACCATCCCGCTCACCAGATCCACCAGATCCTCGTCGGTATCGGCGGTGGTCACCAATGTTGCGCTGACACCGAAGGTGGGCACGAACCCGTCAAGCCCGTAGTCCTCGCCGGAAATCACACCGCGCTGGTAATACGGGCGCTCGGCAAGGATGCGATCGATGCCCTGAACACTGATGGGGAAGAAATCCAGCTGACACTGCGCCAGTCCGTTCGCGACCACCCCCGACGGGTGGCCGACCATCAGCACACTGGCATCGATTTCACCGGCGCACAGCATTGCATTGGCATCCTGCGGACGGAACTGACTCACCACCGCATTCTGCTCCTTCCCCAGGGCTTCCATTACGAGATCCCAGGTCGCCCGACCACCGGATGCGGCCTGGCCCACATTCACCCGGACGCCAAGCAAATCGTCGGTTTCCGTGATCGCCCCGGGCGGGCTGAGGATGGTCGCCAGTTCCGGATAAAGCGACAACACCGAGCGCAGCTCCGGCTGGGGCTGACCCGCCCAGCGGCCTGTTCCTTCGAAGGTCTGGTAGTGCACATCGGCCTGGAGGATGGCGAAGTCAGACTCGCCCTTGCGCATCGCCGTTACATTCTCCACCGAGCCCTGGGTAGGATCCACCGAACAGCGATAGCCGTGTACTTCGCGCTCGCGGTTGACCAAATCGCAAATCGCACGCCCCAGAGGATAGTAGGTCCCCCCGACCTGTCCGGTGCCGATCGTAAAAAACCGCTCCGGCGTGGTGGCCGACCAGGCGCTTAAGGGGCCGGCAAGAGCCGCCACACCCAGCAGCAACAGCGCGACCATGGGGTCTCGGGCTGCTGGCGTGCTCATGGAACATCGTCCAGTTCCATGAGGGTGCCATACACCAGCTCATAGGCGGTTGGGGATACCAGGACCGCGCCCTGCAGAGGCTCGTCCAATGCATAAATCAGAAAAATCATCACGCCAAGAAAAAACGCCACCAGACCGCTTAACAGCATCTGGGTAAACAACCGCATCTCGAGCATCCAGATCAGGATGATCTGGATCATGGCGCCGATTATGACCACATACCAGAACACGCCCGGTATTTTGAGATTGACACCCGCAAGACGATCGACCCGGGCGCCCAGCAGGCTGTCGAAGTGGGTTAGCCCCTGCTCCTGCATGATGCCTTCCGATGCATTCTTGGGCTCGAACTGGAGCATGGATTGACGTATGACCGCGAGCCGATTGTCGCCGCCGGTGGGAATAAGACCCTGTTGGTGAGCCGGCCAGTCCCGGTTCAACACATAGGCCGTGTAATCACGCATCAGATAGCGGAGTTCGGACCGGAGTGGTTCTTGATAGTTGGAAAATCCACGGTACAACAGCGCGACCGAGGCCGACTCCCGTTGAACGGCCGATTCGATGCGCGCGTTGTTGTCAAAAGCGGCGACCGACAGCAGGCCGAGCAGCAATCCGTAGAGCAGGCTGAAGCCGGCGCTGGCATGGCTCACCAGGTCGTTCAGGCCGCGCTGTCCGCCCAGCATCAATCGCAGAAAGGGGCGCACCAGCAGGATACCCAACCAGGTCACGCCCACGAACAGAGCCGGGAACAGGATCGCAAGCGGCGCCGCCGACAGCTGCTCGAAAATCTCCTTCATCTGTAAGCCGTTCCCCGTCCGGGCGGGCAGACCCGGTAGTAGGCTGTTCCGTATAAACTGGTTAGCTATGGTGCCGATGCCAAGAGTAAGCGAATATTCGTGTGTGGTCATTACACGGCCACAAAAAAATCTCTTGCACCTGCGGCGATGTCCTAGACTACCGTGGTCGCCACCTATTTGGCGCTGTAAACACAATATGGGAAGAGAGCATGGGATTTTTCAATAAGATTTTGAGCACGCTGGGCATAGGGGACGCCGAAGCAGAGGAGACCAAGGACACCGACACGGCGCCGGCGACAGCCGCACCACCGGCCGCTCAAGCGCCGGGGGACGCCTCGGCCCCAGACGCCCCGGCGACACCTCCGCCCCCGGTCGCCATTCCGGTGGTGGACGTGATGGCGAAGCTGGAGGCGATGGCGGAGGCAAATCCCCAGAAACTCAACTGGAAGACTTCCATCGTCGACCTGCTCAAGCTACTCGGCCTTGAGAGCAGTTATGGTGTGCGCAAGGAGTTGGCGGCGGAACTCGACTGCCCCGCCGAACTGATGGGCGACTCAGCGCAGATGAACATGTGGCTGCACAAAACGGTATTGAGAAAGATCGCCGAAAACGGTGGAAATATTCCGCAGGATCTACTGGACTGAAGCAATCGAACACTGCTGTCGGGCCAGGGAAGGCCGTTGAATTCGTAATCTGTTGTCGGCTACGGTGCTCGAAAACAGACCGGCATTAACCGCCACGATTTTAACCGCATGGCATCTATGACAAAGATTCCAGGTCACAACCTGCTGGGCCTGTTTGTACTTCTCGGACTGGGACTGCCGCTGGGCCAGCAGGCTCTGGCGCAAAAGGACTCCCGGTCACTCGCCGTCGGGGTTCAATCCGCCGCCCCACCGTTCGGCTATGTGGATGACAACGGTGACGTGGCCGGCTTCGATGTGGATTTGAGCCGTGCATTGTGCGCAAGACTCAATCAGGCCTGTGAACTGGCCGAAACCGAATTTGCCGATGTCCTTCCCATGATCGAGTCCGGGCAGCTCGACTTCGCCGCGGCCTTTGTTTCCATCACCGACAAGCGACGCGAGCGGGTGGCCTTTTCCGAACCGTATTTTCAAAGTCCTGCGCAACTGGTCGCGCTGCGGTCAACGGGCGCTCAGCTGTCGGTGGATACGCTTGACGGTCTGGACGTGGGGGTCAAGCGCCTGACAACCTCGGACGACTATCTGAGCGACACGGCGCCGGCCAGCACCCGCGTGCATCGCTACAAGACCCAGGACGAGGCCCTGGCCGATCTGGTGCTGGGGCGCCTGGACGCGGTGTTGGGCGAGTCGGTGGTGCTATGGGAGGGGTTTCTGTCGCGCCCCGTAGGCGCGCCCTACACCTTCGTCGGGCCGACATTTCGAGATGTACGTTGGTTTGGGGAAGGCATCGGCGTGGCTGTTCGTCCCGACGACGCCGAGTTGCTTCAGCGTATCGATGAGGCGCTTCGGGCCATGCGTACCGACGGGGAACTCCGTCAACTGCAGCAACGCCATCTGCGGGCGGTCCTGCTGGAAACCGCCGATGCCGACGACCCAAACCAGTGACCAGGGTCAAGTGTCCGGTGCGTTCCACCATCACCCTCCTACTCCTGCTGGCCTGCGGAATCTGTATGGCGCAGGTGCCGGTTGCCACCGAGGGCATGGGACAGGCGCTCCGGGATGTGCAGCGCCTGGCGAGTGAGTTGTCCGAGGCGGGCGAGCGGCTGGAAAAACGCCTGGCCGAAGAAGACGCCAGCTTAGACCGGCTCATACGCAACCCGGATGCGTTCCCGGTCACTTTCGAAGAACTTCGGCGCACCCGATTGGAGGTCGATTCCCTGTCGGCCCGTCTGCGCACCGCCGAGGGACGCGCCGAATACCGCAGGGTGATGATCGAACGCCTGGAGGCGACCGTGCTGGCCGGCGGCAACGTGAAAAGTGCGGAAGCGCTGCTCGAAGCCAATCGCTCACTGCTGACCACGCTGAACTCGGCCATCGACGACGCGACTCGCCTGCTCGAACTGAATCAGGAAAAACTGGCGCTGCTGCAAAGCCGCATGGAGGTCAGAACGCTGATTCAGAATGCGGCGGCGCAATCCGATCCGCGGCGTGAGCTGCTGGAGCAAACCGCGTCCATGCTGGTGCGGGACAGCGCGAGATTGAGCAATGCGGCGGCCGCTGTGGAGGTCAGCGGACCGGAATCCGAGGCGCGTAAACGGCAACTCGATCGCCAGTCGGAAGACGCATTTCTGCGGGCCAGTCTGCGCAACAGCGACATTCAATGGCTGCAGATGCAGCGACATGTGGAAACTCTGCAAGCACTTACGGAAGAACCGGGGCTCCCGGTAGAACTGTTACGCGACGGCAAGGCGGATCTGGACAGTCTTGCCACCAGCATCGAAAGGGCACAGGCCGAGCTGCAGAGCTACCGCCAGCTGCTGGACGACCAGCAGCGGCTATCGGAGGGCGAGAACGGAACAGAATCTCAGGACGATGTTCGGCAATTGATTGGCTTTCAGGCCCGGGAACTGGCGGTGCTGGACCAAATCCGTACCCGCATGAGTGCCGAATTTGACGCAGCACTGACGCTGGCCTTGGCCGATCGGCTGCAAAGCCGCGTCAATCTGCCGACGGACTCGTCGGCATGGCGTCGCGCGGCCCTGGCGCTGTCGGTGATGCCCGCTCTGGCCCTGTCCGAAAGCACCGAGGCGGTCCGCGGAATCGGCTGGCGCTTGCTCGGCGGTACACTCTCCGCCTGGATCGGGCTGCTCTGCGTCACCCTGTTTTTAGCGTTGGCGGCGGCGGCGGCCATCCGTGGGTTCAATCATTTACTGAGTTCAGCACCACCGGGATCGGGCACCCGACTGCTGACGGCAGGCCGGGACCTGATCTGGTGGCTGGTGCCTCTAGGCGCATGGATCCTGATCATGAAGCTGTTTCGGCTCCCCGCCGACAGCGGCTATGGTTTTCTGCTCTTGATCTCCGTGTTTCCCGCTTTGCACTTCGTGCGACAGCTCCTGGGCGGCGGCGCCCAGGGTCCGGGCACGGCCTTTCGCGCACCCCGCGCCATTCAGGCACTGGCACCGATTCTGGTTCTGGCCATCATCTTGAGCTGGATGGCAGCCTTGCCGGGCCTGGCCCCATCGGCCGCGTCGGTTCTGCAATACCTGTCCATGCTGGTGCTGTTGACGGTGGCGATACTGGCGGTTCGAGGCCGGCGGGCGCTGAGAACGGCCGTGCCGTCGCCGCCGGGCCTATTGGAACCCAGTGTTGCGCTGCTGGGATTGGCCGCCGGTTCCAGCGCGTTGGTCGGACTTGGCGGATATCCACATCTGGCCTGGGCAATCCTGTCACATCTGGCCTGGCTGCTGGCGGTGGTCTTGCTGGCCGCCATACTGCTTGCGGTGGTGGGACAATTGCGGCGCCTGTCGAATACCCGCCTCGCATCGAGACCGAACTACCATTCCGCGTGGTGGGAGGGGTTGGTCACACCGATCACCTGGGCGCTGGGCGCCGCGGTGATATTCGGCTCAATTGTGCTGCTGATGGCCGGCTACGCATCGGGCACGCCCAGCCCACTCCTGGGCTGGATCAGCCAGCAAACTGGGTTGAGCGGCACGGATCTGGCTGCCTTCTGGGATACCGCACTGGGTGGGCGGCTGGCCGGGGCCCTGATGCAGATAGCGCTGGCCCTGACCATCGCGGTCGCGATCTGGGAAGTCGCCAAGCGCGCTACCGCGCCCTATATGCCCAAGGAAGTGGACCCGGACGCGGACGACATCCTGGGCGACGAAGGCGGTGGCACCGGCGCTTCCCGCATCACCACGTTGATGCCGTTGTTGAGAAAGTTTCTTCTGATCACCCTGGCAACCATCACCGCGATGGTCGTTCTTTCGGCCCTGGGGGTGAATATCGGTCCGCTGCTGGCCGGCGCGGGCGTGATAGGGCTGGCGGTCGGATTCGGCGCTCAGACCCTGGTCAAGGACATCATTTCCGGGGTTTTCTTCTTGATGGACGATGCCTTCCGCGTGGGTGAGTACATCGATATCGCTGGCGTCACCGGCGCGGTGGAACGCATCTCGATCCGGTCTCTGCAACTCCGTCACCACAACGGCCCGGTGCATACCGTCCCCTATGGTGAGATCCAACACGTGACCAACTTCAGTCGCGACTGGGCGATCATGAAGTTCGAGATCCGGGTTCCATTCGAAACGGATCTGGATCAAGTCCGCCGTCTGATCAAAAAGGTGGGGCAGCAGATGCTGCAGGATCCGGAGTTGGGTCCGTTGATGCTCGAACCCCTGAAATCGCAGGGGGTAAATCGCATGGATGACTCAGCGCTGATACTGCGGTGCAAATTCACCACCGTGCCCGGGCAGCAGTTCTATGTTCGGCGGGAGGCATTCACCCGCATCCAGCTTGCATTCGAGGACGCCGGCATCAAGTTCGCGCCCAGACGCGTCATCGTGGAGGCGGTGGGGTCTGGGGAATTGGACCCGGAAACACTCAACGCGGCGGCATCCTCCAGCGCCCTGGACGCCCCAAAAGCAGCACCCGCGGGCGATCGCGGCTGACCTGACGGGCCGTTGCGCGCACCTCTTGAGCACCTTTCCAAAAGTGCCATGAAAGATCTGGATTCATGATGCGAATCGCGTTTCTGTCCACCAGGGTGCAGATGCGCCCTGATGGCCGAATCCCCATCCGCAGCTGCGCCTTGCATCGGCGGATCTGGGCACTCTGAAACGCTGCGAACTGATAGGACGGGACACTACACTCGTTACGCCCTTGCCTTCGCTTGACCGTCTGGCCTGGTCGGCGGTAGCCCACCATCCTCAGTGGCCGACTCCAGCAGCATCCAGTCCCGCAGCGTGCGGGTCGCGTCGCTGAGCGGCCAGGCTCTGGGCGTCACAATGTAAAACGCGTTGCCGGAACGATAGCGACCACCCACCGCCATAACCAGAGCACCGTCGCGCACCCGATGATTGATCAGATGATTCCAGCCCAGGGCAATTCCCTCACCCTCCAGCGCCGCCTGCAGCACCAGGGCGTAATCGTTCAAACGCAAACCGTGGGCCGGCGGCTCATAGTCAAGACCGAACTGGTTGAACCAGTCGCTCCACTGCACACAGTCACGGTGCGGCTCCTCAAGATGGATCAGAGGCTCCCGGATTAGGTCCTCCGGACCAGACCAGGGCCCGTTACGGGCCAGGAAGGCCGGGCTGCATACCGCGTACACCTGTTCTTCGGCAAAGCGCCAGGCGTGATAGCTTGGCCACTCCCCTGCGCCCTGGCGCACGCCAATGCTGATCCCTTCGGCCACCAGTGCCACGTCGCGATCCGAAGTCTGAAAGCGAAGATCGATGTCCGGGTGCTCGTTCCTGAACCGGGCAATACGCGGCAGCAGCCACTGAGAGGCGAAGGCGGTGGACACCGAGATGGTGACCTGGGCGCTGAGACCGTGGGTGCGCTTCAAGTGCAGAGCGGCCTGTACGATGTGGCCCAGCCCCTTGGCCACGCTGGCGTAAAACCATTGACCCTCAGGAGTCAAAGACACGCTGCGGGCACCCCGTTCGAACAGGCGAACGCCAAGACGGCGCTCCAACTGGCGCACGCTGTGGCTGATCGCCGGCTGACTCAACTCCAGTTCCTCGGCCGCACGGGTAAAACTCTGCAGCCTTGCCGCGGCCTCGAATGCGATCAGAGCAGACGGGGATGAGATCAGTTTCCGCAGCTCACTCATAAACTGATTTTGGCCATTGCATAAAGCGGCATCCCTCCAAACCCCAGTCATACTGAGCTTATGCTTGGCGTTCGGTCTATTCCAGGCCAAATTGAAGACGGCCCATAAGGGCGGTCGAGGGTTCCCAGGATGGCGGACGAACTGCTGCGCACCAGACGTGGACGGGACGGTGGAGCACGACAGGCGCGCCGCGCCCAACGCATCGCCGGGGACGAATCGGGGTCTGGAGCACCGGCCTATATCACCCGCCGCATCCCAACCTATGAGCTGCTCGGAGAAGAAGGGCTGAGCCGCATCGAGGACCATGTCGACATCCTGCTGGACGAGATCGGCGTCGAGTTCCGGGATGACCCGGAGGCACTGCGCCTCTGGCGTGAGGCCGGCGCCCGGGTGGACGGCGTGCGGGTGCGCTTCGAACGCGGCATGTTGCGGGAACTGATTCAGAGCAGCACGCCGGGATCCTTTGTCCAGCATGCCCGCAATCCTGAGCGCTCGGTGGTCATCGGCGGCGCACACACGGTGTTTTCGCCGGCCTACGGTTCGCCGTTCGTTCGAGACCTGGAACAGGGCCGCCGCTACGCCAGCATGCAGGACTTCGAGAACTTCGTGAAACTGGCCTACCAGACGCCCTGGCTGCACCATTCCGGCGGGACCATCTGCGAGCCGGTAGACGTTGCCGTCAACAAACGCCATCTGGACATGGTCTACGCCCATATCCGCTACTCCGACAAAGCCTTCATGGGCTCGGTGACCGCGCCGGAGCGGGCGGCCGATTCCATTGACCTGGCGCGGATCGTTTTTGGCGAGGACAGGGTCGAGCGGGACTGCGTGATCCTGGGCAACATCAATGTCAATTCACCCCTGGTGTACGACGGCACCATGAGCGCCGCGCTGCGCACCTACGCCGCAGCCAACCAATGCACGGTGGTGGTGCCGTTTATCCTGGGCGGCGCCATGGGGCCGGTGACGGTGGCCGGGGCGGTGGCTCAATCCATGGCGGAGGCCATGGCCGGCATCGGCCTGATTCAACTGGTGCGCCCCGGCGCGCCGGCGATCCTGGGCAACTTCCTCAGCTCCATGTCCCTGCTGAGCGGTGCGCCGACCTTCGGTATGCCGGAGCCGGCCATCGGCTATCTCGCGGTGGGACAACTGGCGCGGCGCCTGGGCGTGCCCCTGCGTTGCGGTGGCGCCATCACCGCGGCCAAGCTGGCGGATGCTCAGGCCGCTCAGGAAAGCGCCGACTCGCTGATGCCAACGCTGCTGGCAGGTGCCAACTTCATCATGCACAGCGCCGGGTGGCTGGAGGGCGGCCTGGTCATGGGTTACGAGAAGTTCATGCTGGACCTGGATCATCTGGGCATGATGCACGTGTTCGCCAACGGCCTCACATTGGATGACAACGCCATGGCGCTGGACGCCTTTCGGGAGGTGGGTCCAGGGCATCATTTCCTGGGATGCAGTCACACCATGGCCAATTACGAGACGGCCTACTACCGGCCCATGCTGGCGGACAACGAATCGTTCGAACAGTGGCAGGAGGGCGGCGAACTGCGGGCCGACCAGCGAGCGCACAAGGCGTGGCAACAGCGCCTGGCCGACTACCAACCGCCCCCGCTGGATCCGGCAATCGACGACGCCCTGAAGGATTTCATCAACCGGCGCAAAAACAGTGTGGCCGACGCCTGGTATTGACCATCCGCCAAGCGCTATTCGAGGTCCGTATGAAAATCACCGATATCAAGATCACCTATGTCAACGTTCCCTTCGATGCACCGTTCTGGTGGACCGCCGGTCTGTATCCCGGGGGATCAAAAGCCATCGTTGAAGTGGAAACCGACGCCGGCGTAGTGGGCCTGGGTGAAGCGCCCTGGTGGCACTTCGGTGAAGTCATCGAGCACGAGCTCAAACCTGCCTTGGTGGGCGCCGATCCGCTGGACATTGCCGACTGCGAGGCCCGCTGCGTCCCGGCCTATCAGATCACGGCCAACACCGGTGAGAACGCCTCCTCGGTGGCCTTCGGCGCCGTTGAACTGGCCCTGTGGGACATCCGCGGCAAGGTATTCGAACTGCCGCTGTACAAACTCCTGGGCGGGGCGGTGCGCAAGGACATACCGTTCACAGAATACTTCTCGTTCCGGCCCGAACATGAGGGCGCCGGCGGCGAGATGACGCCCGAGGCCGTGGTGGACTACTGCCTGGCGATGCGCGCCGCCCACGGCAGCACCCTGTTCGAAGGCAAACTGATCCTGGGCGATCCGGCGCTGGAGATTCGCACTGTTCGGCTGCTGCGCGAAGCGCTGGGAGCGGAGGCGATGATCCGGCTGGATTCCAACATGCAATGGTCCCTGGCCACGGCGCGCCGGGTCCTGCGCGAGATCGAACCCTTCGATATTCGAAACTACGAGGACCCGGTCGCCACCTTCGAGGAGATGGCAGCCCTGCGCCAGCACTCGAGCATACCCTTCTCAAGCCACGTGCCGGATCTGCGCCGCGCCGTGGCACTGGGCGCACCGGACACGTTTGTCTGCAACTTCGCCGCCCTGGGCGGGATCTCGAGATCGCTCAAGTTCATCGCCGCCTGCGAAGCCATGGGGGTTGGCTTCTGGTGCTATTCCAACGACTTGGGCATCATGACCTCGGCCTATCTGCACGTGGTCGCCGCCACCCAGTGGATCCACGAACCCAGCCAGTCGCTGTTTCGCTGGCAAGTCGGCGACGTGATCGAGGGCGGGCCTTTCCGGCAGAGCAACAACGTGATCCGCGTGCCCGAAGGTCACGGACTCGGGGTGACGCTGGACCGGGACGCCATGGCACACTGGCATCGGCATTTTGTCGACCATGGGCCCATGAGTCACTTTCACCACCCCGAGGCGCCCGGGCGCTATCTGCGTCTGCCGCTCAACTGAGAACCGGAGCCGGCGATGAGTCAAAACGATCCGCTGCTGCAGCCCTTCCAGCTCAAGGGACTGACGCTGCCCAACCGGGTGGTGAGTACCAGCCACGAACCGGCCTATTCGGTGGATGGCATGCCGAAGGAACGTTATCGCCTCTACCAGGTGGAAAAAGCCCGGGGCGGAGTCGGCCTGACCATGATCGGCGGTTCCGCCATCGTCGCGCCGGACTCGCCGCCGGCCTTCGGCAATCTGTGTGTGTGGAAGGACGAAATCGTGCCCTGGTTCCGGGAACTGTCGGACGCAGTCCACGAGCACGGCACTGCCGTAATGTGCCAGATCACTCACCTGGGCCGCCGCACCGCCTGGAACCAGGACGATTGGCTGCCGGTGATCGCCCCCTCACCCCTGCGCGAGCCGGCCCACCGATCCTTTCCGAAGGTGATGGAAACCCACGACATCGAGCGGGTCATCAAAGCCTATGGAGACGCCGCGCTGCGTTGCCGCGAGGGTGGCCTGGACGGCATCGAAATTGAGGCCTACGGCCACCTATTCGATGCATTCTGGTCCCCGGCCTGGAATCAACGGGACGACGAGTACGGCGGCTCTTTGGACAACCGCATGCGCTTCGGCATGGAAGTGCTGGCGGAAATCAGACGCCGTGTCGGGCCGGATTTCGCGGTCGGCATCCGCATGGTGGTAGACGAAGACCTGCCGGGGGGCATCGACCAGACCGAGGGCCTTGAGATCACCCGCCGTCTGAGTGAGTCCGGCGGCATCGACTTCATCAACTACATCCAGGGCCACATCGACACCGATGAGGGTTTGTCGCACGTGATCCCGGGCATGGGTACGCCCGCAGCGCCCTATCTTGAACTGGCCCGCTCCCTGCGCGAGGTAACCGACCTGCCGCTGATGCATGCCGCCCGCATTGCCGATGTGGCGACGGCGCGTCACGCCCTGGGCGAGGGACTGCTGGATCTGGTGGGGATGACCCGGGCGCATATGGCGGATCCGCACATCGTGGCCAAGGTCAAGCGCGGCGAGGAGCATCGCATCCGTCCCTGCGTGGGCGTGGGCTACTGTATCGACCGCATCTACGAATCCGGCGAAGCACTGTGTATTCACAACCCCGCCACCGGTCGCGAGGCACTGCTGCCCCATAGCTTGGATACAGGCCCCGGCGCGCCCCGCAAAGTCGTCGTTGTGGGCGCCGGCCCGGCCGGACTGGAAGCCGCCCGGGTGGCCGCGGCCCGTGGCCACGAGGTGGTCCTGTTTGAGGCCGCGGACGCACCCGGTGGTCAGCTGCGCCTGGCGGCCAAGCTGGACCGTCGGCGGGAGATCATTGGCATCGCGGATTGGCTGGCCAGCGAGTTGGACATTCTGGGGGTGGATCAGCGCTACAACCAATACGCCGAAGCCTCCGATGTGCTGGCCGAAACCCCAGACGTGGTGGTGATCGCCACAGGCGGCCTGCCCAACACGGATTTTCTGGAGTCGGGGGCGGATCTGGTGCTCAGCAGCTGGGACGTGTTGGGCGGCGATGCCGTCGCCGGCCGGGTGCTGCTGTTCGACGACAACGGGGCCCATCCAGGTCTGAGCTGCGCCGAGTTCCTGGTGGGCAAGGGCGTTGACCTGGAGTTCGTTACGCCGGAACGGGTGCTGGCGCCGGAAATCGGCGGCACCAACTACCCGGCCTACTTCAAGGCCCTGCATGGCGCCGAAACCCGCTTCACCCTAAATCATCGACTCAGCTCGGTTGCGCGACGAAATGGTGGGCTGGTGGCGGCGCTGTACAACGAGTACACCCGGCGGACGGTGGAACGCAGCGTGGACGCGGTGGTGGTGGAACACGGCACCCTGGCCCTGGACGACCTGTACCACGAACTCAAACAGGGATCCCGCAACCAAGGGGAAATCGACCTGGACGCCCTGGTGACGTGCCGCCCGCAGGCGATCACCCGCAACCCGGAAGGCCGCTATCAGCTGTTTCGCGTCGGGGACGCCGTGGCCAGCCGCAATATACACGCCGCCCTGCACGACGCACTGCGATTGTGTATCAGCTTCTGAACACACTGAGCGCCGACCGTGAACGATACCGCGGGCGACACAGGATCGTTCAGTTGCCCGGATCGATCCGCGTAATCTTGCTGCCCTGGATGCCTATGCCGGCCATCAGGCCGGACTGACCGAAAACGAACGCATAGACGCCTTCTTGGATTGTCGTGGTCGTTAGATTGGCGGCCATGCCCTGGTCCACCACGACCAGGCTGGGGCCGGTGCCCAGTTCCCAGCCATCGTTACTGTCGAGATAAGCCAACGACTTCGGGTCCATGAAAAACAGCGCATAACCGAAATCCTGCGCCCCGGCCTGCAGACCATACGATACGCCCGCGGTCCGGTAGTAGCCCGTGGGCTTGCCGTCCTTGCGCATAACACCATCGCCGTACTCGCCTCCGACCAGGAATCCGGCCTTGATAATGGACGGAAACACCAGCACCGCGGTCGCCTTTTTTGATAGCTCCTTTGCCACCGGTATGTGCGAGTAGAGGTTGGTCAGCGCCGCCTCGGCGCTGACGTTGAGTTCCGCGGTGCCGGCTATAGCCTGGCCGCCCGCCAGACTGGCAACGAAAACACACAGTACGGCGCGAAACGATCTATGCAGCAGACCCTTCATTTTCATTGCTACGACTCCTGGTTGAGCAGCGACTGGACGTATGTCCCCGCGGGACCTCGTCTGAACGCCAAACGGGCAAAGCCAGCTGGGTATGAGACTCCTTGTTTGCCGACTGTACGCGGACAGGACCGCCGGTCGACAGATTGCGCTAGCAGCGTCGGGCGGGGCGCCATTCTCCCGCTCCACCCATAGCCGCAAACGCCGACATCGCTAACAGGCCTGGAATACTTCGGCCGTTACCTCATCGGTTCAACCACACCAAGGACCTTCATTACATCAGTGGTCTCACGGTGGTGTCGATGTTCGGCTAGCCGCGGCGCGCTCGATGACTCGCGCCTACTTGGCGAGCTTTTCGAAGGACTCCAGGGCATTATCGGTTGGATGATCCAGGCAGTAGTCGATGAACTGGTCCGTTATTTGTGCCAGTACCTCCACGTCGTACTGGGTTGTGCCTTTTTTGCCAAGCACGTAACCGTGTGCAAGGGCCAAGGCGATTTCCCGATCGTCTCCCGACAGGCGCATGGTGTCTTTGCACGAGAAAGCCCCGAGATCCTGTTTCGTGCTCGACGGCTCGTCGGCGAAAACGTCTACGGCGGTTAGAGACAAAGCGGCAAGTGCCGCGGCCGTGATTATACCTAGATTCAGTCTGAACATGAGATGGTCCCCTTGCAGGTGGTTTGTCGAATCAACGACCGGCCATGCAGTCGTCAAAGACGCGTTTATAGGTCTGGTCTTTCCGATAGGCGCCGGTGGCGCCCCCGGCGATCGCCCCGAGCGCGGCGCCCCTTTTGGCACCTTTACTACTCTTGTCGCTGACGATGGCGCCAAAGGCTGCGCCCCCCGCACCACCGACCACCGCGCCACCGAACGCACCCGATGAATCGCGAGCCGCGCGATCGGCACGGGCGGCGCAGTCGGCTTCGGACTGAGCGTAAACCGGCACGACCAGGACGAGGGCCGCGCCTAGCGCAGCGACGGCCAACAGGTTGGGACTCGAACTTCGTTGCAGCATTACTGATCTCCCGTGAATCTTTGGGTACCGCGATCTTGCGGCGCGACCGTTGGCACCGCTGTCTGCGAGCAGAGCATCTGCGCCTTCCAGGACTTCAGCTTCCCTGGGGAAGGTATGAACAATTGCTGCGATCGCGCCGGCGTCTTTGCGCTCTCTGGCACAAGGCACCGAGCGAAGTTGGCCCAAGGCAAACAAGCGAGATGCTAATGAGCAAGGTGCAACTCAAACCCTCGCTGGTACCAGCACTAAAACGCGCATCGGTTAACTCAATTCTACATCACCGCGCTGGTTGGGTGGCCATTTCTGGGCGTGTAGGTCATCAGATCACCCACGCAAAAAACACAGTCATGTATGGCGTTCGTCTGCTCGCCATCCGTCGCAGCGATCCACGGCCAGACCGCATCCAACAGTGCATGCCGATTGGGCCCATGATCGATTGGACCAGCACCGTCGCGGAAATAGCCGACGAGTTTGATGATCGCCATACGGGGATTGATCCAAGACGCGGCGGCGATCGTCCGAATGGCGCCTGATGCCATGTGGTGCCCCGGATACGGATGCCCTGCCCTCACCAGGGAACAGACCCGCTCATATAACGCCGGCGTGCTTCACGCAGGGCTTCATCTCTGTCGCGGCCAATATCGCGTAGCCGGTGCTCACCGAGCCGCATAAGCTCCGGTCGCGCGGCGGCGCGCCGGAATGCAGCGATCAGCCGGAACATAAAGGACGCGCCGTGTTTGCGTGTGTTGGCGTGCCGAATCGGCGTGGGTTGGGTAGGTGCGGTGGTTTCCATCTGTACTGCTCCATGAATGGGTGCGAGACAGAGTAGAGACGCCGAGCGCATCCATGCTTCGATCCAGCTCGAAGTGTCTCTGTAGCCAAATCGAGGCCGCACCGCTAGAGTGAGCACACCCCCCGGCACCGTGAGCGACCCAATATGAGTGCAGCACCCAACCTCGCCGCGATTGGCGCTCTGATCGGGCACCCGGCCAGAGCTGTGATGCTGGAGGCACTGAATGACGGACGGGCCTGGACCGCCAATGAACTGGCCATGGCGGCCGCGGTGACCCCTCAAACCGCCAGCACCCATCTGAAACGTCTGGTGGAGGGCGGCATGCTGGTGGTGGAGCCACAGGGTCGGCATCGCTACTTTCGCATCGCGAGCAGCGAAGTGGCCGAGGCTTTAGAAGCCCTGGAGGTGCTCGCCACCCGGCGGGGCGCACGACCGGGGCTGGGCGCAGTCCGCCGTGACCCGATCACACAGGCGCGCACCTGCTATGACCATTTGGCGGGACGACTCGGCGTTGCCTTGACCGAATCCCTGGTGGCCCAACGCCACCTGGGGGAGGACGACAATGGATACAGCTTGACCCCAGCCGGAGCGCGCATCATGACCGGGCTGGGGATCGATCTGACGGCAGTGCATCAGCGCCGCAGAATGTTCGCCCGCAAGTGCCTGGACTGGAGCGAACGACGCCACCATCTGGGCGGCGCGCTGGGGGCGGCGCTGACCGAGCGGCTGTTCGAACTGGCGTGGCTAAAACACTTGCCCCGCAGCCGCGCGGTGACGGTCACCGCCAAGGGCACGGCAGGCCTGCGGGGGCTGGGCTTGGGGCTGGACGCGTCCGAGTGGGCTGCAACACAGTAGATTCAGTGCAGGGAAGGACGCCACTCTAAGCTGACGACGATGTCCGACTCTGCATCGGCCAACTCAGCGAGACGGCCGTAAACCGTGTCCGGGTCGAAATATTCCAGCGCCATTTCGGCAAACTGATGGCCGTGCTTGGCCTCGGAACCGGCCAGGTCGCGATAAAAGCCCTTGAGTTCCGGATCTTCCAGCGCACCGAATATCAGTTTGAAGCGTTCCGCTCCCCGGCACTCCACCAACGAGGAAATCAGCAGACGGTCGAGGAAACGCTCGTCGCGGCCGTGGCGGCAGTGCTGCAGAAGCTGGTTTACATAGGGATCGGGGGCGTCCTTGAGCAAGGGCAGGCCGCGCGACTCCATGATCCGGTAGACTTGCTCAAAGTGCTCGAGCTCCTCCCGGGCCAATTCGATCAGCCGGGGCACGATCTTGGTGCGGTCCGGATACTTGACCACCATGCTCATGGCAAGAGCGGATGCCTTTCGTTCGCAGTTGGCGTGGTCCTGAAGAAACTCATCGAAATGATCGAGTATCTGAGCGACCCAACCCGGGTCAGTGGCAACAATCAGGTCGACGGATTTCTTAGCCAATTCAGCAGCCCAGACCGGTAGAACGCGTGAGATGAAACAGCAATAACGAGCCGGTGGGACGGTACTGAATACCTGCGCAAACATCAACTTTCGCCCCTCCAGATCGACACCGAACCCGATCCGGGCCTGGCTCTGGTCGTCACCATCCCCGCCCATGACGAGCCGGATCTGCTGCGCACACTGGAATCGCTCTGCGCCTGCCCCCGTACAGAGGATGCGGTGGAGATCATCATTGGGGTGAACCGGCCGGAAGACAGCCCGCCAGAGCTGAAGACACGCCATGCCCGGTACTTTGAACAAGCAAGCGACTACGCCGCCCAGCATTCGATACCGGGCTATCGCATCCATGCGCTGGATTATCCCGCATTGCCCAAACGCCATGCCGGTGTCGGGCTGGCACGCAAACTCATCATGGACGAGGCGGTTGCTCGATTCGGACGGGCGCGGAACGATGCCGGAATCATCGCCTGCCTGGACGCGGATTGCATGGTGGCGCCGAGACTATTTGCAACAACTGGTGGCGCACTTCCGAGCACACCCCAAGACCCCGGCCTGTTCGATCTACTATGAACATCCGCTAAGCCCGCATTCGGATACCCTGCGGCAGCGCGGCGGCATCGCTCGCTACGAGTTGTACCTGCGCTACTACGTCCATGCGTTGCGCTACGCCGGATTTCCCCACGCATACCAGACCGTAGGCTCGAGCATGGCGGTGCGCAGCGATGTCTACCAACGAGAAGGGGGCATGAACCGTCGCCGCGGCGGGGAGGATTTTTATTTTCTATCCAAGATCATGGCACTGGGCAGATTCAGTGAACTGAGAACCACGACGGTTTACCCGTCCGCCCGCATCTCCCACCGGGTTCCATTCGGAACCGGGCGCGCCCTGAGCGACTGGATAACAGGTGAGAAGGACGTCTGGGAGGTGTACCCGCTGGCGGCGTTCGACGCCCTCCGCACACTCTGCCCGCGAACCCCCGAACTGTGGCAAACGCCTTCGTCGAACGCCACCGCAATTGGCTGGATATCCCCCGATCTCGCACGCTATCTCGATCACAACGGGTTTCGGGAAAGAGTGGACCAGATGCGGGCAAACGCCGCGTCGGCAGCAACCTTCGAGCAGCGATTTTTTCAATGGCTGAACGGATTCCGGATCATCAAGTATCTGCACTGGTTGAGGGACGAAGGACAGCCTCAGTCGGCGGTGGAATCGGCTGCTGCGGAGTTGCTGCGCCGGGGGGGCGTGCTGGAAGGGGACGTGCCCGAAGACGCGGAGCATCTTCTGGATCGATATCGACGTCTGGATAGCCAAGGCCAGCCGCTGCAGTTTCCGCAGACGGGCAATCGCAGCGAATGGCTTTGAGTTTCAAATCATCATCGCGCCGCAACACAGGCGCGATCAACCCGACTTGCGGCCGGTCCAAACCGTAGCGCAGGATGTCGCTGGCGAAACCCAATATCGCGCCAATCGGGGGACAACCCCGCGCCGGATCGAATTTTCAGGGGTGGCGGACATGCAGGCCGGTTCAGTACTTAAACCGGAGATTGAACTTGTGGTCTTCGATTGCGACGGCGTGCTCGTCGACAGCGAGATCATCAGCGCTAAGGTCCTGATCAAGCAGCTCGAAACGGTCGGGATACAGGTTGATTTCGACTACGTTCAGCAACACTTCCTGGGCCGCAGCTTCCCCTGGGTGGTTTCGGAAGTCGGTAACCGTTTTGACATCACCCTGCCACCCGACTTTGAGAATCAACACCGTTGCACGCTCCTCACCGCGTTCGAAACCGAATTGCGCTCGATGGACGGGGTTGAAGGGGTGCTGAGCGATCTCCGCGTAAGGGCATGCGTAGCAACCAGCAGCAGCCCGATCAGAGTCCAACGCTCCCTGGAACTGGCGGGCCTTGCCGAACGGTTTGCCGGGCGTGTTTTTTCGGCCTCGGAAGTCGCCAAGGGGAAGCCGGCGCCGGATCTGTTCCTCCACGCCGCACGGTCCATGGGCGTGGAACCGCGCCGTTGTCTTGTTATCGAGGACAGCCTTTCCGGATTGGAGGCCGCGGTGGCGGCGGACATGCCGGTATGGCGATTCATGGGCGGCAGCCACCTGAAATCTGCACCTCAGAGGACACCCGATGAGCTGGCGCGGATACCGGTATTCGACCGCTGGTCCGATTTTTTTGAACTGGCGCCCGAGTTGCGGCGGGAAGGCGATAAAGTTCGACCATGAGCGGAAAATCAGACAATGAGTCCACCCGGCTCGACGACGCCGCGCGCGCCGGCTGGCTTTACTATGTTGCGGGCAACACCCAGGACGAGATCGCTCGAAAACTGGGTGTGTCCCGCCAGTCCGCTCAGCGCCTGGTATCCCTCGCGGTCAGCCAGAAATTGATCAAGGTCAGACTCGACCATCCGATCGCCCAGTGCATGGAATTGAGCCACCGTCTGAAGGCGCGCTTCGACCTTGAGACATGCGAAGTGGTCCCCAGCGATCCGGAATCATCCTCGTCCACACTGGGCATCGCCCAGGCGGGTGCCGGCGAAATGGAGCGCTGCCTGAAATCGGTCCATCCGCGCATCCTCGCCGTCGGCACCGGGCGGACGCTCAGAGCCTGTGTCGCGCAGCTCACACCGATGGATTGCCCCCAGCACAGGATTGTATCGCTGGTGGGCAACATGGCATCCGACGGTTCGGCCTCGGCATACGATGTCATTATTCGTATCGCCGATACTGTAAACGCGCCCCACTACCCCATGCCGCTGCCGGTGATCGCAACCACCACCGAGGAACGCAGCATCCTGCAGAATCAAAAGCCAGTACGCAGCATTCTCGAATTGGCGAGACAGGCCGACGCCACGTTCGTGGGTATCGGCCAGATGGGCGACGATGTGCCGTTGCTGGATGACGGCTTCATCACCCGTGAGGAACTTCGGGCCTACAAGAAAGCGGGGGCCGCGGGGGAAATCGTGGGATGGGTCTATGACCGGGAAGGCGTGATCATCGACGGATTTACCAACGACCGCGTGGCCAGTGCCCCGATACAGGCCAACTCGGAAAAGCCCGTGTTTGGCATCGCCGCTGGGCACAACAAAGTAGATGCAATTCTGAGTGCGCTGCGAGGCCGATTGATCAATTCACTGATCACAAACGAGCTCACCGCCGAACTATTACTCGATCGGTAAGCACACGAGATAATTCATAAAATATTGTTCTATAAAGAGTTTCCACTTTCTCAGACACCATTTCTCATGCGTGACCACACCCCGGTTGACAGCTCAGGACCCGCGTGTGAGTATTTGCTCAGGATATTGGCAAATGCCCGTTAGAGGCTTGAGGAGAAACTGATGAAGTACTTCGTTCGCGTTCTAATGGGCGCATGCGCTCTCGTTCTGACGGTCTCACCGGCGCTCGCCGAGACCCTGACCATCGCCACCGTCAACAATGGCGACATGATCCGCATGCAGAAGCTTGCGGACGATTTCATCGCAAAAAATCCCGGCATAGAGCTCGAATGGGTCACGCTGGAAGAAAACGCGTTGCGGCAAAAAGTGACGACCGACATCGCCACCAAGGGTGGTCAGTACGATGTCATGACCATCGGCACCTACGAGGTGCCGATCTGGGCAAAACAGGGTTGGCTGGTGGCGCTGGACGATCTGGGCGCGGACTACGATGTCGACGATCTGCTACCGGCCATCCGCGACGGCCTGTCCGTGGATGGCACGCTGTACGCATCGCCCTTCTACGGCGAAAGCTCGATGGTGATGTACCGGACCGATCTGATGGAGAAGGCAGGGCTCACCATGCCCGAAGCGCCGAGCTGGGACTTCATCGCCGACGCCGCGCGTAAAATGACCGACAAGGGCAACGAGATCTACGGTATCTGCCTGCGGGGCAAGGCCGGGTGGGGCGAAAACATGGCGTTTCTCACCGCCACCGCCAATTCCTTCGGCGCCCGATGGTTCGACGAGAACTGGACCCCTCAATTCGACCAGCCGGAATGGAAGGACACTCTGGATTTCTACGTCAAGCTGATGAACGACGCAGGCCCTCCCGGCGCCTCCTCCAACGGTTTCAATGAGAACCTTGCGCTGTTCCAAACCGGGAAATGCGGCATGTGGATCGACGCGACCGTCGCCGCATCGTTCGTGACCGATCCGGACGATTCCACGGTAGCCGACAAGGTCGGATTCGCGCTGGCCCCGGACAACGGTCTGGGTAAGCGCGGCAACTGGCTGTGGGCCTGGTCGCTGGGGATCCCGGCGGGTACCGAGAAGGCCGACGCCGCCAAGGCGTTCGTAGCCTGGGCCACCAGCAAGACATATCTGGACCTGGTGGCATCCAAAGAGGGCTGGGCCAACGTTCCGCCGGGCACACGGACGTCGTTGTACGAGAATCCGGCCTATCTCGAGGCCGCTCCATTTGCCGCAATGACGCTGCAGAGCATCAATTCGGCCGATCCCACCCAACCCACTGTCAAGCCCGTGCCCTACGTGGGTGTCCAATTCGTCGCGATCCCGGAATTTCAGGGCATCGCTACGGCAACCGGCCAGCAATTCGCAGCCGCGCTCGCGGGTAACATGACGGTCGATCAGGCACTCCAGAATGCCCAGCAGATTACCGTCCGCGAAATGACCAAGGCCGGCTACATCAAGTAGCAGTCGCCCGGCTGTCATAGTGGAGGGGACACACGTCCCCTCCACTGCCCCCATACGTCCTCAGCGCCCAGGAGGCACTCCGATGTCCACGCGACAAACTCGGACGGCTGCGCGATTGATGATGTCCCCGGCCGTCATTCTGCTGCTCGGCTGGATGATCATACCGCTCTCGATGACGATCTACTTCTCGTTCCTTCGATACAACCTGTTGATGCCCGGGACCGAAGAATGGGCCGGGTTGATGAACTATCGCTTCTTCCTGACCGACCCGGCGTTCTTCAGCGCCATGGGCAATACCCTGCTGCTGGTCGGTGGTGTGTTGACGATTACGGTGATCGGCGGCATTGCGCTTGGACTGCTTCTGGACCAACCCTTCTTTGGCCAGGGCATCGTGCGCATTCTCGTGATCGCACCCTTTTTCGTCATGCCCACGGTCTCGGCGCTGGTGTGGAAGAACATGTTCATGAACCCGGTGAACGGGCTGTTCGCTCACGCCGCCAAGTTGCTCGGCATGCAACCCTACGATTTTCTCGCGGTATCGCCATTGTTTTCGATCATCCTGATCGTCGCGTGGCAATGGCTGCCCTTTTCCACATTGATTCTATTGACCGCGCTGCAGTCGCTGGACTCGGAGCAGAAAGAAGCCTCGGAGATGGACGGCGCCGGGCCGGTGTCTCAGTTCATCCACATCGTGTTGCCGCATCTCTCCAGGGCCATCACCGTTGTGATCCTGATCCAGACGATTTTCCTGCTGTCGATCTTCGCCGAAATTCTGGTCACGACCAATGGCGGGCCGGGCTATGCCTCGACCAACATCACCTATCTGGTGTACGCGCAGTCGCTGCTCCAGTTCGACGTAGGGGGCGGCTCAGCCGGCGGCATCGTGGCCGTGATTCTGGCCAACATCGTCGCCATCTTCCTGATGCGCATGATCGGCAAGAACCTGGAGGTCTGAACCATGGCACGTGCAACCTCGACTCAACGCCGCTGGGTGGTCACCATCGTCGCCTGGAGCGTGGGCCTGCTGATCTTTTTTCCGATCTTCTGGACCATCCTCACCAGCTTCAAGACCGAGGCCGAGGCCATTGCTTCACCCCCCTCGCTGTTTGCCTTCGAGTGGACGCTGGAAAACTACGGCGAGGTGCAGGAACGCTCCAACTACTTTCGGCATTTCATGAATTCGGTGGTCATCTCCCTCGGCTCGACGCTGCTGGGGCTGATCATCGCCGTGCCCGCGGCCTGGGCAATGGCGTTTTCGCCGACGCCTCGGACCAAGGACGTACTGATGTGGATGTTGTCCACAAAAATGCTGCCGCCGGTCGGCGTCCTGATCCCGATCTATCTGATGTTTCGCGACACCGGCCTGCTCGATACCCGCACCGGCCTGGTGATCGTGCTCACCCTCATCAACCTGCCGATCATCGTGTGGATGCTCTACACCTACTTCAAGGAAATCCCCGGTGAGATTCTGGAGGCGTCGCGGATGGATGGCGCGAGCCTGCGTGACGAGATCATCCACGTCCTCACGCCCATGGCGGTACCGGGCATCGCCTCGACCCTGCTGCTGAACGTCATCCTGTCCTGGAACGAGGCGTTCTGGACGCTCAATCTCACGGCGGCCAAGGCGGCGCCGCTGACTGCTTTCATCGCAAGCTATTCGAGCCCCGAGGGCCTTTTCTACGCCAAGCTCTCGGCGGCCTCCACGATGGCAATCGCCCCGATCCTCATCATGGGCTGGTTCAGCCAGAAGCAACTGGTTCGCGGCCTGACCTTCGGCGCCGTGAAGTAACAGGAGACGCGACATGGGTAGCATAAGTCTGAAACAGGTCTCCAAGGTTTTTGGCGACACCACCGTGATTCCCGGTCTTGACCTTCAGATCGAAGAAGGTGAGTTCGTCGTGTTCGTGGGCCCCTCAGGGTGCGGCAAATCGACGCTGCTGCGGCTCATTGCCGGGCTCGAGGATGTCTCCGGCGGAGTCGTCGAAATCAACGGGCAAGACGCAACCAGAATCGCACCCGCCAAGCGCGGCCTCGCCATGGTGTTCCAATCCTATGCGCTGTATCCGCACATGAGCGTGCGCAAGAACATCGGGTTCCCGCTGAAGATGGCGAAAATGGATAAAGCGGAGATCGACAAGAAGGTGGAGGGCGCGGCCAGCGTGCTGAACCTCACGGACTACCTCGACCGGCGCCCGGGTCAGCTCTCAGGGGGGCAGCGTCAGCGTGTTGCCATTGGCCGCGCCATCGTGCGCGACCCGGCGGCTTTTCTGTTCGACGAGCCACTTTCGAACCTCGACGCGGCACTGCGCGTGAACATGCGCCTGGAAATCTCCGAGCTGCACCAGCAACTCAAGACGACCATGATCTACGTAACCCACGATCAGGTCGAGGCGATGACCATGGCCGACAAGATCGTGGTCCTGCAGGCCGGCCGGATCGAGCAGGTCGGCTCTCCCCTGGATCTCTACCACAAGCCCAGAAATCGTTTCGTGGCCGGATTCATTGGCTCGCCCAAGATGAACTTCATAGAGGGTGCAGAGGCCGCCAAGCACGATGCGGCCGTTACCGGCGTCCGCCCCGAGCACCTGTCGCTGTCGAAAACCGAAGGGACCTGGCAGGGCACCGTTGGCGTGGCGGAACATCTCGGATCCGACACCTTCCTGCATCTTACGGTCGATGGCATCGGCGGTATGACGGCGCGCACCAGTGGCGAATTCGATGTGCATCACGGTGATCGTGTCTATCTCACACCCCGGGCAGACCGAATCTATCGTTTCGCCGCCGACGGAAACGCCATCGCATGAGCAGGCTGTCCGGCAAGTCCGCCATTGTCACCGGCGCGGCCCGGGGAATCGGAAAGGCATTCGCGGCGGCCTACGTGGCCCAGGGGGCGAGGGTTGCCATTGCCGACATCAACCTGGACGCCGCCAAAAGCGCCGCCGCGGAGATCGGTGATCGAGCCAGCGCAGTCTATCTCGACGTGAGCAAACAGGACTCCATCGACCAGGCGGTGAGCACCGTCGAAACACAATTTGGCGGCATTGACATCCTGGTGAACAACGCTGCGCTGTTCGACATGGCGCCCATCGTCGAGATAACACGGGATAGCTTCGATCGGTTGGTTGCGATCAATGTTGCCGGCACCCTGTTCATGCTGCAGTCCGTTGCACGCTCGATGATTGCCCGCGGCAAAGGCGGAAAAATCATCAACATGGCGAGTCAGGCAGGGCGCCGCGGGGAGGCCCTGGTCGGGGTCTATTGCGCCACCAAAGCAGCGGTCATCAGCCTGACTCAATCCGCCGGGCTGAATCTGATTGCGCACGGGATCAACGTGAACGCGATCGCACCGGGCGTGGTGGACGGCGAGCACTGGGACGGCGTCGATGCCCTGTTCGCGAAGTACGAGAACCGGCCCCCGGGGGAAAAGCGGCGCCTTGTGGGCGAGGCGGTTCCGTACGGGCGCATGGGCAGGGCCGAAGACCTGACCGGCATGGCGTTATTCCTCGCCAGCCCTGACAGCGACTACATCGTTGCGCAAACGATCAATGTCGACGGCGGAAACTGGATGAGCTGACCATGGCGATCAAACTGAACCAGGAATGCCTCGCCCAGTTGCCGGAAGACGTCGCGCCACCAGGCTATGACCGCGATACCATTACACCCGGCATCCTCCACATCGGCGTGGGAAATTTCTTCCGTGCACACCAGGCAGTGTTTCTCGACCGGCTGTTCAACATCGGCCTGGACCACGACTGGGGCATCGTCGGTGCCGGCGTGATGCCCCAGGACGCACACATCCGGGATCAACTCGCCGCCCAGGATTGGCTCAGCACCATTGTCGAGCTGGACCCCCGCGGCTATTCGGCGCGCATCTGCGGGTCGCTGATCGATTTCGTCGAAGTCGCGCCCCGGAGCTTGATCGATGCCCTGACCCGGCCGGAGATTCGCATCGTGTCCCTGACCGTGACGGAAGCCGGCTATTTCGTGGATGCGACGACCGGCGGTTTCGACGCGAACCATCCCGACATCGTGGGCGACATTGCCGATCCACAGCATCCGCGGACGGTGTTCGGCATGCTAATCGCGGCCCTCCGTGAAAGGCGGGAATCCGGCTTGGCCCCGTTCGCGATCATGTCCTGCGACAATCTGCCTGGAAACGGCCACGTCACCCGGCAGGCCGTGGTGGGTCTGGCCCGGTCCAATTCGGTGGAACTGGCCGATTGGATAGCGCGCGAAGTTGCCTTCCCGAACGGCATGGTCGATTGCATCACGCCGGCAACCGGCGCACGCGAACGCGAGTTGGTCAGAACGCACTTCGGCATCGAGGACGCGTGTCCGGTTGTGTGCGAACCGTTTCGCCAATGGGTTCTGGAAGACCGATTTCCCCAGGGCCGCCCGGCGCTGGAACAAGTCGGTGTCGAGTTTGTCGAGGATGTCGCGCCCTATGAATTGATGAAGCTGCGGATCTTGAACGGCGGCCACGCCGCGATCGGCTACCCAGCCGCGTTGATGGGCATCCACTATGTCCATGACGCTATGAACGATCCCCTGATCCGGGCGTTTCTGGAGAAGCTGGAAAAAGAAGAGATCATACCCACCGTGCCACCGGTGCCCGGTGTGGATTTCCTCGAGTATCTGGCCGTGATCGAGCAACGCTTCGCCAATTCGAAGATGGGCGACACGATCCCGCGGCTCTGCCTGGACGGCTCGAACCGGCAACCAAAGTTCATTCTGCCAACCATTGCGGACCGTCTGGACAAAGGGCTGTCGGTCGATGGCCTGGCGCTGGAAGTGGCACTCTGGTGCCGCTACTGCGCCGGCACTCGCGACGACGGTCAACCCATCACGCTGGTTGACGTTAACGCTGACCGACTTGCGGCAACATGCGACACGGGCACTCAGCGAACCCGGCGCATTTCTGGAGATGACGGACATCTTCGGCCCAGTGTCAGCCGATCCGGTTTTCGCCGCGGCATTTCGCTCGGCCCTGACCTCCCTGTCAAACAACGGCACCACGGCTACCCTGGAAGCCTATGTCAACGGTCATCGAATAGGGAAGGTCTGATCAATTGATACGAATCGCGTTTCGGTCCACAAGGGCGCAGATGCGAGGCCCCCGGCGCAGCGCCATAGTCATTCTATGGCCAAGCCGGGGAACGCTGCAGATGCGCCCTTGTGGGCGAAACCCCAGAGGGGCCGGGCCTTTGCGCCCTTCGTACCGCGTTGCACCTCACTCATTGGCAACAAGCCAACTTCGCTCGGTGCGCCTTGTACGAGAGAGCGCAAAGACCCCGGCGCGATCGCAGCAATTGATCAGACCTTCCCTAGTACCGAGTAGCAACTGATCTGAATGTCGACACCGACCGACAACTTGCCGAGGCTGTTGAGTCGATCCTTTTTTTCAGCCGCGGTGCGCCAGTAGTGCGGCGTCATAGCCAGCAAGTCCTGGATGCCCTCGGAGTCATCCAGGTCTATGGCGTAACGGACATGGGTCTGACCGCAGGTGTGAACGGAGAACTGTGGCGCCAGCAGTCGAGTGGGATCCAAGGTTCGGGTATCGACCGTGTCGTAGAGCAATTCGCGCAACTCGAGCAAATGCGCCGGTCCGGCCGAGGCAACCACGAGGGTTCCTCCAAAGCGGAGGCAACGCTTGAACGCCGGTCCCTGGATGGGTGCAAACAGGCAAAGTATGAGATCTGCGCTGTGCTCTTGTACCGGGATATCGCTGCTGCTGGCCACCAGCCATGTTGTGGACCGACAGCGTTTAGCTGCCGCGCGGCAGGCTAATTTCGAGATATCGACACCAACCATATCGGTGACGACATTCTGCTGTGCCAGGTAATCCCGCAGACGAACGGTGTAGTAACCGTCACCGCATCCGGAATCGATGATGGTTACCGGATCCGGTCGACTCGTATCCAGAGAGCGTTCAACCAGCCGATTGACGGCGTCGGAAATCGCTTGATAGTGACCCGAGCCAAGAAACCGGCCGCGGGCAGCCACCATCATCTTGTCATCCCCCGGCGCCTTAGACTTCTTTTTTTGCACCGGCAGCAGGTGGATATAACCCTCCCTGGCAACATCAAAGCTGTGCCCATTGGCGCAGGCATAGCATTGCCCGTCAGGGGACAGGGTTTCGCGGCACAGCGGGCAGATCAGGTGCATGGCGTGGCGTTATTTGTCACAAGAACCAAACATGATCGCCCGAGGCATATAGAAAATCCTGGTGTTGCGGAGATGTGCATTTTGCAGCCTTACAGTCGACGCCTAGGGAACCTGTAATTTATTCTGGACCAAGCAGATTGGAGGATGAAATGCACGTTCACGATTAGATCAGAGGTTCCCTAGACACCGACTCATACGCCAAATGGGCGATTTCGCAAGCCCTGGCTGTCTATTCCCTTTACACTGCCAGTCCGTGTGACTCAGGAGAAAACCCATGAGCAAGGGACAGGACCGAAAGAAAGAGACCAAAAAGAAACCCGCCAAGACGCCTTCCGAAAAACGGGCGGCCAAGGCGATCAAGAAACAGAGCCGGTAAACAAAACCCCGCCGGCGCGGTCAAAACTCGCAACCCCATGCCGCCTCAATCACCGCAAAAGGTGTCGACAGGCAAAATAAAACCGAAGTGATAGCCAACAGACAATGAAAATTCCCAAGCGCTTGTCGCCACTGGTCGAAGACGGTTTGCTGGACAAGGTCGTCCGTCAACTTCAAAGCGGCAAAGAAGCCGCGGTCTTCATCGTTTCCCGCGGTGACGAACTGTTCTGCGCCAAAGTCTACAAATCGGCCGAGCACCGCAGCTTCCAAAAGGTTGCAGAGTACCGGGAAGGGCGCAAGTCCCGCAGCAGCCGCGACGCGCGGGCGGCGGGCAAACGCAGCCGGCACGGCCTCAAGGTTCAGGAGGCGGAGTGGAAGAGCGCCGAGGTCGAGGCCCTCTATCGCCTGGCCCAGGCCGGCGTACGGGTACCCAAGCCCCACGGGGTCCATGACGGTGTGCTGCTGATGGAGCTGGTGCAGGACGAGGATGGCAATCCCGCGCCTCGGCTCAACGAAGTGGACATGACGGAGGAACAGGCTCGCCTGTGGCATGCGTTCATGATTGAGCAAATCGTTCGCATGTTGTGCGCCGGCCTGATCCACGGCGATCTGTCCGAGTTCAACGTTCTGCTGGGCCCGATGGGCCCGGTGATCATCGATTTGCCCCAGGCGGTGGACGCCGCGGGCAACAACAACGCCTACCGCATGCTTGCGCGGGACGTGCGCAATATGCGCATGACCTTTTCACGGGCCGCCCCTGAACTGGCGGAAACCGACTACGCGCGCGAAATGTGGAATCTCTATGAAGCGGGTGATCTGCGCCCAGACACAGTTCTCACGGGCCGCCGGATCCGCCGCGAACACGCGGCGGACGTGGACGCGGTGCTGGATCAAATCGACGACGCCCGTCGGGAAAACGAGGCACGGCAACTGGGCCGGGAAAACGCTCAATCCGCCTGAGGTCAATACGGATTGAACCCGCCGCACGCTGGGCACCGGATGCTGGCTGACCAGGGAAGGTCCGCCTAGGAGTCTGTCGGATTGAACCGTTCGAAGCGAAAATTCATCGGGGGCGAATCAAATCAGTTTATCGGGCAAGGCGAATAGCAGGGCTATTTAACGAGCGCGATAAGGTGAGTTGATCGCCATCCGTGGATTTGCAGCCGAACAGCGTTAAATCCGACAGACTTTCATGGAACATAAACTAAGCCACTGATTTTTGGTTTGTTAATTCTGGGTCTGTTTGTACGAGTTGAAACCCCAGTTGATGAGCCTTGCGCTGTAGGGCACGTAGTCGGCGCCCTTCGCGTTCGGCTTCGAAGGCGGCCATGCCGCGCTCAACGTAATCCTCACCGCGAGTCAGCATCGCGTAGATCAGGCGCGCCAGTTGGTGCGCGGTCGCTTTGATGGCACGTGGGGTGTCCAGACGCGCCAGTCGCGCGCGATGCGATGCACCAATGAACGATTGGCTGGTGCGCGCCGTGGACGCGGCGACGCGCAACGCTTGGCCGGCGCGATTGACACGCCGTTGCGGTGGCCCGCCTAAATTCTTGTCGCCGCTGATGCGCGTTCCCGGCGCCAAGGTCAGCCACGAGCAAAAGTGCTCGCAATTAGGGAAGCGCGACAGGTCGGGACCGATCTCGGAAGCGAGCACTAACGCGGTTTCCACACCGATGGTGGGGATGGCGGTCAGGTCCACGCCCAACACTTGACGCAGGGCCAGTTGCAGAGTGCGTTCGCCTGCATTACGTGCGGGCACGGCCAGCGGCTGTTCGGCCAACTCATGGGCGCCATCCAGCGTTTGCAGCGTGCTACCGATGCGTTGCTCACACCTGTGCAGCTGTGCTTGCAGGAAGTCATAGCGCTCCAGCGCCTGGCTGAGCGAAAACAAATGCTCTTCACGCCAGTTACCGCGCAGGCTGCGCGCGATGGTGGCCTGGTCTGCTTTGACCCGCCGGTCACGGTGGCGCGCCAATACCGCCCCATCGCGTTCACCGTCGACGATGGCCCGCACGATGCGCTGACCGGTCATGCCCATAATGTCACTGAGCACGGTGTCCAGTTGCACGTTCATCTGCGTCAGTGCCTTTTGAATATGCTGAACGCTGCGCGAGACATCGCGCACGAGCCGCGCGCGTTCACGTGCATAAATACGCAGCACACACACCTCATCCGGCGGCCTGAATGCCCCCTTGAGCAGGCCGTAGCTCATCAATTGCCATAACCACTCGCAGTCCAGCACATCGCTTTTGCGACCACTGACCTGCTTAGTCGCACGCGGATTGACCAGATGCACTTCAAAACCGCGTCGTTCCAACAATTCGTACAGCGCGATCCAGTACACCCCCGTCGACTCCATCGCCACGATGCGCACCCGACACTCGTCAAGCCACTGGGCCAAGGCCTCATACTCGTCGGTGAAAGTGCCAAAATTGCGCACCGATTCTTCACTGCGTTCGGGACCGACAGCTACGTACACGCGGCGTTTGCCGATATCAATCCCCGCACAGTCCGGATGCACAATCTCAAGGCGTCGTTGATTTCCACGTTTGCGACCCATCGCATTTTCCTCCAACATTCCAATTACGGTTGTGCTGGGGGAACTGCGGCGAAGATCCACTCTTTCATTCGAGGTCACGGCAAGCCGTGCCATCAGCGATTAACGCCGATTACAGTCCGGGCCACGCTCCTAGTCGGGTGCTAGCACACCAATGTCTTATCGGCCTCTCACCCAGCACAGCCGCCTTTGTACACCTATGCGCCACAATGTTCCTTCCGCGATAGCGCGATGTCTTCAACGTGGTCGCTCCT
>CAWAOU010000014.1:0-9268 GCA_963783675.1 uncultured Gammaproteobacteria bacterium
CGGCAGGGCTGTCAGCACCTATCTCAAAACGCATGAGGTGGAGTGGGAGGACTGGGAAGACAGGGTACCCTGAGCCTGCGGTCTGCTACACGGCAAACGCCAATCTTGGAGCCATCGGCGTGACAAAGCGCCGCACTTGGCGCGCAATCCATTTGCTATTCGAGTGGCGGATGCTGGACTCAATCCCGTGCCAAACCTCGAGTCCGCTGGTGATTCCGTCGATTCCAGCGGTAGAACGACAGTACCGGAATGCGATGAAGGCCCGCACCCACTCGCGGATGCCAGGGTCAGAAGGTTCTTCTGAAGGACATGGCACGTCCAACCCGTTCCCCGGCAAGTTCGAGTGCCGCCGCCCTCGGTAACACGCCATCTGCGGCCGCCCGCTTCAGCACGGCCAGGGTGTTGGTGCGGATTTTCTCTTCAATCGTCGCGAGCGCCTGAGCCTCGCTGCCCTGATGATATTCGACCGCGGCACAGATGACGCCGCCAGAGTTTACGACGAAGTCCGGCAACACCAACGCACCAAAGCCGCAGCTTACGGCGGCTTCATGGACAATCACCACGCGTCCGGTGCGCTCGACGGAGGCAAGGATGGTTGCCGTGTCCAACGGCTTCAAGGTCGCCACGTCGATGATTTCCGCAGCCACCCCCAACTCAGCGAGCCGCTCCCCGGCCAAGACAGTTTGCGCCAGCATCGCCCCCCAGGCGATCAGGGTCACATCGCTTCCTTCCCGAACTACGAAGCAGCGGTCGAGCGATAGCGGCTGCCCGAGGCTCGTCCCGAAGCTTGAACGCCAGCGCCACGGCATGTGGGGCGTGCCCGCCGACGGTAATGCTGACTGGAAAGTCCTCGCGCGGCCCGGCGAAATTCGAACCCCGCTCGTCGCCTCCCCAGTAAAGAAACAGTTCCTCGGGTGTAACCCCCCGGCAGAGCTGAACCGGATGCTCTCGGAACGAGGGCAGGAGTACGTCATCCGGCTTCATGACAAAACCAGCGCCAAAACCGACGGCTTCCTGGCCGAGCGAAGAGGCGTAGGTACCGAGTCGGTCGGTGCGCTGGAGGGAAATGGCTTTCGCATCAAAGGTGCGCGCCAGCATCATCTGCCGATACAAGCCCTTGAGCGCCTCCGGGTCCGCGAATCGCTCAGGCAACTGCGCCAGTGTGACCCCTTCCGGATTCAGGAAGGCCGTATACTCGATTTCGAAGCTGGCGACGCGCGTCATGCCTACGACCCTTTTCCGGTCTCCAGCCGAGGAAAGCCGAACGCCGGCGTCTCGATCATGTGCACCTGCGGGTTCCGACTATGCGGCCCGCATGGCAGTCAGCGGTTGTCCCCGCAGCAACGCAGCGGAACTGCTGACCGCGGACTGCATGCGGTGACCTGGGGTCAGCCAACCTTGATACGGCGGGCTTCAGGTGTCACAGGTTCGACTTTGGGCGCCCGAAGATGCAATACCCCATCTTTGAAACTCGCCTTGATGTCGTCCTGCTTAACGGCATCTCCGACCTGAAAACTGCGCATGTACTTGCCATAGCGACGTTCCTGGCGGATGACCTTACCTTCCTTTTCCTCTTTTTCTTCTTTGTGGGTTTCCGCCTGGATGGTCAACACGCCGTTCTCGAGCGTGACCTCCAGGTCGTCCTTGTCCACACCCGGCAGTTCCGCCGTGATTTCGTAGTGGTCTTTCTTTTCCTTGATATCGACCCGCGGGGTGAACGCGCCAAGGGCTGATTCACGGCCGCGTGCAGGCGACCAAAAATCAAACAGATCATCGATATCGAACATGGAAGGACGTGGAATGAGATTCATGACAGTGCTCCTTTCTTCCGACGTTCAAGGGAGCATAAATATGTGACAACTGCACCCCTGTTGCACTGACGGGAATCACGAAAACTGCGAATCAAGATGCCCGGTGCTGCGAGACCCATATCTTCGACCAAGCCTACCCAACCGGCGGGTGCAGTTGCGCAGCTCTGGAACGGTTCAAAAAACCCGCTGGGCTGATGTTCCGTCCCAGCCGCGCCCGCTTAAAAAACAAGTGAGTGCCTACTTGAGACGATCAAGGGCAGTGGTGGGAGGACCTATGGTTGATGAGCCGCGGCGCGAGTATCGACGCCGCAGCCGCTTGGATTCGTGAGGGCAGCGAGCGGTAACAACAACCCGCGTGCCCCGCAAACGCCAAACATCAACTGGCCGGGTCGTACCAGATCGGTGAGGTATAGGCGCGCTCCTGGTGGATGGTTTCGGCTTCCGCGGGGAGATCGATGCCGTAGCGGAACGCATCGTAGACCACCCAACGCGGGGTCGGGATTTCGAGCACACGGGCGTAGTAAAACGCCCTCTGGACCGGATCGAAATCCGGATCGCTCCAAACGGTCATCAGTTCCGACGCGCCGATGGTGTTGGTCCAGTTCGCTGCCGCCACATCCACCGTGTTGCCCACCGGGGGGAGCTTGCCATTTGCGTCAGGCTCACGATTGCCCGACCAGGCAACATCGTAGACTTTTTCATGCGTTGCACCGCCGGCATCCAGCCAGCCCTTGACAATCTGGATGCGGTCCAGATTGGCGCCGATCGGATCGCGCAACGCGTAGACCATGAACGTCGGTGGGTTTTCGCCGCCGGTGATCGTTCCACCCATGGGAACGCCCTTCTGGTATCCGGCAAAGGCCGGCAAGCGGCTGTTCAGATCCTCGTCGTCGTAGTCCCAGCCGCCAAAAAAGCGCACGGCCATTCTCGGTCCGGTGGTGCCGTAGACTTCCTTGCGGTTCATGGCCTCCCAGATCGAGGCTCTGGTGTTCTCTTCGGCCCAGACCGCGGTGAGGCCGGATGCCACCAGTTCGTAACCCTCGAAAACACCCTGGTCGGTTTTGGCGAACGGGTGTCCCATGCGTTTCGGTGACGGTTCGACATTCGCGGCTTTCGAGAAGAAGTTGTCCTCTTCTATGGCCGCCAGGGCGGTGTGGGCATCGGTCGAGCCAATCATGCCGAATCGATACGGATTGGTGCCGAATTCTGCCTCCATTGCCAGACCGTTTTTGAGGGCTTCGCGGGCATACTCATGGGCCAGCATGTCGTCTGTCTTTGCCTGGCTGAGATCGAGGTTGCCCGCGTCCCAGGTTTCATAGTCGGCAAATTCGTCATTTGGCGACAGATACGGATGCGTTTCACCGTCACCCTTGATTTGGGTCGCTTCGTACAGGGGCTCGCGCCGGTTGCGCTGTTCGACGTAAAAAGCGTCTATCGGCTTGCCGGTGAACTGGGTATCGACCGGGAACATGGTGCCGTTGGACAGGTTACCGTTGTGGGCGATGGCCAGCACCGATCCACCGGTCTTCTCCTCGTAGGTGTCCATCCATTGGTAGAGATTCAGCGGGTCGGTCGTACCCATCGGGGCCTGGGTCGTGTAAGGCACCATCTGGCGCGCGCGATCGCCGTTATCGCGGAATATGACATTGCGGTGCAGGTTGTTTCCTTTATCGAGCGACGTCCATTCATATCCGATAATGGCGGAAAAGGTACCCGGATCGTTGTACGCCTCGGCCACGTCGACGACCTCATCCCAGATCGAGGCGTATTTCCGGGATCCAGGCGAATAATCCGCCATCAGCGCCGGATCGATACTGGCCTGCGAGAACTTGCCAATGAGGTCCAGCGCGGCGGCCGCAGCCTTGTCGCCACCCGCCATCATGCCCTCGTACCAGTTCTTGCCATCCTGGAACGCCAGTATGTTGGGTGCGCCTTTCAGCAAGTCGGTGGAAAATCCCATGCCGTCGGAGTGGTCGGCGATCACCAGCCAGTCCAGCGGCCGGCTCAGCTTGACCGGCTGCCCGGTGGAGGAAACGACTTCCTCACCCCGAGCGAAACGATACGCTTCCTCCGGTCCGATACGGGCACCGAAAAGCCCTGCGTCCATGGATAAAGAGGTGTGCAGATGCGTATCACCCCAGAGCGGAACACTGGGGAAGGTCCGCTGCGCATAGGGTGAGTAGGCCTGTCCCGGATAGCTGTCTGACAGACCCTCCTGTGAGGGTATGAACTGGGCTGTAGCCGGTGCCGCAACAAACAGGAATGCCGCCAAAGTCAGATATCGAATCATCACCTTCCCCCCCCCATCGCATTGGTATCGCTCTGTCCGGCCGGGAACAGACACATTACACAGAGTAGCAAATCAGCAAATCCCCGGGGCTGCTCAAGCCATGATATTCACGCCACCGTCGACGTAAATGGTCTCTCCGGTCATGCGACGTGCGTAGCTGGTCGCAAGAAAAGCGCAGGTCAGGCCCACATCCATGATATCTACCAGTTCACCCACCGGCGCGCGCTCGACGGCCTCGTTGAGCAGCAGATCAAAATCCCTGAGACCCGATGCCGCCCGCGTCTTGAGCGGCCCCGGGGACAGGGCATGCACGCGAATCTTCTGCTTGCCAAGTTCATATGCAAGATAGCGGCAGGAGGCCTCCAGTGCTGCCTTGACCGGACCCATGACGTTGTAATTCGGCACCACCTTGCGCGCGCCATGGTAGCTCATGGCGAACATACTCCCGCCTTCCTTCATCAGCGGCGCGGCGAGTCGCGCCATGCGCACAAAGGAGTGACAGGAGATGTCCATGGCCTTGGCAAAGCCTTCGGCGGAGCAGTCGAGCAGTCCGCCCTGGAGATCCTTCATGGGCGCGAATGCGATGGAATGTACCAGAGAATCGAGCTCACCCCACTCAGCGTCGATGCGTTCGAACACGGCTTCCAACTGGCCCGGCACAGACACGTCCAGCGGCATGAATATCGGGGCCTCGAGCGCCTCTGCCAAAGGTTCCACGTGGGGCTTCGCTTTCTCGTTCAGGTAGGTAATCGCCACCTCGGCGCCGAACTCGCGGAAGGCGCGAGCACAGCCGTAGGCGATTGAGTGTTCGTTGGCGATGCCAACAATCAGCGTCTTCTTGCCTTCGAACACCTGACGGGGAATCGGGGGATACATGGACGGGTCTCCTTTACGCGGTAAAGCGCCTTATGCTATCGACCGGGTTCATGGCCCGCGGTGGCAGGGGCGCAGCATCGTCCAGCTCATCTCGCTGGCAACCGAAAAGCGAATATCTGATGCTGGACCAAGCGGTAACCAGCACGTCAATGGCGTCGCCCTCAATAGGGACCACGGCTAGGCGGAGGCCCGTCTGCGCCGGCTTTCGGCGACCAGGGCGAGCAGCGCGGTGGATGCCAGGCGTGTGCGCACATCATCGGCGCGGCTGGTCAGGACCACCGGTATGCGCATACCGAGCACAATGCCTGCGCTGTCCGCTCCGGCAAGATACTGGAGCTGCTTGGCGATCATGTTGCCGGCTTCCAGATCTGGGGCCAGCAGGATGTCCGCGCGGCCCGCGACCTCGGAGTGTATCCCCTTGGTTTTCGCCGCCTCTTCGTTGATGGCGTTGTCGAAGGCCAGCGGACCGTCCACCAGCCCGCCGGTGATCTGACCGCGATCGGCCATCTTGCACAGCATCGCCGCATCGATGGTCGCCTGCATGTCCGGATTCACGGTTTCCACCGCGGCCAACGCTGCGACCCGTGGCCGCTCGATGCCGATAACATGGGCCAGCTCAATGGCGTTCTGCACAATGTCGGCCTTGTCGCGGATGTCTGGCGCCACGTTGATGGCCGCGTCCGTGACCATGAGCGGGCGCGGATAACTCGGCACGTCCAGCAGGAACACATGGCTGATGCGCCGGTCGGTGCGCAGCCCGGCGGCCCGAGGCACCAGCGCCCCCATGAGCTCGTCGGTGTGCAGGCTGCCCTTCATCAGCGCCGCCACTTTGCCATCGCGGGCGAGTCCGGCGGCCACCTGTGCCGCTTCATGGCTGTGCTCGGTCGCGATCAAACGATACGGCGAAAGGTCCACGCCTTCGGTTTCAGCAACGGCACGTATTTTCGCCTCCGGACCCACCAGCACCGGATCGATGAGCGCGTGCCGGGCCGCCTCGAGGGCGCCCAAAAGCGAATCCCGGTCACAGGGATGCACCACGGCACACGTCACCGGGTCGAATCCGTCACAGGCACTCAGCAGCTTGGCAATGCCGTCGGTGCGCCGCAGAATCAGCTTGGGCGGCGCGGCATCCGGCCGATAGGTAATACGCTCGTCGGGGACAGCTACGGTCACCGTGCCCTCGACTACGATGTCTTCACCACGTTTCACCGTGCAGTGAAACACTACGCTCCGATCCGCCGCATGCTTTTCGCCGGCGGTCACCGTACCGACGATCTGGTCCCCGACCGCAAATGCCCCGTGAAATGAAAGTGCCTGCTCGAGCACGACCGTGCCCGGCCCGGGCAACTGGCGTTGCAGCAGAGCAGACAGCAAGGCGGCGCCGGCCACCGCGTCGGCGCTGTCGCCGTCCTGCACCTTCTCACCGTCGATCAACTGTAAGGCATCGACGCGGCCCGACAGGAACGCAAGCAGCTCTACATCGGGCTTGCTCAGTGTGTGCGGCACCGACGCCGATTGGCCGGTTTTGATTTCGTCGAACAACAGGTTACTGGCGCCGCTTGCAGCAGATGCAGTCGCTCTGTACATGGTTTCAGTCGTGGTTGCCATGACGTGTCAGCTCGCACTTACCCGACGCGGCCTGCGTGCCGGGGTCGGTTTGTCAGCACCCAGTACGCCCAAAATCCGCCGGTAGGTGTCGCGTTGCTCATCGGTCACGCTCGCCGTGTCGATACGCGAGTCGTTCACGATCAGGTCAAGTAGGCTCAGCAGGCGGTCCCGGTCTGAGGGGTCCGCAACCAGCGACGGCAAAGTCTCGATTGCCCCCTCCCGGTCGTGCGTACACACGATGGCTTGCTGACCGCTGACCCGGCGCATCTCGAAATCCGGCAACGCCGGGAGGAGATCCTGAAACGCCTTTATCAAGGCGGCGTTGCGCTCCAAGCGCACCAGCTCGAGGTTTCCGCCGCGCCGAAGCAAAAAGCCGACCCGTGCGACGGCTTCGGGATAGCCACCCTCGGCCATGGTCTGGAGGGCCAGATCTATCAGCGACTGTCCATGGGACGCGGCGGCGGCAGGCGCCGACGAGGGCGACTTCTGTCGATCGGCAAAGTAGAAGGCGTGAAGGGAACCAAAGGTCTGCAGGAACACCGCTTCGGTATAGGCATCACGCAGTACGCGGTAGGTATCGAGCGAGGCGCTGACCAGCTCCGAAAAACCACTCTCCGCTCGACGGAGAGCGTTGTCCGGGGATACGGGCTCACGGGATTCCCGCACCGACTCGGCCGCCGGCGCAAGCCATGCCGTCCAGGGGTTCAGGTCTGAAAACGCCCAGCGCTCGACCCGCAGCGGATGGAGGGTGCGTGACAACTCCGCGGCAGGCTCATTGGCGATGGCCTTGACCAGTGGGCGGCCAAACAGCTCATAGGCGCGCTGATTGAACTCCGCCACCTCGGCCGCCGCATCGAATGCCACCTCATCACGACGCTGCGCCCAGTTGAGGCGCTCCATGACGTCTTCCAATCGTTTGGGAATGAACTCCACCTGTTGTTCAACGCCGCCGTCGTCCGAAGGCAGGTCATTGATCTGCATGGCGTACAGCCCAGGCGGCAGGGCCTCGATCGATTTCATGACGGACACGATGCCGGCATGCTCACGGTTCGCCACCTTACCGGACACGAAAATACCCAAATGCCCCACATCCTCGTGCAGGAGTCCGACGATGACCTGGCCGCGGGCGATGATTTCCTCGGTTGAGCCGTAAACGTCCGCCACCCAGTTAAAGGCCTGCTGCGGCGGCGTGATGTTGTCGCCCAGGGAGGCGAACAAAATGATGGGCGAGCGGATCTGGCGCAGGTCAAAGGCGCCGCCGGCACCCGTTGTGGTCTCACCCGTCCAGAGCTTATTGCCGACAAACAGGTTCTGGACGATCCACTCAATTTCCTCTGTGCCCATCAGATAGAAGCCGCCCCACCAGCGCTCGAAATCGAGAAAGCGCGGCGCGGCAGTGTCAACCTTGGAGAACACATCGTAGAGCTTGTTCCAGTAGGTGTTGGCCGGGTTCAGATTCTCAAAATTCTGCACCAGCCAGGCACCGTCGAAGATTCCGTTGCCCAAATCAGCGGTCATGGACGCAAGCCAGCTGCCGCCCAGCATCCCACCGGCATAGCGCATGGGATTGTCGCCCTTCCCCTCGGACCAGGCGCCGCCCCAATAGGACATGGGGGCACCATTGATGACAATCGGGCCGCAGTCTTCGGGCGCAGTGGCCGCGACCATCATGGCGGCCCAACCACCCTGGCAGTTGCCAACGATGGCCGGCCGGGGGCTGTGCGGGTGCAGTTCATGCACGCGCCGTATGAAAACCTTCTCCGCCTCGCACACATCAAGCAGCGTCTGGTCAGGCTCGGGCCGCTGGAAAAAGATCACGAAGTAAACTGGATGGCCATCCCGCAACGCCACCCCGACCTGTGAATCGTCCTTGAATCCACCGATACCCGGGCCATGGCCGGCGCGCGGATCGACGATTACATAGGGCCGCCGATTCGGGTCCACCGTGACGCCTTTCGGTGGCACGATGCGCACCAGAGCGTAGTTGACGGGCCGCTCGAACTCGCGTGCGTCCAGCACCGTCTCATAGTCAAAATGCAGCACGGGCTTGAGGCCTGAACGCTCGTGTTCCACAAACGCGTTGCCGCGCTGGCGCAGCGTATCCAGCATCAGCACTGATCGTTGGGCGAAGTCGGCGGCATAGGCGTTCCATTCAGACCAGGCCTGCCACGGTGTGCGCGGCTCCGGCGCTGATTTCAATGCCTCGGATGCGCGCTCAGAAAATCGCTCGAGCGCACCGGTGGCGCGATGCTGATAGACGCGGGAAACCTTGTTGCCAATAGACGTGGTTTCGACGAGGTGCCGGGCTAAATCGTTCATGACTGAAGCTCCATCCCGAGGGAAGGTCAATAATGGCGCAGTGCAACATAACAAGGTTACGCCGACATGACACGCGTCGCAAGCAACCCTGCGAGCCACTATCAGTCCGCGTGCCGTCTTGAGAGAGCACCCGCATTGGATTGAGTTCGGGAACAAGAACGACAAAGCCGAGCGAGAGGACGCGGGATAGACCAGGCGATGCCGCCTACGTCGCGGTGGGCCTGTCAGATCAAAGCAAGGAATCCCATCAGGCATTTGAGCGCTCCATCGTCCTGTCGCCCAAGGTGCGGGAGTGCCACAACATTACCGGCCCCTTTGAGGACCTGCTTCGGGTCGAGGTGGAGTACCTGGCGGCGTACACGGT
>CAWAOU010000015.1:0-18024 GCA_963783675.1 uncultured Gammaproteobacteria bacterium
TAGCCAGGGCACGGTGCGCAAAGCAGTGGACGACCTGGTGAGCAACAACGTGCTGGTTCGCCATCAGGGCAAGGGCACCTTCGTCGCCATACACGACACCCGTCGGGCATTGTTCCACTTTTTCCCCATGGTCGGTGACGACGGTCAGCGTGTGTTGCCCGACAGCCGGGCGCTGTCCGTCCGACGCCTGCGAGCCAAAAAATCGGAAGCCCAAGCCCTGGGTCTGCAGGCAGGTGCCCGGGTCATTCGGATCGAGCGCACCCGCGACCTGAATGACCAACCTACGATCGTGGAGTCCATCGTGCTCCCCGCCGCATCGTTTCCCGAACTGGGCAAGTCCGGATCCGAGCCACTGCCCAACACCCTGTATGAGCTGTACGAAGAGCGCTACGGCATCACCATACACCGGGCAGAGGAACAACTTCGGGCGGTGGCGGCTTCAGCCAGGGATGCAAAGCTGCTGGGCATCGAGCCAGGGGCGCCGCTGCTGGAGATCACCCGGCTTGCCCGCACCCTTAACGGGACCCCGGTGGAACTCCGGGTCAGCCGTTGCCTGACCCGAGCGCATCACTATCAAAGCAGTTTCGTTTAAAGCCGAAGGTGCCTAGTGTCTCCCACACACTTAACACCTGCGCTGGCCCTCGCGGTCCCTGACGGCGTTGCGGATCGTCGCAATAGCGCCGGCTATTCCTCCTCACCGCGCCTTGTCAGCAACCACGCTGCCTAACACAACCATCAATTGTGGGAGACACTACACTAGCGCCCAGGCCGGCGTGGGTTGAGTATCCACATCCAGCGGGGTAAACGCGATGCTTTCTGGTCGATAGGCAGGCGTGGATCCGCTTCCAGTGGCATGGGGGTTGAGGTGGCTTCCGGCAGGGCGATGAAGGCATCCTTTTCCGCCACAGAGGCCCAGCTCCGACGGGTCATGCGATACGCGATGAAGGCGCACAGATTGAGCGCCACCAGGCCGGTATGGACGAACAATCCCTCGGGTCCCAGCAGCTGCATCAAGGCACCGGCCGGAATCGGACCGACTGCGGCGCCGACCCCAAACGACAGCACCAGTCCGGCGGATACCGCCACCGCATCGCTGGGTTCAGCATAGTCGTTGGCGTAGGCGACGCCCAGGGGATAGAGGGTCGATGACACGCCGCCATACAGGGCCGCAACGCCCACAATCCACCAGGAGTGACGCAGCCACGTAGTGGTCGTGGCCAGATTCCAGGGCGAGTCCGCTGCAAAGAACGTCATCTGCACCACCATGGCAACGCTGGCCAGCAACGCCACCAGACTCACAGCCAGCATCATTTTGCGGCGATCGAACCGGTCGGACAGCCGCCCAACGGGAAACTGAAACAGCAGCGCGCTCAGAATGATGACGCTCATGAACTCGGCGATGTCAGCCACACTCAGGCCCAGGTTACGGGCGAATATGGGCGCCAGACCCCAGAGTGCGCCCACCGAGAGACCGGAACAGGCGCAGGCCACCATGGACGTGGGTGAGGTCCGGTACACGGTCCGGATATCGAACGCCGGGCGTTCCACCGGTGGCGGATGGGTCGCCCGCGTAATCGCCACCGGCACCACCGCCAGGCCGAACAGCATCGAGGCCAGCATGAACAACTCGTTGCCACCCAGCTCACCGACATTCATCAGCAGCTGACCGCCACCCAGACACAGATAGGAGGTCATCATGTACATGGACAGCAAAGTGCCCCGGGTGCTGGGTGTGGCCCGATGGTTGAGCCAGCCTTCCGCCACCATGAAAACCCCGGCCACGTTAAACCCGATGATGGCCCGCAATACCAGCCAGGCGTACGGATCGGTGACAAACGGAAACACCAGGGTCGCGGTCGCGATCACCGATGAAAAGGCGGCAAAGGCGCGAATGTGGCCAATGCGGTTGACCAGCAACCCGCAGCGCAGGGTACCCAGCACCAGGCCAAAATAGTAAGCCGCCACCAGAAAGCCGATGACGTCGCTGGAGAACCCCTCGAGGCCCGCGCGCAGTCCGATAAAGGTATTGAACAGGCCGGTGCCCGCCATCAGCAGCCCATAGGACGCCAACAGCGACACCATGGTCTTGAGCAGCTGCAAGGCGCCGGGCCGCTCGGCACCGACTTCCAATGGCGTCTCGTCGGCGGAGCTCGATGCCCCGCTCATGAACTGGCTCTCCCCCGGACTGGGCCTTTGCGTGCCCAGCGCCTTGCCCCTGAGCGCAATGACGCCAGAGCGACCCTGCGCATGGATGACGGCTTGCTTGAGTTCAGTCACAGGTCAACCACCTCCGGCAGCGCACGTCGAGGCCGCCATTCAAACAGCGTGATGACCAACCCGCTGCAACAGATGATGGCGATGCCCAACCAGGCCCAGGCATCAGGGAAATATCCGAACAGAAAAAAACTGACGGCGGTGGCGCCGATGATCTCAACGTAGTTAAAGGGTGCCACCAGCGAGGCATCCGCCACCTCACAGGCCTTGATGATAAGGTAGTGCCCAACCGCAGCGAATAAACCCATCAGAGCCATCAACCCCCAGCCCCGAGCATCAGGCACAACCCAGACGGCGGGCATGACCATGGACAGGACCACGAATCCCACCACGGCGGTATAGAACAGTGTAAGCAGCGGCGTAACCCGACCGGCAACCCGCCGGGTGGCCATGACATACAGCGCGTAACAAAACCCCGCCGCCAATGCCAGCAGCACACTGGGCTCGAACTCATCGACCCCGGGGCGCAACACCACCAGCACGCCGGCAAAACCGACCAATGCGGCCACCAGGCGCCTGGGCGCGAACGGCTCACCCAACAAAACCGGCGCCAGCGACGAGACGAACAACGGGGAGACGAACAGCAGCGCCAGACAGATGGGTATGGGGTTGGTTCGAATTGCACCAAAAAAACACACCGTCGCCATCAGCAGTGCCAGGCTGCGCCATGCCTGCATCCAGGGCAACGGCGGCATACGCCACCATTTGAGACCCGGCCAGCTCACCAGAGGCAGCAGCCAGACAAAATGGAAGGCGAAACGGGCCCAGGCAACCTGCAGTACCGGATAGTCCCGAGTGAGCAGCTTGGCGCAGGCGTCCAGCAAAGGTACCAACAGCATGCCCATGGACATCAGTGAAATGCCAAGCAACGGCCGCTGAGAAAGCGGCTGCGGAATGGCAATGGTGGCGGGTGCGGACATGCGCCAAGCGCATCACAGCCGGAAGCGCTTTGCAACGCATTTCGGCGCCCTGCCAACAGCGCTCAGGAAGGGTCTTCGATCGCGGCTGGCGACTCGAATCGAGGATACGGGCAATGGACGCAAGTGCATCGGACTCCCGGTCTTTCACCCAGGCCAGAGAGCAACGCTTCGGGGAAGTCTGTCAGCGGGCCGGGATACACCGGCAAACGCCAGGCAGTGTTCAAACTTCGCCAGCAGATCCTGATCGCTCATGGGACGGCTTGGCATGCCGTAGGCGGCACCGCAAAAGCCCTCCGATCGGGACCCATCGCGAAACTCAATGGCGATTCGCGCACACTCCGGGGATTGCCGGCGCATGTCCTCGCTGGACAGATCTTCGGCCACGCGCGCATCGATTCTCGACATCAGACGCCGCACATCGGGCGATTGGATCGCGGTTTCCGTCAGATGCGCAAGACTCAGCGTCCCGTCCAATGCGGCCCGGGCGACCGCGATAGGGCAGACTGAACTGGGCCTCCTGGGCATTCTGCGGATCGTCATGCACCAGACTGATCGCCACCAGTTCCGGGATTTCGCAGTGAATCCTTCCGATGTCCCCAGCATCCAGACCCGACTCACCATGAGCAGTGCGGTTTGTTCGATTGCGGCCTGGGCGGCGGAACAAACCGGATGCTGCTTGAACAAGAGCCCGGGTTCGATCAAGCGCCAGCGACGGCCCAGGGTGTCTGCTTGCGAATGATCGCACTCGCCCTGATTCAGCAATGCAAAAAAGCCGCGTGGATCCTCGAAGGCCATGGCCGGCCCGCGGATATCGGCACCGGCTGCTTGGGCAAATCCACGGCGCGGCGCGCCGTTTCCCCCACCAGAAACGGCTTGGCATCGGTGCCCATCACCACTCGCCCACCCCCGGCACCCGCGGCCGCCATGGCCAGAGCGTGGGCGGTCTGGCCGGTGCTCAGCCCCAACAGCCGCGCCACGCCGGCGGTGGCGCCCACCAAACCAAAGGTGCCGGTGCTCCACCAGCCCTGGAAATAATGGCCGTGGCCGACGATGTCGGCCAGGGTGTAGGCGATCTCAGAGCCGGCAACGAACGCGGTCAGCAGAGCCGCGTCATCGACGTGACGGTCCTGGGCCACCGCCAGCACCGCCGGGAACACCACCGCCGATCCGTGCATGATCCCGGTGTAACTGGTGTCGTCGAAATCCCAGACATGGGCTGCGGTGCCGTTGACCAGCGCGGCGGCTTGAATACCGGCGCAACCCCCGCCAGTGACGAACAAGCACCCTGCCCGGCTGGAAATGCGGCCCGAACAGACGCAAGCGCCGGATGCCGGGTGCCGGCCACCATCACACCCAGCGTATCCAACAGGGCGCGGCGTGCTGCGCGACGGACCTCCCGCGGGATGGCGCGTAATCGAGGGCGGCGCCCCAATGGGCAAAACGACCGACCAGACCTGTCCGAGTCCGGTGTCGCGCTCATGGCGATCCCGGCTTGGCAGCAAGACGATCTGCATCGGCCAGTACGAACTGATACGTTCGGTCCATGCTGCGATAGCGCAACCAGCCCGACACTTCCTGCGGCCACACCCTAAGGCGGGATAACTCTGGCAGCAACAATCGAACAAAGTCCCCGCGATGGTTGATCTCGACCCGGGCCAGATCGTTCCGCCCGCCCGGCCGAATCCGCAATCTGCGCCAATCCACATGAAACCCCGAACCACCGGCATCCCGGAGCGCGCGGGCCAACTGCCGCAGCTCCCGGGTCAAAGCGACACAGGCGCGCTCCTTCAGCCACCGGTCGCTTGCATCCCGGAATCGACAGTGCACGCCATCAGTGGTGCTCAGAGTGGCCGCCATATCGTCACCGAAGCTCCAGACCAATCGTGTAGGCAGACCGACACGGCCAAGGTACGTCCATTTCTGATCAAAAAGGGCATCGACTACGTCGAGACTCCCGGCCTCATGGGTCCCTTGTATGCACACCATGGCAGGGACATTGAATCCAGTAACAAAGTGAAAGAGCGTGCGCCTGCGGTTTATCGCTGGATCGAAACAATGTTGCGCCCGCCGATTACTGACCCTGAGACCTGGGATGTGCCGCCGGAATACTTCTCGATTGACGCACTGCCCGATACTCTTCTCAATTTCCTGAAATTGATTGGCCAGAACTTCGTGCCAGAAGTCAAAGCTACAAGCGGGTTGACCTGCTACAATGGCTGGATGACTCAGCCCCTTTGCTCCACGGCCTTTCGACCGCATCGTCGCTACTACGAGCTGATCCGCCCCTGTGCCTTGCCTCGGTACTCTTACCCTTGGAAGTGCTGCTTCCTCGGGGGTCTCCCTTAACATCAAGGCGACAGGTTCCCACGTTCCCTGAGAGAGGCTGAGATAGAATACGCGACCTCCACGCCGGAGACCGACCAGACCGTAAGCAGGTATCGTCTGGACTTGTCCCGGGCAACAACGGTGCCCATGATGTCAGGTGATTGCTGCTCGACGCGTCAGCAGTGGTTCACTTGCGTTCGTCGATCAAGCGCAATTGACGCCTCTTGGACGATGTAAGCTCATCACCAGCTCTTTACTCAGTCAGCTCGACGTAGATGGAGCGAGGTCGCAAGCAGAATCCGAGAGGCCTCGCTCTCGTCTTCTGAAAGACACCCGTATGAAGGATCTGGCCGATCTGCGCCTCAAGCGCGACCTTGAGCGGCAAGACTACGCCGGGTACTCGTCTAGTGTCTCCCACACACTTAACACCTGCGCTGGCCCTCGCGGCCCCTGACGGCGTTGCCGATTGTCGCAATAGCGCTGGCTATTCCCCCTCACCGCGCCTTGTCAGTAACCACGATGCCTAACCACAACCATCAAGTGTGTGGGAGACACCACACTAGATATAGTAAAAAATAAGACAAGCGCCCAAGAGCACGGCAACCCATAACACCATGCTCCCCGTCGGCCAGGTGCGCGCCAGGTATCCCTTGGGCCCATGGTGTCGATAGATCCAGACCACGGGGTATTTACCCCGGCGCCGCAGCTCCTTCAGCAAGCGCGGCCGCAGGCGCCCACCGATAAGAACAAGACGCTTGATGACCGCGGGCAAGCCTTTACGGTAGATCCAATCCGAGTCCAAGTTGACCGAACGCAGTTCCGGCGGGTAAAGCCCCGTTCGCATCAGGAATGCAAAGGCTAAAGCCGAAAACATCAACAGTTGCAGCATGTTGATCACATGGGCAGTGGTGTAGGGTTGGTAGTCCACGGGAAAAGGCAGCAGTGCGTACAACGGGGCCGGATAAACACCGATGGCCACGCACAGAAAAGCCGTGATGCCCATGGCAATCAGCATATTGAGAGGCGCCTCTTTGCAGCGCAGGCCACGATCATGGGCGAAAAACGCGAAATAGGGAATCTTGATACCGGAATGATGAAAGACGCCCGCAGAGGCGAATATCAATACCAGCCAGACCAGGACGTAATGATCGGTTCCGACCGCATCCAGGATAAGGCTCTTGGAAACGAAGCCACTGAAAAGCGGAAACGACGAGATGGAGGCCGCGCCAATAATACAAAACAGGGTCGTGTAGGGCATGGACTTATAGAGCCCTCCCAGCTCCGAGCCCTTGACGGTGCCGACGCGGAACAGCACCGCACCCATGCTCATGAATAGCAGCGCCTTGTAGAGAATGTGGCAGAACGCATGGGCCACGGTACCGTTGAGCGCCATCTCGGTACCGATGCCAACACCAACCACCATGAAGCCCAGCTGATTGTTGAGACTGTAGGCCAATACCCGCCGCAGATCATTTTCGATCACCGCATAAAAGATAGGAAAAGCGGTCATCACCGCGCCGATCCAGATCAATGCTTCCGTTCCGGCAAATCCTCGCGCCAGGGCATACACCGCCAGTTTGGTAGTAAATGCGGACAGCATCACGGTGCCGGTCACCGTTGCCTCGGGATAAGCATCCTGCAGCCAGTTATGCAGCAGAGGGAAAGCGCATTTGATGCCGAAGGCAATGAAAATCAGCCCCGTCCCAGTACTCACTACACCCAGAGACCCAAATGCCAGAGAGCCCGTTTGCTGAAAATGCAGCACCACCCCCGCCAGCAACAATACCCCCGAGCCGACTTGGATAATCAAATAACGCATACTGGCGCGATAAGCACGCTCGGTCCGCCGCGCCAGGATCAAAAATACGGACGAGATGGCCGTCAGCTCCCAGTACACGAACAAGGTAATCAGATCACCCGCCAACACGGCCCCAATAGCGGCACCCGCATAGACCAGGGATGCCGCCTGCTGCATGGTGTCGCGCACGTGCAGAGCGTATAACGCTCCCAAAAACGCGGCGATGTGGAAGATGATGGAGAAAATAAAACTGAGCTTATCCAACCGCAACGTGGTGAGCGTGTACCCAAGCAGTTCTATTTCCACGTGATTGCCGTAAGGGAGTGTGCATAACTGCCAAAAGCTGAGGATCGGCAGCACCAACGTCGCCATTGCTCGCAGATTCGGCAGTAGCAGCGGTATCAGCAAGCCTCCTGCGATCAGAATCAAGGCGGGATTGAGGAACTCAATCATAGTAATCTTCGTTCCGCTTGACGAGCCGTCGCATCTCCTTGGCGGCCAATACCAAGCCAACACAGCCGATAAAACCAAACCAGCCGAAAAAACCGAACCAGGCGGCGAAGGCAAAGTGGGTATGCTTGTGATAAAAGAAATCGGCGCAAAGCAATCCGGCACAGATCACGACCAGCGCCCAGATGATCTTGTCCACGTTGCCCTTGTCATCCAACCAGCGATGTTTTTCATTGTTTTCAGGCATCGCAAATTCTCCTCAGGGCACCGCAATGGGAAGCAGCAGCCGGTAAATGGAACCGGCGTAGAAAAACAACAAAAGACAACCAGAAGCGGTCATACACCAAGGTATCACGCAAAATAACGGCGCCTCCCGCAGCACACCCCCACTTGATACCACTCACCTCTCCGGCAGGGGTTGGTTTGGCGTCCTGATCGCCCGATAACGGCAGGAAAAATCCCCGCGCCACCACAGGTAACAGAGTATGAGACGAACAAACGCCCTTTTCCGAAAACCGATTGAGCATCCCCAAGTCATCACACAGCACCCTCTTTCGCCAACCCTCGCTTCGTTGTGGTGTCGGCCTTAATCCGGCTTTCCGAGCCGGCCGAAATCGAGTAGTTCAACCATTTTTTTATGATTCGCCTTGGAGCTCTACCGTATGTCCGATCATCGTCTCATCCCTCAGGCGTGAACCAGATCGGCGAAGTGTAGGCGCGTCCCTGATGCGAGAGCGGGATCTGCCCCGACATCTGCATCTCGAAGAACTGCTGATCGAAGGCCTGCCATGTGGGTGTCGGAATCTCGAGCACGCGGGTGTCGTCAACAAAGCGCCGATTGTGGCTCTCATGGTGCGCTCCTCCTTTGTGCGGTCGCTGTTCTGAGGCAACGACTGGCTCACTCAATTCGCTCCATGCCCGGCGGGGCCCTGGTGTCATGGAAGCTCGATTCCTGCGGGCCGAGTAACAAGACGAACAAGCGCCCTTTCCCGAAAGTCGATTGAGTATCCCCAAGTCATCAAGCAGTCGCAACCCGCGCTTCGTTCTGGTGTCGGCTGTAATCGGGCCTTCCGAGCCGGCCGAAATCGAGCGGTTCAGCCAATTTCTTGACGATTCCCAGCATCGGGCCGAACGCTATGAAGGCCGACTGCTCAGTGTCACAGCCGGGGGTGTTACCGGGAAGCCTGGTTCAGCCTCTTGCGTTCGTCCGCTCGTTCTCGCCGCCAGCTCCGAACCGACGCCAAGGCGGGCAAGTTTCGTCCGATCCGGTGTCGCGCTCATGGCGATCCCGGCTTGGCAACAAGTCGATCTGCATCGGCCAGTACAAGCTGATAGGTTCGGTCCATGCTTCGATAGCGCAGCCAGTCCGACACCTCCGGCGGCCACACCCAAAGGCGGGATAACTCGGGCAGCAGCAATCGAACGAAATCCCCGCGATCGTTGATCTCGACCCGGGCCAGGTCGTTCGGCCCGCCCGACCGAATCCGCAATCTGCGCCAATCCACCTGAAACCCCGAACCAGCGGCATCCTGGAGTGCGCGGGCCAACTCCCGCATCTCGCGGGTCAAAGCGACACAGGCACGCTCCTTGAGCCACCGGTCGCTGGCATCCCGAAACTGGCAGTGCACGCCGTCGGTGGTGCTCAGGGTGGCGACCCTGTCGTCACCGAAACTCCAGACCAGACGGGGCGGCAGACCAACACGGCCAATGCCCGAAGCGGTGGAAGGGCAGAAGGCCTCCAGACAATATTGCTCGACAATACGCCGCTCCATCTCATCCGGATGATCGATGATGGGGCCGGCAATGATGATGGGCTCGCCGGCCACCAGCACCTGCACCGAACGGCGACCGCTGAGTCCAATTTCTACCGGCAGGCCTTCGTCGGCGTTGCGCAGCGCCTGTCGCAGGCGCGACAGATAGTCCGCCGTGGCCCGATTCCAGGCAATTTGACGATCGGACCGGGGACGCGCCTGGGTCGGCGCCGAGTCGAGCACCGATTCATACTCCAAAACCATTTCACCCAGGGCGATGCGAACAAACGCGGCACGGTCCGCTGCGGGGGCAGACTGCAGACCTTCCACCAGGGACACCAACAGGGTGGGCCGGGTGAGTACCTCGCGACCGCCCTTCTGCCCCCATCCGGTAATGGGGATGAAGGCCGTCACAACACAGAGCAGGGCAAGCGCTGTTCCGAGCCAGGATCGCGCAGCCTTGAACTCGACGCCACCGACACAACGGCTGAGCACGAACCGCCGGCCGGGGATACCCGGGCAAGTCGAGGACTTGAGCATGCGGGGGCAATGGGACGACACACCTTTCTCCGAGTCGCCGGCCGAAGCTGCCGGGTGAGGCCCGGAAGCACCGTCAGGCGCATTAGCATGACACCAATCCGGTTCGGCTTGTAACTCGAAAATCAGGGTGAACAAAACTATTCGAGACAGGCTGGGGGACCCCAGTCCAGATTCAGAAATGCCCGGGCCCGCCACATTGGGCGGGCCCGGGCCGTAGGGTCAGTTACCCAGCGCCAGTTGCCTAGGCTCAGTTGCCCAGGCTGGGATCCATGCCGCGATCGAACGGAAGTTGATCGAGATGCTCGATGTACTCAAGCGGGTCGAACGGCAGCTTCTCGAGATCGAGTTGCGGTTTGGCTAAAGCCTGGATCTCTGGGCTGGGATTTTCCAGACCGGTCCAGGGGATACCATGCTTTTCGAGGGAATCCGGGTACTTACTCTTCCACAAATCGTGACGCAGTTTCATCCGGTTGAACGGTCGCTTGAGGTGGATCAGGTTGACCAACATCGGAGTTTTCTCACGCGGGTCCGCCGGCAGGAAGTAGAACGCAGCCGGAATGCCGCTGGCCTCGCCCACCGGATCCGGTGAAATCCAGTGGCGCTTGAAGTTGCCCTTGACCGTGGCGCCCAGGTTGGGACCGGCGTAAATAAAGACATAGTCGCGTCGGCTGTGGGTATCGCCGTTGATCAGCAGGGAGGTTTGATCAATGCCATCGATGATGCGATCGGTGGGCACGAACTCCAAGGCATTGCCGAGACGGGCGAAGGTGGTGAACAGATCGGTTTCGTGGAGGATGTCGCCCACCAGCTGTTTCGGTTCGATCATGCCCGGCCACCAGGCCTGGGCCGGAACGCGCACACCGCCTTCGAGAAAGTCACCCTTGCCGCCGCGATAGATGGTCTCGGCCATGCCCAGGCCCGGAGGCGGATTGTGGGTCATGGGTCCGTTATCCGCCATGGCCACCAGCAAGGTGTTCTCGGCGATGCCCAGCTCTTTGAGCTTGTCCATGACCTGGCCAATGAACGGGTCGATATTGCACTGCAAACCATCCTGCAGAATGCTGCGCGATGTCGAACACTTTTCCGGGTTGGGAATGAAGCTGGTCAGATTCGGCCAGTTGGCAACATAGAAGGGCTTGCCTTCCTTGGCGTTGCGCTCGATGAACTCTAGGGTGCGTCGTTGCGCCTCCGGGTCGATTTTCAGGTAGTTTTCGTGGCTGTTGTCACCCCATTGCCGGGTCGGCCCGCCCTTGGTCCCCTCAGCCATCTGCACCCAGCCTTTGGTGATGAAGGTGTCGTCCAGTTTGTATGGATCCGGCGGCAGCATGTCCTCGTACAAACCCATGGAGGCATTGGCGCCCTCGGCCACACGGGTATTGAGTGACAGAATCTGGTTGTAGCCCGTGAAAAACGCTTCGTCGAAACCCTGATTGTGAGGGTAGCTTTCCTCAATATCCCCCAGGTGCCATTTGCCATGGAAGGCGGTGGCATAACCGGCCTGGGAAAGCACTTCAGCAATGGTGACCTCCTCCCCACGTATGCCGTGACTCTCTAGCAGCATACCGATGTTGTACATGCCGCTGCGCACTGCCAGACGGCCGGTGGCGGAGGCCGCACGGCTGGGCGTGCAGCCGACTTCGGTGTACATTCGGGTGAAGAGAATGCCCTCGTCGGCCATCTGATTCAGATTGGGGGTTTCCAATCCGCGAACTTTTTGAATCGCAGGGATGCCGATGTCGCCAAAAGCGGTGTCGTCCCACATGATGTGGATCAAATTGGGCGGGCGGCCGAACTTGTCCCGCAGCTCCGACAGCCGCTGGTCCAGCGCCTGATCCTCGGCACGCCATTTTTCGCCGTTTTGAGCATCGAGCACGTAGTACTCGGCGTCATGGACAATGTCAGCGGCATAGCTGGCGGTGGTCGTCATCGCCACCAGGGCCGCGCTCGAAAGAAGTCGTCTCATCATGCCTGCTCCTGCACGAAACAATTCAATTTGCTGTGGATAAGGTGCGTTTAAGCCATCGAACTCTTGGCGGGCCGGCTTGCTTTCCGGGTCGATGGCACACGCTTGATCGGAGTTGAGACGGACGCCCGTGGATGCGCAATAGGTTTTATGCCCGATCTTTCGGACCGGCAGTCAGACTGCGAATCGCAGACTTACAGCACATGTAAGGAACCTCGCCGGAGCGGGTTAGCCCTAAACGGTAATGCTTTGGTCACTTCAACAACGCGGCCCACCGTAGAAGAATTGCGTGGAACATGACATCGAAAATTCGCCAAGGGATAGTGTGACACCCCATCATGCTCGACAGTTCGGACAGGCTAGGCGCTTCGGAAACGGAAGGGTTCGGTCGGCGTCGGGCGAATCCTGCTGGACGACGCCGACAGCCTGGGGCGGATGGTGGGTTGGGATCTGGATTTTCGCCAGTTAAGTTCAGGCCGATCGGAAATCCCGGCCCGGATCCTGGTCGGAAAATCAGTGAACATCGTCGGCCTGCATTTTAACCATGCCTATCATCAGCGTGGACATGCACCCGATCAGATGCTGACCTTCGGCATCCCCCTGGGCGGCACCCTGGACTGGTTCAGACGTCCTATTGAATGGGGCAGCATATTGAACTTCAATCATGCCTCTGGATTCGACGCCGTGTCCGCAGAGGGCTTTTCCGCCCTCACCCTTTCCATCGATCGGTCTGCGGCGTACCGGACCTCAGACACGCTCAAGCTGCCTCTGCCTGATTTTCTATTGGAGCCCGGGCCCGGCTCGGTCATTCGACCCTCCGACCGGGCCGCCCGCCTTCGGCGTATGCTGAGCCGAGTGCTTCGGTCTCCCGGACATAATCCTGAGCAGCACCTGGAAACAGACATTGTGACCGGGCTACTGAATGCGGCATTGACCACCGCCCCGTGCGAGGACAAGAGCAGCGCACCGCTCCGGGCACGATCGGTGGCTGCGGCGCTGGAGTGCATAGAGGCAAACCGCTGTGATGCCATCAGCGTGACCGACATCTGCCGCCACACCGGCGCGGCATGGCGCACCCTGGACCGGGGTTTTCGGGAACGTTTCGGGATCGGGCCCAAGGCCTATGTCATTCGACGCCGACTGAGCGGCGTACGGGCTGAGTTGATCGCCGACAACGGCAGGCAAAGAGTCAGCGACATCGCCAACGCCTGGGATTTCTGGCACATGGGCCAGTTCGCCCACGACTATCGGAAGTTGTTTGGTGAATTGCCGTCTGAGACGCTAGTGTCTCGTCCCAAAAGTTCGTTGCATTTCAGCAGGGCGCGAAGCGCTGTGGCGCTAGGCGGGCGGGCGCAAGACTAGCCTGCGCTCATTCAAAGGGCGCCCCGCCCGAAGGGAGCGTCCCATGCCCACTGTCCGATCCGTGCCCTCAACAGCCATGACGGCAGCAGAACCGGTTTTGCTCATTCCGGGTTCTGTTTCTCGTCGGTCAATACCTCCACAAGCAACCGTCCCCGGGTTCCCGAGGGCAAGCCGGTGCCGAGGTAGGCGGCGATGGTGGGTGCCAGGTCCACCGTCTCGACCCGGCGCGCGATACGCCCCGGCGGGATGCCGGGACCGGCGAGGATAACCGGCACGTGGGTGTCGTAGGCCCAGGGCGAGCCGTGGGTCGCGGCCACGGTGAGGCCATCGAAGTCGGCGATAAACCAGTGCGGCTCGAAGACGATGTAGATGTCACCGGAGCGCTCGGGGTGGAAGTTCGCCAGCACGGCGTCGCTGACCGGGGCCTTCGGCGACCGCCCCGCGGCGTAGCGCGTCGCTGGTGATGGCCTGATCGACGCCCGGCATCGCCATCAATTCGGCGGCCACCGCTGCAGCCACCTCGCCCGGGTCAGCGTCGCTCTCGGCGATCAGCGCCTGATCAAGATAGACGTACGGGTTGGAGAAGCGCTCGATCAGGTCACCCTTATTCCGAATGCGTCCTTGACCCGCGCCAAAGCAGGTGCCGTGTTGGCGCCCTCCACGTCGATGATGCCACCGCCGATGCCGAACTGCGCCAGATAGCCGGGGTTCTCCGGGCCACCGTGATCGGCCGACAGAACGACCAGGGTTCGGTCAAGACCGACTTTTTGATCTACATGGGCAAGCAGGTCGGCCAGGGCACGATCGAGCCGTCCGAAATTGTCCTCCGCCTCCAGGCTGGAGGGCCCGAACAGGTGCCCAACATAGTCGGTGGAGGACAGGCTTACCGACAGGAAGTCCGGCACCTCGTCCTGACCGATGTCCTCCGCGTCGATCAGCGCCTTGGCAAAGTCCACGACGATCTCGTCACCCGCCGGGCTGAGGGTCAATAGCGTGGTGAAATACTTTCCGTCGGCGGGCCCGTAGGGGTGCGGAAACACCCGGCCATAGCCGGGAAAGTCGGTCTCCCAGTCCTGGTCGTCGGCGCTGCCGAAAAGATACGCACCGGACGGCCGCGACAGCGACCATTCTTCGTCGGCGTATCGGCGCACGGCATCCCCGGTGTTCCAGCCGTCGACCCATTCGGGGTAGGCGTCGGCATAGTAGGTACTGGTCACCATCTGCCCGTCGCTCTTGGAAAACCAGTAGGCGATGCCGGCATGGCCGGCCATCGAGATCGCCCCGCGGTCCTTGACCGACACGCCAAAGACTTTCGCCTCGGGCCCGAAATGCATGGCGATCTCGTCGCTGATGGTGGTGGTGATGATCGCCCGGGGGGAACGGCCCTGAGTGGTGGCGGCGCGCTGGGTCGGGTCGATCTCGGTGGCGGCGTCTACACCGGACCCGCCGATCAGGGGGTAATCGACATCCTGGACATTGTAGACACGTTCTCCTGACGCCCGGTCAAACCACACATTGCCCACCATGCCGTGCACCGCCGGGTCGGTCCCCGTGGCCAGCGTCGCATGCCCGACGATGGTCTCGGTGTTGGCGTGTCGATGATGGGCATCGGTAAACACCGCACCGTTCTCCAGCAGGTAGGCGAAACCGCCCTCGCCCATCATGTGGCGATAGCGGTCTATCAGATCGGCGCGAAGCTGATCCACTGTGATCTGCAGGACCATTGCGGGCCGCTCCTGCGCGGTGGCGCTGCTGACCAGAGATATGACGAGCGCAACGATTGTCAGGCATGTCTTCAAGATGTTTACCCTTGTCTGCTCTTGCTGGGGAAGCGAACCAACCGTCTGAAATCAGCCGGGGCGCCCGTCCTGGCCTTTGCGCCTGGGCGCAATTCTGCCGGGTTCGCGCCGCACAGGTGGCATTGTACGCGAACCGGATGCCGAGTCCGCGCAAGCGCTGGCCGCCCGCTCCGCATCGCAGTAGGCGGCCAACTGGCCCAGCGTCTGACTCCAGAACGCAATCAGAGAGACCTGCACACCCGTGTCGGACTCGATCAGGATGATCACCCGCATCGCGCCGAGCGAATCGCCACCCAGATCTACGAAGCGATCCTGCAGGCCAATGTGCTCCACGTCGCGCAGGACCTTCTTCCAAAATCCCGCGATGAGACGCTCCATGGCAGTTGAGGGTGCCCCAGACGCGTCCACATCGGTTGCCTCAGGCGCGGCCGGCGGGGGTAGCGCCTTGCGGTGCAGTTTGCCGTTGGGCGCCCGGGGAAGCGCCTGCAGAAAAACCCAACGTGTCGGCACCATGTACGCGGGAAGCTTCGCGCGCAACGCATCCCGCAGCGCCGTGGCGGAGGGGCGGACTTCGCCGGGAACGATGTAACCGACAAGTGCGGTTTCGGCCCCATCCCCCTCCACTGCCGCAGCCGCCGCATCGACAACGCCGTCGATCTCCCGCAGCCTGATTTCGATCTCGGCAATCTCCACGCGATATCCGCGGATCTGGACCTGGTTGTCCCGGCGCCCCAGGTGGATAACACCGCCATCGGGACGCTTCAGGCCCATGTCTCCGGTCCAATACAAACGTTCACCAGGGTGGTCCGGATCGGGGCGGAACGTCGCCTCGGTGATCTCCGGCTTGTTCCAGTAGCACGCCGCCAGAAAAGGACTGCGCACAACGATCTCGCCCATTTCATCCGGCGGCAGCTCGGTTCCGTCGGGCTCGAGGATGAGTAGCTCGCTTCCCGGCACGGGGTAGCCGATGGGCAGATGGGTGTCGGTGACCTCACTGTCGTGATCCAGGAAGTGGTATCGGACGGGGGCCGTTTCCGTACTTCCGAAGCGATTGATGAAGACGCAGCCACGGGGCAGAGTGCGCTTGAACGCATCGAAATCGGTCCGCAGCACCGGTTCGCCGCCGACTTTAATCACGCGGAGGGATGGCAGCGGCAACGTCACCGTCGGTGCGAACTGCCGGAACAGCGACGGCACCATGGTCATGAGCGTGATCCGTTGGTCGATCAGAGTGGCGGCCAATCCCGAGAAGCCCTTCGTTCGCATGTCGACCAGGTGCACTGAGGCGCCCTTGATCAGGGCGCTCAGCGTCTCGCGATACCAGAAGTTCACGCTGCTGGAGAAGACCACGGCACAGCGATCCTCCGCACAGATCCGGTATGCCTCGGCCTCCGTCGCCAGAAAGTGCAACAGGTTGCGGTGCGGCTGCGCCACCCCCTTCGGCTGTCCCGTGGATCCGGATGTGTAAATGATCCACGCGATGTCGTCCGGCGACGGTTTGCGAGGTCGGAAAGAATGTTTGGGGTCAGCGTCGATCGCACCGACATCAACAACGTCGAGCCCATCGGCCACCTCGCGTGCGAATGGAAGGTGACGGGTCGTGGTCAGGACGAGGGTCGATCCGGAGTCCCGCAGCAGGTACCCGGCACGCTCGGCCGGGGTCGAACTCGGATCGATGGGTACAAACGTCACCCCCGCCTTAAACGCTGCGAGCACCGCCGCGACCATCGCGGCGCAACTGTCGATCATGATCGCTACACGTGCGTTGGGACCTCCGCATGTGGCGTGAATCCGTCCCGCGACGCGCTCGGCTGTGGCGTCGAGTTCCCCGTAGCACCAGCTGCCGCCGTCTTCCGCAACCGCCAGCGCGGCGGGCGCGCGCGCCGCCTGCCCCTCAAACAGCTCCACGGCAGAACGGTTTAGTTGCTCAGTAGTGAACGCCACATAAGCGCTTGAGGGATGGACGGCGCGGGCCCGCGCCCGCTCGTGTGCCTGGTAGTGGGCACTGTATTCAACCATTCAGCATTCCCCGGTCAGGGCTAAGGCATGTACCGATCATGCAGACTTCGCTTATCGGAAGGACAGACTTCCGGTTGATGTCAGGCGGCGGCAACTCGCGTCTCCGGACTTCCTCTTTCGGCCGGTCAAGGCCCATGGCAATGCAAGGTAGGCCCACTTGGCTGCGCCACACCCCGTTGGAATTGTGATCTGCGTCGTTCGGTTCATTCTGTTCAATGTACAGCTCAGGTCGGGCAACACGGGCTGGGGAGCCTCTGATCTATTCTGGACGAAGCAGATTGGAGGCTGAAATGTGCAGATTCAAGGGGCGGATCGCGGGGCAGATCGCGAGTAATAGTTGTTCTGTCGCCGAGATTTGCAACGATGAAGCTGTGTATTTCAGTCCCAAGATGCACGTTCACGAATAGATCAGAGGCTCCTTATCGAACACGGCGGCCCTGCTCGAAACACGCGATTTCACCGCAGGCGAGTGGCATCCACGGTTGGTCATCGAGCTGCATGGTGGCAACGATTGCCTGAAAGCCTTTGCCGCCGTCGCACGCGAGTCCTCTACACGGTGTGTTGCCCCCACCGCCGTCTACGGTATGGCGCTCCAGCATGTAAAGGCCGGGATCATCGGTTATGGTTTCGCCAGGGACAGTGTGCCGGTGCCCATGCGCGAACAGGGTTTCTCCATCGCCGTACAGGAAATTCAGAGCGCCCCGCTCACGCAGACGCCTGGCGAAATGTTCCACCGCCGAGAGACGTTCGGAGAGCGGCGGCGTACCGTTACGCCAAAGCGGTTCCATGTCTGTGAGCAGCAGTGCAAAGAGTCGTTCCGAGT
>CAWAOU010000016.1:0-167572 GCA_963783675.1 uncultured Gammaproteobacteria bacterium
GAAATGTGCAGATTCAAGGGGCGGATCGCGGGGCAGATCGCGAGTAATAGTTGTTCTGTCGCCGAGATTTGCAACGATGAAGCTGTGTATTTCAGTCCCAAGATGCACGTTCACGAATAGATCAGAGGCTCCTTATCGAACACGGCGGCCCTGCTCGAAACACGCGATTTCACCGCAGGCGAGTGGCATCCACGGTTGGTCATCGAGCTGCATGGTGGCAACGATTGCCTGAAAGCCTTTGCCGCCGTCGCACGCGAGTCCTCTACACGGTGTGTTGCCCCCACCGCCGTCTACGGCATGGCGCTCCAGCACGTAAAGGCCGGGATCATCGGTTATGGTTTCGCCAGGGACAGTGTGCCGGTGCCCGTGTGCGAAAAGGGTTTCTCCATCGCCGTACAGAAAATTCAGAGCGCCCCGCTCACGCAGACGCCTGGCGAAATGTTCCACCGCCGAGAGACGTTCGGAGAGCGGCGGCGTACCGTTACGCCAAAGCGGTTCCATGTCTGTGAGCAGCAGTGCAAAGAGTCGTTCCGAGTCTGTTTCACCTACCGGACGCAGGCAGGCATTGCCGGTGGGAATCTTGATGTCCGGAACATATCCGTTGTGCGCGAATACGTGCGCTCTGCCGGCGAGGTAGCGCACGAACGGTTGCGTGTTTTCCAGAGTAAGCGCGCCCGTCGTCGCGCGACGCACATGCGAAATGATCAGCTTGCTCGCCGGCGCGTGCCGAGCCAGGAATTTCACCATCGGACTTTCGGCGGCGGGTCCTGGCTCGCGCAGCAACAGCACGTCGCGGTGTGCGCCATAGGCCACGCCCCAACCGTCCGGGTTGCTGTCCGTGTGGGAGGCGCGCAGGGCGAATTCCTCCCACCCCAACCTCAGTCGCACCGGATGCTCGACACAGACTCCCAGGAGCTCACACATGATGCGGCACTATAGCTTATCGCCGTGCCCGCAGGGAGCGCGTCCCAGATGCGTCAGCGCAAGGCGCAGGAATGACGCTGTCCACCATGTCGACTTCCGAGAGCCCGCAATTCTAGCCTCCCGCGCCTGGTCGACCCGCAGCGGCAGTGGCTGCAGCGGATCGCCGCCCAGGCGAAAGCAAACCTGCTGGTGGATTGCGCGGGCCTGGACGACCCGGATCGGGCGTTCAAGCGTGAGGGCAGTGGCTCTGACCGCCTCGACCGAATCTTTGGGGGAAGCTGGTGATGGTCCTCCAGGGAAGGTCTGGGAATCTCCTGCCGCCTGCACGCTGATGCCGGTTGAGTACGAGAGGCATCGTGCATAAAGTAAGGATTCCTTGCAAAAGGAGATAGCGCCCATGCTCGCCAAGATCACCTCCAAGAATCAGCTCACGCTCCCCAAGAGCATTACCAACGCGCTCGGGCCAGTGGAGTACTTCGAAGTCGAGATCCAGAATGGCCAGGTGGTTCTCACCCCGGTCCGCATCCAGCGCGCCGACGCGGTGCGTGCGAAGCTCGCGGAGTTGGACCTCACGGAGCAGGATATCCGCGGTGCGGTCACCTGGGCCCGCGAGACACCACCCAGGACCCGGGCTCGAAAGAAGAAGAACTGAGTCGTCTGCGACATGAGCCGTGCACGCTCGGCGCAGACACCGCCTCGGGTGGTGCTCGACACCAACCTGGTGCTCTCGGCGTTGGTCTTCACCGGGGGAACCCTGGTCACCCTCCGCCGCCCACACCCCCCTGCCGCGACCCGTTCGACGTGCCGTTTCTCGAACTGGCGATTGCTGGCAGGGCAGATTTCCTGGTGACCGGCGACCAGGATCTCCTGAGCCTCGCCTCGGAGTTCCCCTGTCTGATCGTGAAAGCAGACAGTTTCCTTGGGCATATTGAGTCCAGCTGACCGCGCGTTACGCATGAGCAACATCACCCGCGAAATTGCCGCCAAGCTATGAAACCTCTGTAACGTTCTCAAGGACGACGGGGGCACCGGTCTCCAGTACCTCCCCGCGCTGACCTGTCTGCGGTTCCTCAAGTTGGCGAAGGAGACGGCCACTGAGGACCCGATCCCGGACGGCCACCCATGGCATAACCTCGAGGCACTCGCAGCGCCAGACTGTCTCGGAAGCTACAAGACCAGTCGTTGAGATCGACCGTGACCGCTGCGTCAGAGTAGACGCTGTCTTCGGAGCATCACGCTCCAATTGAACTATGCTCTGCAGTAGCGGAACCGGGTAAATCTCAACTCTGGCACACCTCGGGGGTGGGCTGATGGCCGAGTCTTATTCCTTGGAAAACTACGTTCAGGACCTCCGCCGGATCAGCGGGGACACGGAAGACGAAGATGAAATCATCAGGCGCGTGGGACCGCTGACTCAACAGATGGCTCTGGAAAAGAACTGGCTTCAGCGACACCACTACGATTGCGACACAACGCAGGGATTCACCGCCCATCTTCTGCATGAGGAACCGGACCATACCCTCGCCGTGTTTGTTGTGTCATGGCTACCGGGGCGTGGGGCGCCGCCTCACGACCACGGAACCTGGGCGGTGGTGGCCGGAGTTGAAGGAATCGAAAACAATTTGCGATACAAGCGCGTAGACGACAGAACCCGTGCCGGGCATGCGGTTTTGGAGTTGAAGCATGCTCTTGATGCCGGTGAGGGAGACCTGATCTGCATGAAGACGGGCGGCATCCATGCAGTTCGCAACGATACTGAACGGGTCACGCTCTCATTTCACACCTACGGTAAGCACATCAACTTTACAGATCGTTCGCAGTTCGATCTGGAGACAAATCAAATGAAGGACTTTAAGGTTCTGGTTCAGTAGCGTTGGCAGTTCCAGCGGGCCGTTGGAAAAAATATCAGTATGTGCGGGACACGGCAAAAGCGATTGGAAAAACGCAGTATGCATTGCGCAAAACAGCAGTTTGAGTGGATCTTTTACGACGTCATGTAGCGTATGAGGATATCTCAAAGGCCTGCTTGTGCCGAGACGGCAATGCCTTGGCCGGATCGGTTGCAGGTACAGGAGATTGACTGAAATGGGTCGGGAACCGAAGAGCAGCCCTTCGTCGCTTCCAGCATCAACCGGCCCATCAGGGAATCTTACTTGACCGGCCGTCCCTGGGGCGCTGTCGGTTTCGGCCAGTCACGGGCGGTACTGAGACGGCGGCAAACGAGCCAAGCTACAATCCGTTTCAACTGCCTTGGCATGATGGCCTGGATAACCCGGAAAGGCTGTGCGCCTCCGAGCGCCGGCTGACGTCTTCCGTTTGGGGAGATTCCACCGCTGCGAGCAGTTCGACCATGTCGCCGAGCTCCACAGCGTTGCTTCGCAGCGCTTCGCCGACATTGAGAGCCAGCACCGCGCCGGCCAACCGGGCAATCGTCGTGTTCTCGAAAAAAGTCAGCAGGGACACCTCCACGTCGAACTGATCGCGCACCCTCGATATCAGCCGCATCGCCTGCAACGAGTCTCCTCCCGAGGAAAAGAAGTCGTCATGGATACCGACTCCCTGTAACCCGAGCACTTCCTGCCAGAGCTGAGCCAATCCACGCTCCAGCGGTGTCCCCGGGAGGTCGCTGCCCGGAATCCCGTCCGCATTCGAATGTCCCGGTGGTGGCAGGGCGAGACGGTCGATCTTGCCGGTCGGAGTGAGCGGAAGATCGTCCAGGCTCACGATTTGGCTGGGGACCATGTAGCCGGGCAGACTCTTGGATAGAAACTGCCTCAGCGTCTCGCCATCCGGGCCTTGCCTCCCGGTCGCCGTGACGTAGGCGACGATCTTCTGTTCTTCCGTGCCCTCGTTCCAGACTCGCACGGCCGCCAGCGCCACCTGCGGGTGCTCCAGCAAGGCCGCTTCGATCTCCCCGGGTTCCACCCGGTATCCCCTGACCTGTACCTGGGTGTCGGCGCGGCCGACATGAAGGTAGCAACCATCCGAAAGGCGCCGGCCCAAGTCGCCGGTGCGGTAGCGCCGAACCCGTCCACCGGCCGGGGCCGGGGTGAAGGAAACGGGCATCTGCTCGGTCTCACGCCAGTAGCCCGAGGCCAGGTACTCGCTCTCGATGACGATCTCGCCAACGTCACCGTCCGCCACCGCGTCGCCGTGACCGTCGAGCAGATGCAACACAACACCCTCCGCAGGGTAACCCGCTGGAATCATCCCATTCGGAAGCTCTGTGCTGCGATCAATCTGGAACTGGCAATAGCCCGAGAACTCAGTACAGCCGAGGTTGTTGACCAGCACCGTTCCCGGCTCGAACAACCGCCTGAGTTGGGTCACCTCGTTGGCGGTGCAGGGTTCACCGCCAAGGTGCAGCAGACGGATGCTGGGAACGCGCTGCGCCGGGTCCAGCGTCTGTGCGAGATTGCGAAACAGAGTCGGCGTGCAGTGCAGCACCGTGAGACCACTGTCACTCAGCCACTTCGCGAGTCCGTCCAGTCCTTCTTGCGCGACGTCGAATGTTACCAGCGCAGCCCCGTTCAGGAGCGTGCGCAGCATGTCGGTGATCCCCGCGATGTGTACGCCGGCCGACACCAGCGAATGACGGTCGTTCGGGGTGATGCGCAGCGCGTTGGTCGAGCGCATAGCCAGATGCATCAGCGATCGATGACTGTGCACTACGCCTTTGGGATGACCGGTAGATCCTGAGGTGTACAGCACGCAGGCCGCCGTATCGACTGCCGCCGCCGCGCGATACGGGCGGTGCCCGTCCGAGGGTACGGAGTCAATGTTCACGATCGTCGGGACCGTGTCGGCAAACTCCATAGCCAGAGCCTGGGTAGCATCGTCCACCACCAGGCAGCCAGGGCGCAGGTCGCTCAGCAGCTTTCCGAGCCTGGACCTGGGGTGTCGGGCGCTTAGCGGGGCAAACACCAGTCCCGCCTTCAGCACACCCAACATCGCCACCGGGAGCGTCGCCTGGCCTACCATCACTGCGACCGGTGACGCCTCGGCATCGCGGCGGCGACCCAGGGCCCAGGCAAGGGCGCTGGCGGCCAAATCCAGTTCCGCGTAGGTAAGCCGGGCCGCGCCGCGGTCCAGAGCAACGCGCTCCGGGAACCGGCTGACAATGCTTTCGAACTGCTCTGGTATCGAGCGCAGCAGCGCTTCGGAAGAAAACGCCTCAAACACTTCCGCCGCCGGTACCGCCGCCAATGGGCCGTTGGCGCCCGATGCTTCAGGAACCTCCGGGCTGTCGGAGGCGGACCGACTGTCATAGCGGACATTGCCCGGCGCGCGCAACGCGAGCGGCACGTCGGTCTGTTCGATGGCCAGGAAGGTACGCCGGAAGGCCGCCGCGAGCCTGCGCTGCCCCAGCGCCTCTGTCAGTCCCAGCAGATCTTCCCCGTAGACCTTCACGAAGCTGCGTCTTGCCTCCGCGTTGGCACAGTACAGCGAGGCCATATCCAGGTGCTCCTCGATCTCGTTGGCCAGCCGCATCAGCACCACCGACCGGTCGGTGGCATCCACATCCGCGAGACCAAAACGCAGCCGGGTGACCGCACCGGGCTGTCGCCAGGCAAGGTTCTGGTAGCGGAACACCAGGTCCTCGACCTCCGCGCCGACGGACTCCCGCAACAGGGCTCGCTTCTGGTCGGTCACACCCGGCGATTGCCGCTCGAACAAACCGTCACTGTATGCGGCGTGCAGCAGCGCGGCGACCACGACATCTACAGACGCCTGCAGATCGGCGAGGATGCTGGCAGTCCCGACAAGATGCGCCAGGAAGGTCTTTCCCGAGCCGCGGAATTGCCCTCCGAAAAGCCCCATCGCCAGGTTGTAAGCGACGTAGACGCGCTGCTGCTCGGCCAACGGATAGCCTTCCTCACCAAGCTGCTGGTAGAGCTGCACGTTGGTTTGGGCGAATTTCTGGTTCAAGGTCTGTTCCCCTCTGTGGTCACAGGTCCACTACGACGCGATTCGCCATGGATTCGGGGCTCTCTCGGCGGACGTTAGCGGCCATGCCGACCAGCACCTCGCGCTCCCCCGTGTACGGCTGCCTGCCGTGTGCCGTGAGCATGTTGTCCAACAGCAGGAGATCGCCGGACAGCCAGTCGAACTGAATGGTCTCCCGCTGGTAGGCATTTCGGATCGCCTCCAGGGTGGCCGTTTCGATCTCCGTGCCATCGCCGTAAAAACAGGTGCGGGGCAGATCCTCGGGTGCAAACTCCTTCATCAGCGCATCGGCCAGCGCCGGATTGTTGCTTCTCACATGAGCGCTGTTGACGTGGTTGAACCAGACTTCCTCCCCGCTCCGCGGATGCCGCACCACCGCTGGTCTGACGGAACGTGTGCGCAGACGGTCGTTGCCAACCCACTCCGCATGCACACCGATTCCACGACAGACCCGCTCCACCTCGCCCCGGTCCCGGGTGCCGAACACATCTTGCCAAGCCGGCGCGGTCCCAATGCCGTAGTTACGCACATACATCACACCTCTCTTTTCGAACCGGGCCCGTATGCTTGGGTCGACGCGGCGCAGCACGCGGCGAGTGTCGGCAATCGGGGTCCGGCCGTCTCGGGCGGCGGGTCGGGTGCAGTAGAAGCAAATCCGGAGCGGCCAGCAGTGTGCAAACGAACACTCGCTGTGCAGGTTGATGGCCAAGCCAGATGAGAACTCCGTGGAGGTAAAAATCTTGCCATGCACCTGCCGGCGCACGGCGATGCCCTGGTAGATGCCGGCGTAGTCTATAGTCGGGCCGCAAGCGGCCTCTAAGCACCTTTCGACACCGGCCGCGCCCCCGACCGCGAAGCCTCGGAACAACACCCCCCCGGATGCCCCCAGCGCCTCATCGATCCAGGCGCGGTGGCCGTCTATCCAGTCAATCAGGCTTTGGCCCGCTTCCTGCGCCTGGATCAGAACCGGCAGCGACTGGCCATCGGCTGACACCACAGGCGCTCGTATCGTGGCGTCGGGCGCTGCCGGTTGCGGCTCGTCGGCGATGTGGCCTCCGCGACGGCCCAGAGCGTCGATGCCACGAGCGGCGAGCGCCTGCTCGAGCTTCCCCCGCTGCGACGGCGAGAGCGCGTGTATCCTCTGCAACACTTCATCCTGACTGGGCATGCGACAGCACTCGACGCGGCTTACGATCGGGTAACCAATATGCAGGAGATACGCCACCCCCGGGGCGTGCGCAAACCTGAAGCCGCGGCGGTGCGTGTGTGTCTCTGATTCATTCTGGACGAAGCAGATTGGAGGGTGAAATGCGCATATTCAAGGGGACCGGGGCAGATCGCGGGTAACAGTTGTTCTATTGCCAAGATCTGCAACGATGAAGCTGTGTATTTGAGCCCCAAGATGCATGTTCACGAATAGAGCAGAGGTTCCATAGCGCCGACGGAGACGAGGAGGGACTGCGGCCGGACAAATAGGAGGCGTATGCTACCTATTCGCTGTCATTTCTTTCCATTGAAAAGCGACGCTGAATATAGCCACGGAGGAAACTGTTTAGCCACCGACTCGTAGCCTCCCACATCGTAGGAGCCGCACAGGCTATGCTTATCAACAAAGGCAAACGCTGGTAAGCCCGACTGTGTGAATACTTGATCCATGGCGTAGGCTGCGCAGTAAAAAGGCATGTCCCGTGCGACTTCAACAAATCGTTCAATTTTCGCAGAATCACGATAGAGTATATAGCCAGGCATGTCTCCGATGAGCTGCCCCGGTGCAGAGCCTGCTAGTTTAAACTCTGCATTCGTTTCACCCGTCGTTCGAAACAGCGCGGCAGGAATAACACCTCGCTCGAAGAAGAAACGCGTTAGCGCTGGCTTGTGATCGCCAACCACGAAAATCATCGTATCGCTTTCAATAGCCATAACCTGCTGAGTGAAACTTGCAAGCTCATCAAGCGCCTTGTCCAAACGCCTCTGATAATCGCCCTCACCAAAGTCTTTATCAAATCGATAAGGTCCGTGTGTCGACACGGTGGTTAAGAAAAAAAAGTTGTCGTTAGGCTGCGCCTGCAACTCGGCTAGCACCGTGTCGTACAATACGCCGTCGTCCGCCCACGGGGTGCCATCGTAGAGCATGTCTTCAAGGCCTATAAATCGGTCGTAACCTAACTTGCGATTAACAACGTCGCGTTTCCAAAATTTGCGATAGTGGTTGTGCACTGCAAGCGTTCTATATCCGAGCTTCTTGAGCTGACGCGGCCAAGAAAAGGCTTGATCAGACAGGACATCCGCGTACTCCTGGTACACCACACCGGTCAAAACAGCTTCTGCGGGTAGTCCCGTTACCAGCTCAAAGGTCGCGTTAACAGTTGCGCCACCGTACACCGGTGAGACGCTTCTAAAGCCTGTATAGCCAATGTCGCTGAGTTTGCGAAAACTGTCCTTGAAAAAATTCTCGTCATGCCAACAGGCTTCGCAAAGCACGACGATGATATTGCTTGGTCGTTCCTCTAGCGAGGTGCGACTGCCAAGGAGCACTTCGAAACGCTGAGCCTCAGCGTCGGTCGGCGCCTCCGGCATCTCGCGCTGACTGGTTTGCACAAGGTGAACAAGCAGGCCATTGGATTCTATGTTGCGCTTGCTGTCCCATACGCGATAGGAAAAGCCTGACTCAACGAAAAAAGCGCGCATTGGTCCAAACAACCCCTCCCCTCCCCTACCAAAATAGGGAAATAGTGCAACTGGGACGAGCGAAAGACACAACACCCCGTTGACCCCGAACATCTTCCACGAACGGGTTCTAAAAGGGTTAATCAACCACGTGACGACACCAACCAAGACAACAGCTGCCAAGATGATGATGTGTTCAATCGACAGGTATCGCCAAACCACCGAGATATTGGTGGTTACCGATATGTCAGTCCAGGCTAGCGGATCGTCAGTCGTGGCGAGCTTTATGTTGCTCATCAGTCGGAGCACCAATGTCGCACTCACCACGGCGACTGCCGACAGCAATGGCGCGACGATAAGCCGAAGCAACGCGTATGCAAGCAAAGCGAGGGCCGCAGCGATGAGAAGGCCAACGACCCTCAACTCACCATCGGCACGCAAGTAGTGGCCGTCGAGATATCGCAATTGCAACGCCTGGGCAAAAAGCACGAACACCGGAGCAAATAGCTCGAAGAACAGACGCGTGTACGGGTGCCCTATAATCGCGCTCATGCTTCGTCCAGAATATAAGAGACTCATTAGGAGCTGCGCAGATAGTAGAAGTAGTTTATGGCAAGACCAAGGACATAAACTACGGGGAATGCCCAGTGCGCGGCCTTGTCGATGCGCTCGGCCATAGCGCGCCGGCCACGCTTCCAGAGGGTATTGACGAGGAGGCTCTCGTAGATGCTCAGGCACATTAGCATGAAGGAGAAAAGCAGCACCGCATCCGTAAGAGTGAAGTAGGAAATGCGCGGCATGTTCCCGTCGATGAGGAACTGGTAGGCCACAATTGTCAGAATGCCGATAAACGCCACGTTAAGGCGATCGGCCAGATTCTCAATATCCATCCAGAAGACGGCCCACATGAGTGAGACCAGAAGCATAAGTGGGAAAATAACTTTCCAAATCATATTGGAAGACTTCCGCTCCAGCGTTACGGTCATGGTGATCTGGGAGAACTCCTTTGCCGCCCCGTAATAGCGGTAGTCAGATATCCCCTCCTGGAGGTCGAGGTTGAGCAAATCCCACTGAGCGATGTTCACCTTGCGGTTGGCCTCGGCATATTCCTCGGTGGCTCCCAGCACGCTTTGGTCGACAACCAGTTCAACCTGATCACGGTAGTCCCCAAACGAAATGATGTCGGCCTGCAGGGTCTGCACGTCAAACGGAAAGCTCTGCAGCGCCATGGGCGTCTCCAGTGTGACGTCGCGCTGGTCCTTGTAACGTACCGTGCCATCGGAGTGAACAGTGACGCGGAGCGCATTGATATCGCCTGAGCCAATTTCGTTGACGATGAGCAGCTGCGGCCACCACCCTGCGAAGATCTCGTTAAACTGATACTCGCCCTGGAAGAGTTTGTAGTCGCTGCCCTCAGACTCGGCGTCGAAGGCGAGCCGCGGGTCCTGCCACTCGGCGATAACGATAATCTCTGCCTGGAAGGCCTCTTCGACCTCGTCCATGTCGATGATGTCGGCGAGGAATATGCCAAGCTTGACCTCTGTGGGCGAGCTTGGCGGATTAGGCATACCCGCGTCCATGGCATGCGCTGTGTTCGCGCAAAACGCGGCGAAAAAACATACCGCCAGAAGCGAATAGAATGAGCGGAAAAGCATTAAAAAGGGGTGCGCCATGCTAACTCCAGATAACGGACAGAGGCTATTGGGCCATGCGAGCGCTTATTCTCCGGTGGAACATGACCCATCAGCTGCACTGAAAAAGTTGCCAGCCAATCTACGGCAAGCAACTGTTTGCTCTCCAACTCTCTGTACCGGGTGCGGGTCGCCGCAGTCTGCGAGTATAGGCTGAATTAATGCCCTCTTCCTCAGGCCCATTGAGTCTATCGAGGCCATCAAACGGTCGCCAACCCGCACTGCGAGACGATCTCGACCTGAATCCCAGCATGATGGGACTGCTTTGCCTCAGCCGCCTCTCGGCCTCAAGCTGGCGCTTTGGTTTGCCCGCTATCTCCACCAGATAGGGCTGAAGCGAAAGGACTTCGGGCGCGCCCACCTGACCCTGCCATGTGGTGAGGTGGGCCGCCTGGATCAAGCTAAAACCAAATGGCGGCTCGACGGCGTCCAGCTTTACCGGCAGCAGGATTCCGTGGCCTTTGCCGTGGTTTGCTTCCTCTCGAATCCAAGGCGAGACCTTGGATTGTTCGATCCAAACGACGACGACACATTTGGCATCGGTAAGGTTATGACCTATCCACGTGTCCCAGTCTTTCCCCGGTGGTGTCTTACGATCCCAGAACTACCGACCAACCCTGGTGCTCCAGAAAACGCACCAGGGGTTCCACCCGGTCGCGCTACTCGCTCTTGTAGCTTACGAAGATATCGGCCATACGCCCGCAGGGCGTTCCTGTTCCGTTTTCAGACAGCCTAAAACCTGCCCCGCACAACCAGTCGGCATCGAAACCCTGAGCGATCTATGGTTGGGCTCGGGACCTTCGGCCAAGCCTATCAACCCCGTGCTCTGCCGTCCGTGAGCGACGAAGTCCGAGATGTCCGCCCGGTAAGCTGGCAGGGCCTCTCCCACGCCAATGCGCGCAGGCCGGTCCGCACCACCCACTCCCGCCTATGAGCCACCCTGCAGTCCCGACAGCAGCGCCTATTGCTGTGGTCGCTCGGATGAAACGCCTCATGGGGCAACTGCTGTTCAGACCGAGCACACCGGATGTGACCCGGCAGCGAACTGGGATCGACCCATTTCTTCGGCCCGGGTAGGTGCGTTTGACGCCACTCCTGATAATCGCGACTCATATCCAGGCGGCATGCTTTGCAATAGAAGTCGCGGCCGTCGGTAGTATCGATTTTCTTGCGCACTTTTGCATTGGAGGTGCTCACGCGATAGCGGATTCTGCTGCCTGCTTGAACAACGGCTCCATGTTCAGACAGCAGCGCAGCAACAGTGACGGCTGGCCTGCTGGCCGGCGCAACGGGGATAGGCGTGTCAGCGAAGCCGCGGTTGGGTGAATTCCGGCCCTGAAATGTTGCTCGGGACCACGTCGCAAATCAGATTGAAGGCCGGTCGGGGCATGTCGGATGCCAGGACCCACATCGATTCTCACGCCGCGATAGCCCGGGCCGGCTGTACCCTGTATACCTAAGCGTGTCGGGCACGACACCGGGCCCGGTGATCAAATCGTAGCAATCGAAGGAGACAGAACCGTGATCATCATGAAACTGGCAGGAATACCAGGCGACTGTCAGCTCGAAGGGAAGGCGGGTTGGATCGTCGTCGAATCTCTGAGCTGGGAGATCGCCCGTGAGATTAGATCCGGGAAGAAAGGTGGGAAACAGGGCACACGCGGCATCAATCTGGGTGTGGCCAAACTCCCGGCGCTGATTTGTGATAAGAGCACGGACCGTTCCTCGGTGTACCTGATGCAGCATTCCATTGCCGGCGGGGCCTTGAGCAATCCGGCGTTCATCGAGTTGCTGGACATTGGGGGTGAAGACGGGGAGCCCAAGGTCTACATGCGCTATAAGTTGGCACGGCCGATCGTCCAGTCATGGAGCATCTACGCCGACGGTGATGACCGACCGATCGAGAGCGTGGCCATTCTGTACAGCAAGATTTTTATGGAAACCTTCGCAACGAAGGACGGCGTCGATTACCAGCGCATTGATGGTAAAGGCTGGGACGTCATCGCCGGCAAAGCCTGGGCTGGCTAGGGAAGGTCTGAACAATTGCTGCGATCGCGCCGGGGTCTTTGCGCGCTCTCGTACAAGGCGCACCGAGCGAAGTTGGCTTGTTGCCAATAAGCGAGGTGCAACGCGGTGCGAGGGGCGCAAAGGCCCGGCCCCTCCGGGGTTTCGCCCACAAGGGCACATCTGCAGCGTTCCCCGGCTTGGCCATAGAATGACTATGGCGCTGCGCCGGGAGCCTCGCATCTGCGCCCTTGTGGACCGAAACGCGATTCGTATCAATTGTTCAGACCTTCCCTAGGCCCCGTTCAAGCTATCCAGATAACGGCGACGGCGGACGCAAACGCATCGACTTTTGGTCTGGAAATGGTGTTTCCGATAATCGGCACGGCACTGTTCGGGCGTGTCTGGAGCGCTGTTTACGGGCGGCTGGTACTGGTGTCCTAGGGCGTCGTCCTCGATCGGTACATCGGGATACACACCGAGGGAGAGGCGTTTCTCTTAGGCTGCGAAGCGATACTTCAGCCGCCACCTCTTCCCACCGATTGGCGCGACCTACATATATAGCCCGCCACTGTCGGCCAGCTTCTTGGCTTTTTCGCCGGGTTTGGCATTGCGCATGGCGCGGTCGGTCAGAGACTTTTGGGGGCAACTTCATACCGCGATGGTCGAGTTGCACCAGAATATTGCCTTCCGCATGTCAATTGACGTGTCTGGACCCCGGTGGACGGGAAACGCAGGTAAGCTCTGGATTTCAGGCACTAAAAAGGCCGTCCTGGGACGGCCTTAAACGTTTAGTTGGTAGCGGGGGTAGGATTCGAACCTACGACCTTCGGGTTATGAGCCCGACGAGCTACCGGACTGCTCCACCCCGCACCGGCGACGCGCATACTACGGGCTGAGATTGTGTTTTGCAAGCCCGTCGCAGGCGATTGTTTCGCAGGCACGGGAATGGCGCGATTCAGCCAATGGCGGCGGCGCAAATCCCCAGTAGCCAGCCGGGAAGAATCCCAAGTACGGCCACCGCCAATCCGTTGGCGCTGAGCACCACGCGGGTGTCCAGGCTGCCTTCGATCTCGGCATCGTTGGTGGGCTCGTCGAAGTACATCAGCTTGACGATGCGCAGGTAGTAAAACGCACCGATGATGGAAAACACCACCGCCGCGACGGCCAGCCAGACCAGGCCCACGTCGATGATGGCCTTGAGCACCGCCAGCTTGGCGTAAAAGCCCACCAGGGGCGGAATGCCGGCGGTAGAGAACATCACCAGCAGCATCAACATGGCCAGCCAGGGGTTGCGCTTATTGAGGCCTTTGAAATCGTCCAGAGAGTCGGCCTCGATGCCGGCCTGGCTGAGATAGATGACGACCCCGAAGGCGCCGCACACCATGATGACGTAGGTGATGGTGTAGAACATGGCGGCCGCGTAGCCCTCCGGCGTTCCAGCCAGCAGGCCCAGCAGCAGGAAGCCCACATTGGCGATGGTCGAGTACGCCAGCATGCGTTTGATGTTGGTCTGGGCGATGGCCAGCAGATTGCCGAGACCCATGGACAAAACGGACAGCACGATCAGCATTTGCTGCCAGTCGGCCTGCAGATTCTCCAGGCCGTCCACCAGCAGGCGCATGGCCAGAGCGAAGGCGGCGAGCTTGGGCGCGGACCCGACGAACAGGGTGACCGAAGTGGGTGCGCCCTGGTACACATCGGGTATCCACATGTGGAACGGCACCGCGCCCAGTTTGAAGGCGACACCCACCACCAGGAACACCAGACCGAACACCAGCACCAGGTTGCCGGCGTCGCGCTCACCGATGGCGGCGCGGATGGTCTCCAGGTCGATGCTGCCGGTGGCGCCGTAGATCATGGAAATGCCGTACAGCAACATGCCGGAGGCCAGGGCGCCGAGCACGAAGTACTTCATGGCCGCTTCGGCCGAGGTGCCGGACTCCCGGTCGAAGGCCACCAACGCATAGAGACACAGGGACAGCAGTTCCAGACCCAGGTAGATGGTCAACAAACTGCCGGCGGAGACCATCACCATCATGCCCAGCACGGCGAACAGGCCCAGCACGTAGTACTCGCCCCGGAAGAGATTGCGGTCCCGGAGATAGTCCCGGGCATAGAGAAAGCCGGTGGCCGTGGCCAGCAACACCGCGATCTTGAGCACCGAACCCATGTCGTCGCGGACAAATGTGCCGCTGAAACCGATTTGCTCCGGTCCACCCATCTGCATATAGGTCAACAGGGCGGTGCCCAGCAATGTGCCCTGGGCGATCCGGAAGCTCACCCGGCGGTGGGCGTCGTCGATGAACACGTCCACCAGCAGCAGCAGGCAGGCCATACCGAGCAGAAACAGCTCCGGCAGCACGAGAGAGAAATCTGGCACCTGAAAGTCCATCTACGGATTACCCGCCCTTACCTTGGATTGTCTACAGCTTGGAAACGGAAATGTGCTGGACCAGATTGTCCACCGAGGTATGCATCACCGACACCAGCGGATCCGGCCACACGCCGAACAGCACCACCACGATGGCCAGCACGCCCAGCATGGCGAACTCCCGGCGGTTGATGTCCTTGAGCTTGGCAACGTTCTCGTTGGCCACTTCGCCAAACACCACGCGCTTGACCATCCACAGGGAGTAGGCCGCGCCCAGAATCAGCGTGAAGGCGGCCAGGAACGCAATCCAGAAGCTTGCCTTGAAACTGCTGAGGATCACCATGAATTCGCCGACAAAACCCGATGTGCCGGGCAGTCCGGCGTTGGCCATAGCGAACAGCACCATGAACGCGGCGAATATGGGCATGGTGTTCACCACACCGCCATAGGCTTTGATCTCCCGGGTGTGCATGCGGTCGTACAGCACACCGACGCACAGGAACAAAGCACCCGAAATAAAGCCGTGGGAAATCATCTGCACCATGCCACCCTCGATGCCCATCGCCGCCCCCTGCAGTCCACCGGTGTGGCGCTGGATCGAGAAGACGACAAAAAAGCCCAGGGTGACAAAACCCATATGGGCGATCGACGAGTAGGCGATGAGTTTTTTCAGGTCCTGCTGAACCAGCGCCACCAGACCGATATAGACCACGGCGATCAGGGACAGGGAAATCACCAGCCAGTCCAGTGCGGCGGAGGCATCCGGTGTGATGGGCAGGGCAAAGCGCACGAAACCGTAGCCGCCGATCTTCAGGGTAATGGCCGCCAGGATGACCGAACCCCCGGTGGGCGCCTCAACGTGGGCGTCGGGCAACCAGGTGTGCACCGGCCACATGGGCACCTTGACCGCAAAGCCCAGCAGAAAGGCAAGAAACAGCAGGGTCTGCTCACGCAGGGTCAGGGGCAGATCGTGGTAGGCCAGAATGGAGAAGCTGTCGGCGCCGCTGTAGAGATAGAGCAACGCAACCAGCATGAACACCGAGCCCATAAAGGTGTAGAGAAAAAACTTGATGGTGGCATACACCCGGCGCGGCCCGCCCCAGATCCCGATGATCAGGAACATGGGAATCAGCATGCCCTCGAAGAACACATAGAACAGCACCGCGTCCAGGGCGGCAAACACGCCGATCATCAGCCCTTCCATGATCAGAAAGGCGGCCATGTACTGGGACACGCGGGTCTGTATGACTTCCCAACCGGCAATCACCACCACCACGGTCATAAAACTGGTGAGCAGAATGAGGGGCATGGAAAAGCCGTCGACGCCCAGGTGGTAGTTGACGTCGAAGGTGCTGATCCAGGGCAGCAGCTCCTGGAACTGCATATCCGCAGTGCCGGCATCGAAAGCGGTGTAGAGCGGAATGCTCAGCACAAAAGTGAGCGCCGAGCCCACCAGGGCCAGCCGGCGGGCGCCGGTGGGGTTCTGGTCGCCCACGAACAGCACCCCGAGGCCGATTAGAATCGGCCCCCAGATTACCAGGCTGAGTAGTGGCAACTCCGACACCGCGCGCTCCCTTATCCGGTCTCTACTGAATCACCAGCCAACTGAGCAAGCCCAGCAGACCGAGGATCATGGCGAAGGCATAGTGGTATAAATAACCGGACTGCACGTTCCGGGCGACCGAGGCGAACCAACCGACCGCCTTGGCGCTGCCGTTTACCATCACGCCGTCGATCAGTCCCGCGTCACCGAAGCGCGCCAGAAAGCCCCCCAGCTTCCGGCTGCCGTCGGCGAACACGATCTGATTGAAATCGTCGAATCCGTATTTATTGAGCAACAGCCGGTACAGCCCACCGGCCCGCTCCACCGCCTGATCGGCGATGTCGGGGCGTTTCATGTAAATAAACCAGGCGGCCACACTGCCGGACAGCGCCAGCCAGAAGGCCGGTCCCGTGAAACCGTGCAGGGCAAAACCCGCCGCACCGTGGAAGTGGTGACTCAGATAGTCCAGCACGTCGCGATCCGGCGCCACCTGGATGGAATCGCTGAGGAACCCGCCGAACAGCATGGGTTCGATGGTGAAGTAGCCGATGAACACCGATGGGATGGCCAGCAGTATCAGGGGCACGGTGACCACCGGCGGGGGCTCGTGCAGATGCGCCCGGGTCTCGTCATCCATACGCCCCTCTCCGTGGAACACGAGAAAGTAAAGGCGGAAGGAATAGAACGCGGTCACGAACACGCCCAGGATGACGCAGAAGTAAGCGAATCCCGCCCCCGGCGTATGGGACATGTGCACCGCTTCGATGATGCTGTCCTTGGAGTAAAAACCGGAGAAAAACGGGGTCCCGATCAGCGCCAGGGTTCCCACCAGGAACGTGATCCAGGTGATGGGCAGGTATTTGCGCAATCCACCCATTTTTCGGATGTCCTGCTCATGGTGCATGGCGATGATCACCGAACCCGCACCCAGAAACAGCAGTGCCTTGAAAAAGGCATGGGTCATGAGATGGAAAATGGCCGCGCTGTAGGCCGAGGCGCCCAACGCCACCGTCATATACCCCAGCTGGGACAGAGTCGAGTAGGCCACGACGCGTTTGATGTCGTTCTGTACGATGCCGAGAAACCCCATGAACAGGGCGGTGATGGCGCCGATCACCAGCACCACGGACAGGGCGGTTTCGCTGTACTCGAACAGGGGTGACATGCGCGCCACCATAAAAATGCCGGCGGTGACCATGGTGGCCGCATGGATCAGGGCGGAGATCGGGGTCGGGCCTTCCATGGAATCGGGCAGCCACACATGCAACGGGACCTGGGCCGATTTACCCATGGCGCCGATGAACAGCAGAATGCAGATCACGCTCATGACCAGCCAGTCGGCCCCGGGCCAGATCTGCATGGTGAGATCGGCCATCATCGGCGCCGCCGCAAACACATCGGCGTAATCCAGGCTGTTGAAATACATCAACACCGCGGCAATGCCCAGCAGAAAACCGAAGTCACCGACCCGGTTGACCAGAAACGCCTTGAGGTTGGCGTAGATGGCGGTCGGCTTTTTGAACCAGAACCCGATCAACAGGTAGGACACCAGGCCCACCGCCTCCCAGCCAAAGAACAACTGCAGAAAGTTGTTGGCCATGACCAGCATGAGCATGGAAAAGGTGAACAGGGATATGTAACTGAAAAACCGGTTATAGCCGTCGTCGTCGTGCATGTAACCGACGGTGTAGATGTGCACCATCAGCGACACGAAGGTGACCACCGAGATCATGACCGCGGTCAGGTGGTCCACCAGGAAACCGATTTCCATGCGCACACCCTCCACCTCCATCCAGGTGTAGAGCGATTCGTTGTAGGTGGGCGCGCCTCCGACCACGTGATGATTCAGCACCACCAGAGACAATAGAAACGAGACCGCCACGCCAATGATGGTGACCCAGTGGGCCACCGAACGGTGAATAACGCGGCAAAACAAACCGGCTACGGCCGCACCCAGAAGGGGGGCCAGAACGATCGCCAGATAGACCTGCTCCATGCTCATTACCCCTTCATGGTGTCCAGGTCGGTGACATTGATGGTGCCGCGGTTGCGGAACAGCACCACCAGTATGGCCAGCCCGATGGCCGCCTCAGCCGCCGCCACCGTCAGCACGAAAAACACAAAGACTTCGCCTGCGGTGTCGTCCAGATAACGCGCAAAGGCGATGAAGTTGAAATTCACCGCCAACAGCATCAGCTCGATGGACATGAGCAGGATCAGCACGTTCTTGCGGTTGATGAATATGCCGGCAACGCTGAGACAAAACAAAATCGCGCTCAGTACCAGATAATCCGCCAGCGTGATCATCGGCCACGCTCCGCCAGGGTGTAAGCGCCCCACCTTGCACCGCACCGGTTCATTGTTTTTCCTCCGAGTCGACCTGCACCAGCCGCACCCGATCCCGGCTCCGAACCAGAACCTGTTTCGCCGGCGTCTGGTGCTTGGTGCCGGGGCGCCGTCGCAGGGTCAGCGAGATGGCGGCGACGATGGCCACCAGAAGAATCACCGCGGCCAGTTCGAACGGCAGCACGTACTGGGTGTAGAGCAATCCGCCCAGTTCCTTGGTGTCACTGAAATCCGCCGGGTGGGGTGTCACCGAGGCAAAATGATTGGCGTCGAAAAAATCCGATCCCACAACCAGGCCCATTTCCAGCACCATGATCAGACCGACGACGATGCCGACTGGCAGATAGCGGATAAACCCCTCCCGCATCGGGGCCACGTTGACATCCAGCATCATCACCACGAACAGGAACAACACCATCACCGCACCCACGTACACCAGCACCAGCACGATGGCCAGAAACTCCGCCTCCAGCAGCAGCCAAAGCACGGCGCTGTTGAAAAAGGCGAGCACCAGGAACAAGGCGGCATGCACCGGGTTGCGGACGGTGATCACACGCAGCGCGGCGAACACCAGGATGGCCGCAAACAGATAAAACAGAAACTTCTCAAACCCCATGGGGTGGCCCACCTGTCATCGGTATTGCGCGTCGGCCAGCCGGTCCGCCGCCAACTGCGCTTCGTACTGATCCCCCACCGCCAGCAGCTTGTCCTTGGTCATGATCTGCTCGCCCCGGTTTTCGAAGTGATACTCGAACACCCGGGTCTCGACGATGGAATCCACCGGGCAGGCTTCCTCGCAGAAGCCGCAGTAGATGCATTTGAACAAATCGATGTCGTAGCGCGTGGTGCGGCGGGTGCCGTCCTCGCGCTCCTCGGACTCGATGGTGATGGCCAGCGCCGGGCACACGGCTTCACACAACTTGCAGGCGATGCAGCGCTCCTCGCCGTTGGGATAGCGGCGCAGCGCGTGCAGTCCGCGAAAACGCGCGGACTGCGGGGTCTTCTCCTCCGGATACTGCACCGTGATCTTGCGGGCAAACAGGTAACGGCCGGTGAGCCTCAGGCCCATCAGCAGCTCCCACAGCACAAAACTCTTCACGTAGTGCTTGACTGACTGGATCACGACATTGCCTCCCCGATCGGGGCGTGGATGCGGGCGTTCAATCGAACCATGGACCCAGGCCCCCGTAGATAGCGGCGCCGAGCACGAAGATCCAGACGATGGTCACCGGGATCAGCACCTTCCAACCCAACCGCATGACCTGGTCGTAGCGATAGCGTGGAAAGGTGGCGCGCAGCCAGAGGAAGATGAACAGGAATATGGAGGTCTTCAGCCCAAACCAGACCAGCCCGGGCACAAAGGCAAACGCCTGTTCCAGCACCGGCATCCCCTGGAAAGGCGACAACCACCCGCCCAGGAACAGGGTGGCGGTCAGGGCCGAGATCAGGATCATGTTGGCGTATTCGGCCAGAAAGAACACCGCGAAGGTCATGCCGGAATATTCCACATGGAACCCGGCCACGATTTCCGACTCCCCTTCGGCCAGGTCGAACGGCGCTCGATTTGTCTCGGCCACGCCGGATATGAAATAGACCATGAACAGGGGCAGCATGGGCAACCAGTACCAGTGCAAAAAGCTGCCGCTCTGGGCCTGGACGATGTCATTCAGATTGAGGCTGCCGGCCCCCATCAACACGCCGACCAGGGCAAAGCCCATGGCGATCTCATAGGAGACGATCTGTGCCGCCGAGCGCATGGCGCCGAGAAAGGCGTACTTGGAGTTGGAGGCCCATCCAGCGATGATCACGCCGTAGACGCCCAGGGAGGTCAGCGCCAGCAGATACAGCAGCCCGGCGTCCACATTGGCCAGAACCATGCCGTCGCCGAAAGGAATTACCGCCCAGGCCGCCATCGCCGGCGCAATGGCCAGCACCGGACTGGTGAGGAACAAAAACCGGTTGGCGCCGCTGGGGAGAATGATCTCCTTAAACATCAACTTGACGGCGTCGGCGATGGGCTGCAGCCAACCCTTGGGGCCGACCCGGTTAGGCCCGATGCGCACCTGGATATAGCCGATGATCTTGCGTTCGGCAAAGGTCAGATAGGCCACGGCCAGCAGCAACGGCACCATGATCGCCACAATCTTCACCGCAATCACGATGAAGGTCTGCAGACTTTCCGGGAACACGCCCAGGGCGTTTTGAAATGCTTCGAACATAAATGTGCCGCCGCTCTTAACCCAGCTCCGCCGCCATGATGTCGCCCTTGTCGGCCCCGGCCTGCGGGTCGGGTTCGATGTGCACCGCACCCACGGCCGGCCCCAGCAACTCGCTGCCGGCCACGCCCACGGGTATCCATACGCAGTCATCGGGCACACCGGGATCGTAGACCACCGGCAGGCTTGCCACCGCACCGTTTTGTTCCACCCGGGCCGAATCGGCCTCGCGCAGCGCGAGGCGTTGAGCGGTGGCCGGGCTCAGACGCACGCAGGCCGACTCCGCCAGGGGTGTCCGTTGCAGCGCCTCGGCCCGCCGCACCAGGGCGTCCACCGCGTAAATGGGCAGATCACCGCCCCGTTGCAGACCCTGGGTCTGGACCATCTTGAAACGCCGGCCCAGGCGCAGGCCGTTGTCCGGCTCCACCTGCTCGCACAGAGCGTAAACCTCGTCGGTGATTTCCACCGGCGACGTGTAGCCGAAGCCGTCCAAACCAAACAGGTTGCCCAGCACCCGCAGGACTTTCCAGGCCGGTCGGGCCTCGCCCGGCGGCTTGACCGCGCCCTGCACGCTTTGCCAGCGGCCCTCGGCGTTGATGTAGGTGCCCGCGGTCTCGCCCGGTGCGGCCACCGGCAACGTCACGGCGCTGCGGGCAGCGGTCGCGGCACTGGTAAAACTGGTCAGGGACACAACACACTCGGCGCCGGCAAACACACCCAGCGCGGCCACCGGATCGGCCATATCGAATTCCGGCTCGACCCCGAACAGAATATAGGCCTTGCGCGGCCGCCGAATCATCTCGACGGCATTGGCGCCGGTGGCCTCACTGGCGACGCCGCCGGGTAAGCGATGGGGCAGCGCGCCGCTCATCCACCCGCCGACTGTGCTGCCGGCCTCGGGCAGGTACCCGAAGCGGCATTCCGTGGTGCGCGCGATCCAACTGGCCAACAGCCGCAGCTTAGCCAATTCTGGGTGGAGCACGGTCTGGCTACCCAATAGCACCACACCCCGTTCGGCGCGCCGCAAACGCGCGGCCAAAGCCCGATCCTCATCGTCCGGGGCCAGCTCCGCCACACCCTGGAAGGATTTGGGCAACGCGGTTTCGGTCAACGCGCTGATCGCCACCGCCAAGCGTCCCAGGGCCGCGACCATATCCCCATGGGGGACCACACGCTGCCCAGCCAGCGGAAAACGAAAATCATATCGTCGGCCGTTGATAAAGTTGATTTGCGCGCCGGCCAGGGCGGCCTTGCGCAGCCGATGGCCGGCCAGGGGTTGTTCGTGGCGGATGTTGGACGCCACCAGCAGCGCAGCATCCACTGTCTCCAGATCCGCCAGACTCATGCCTAACCAGGGGAATGCCGGGGCGTCGTCCTGATCCGAGAAATCCGCCTGTCTCAAGCGATGATCGATGTTCGAGATGCCCAGCCCGCGGGCCAGCTTCTGCAGCAGATACAGCTCCTCGACGGTGGCGCAGGGGCCAGCCAACACACCGACGGCATCGGGTCCATGGGTATCCAGTACCGACCGCAGGCCCTCTACGGCACGCTCCAGCGCCGGTTCCCACTCCACCTCCGCGATACCGTCGGGGCCCCTGACGGATGGGTTCAGGGCGCGGTCATCGGCCTCCAGGCCCTGATAGGAAAAGCGATCGCGATCCGACAACCAGACCTCGTTGATCTCTTCGTTGTCTCGCGGAACTACGCGCACGACGTGATTGCGCAGGGTATGCATGAAGGTGTTCGAGCCCACCGCGTCATGGGGGGCAACGCCGGGGTACTGGACCATTTCCCAGGCCCGTGCCTTGAACCGGGACGGCTTGGCGGTGAGGGCGCCCACCGGGCACAGATCGATCACGTTACCGGACAACTCCGACACCATGGCGTGCTCGACATAGGTGCCGATCTCCACATGCTCCCCGCGTCCAGTGGCGCCCAGTTCCCGCAGCCCGGCGATTTCGTCGCCGAACCGCACGCACCGGGTGCAGTGGATGCAACGCGTCATCTCGGTGGCCACCAGGGGCCCGATGTCCTTGTCCACGACGGCGCGTTTGCGCTCGCTGAAACGGGACACGCCGCTGCCATAACCCATGGCCACGTCCTGAAGTTCGCATTCACCCCCCTGGTCACAAATCGGGCAGTCCAGCGGATGATTGATCAGCAGAAACGCCATGGTGGCCTTTTGTGCCTCTACCGCACGGCGCGACCGGGTGGAGATTTTCATGCCGTCCATGATCGGCGTGGCGCATGCGGGCAACGGTTTCGGGGCACGCTCCACGTCCACCAGGCACATCCGGCAATTGGCCGCCACACTGAGCTTTTCGTGGTAACAGAAACGTGGAATATGGATGCCGGCCCGATCTGCCACCTCGATGATCATCGTGCCCTTGCGGGCTTCGAGGCTGCGGCCGTCGATCTCGATGCTGACGGTGTCTTGGCTCATATGTTTCTCAGCGCCTCACGCCGTTCACCGGCGGGGTGTCCCGTGAAATGCCATGACCGGGCTCATGCGGCCACAACCGCACTGCCCCGCACCTGGCTGTGCCCGTGCTGGATGTAGTGCTCGAACTCATGCCGGTAATGTTTGAGAAAACTCCTCACCGGCATGGCGGCTGCGTCGCCCAGGGCGCAGATGGTGTGGCCCGCGATGTTGGCCGCGACGGTATCCAGATTGTCCAGGTCTTCCGGCCGGCCCTGGCCTTCCACGATGCGGGTGATGATGCGGTACATCCAGCCCGTGCCCTCGCGGCAGGGCGTGCACTGGCCACAGGATTCGGAGTAGTAGAATCGGGAGATGCGTTGCAGCACTTTGACCATGTCGGCGGTCTCGTCCATCACGATCACCGCGCCGGACCCCAGCATGGAGCCCACCTTGCTGATGGCGTCATAGTCCATGTTCACACCCATCATGATCTCTCCCGGCACCACCGGCACCGAAGATCCACCCGGGATGACCGCCTTGAGCTGCCGTCCCTTCCAAATGCCTCCGGCCATGGCCAGAAGATCCTTGAACGGCGTTCCCATGCCCACCTCAAAATTGCCGGGCCGGGCCACATGGCCGGACACCGAGAACAGCTTGCGGCCGCCGGCCTTTTCGACCCCGAGTTCGGCGAACCATCTGGCCCCATTGCGCATGATGGCCGGTACCGACGCGAAGCTCTCGGTGTTGTTGATGGTGGTGGGCTTGCCATAGAGACCGTAGTTGGCGGGGAACGGCGGTTTGAAGCGGGGCTGCCCCTTCTTGCCTTCCAGAGACTCCAGCAGGGCGGTTTCCTCGCCGCAGATGTAAGCGCCGGCGCCAAGGGTGGGGTAAAGCTCGAAATTGACACCGCTTCCCAGGATATCCTGACCCAGCAATCCGGCCTCGTAGGCCGCTGCCACCGCCGCCTCGAAGTGCTGGAAGGGCTCGTCCATGAACTCACCGCGCACATAGTTGTACCCAACGGTGACGCCCATGGCATAACCGGCGATGGCCATCCCCTCCACCAGAGCGTGCGGGTTGTGGCGCAGAATGTCCCGATCCTTACAGGTGCCGGGTTCGGACTCATCGGAGTTACAGACGATGTATTTCTGCCCGGGAAAATTCTTGGGCATGAAACTCCACTTCAAACCGGTGGGGAAACCGGCGCCGCCGCGCCCGCGCAGTCCGGAGGCTTTGACCTCCTCCACCACGTCTTCCGGCGTAATTTTCTCGGCCAGGATGCGCCGCCAGGCATCATATCCCCCGATCTTGACGTAGCTTTCCATGGTCCAGGGCCGCTCCAGGCCGCTGGGCGGGATACAGACCTCATTCACCATGGGGCGCCTCCAGGCTGTCCAGTATCTGGTCAATTTTCTCGACCGTGAGGTGCTCGTGGTAGACGTGATCCACCTGCATCATGGGCGCACCGCAACAAGCGGCCAAACATTCCTCCTCCCGCTTGAGGTAGAAACGGCCGTCCGGCGTGCTTTCCCCGAGGCGGATGCCGAGGCGTTGCTCCAGATGAGCCACCACCTGGTCCGAACCGCGCAACATGCAGGAAATGTTGGTGCAGACCGCAATGTTGTGCCGACCCACCGGCTTGGTTTCCAGCATCGAGTAAAAGCTGGCCACCTCATACACGGCAATTGCCGGCATGCCGAGATACGCCGCCACGCCGTCCATCAGTTCCTGGGTCAAAAAACCGTCATTCTCGTGCTGCACCTCGCGCAGGGCGGCCAGCACGGCGGACTGTCTCTGGTCTGCCGGGTAACGGGTCAGCCAACGGTCGATTTCCGCCCGCGCGTGTTCGGACAACGTGCTGGGGCCGGCATTGTATGCGTCGCTCACCGGTCGATCTCTCCGAAAACAATGTCCATGGTGCCAATCATCGCAACCACGTCGGCGAGCATGTGCCCGCGGATCATCTCGTTCATGGCCGAAAGATGGGCGAAGCCCGGCGCGCGCACTTTGAGCCGATACGGTTTGTTCGCACCATCGGACACCAGGTAGACGCCGAACTCGCCCTTGGGATGCTCCACCGCCGCATAGACCTCGCCCGGCGGCACGCAATAGCCCTCTGTAAACAGCTTGAAGTGGTGGATCAGGGCTTCCATGTCTTCTTTCATGTCTTCCCGGTTCGGCGGGTTGACCTTGTGGTCATCCAGCATGACCGGGCCGGGGTTGTTGCGCAGCCACTCGATGCACTGGCGGATTATCCGGTTGGACTGGCGCATCTCCTCGATCCGCACCAGGTAGCGATCGTAGCAGTCGCCGTTGGTGCCCACCGGGATATCGAACTCCATGCGGTCATAGACCTCGTAGGGCTGCTTCTTGCGCAGATCCCAGGCCACGCCGGAACCCCGGAGCATGGGTCCGGTGAATCCCAGGGCCTTGGCCCGGTCGGCGGTCACGACACCGATGTCCACCGTGCGCTGCTTCCAGATGCGGTTGTCCGTTAGCAGGGTTTCGTACTCGTCCACCCGTCCGGGGAAACGCTCGGTGAAGGCCTCGATGAAATCCAGCATCGACCCCTGACGCAGCTCGTTGAGTTCGTCTACCTCGCGGTTGGATTTGTATCTGGAATACTCGTAGCGGGGCATGGTGCCCGGTAAATCCCGATACACGCCGCCGGGCCGATAGTAGGTGGCATGCAGCCGGGCGCCGGATACCGCCTCGTAACAGTCCATCAGGTCCTCACGCTCCCGGAAGGCGTACAGGAAAACCGTCATCGCGCCGATGTCCAACGCATGGGCGCCCAACCACATGAGGTGATTGAGAATGCGGGTGATCTCGTCGAACATCACCCGGATGTACTGGGCGCGAATCGGCGGCGCGATGTCCAGCAGCTTCTCTATAGCCAGAACATAGCCGTGCTCGTTGCACATCATGGACACATAGTCGAGACGGTCCATGTAGCCGATGCTTTGGTTGAATGGCTTGCTCTCGGCGAGTTTTTCCGTCCCCCGGTGCAACAGGCCCACGTGGGGATCGGCGCGCTGGATCACCTCACCGTCCATTTCCAGCACCAGGCGCAACACGCCGTGGGCCGCGGGATGCTGGGGCCCGAAGTTGAGGGTGTAGTTGCGGATCTCAGGCATCGCCGGTCTCCTCCGGCGCCGGCCGGTCCAACGCGTAGCGATGATCGTCGCGGATTACCTTGGGCACCAGAACCCGGGGCTCGATGCTCACCGGCTGATAGATCACGCGTTTCTTGTCTGGGTCGTAACGCATTTCCACCTGACCGATCAGCGGGAAATCCTTGCGGAAGGGGTGACCGACAAATCCGTAGTCGGTGAGAATACGTCGCAGGTCGGGGTGACCATCGAACACGATCCCGAACAGATCGAAGGCCTCGCGTTCGAACCAATCGACGCCAGGCCAGAGCTCGATCAGCGAAGGCAGCACCGGCATCGCATCGTCCGGGGCATAGGTGCGCAGACGCAAGCGATGATTGTGGGCATAGGACAACAGATGCGTCACCACCGCGAAGCGCCGGCCGCCAGCCTCGGAGTAGCGCTGTACCACCTGGGCGCCTCGACCGGTCGCGCGCTCCACGACACCCCGACTGAATCCGGTTCCAGTGGCGCTGTCGGTCTGCCATTCATCCTGACCGTAGGCGGCATAGTCCACGCCACACAGGTCGACGACCTGCTCGAAGGCGAAGGCCTCCTCGTCCCGCAGCATCTGGGCGACTTCGAGCCAGCGTTCACACGGCACGTCCAGCGTGACCTGACCGCGATAAACCACAATGCCGGGCTCGAATTCGGATAGCCGCTCGGTCAGCAGCTCCGCTAAAGCGTCGGCCTTGGACATGTTGATCGTCTTCCTTCAGTCGTGCCGCCATCACCTTGTGTACGGGGCGACTTCTTAAATAACCGGGCCGGCCGCGTCGCCGGGCCAAACGGATGTGTTTTGGCCCGAAACCCCCAGACTAACGGGCGATGGTGTTGGTCCGCCGAATCTTATTCTGCAACTGGATAATCCCGTACAGCAGGGCCTCCGCAGTGGGCGGGCAGCCTGGCACGTACACGTCCACCGGAACAATGCGATCACAGCCCCTGACCACCGCATAGGAATAATGGTAGTAGCCGCCACCATTGGCGCAGGAACCCATGGAAATGACCCATCGCGGCTCCGCCATCTGGTCGTAGACCTTACGCAGGGCCGGCGCCATCTTGTTGACCAGAGTGCCGGCAACAATCATCACGTCGGACTGTCTGGGGCTGGGCCGGAAAATGATCCCAAAGCGGTCAAGATCGTAGCGTGCGGCACCCGCATGCATCATCTCCACCGCGCAACAGGCAAGGCCAAAGGTCATGGGCCACATGGACCCGGTGCGGGCCCAATTGATCAGCTTGTCCGCACTGGTGGTGACAAACCCCTCGGAAAGAACGCCTTCTACTCCCATTCCAGCGCTCCCTTTTTCCACTCGTAGACAAATCCGATCACAAGGATCCCGAGAAAGACCGCCATGGATGCGAAGCCGAATCCGCCGACTTCGTCCAGGGACACCGCCCAGGGGAACAGGAAAGCAATTTCCAGATCGAAGATAATGAACAGAATCGCCACCAGGTAGTAGCGCACGTCGAACTTCATCCGGGTATCTTCGAATGCTTCGAAGCCGCATTCGTATGGGGATTGCTTCTCGCTGTCCGGATTGCGCGGGCCAAGCAGGAAACCGATTGCGATGGGCCCGACTCCAACCAGAACACCGACCACCAGGAAGAGAAAAACCGGCAGATAGTTCTCCAGCATCGGGGCTGCACCTTGTGGGCGGATTGAGGAACTGGCGGAGGTCAGGCCGCGACCGGCATGCGACCTCCGTCGCGCCTCTCAGTCTATGGCTTGGGCGAAATTCAAGTCAAGCTGAAGCGGGGCGTTATTACTTATCATTCATAGAGTTAATTGGCATCGAGCAACGACCGGAATCCCCCGGCTTTTGCTTTGCCGCCAAAGGGTTATTGGCCAAGGTCCCGACCGCGCGGTGGCCGTTGGAACGGGCCGGACAGAGGCAGCGGAAAACTGGAGACGCCGATTGCGTCCAAGGACACGTACAACCCGATGAATCACTACTACGACTACCACATGAGCACTGTGCTGGGCCAACCGATCGGCCTGATCGGTTTCTTCGGGTGCGAAGCCGCGCAGGTTGGCTATCACATCGCGTCCTTGACCGGTCTTCCATTCGCGTCGGTGGATCGCCTGGTGGAACACTCCATGGGCTGCAGTGTGGCCGAGCTGACTGCGTCGCGTGGCATCAAGGCCTATCGCGACCAGCTTGAGGCATGCCTGAACACGGAACTGACCAGCCCACCGTTCGGAATCCTCGCGCTGCCTCCAGACGCCCTGCTGGGCGCCGAGGTCAGCATGCCGCCCGGATGCATGACGCTGGTGTATCTGCGGATGGACCTGTTCGACGCCTTTCGCGCCCTGCGACGACAACTCCGTGCCGACCCGAAGCGATATCTACCGCACCTGAGCGAGCCGCCCCAGCGTCCGGCCGATCTGGCCCAGGCACTGCATGAACGCGAGGCAGGATTTGCGGGCGCCGAACTGATACTCGACGTCAACGGCCGCCATCCGGCCGCCGTGGCCGAACAGATCATCGAAACCCTTGCGCTGAACTAGGAGTCTGCGCGGTAGAAAGGGAACGGTCTGCGGCACAGCCATTTCGGCCCGATTCCGCGATCCTCCTCGTCACATAGCGACGGCTATGTTTCTCGGACGATCCCGAAATCGTTCTCGAACTGGACTGCACCTCGCCTCATTCATTTCTACCGCGCACACGCCTGGGGAGCCTTATTCGTGAACATGCATCTTGGGACTGAAATGCACAGCTTCATCGGTGCATATCTTGGCAATAGAACCACTATTACCCGTGATCTGCCCCGCGATCTGCCCCTTGAATCTGCACATTTCACCCTCCAATCTGCTTCGTCCAGAATAAGTCAGCGTCTCCCTAAACACGACAATCGGCGGCCTCAACCCCCCGCCAGGCAGACTGGTGGCGCTCGCGGGCGCGGAGGTAGCGGGACCAGAGGCTATCCGGGCCACGCCACTTCAGGACTGTGTGATAAAACCCCTGGAATGCCGGCATCTCCGCGAATGGAGCCGCCGGCGCAGGCGCCCGTGGGGCCAGGGCTAATGACTCCAAAGCGTTCAAAAACAGTTCCCCGTCGGCAGTGAGCCGGGCCAGTTGATCGGCCAGGCGGCGGGCATCCTCACCCGCCCCAACCCGCAGCAACTCGGCAACGCCGTCGCAGGCCAATGTCCCGGCACTGGCCAAAGCGTCCGCGGTCTGTTCCAGCACCATGATCGAGCTGACCAGGGTTGTGAGCAAGCGCGCGCCATAAGCCTCGCGCAGCACAGCCAGATTGGATTCCAGACCGGACACGTCGATTAATCGATCCGGGTCACCCAACCGTTGATAGACCTGAGTAAGGTAGGCCATGGCGTCGAGGACCCGGTCCAGACTCCCGTCTCCAGGCGTCCACCCGCGCCGGCCCCGGGACGCGCTGAAAAGATCCGCCATCTCGGGACCGGCGAAGGTGGCATTCCAGTATACCCGGGGCAGCTCCGCCCGCTTGCGTTCGACGATGGCCGCCAGGCGATGGGCGAACACAGCAACCTCGGGATCCTCGCTCTGCGACGGCTGATCCCGGCAGTCCGCCAGCCGCGCATACAGGGTTTGCTCGTAGGCCAGGCGTCGAGAATCAGGCATAAGCTTGCCCATGGCGCTGTTGCGTTCGGCCACCATGGGACCGAGTCCGCAGCGGTTGGTGATCTCCAGGAAATCGCCAAACCCAATCATCAGATCCGGCACCGTGAGGCGCAACTCGCGCCGGTCTGGGTAACGCGGCGTTGACGATGGCTTCGTTACCGTGGACGCCGCTGTGTCCGGCAGCGCCGCCGCCACAGCGGCGGCATAGTCGTCCAGCGCCCGTTGGACCGAACCCTCACCACAGCCGCTCAGCAGCATCACGCCCAGCGAAAGCAACGCCGCCGCCGCCCACACACCCCGCCGGCTTGGCGAAAGCGCCTGAGTGGCACTATGATTCCCAGCCAAACGGGGGGGCGCTTCCATCGGGGGAGTGCGACGGCGGAGCCTTCGGGTTCGGAGTACAGACATGTTGAAATCGGTAACAGCCCGAGACTACATGGCGACCTATCTGGTCACCTTTAAGACGGACACAGACGTTCTTGAGGCGGTTAATTCGCTGCTTCAATACCGCATTTCAGGCGCGCCCGTGGTGGACGAACAAAATCACATGCTGGGCATCATCTCGGAGAAGGATTGCCTGAAAGCGGTACTGAGCGCGGCCTATCACGACGATCTGGGTGCCACGGTTGGCGAGTTGATGACCAAGGATGTGGAGACGGTGGACGCCGACATCAGCATCCTCGACGTGGCTGAGCTGTTCCTGCAAACCAACATCCGTCGCTACCCGGTGCTGCACGAGGGCCGCCTGGTGGGGCAGATCAGCCGCCGGGACATCCTGCGTGCGTTTGTCCGCTTCGTGAACCCAAAGGACCGGTAGGGAAACCCGGATCTGTTCCTGCGAATCACGTTTCGGTTCACAAGGGCGCAGGCCCCGAGTCAAACACCGTCGCCAGCGGCGGCCTGCTGCTGCGCCTGAAGACGTCGTTTGCACGGCGAGGAACAGACCTCACAGGCCGATTTCAGACCGTCGATGGCGCCCAGTCCACCGCAGCTGCCCTGGATACGTCGATTGGACACGATCACACCCACCGCCATGGCCGCCACGGCCAACGCGATTACGGCAAAACTGATCAAGAACAGTTGCATTGTTTGATTCCCTCAGCGTAACAGCGTCTCAAAGGCGGAGGAGGCGCGCTCCTGGAACCCGTCGCCGGTGCGAACCAGCATCAACACCGGCAAATGCTCCGCCTCTGCGAACGCCATACCCCGGCCCGGGCCCATAACCATCAGCCCGGTGGCCAGCCCATCGGCCACCATAGCCGATGGATGCAACACCGTCACCGATGCCAATGTGTGTTCCACCGGCCGCCCTGTGGCGGGATCGATGGTATGAGAATACCGTTTTCCGTTCACCTCGCGAAAGTTGCGATAGTCGCCGGAGGTGGCCACGCCCTGGTCACCGGGCTGCACCACCCGCTGCACGGACCGTCCCACCGGGGTAGGCGTTTCCACCGCGATGCGCCAGGCCAACCCCTCCGCGTTCAGGCCCTTGACCCGCAGCTCACCACCCACTTCCACCAGGTAGCGATCAATCCCGTCGAGTTCCAGGCGCTCGGCCACCCGATCAACCGCATAGCCTTTGGCGATGGCCGACAGATCCACCGATAGGCCCGGTTGTGTCTTGCGCAGCGCCGGCGGCTCGGTGCGCACCTGAAGATGATCTATGCCGACCCGGCTGGCGGCCAGCGCCAGCTCGCCCTCGCTGGGCAGGGCACCGGATGGTGTACTGGGTCCGAAACCCCACAGATCGACCAGGGGACCGATGGTGACATCCAAAGCACCCCCGGTCAGATCCGCCAGACGCAGAGCCTCGCCCACCACGGTGGCCGTTTGCCCGGAAACAGGGAACCAATCGGTTCCGTTCCAGGCGTTAAAACGGCTCAGTTCGGAATCTTCCCGATAGGTCGACATGGCCTGGTTGACGCCCTCGAGCAGGGCGTCTATGTCGGCCTGCAGTGCGGTGGACGCGGCGCTGCCGGGCACCGAAACCGCCTTGACGGTGTACACCGTGCCCATGGTCTGGCCGGTGTAGACCCGCAGCTCGGGCGCCGGATCGGAGCCCTGACAAGCGGCCAGAACCAGAACGAGCGCTGTCACCCACCCCCATGGCCAGGACGACGCTCGTAGTCGGCTGGGCTGGCCCGACTCAGCCGCCAAAGTCATCGAGCAGAATGTTGTCCCGCTCGACCCCGAGACCCTCGAGCATCTTGATCACCGCGGCGTTCATCATCGGCGGGCCGCAAAGATAGTACTCACAGTCCTCCGGAGCCGGGTGATCTTTCAGATACTGCTCATAGAGCACCTCGTGGATAAACCCGGTATACCCGGTCCATTCGTCCTCCGGCAGCGGGTCGGACAGCGCCACATGCCATTGGAAGTTTCCGTGCTCGGCCTGCAGATGATCGAAATCCTCTACATAGAACATCTCGCGCTTACTGCGGGCGCCGTACCAGAAGCTCATGCGTCGGGTGCTTTGCAGGCGTCCGAGCTGATCGAAAATGTGTGATCGCATGGGCGCCATGCCGGCACCGCCGCCGACAAACACCATCTCGTTGTCGGTTTCCCGGGCATAGAACTCACCGAACGGTCCGGAAATGGTGACTTTGTCGCCGGGCTTGAGAGCGTATATGAAAGAGGACATGAGACCAGGGACCGCGTCCGGCACATTGGGCGGTGGTGTCGCGATCCGGACATTGAGCATGATGATGCCCTTCTCTTCCGGATAATTGGCCATGGAGTACGCGCGGATGACGGGCTCTTTGGTTTCGGAAACCATATCCCAGAGCTGGAAACGATCCCAGTCCGAACGGTATTCCTCGTCTACGTCGAAATCCTTGAAACGCACCATGCCGGGAGGGCGCTCGATCTGAATATAGCCTCCGGCCCGGAACGGCACTTCTTCGCCCTCGGGCAGCGCGATTTTGAACTCCTTGATAAAGGTCGCGACGTTGTCGTTGGACAGGACTTCGCACGCCCACTTCTTGACACCGAACACCTCGTCCGGCACCTGTATGACCATGTCCTGCTTGACCGCAACCTGGCAGGACAGGCGGCATCCCTGCTTGGCCTCGCGCTTGCTTATCTGGCTGGTCTCGGTGGGCAGAATGCTGCCGCCGCCCTCGGTGATGATCACCCGGCATTGCCCGCAGGTTCCACCGCCGCCGCAGGCCGAGGAAACGAAAATGCCGGATTCGGCCAATGCGCCCAGCAACTTTCCGCCCGCCTGGGCGGTGATACTTTTTTCCGGATCGTCATTGATGGTGATGGCCACATCGCCGGTGCTGACCAGCTGGGAACGCGCCCCCAGAATAATAAACACCAACGCCAGCACGATTCCGGTAAAGAAGGTTACTCCGAGGATCACTTCAAGCATCGGGACTCTCCCTGTTCAGTGGCCGCTGGCTTGGACCGGGCCGTCGGTGACTGGTTTACAACTGGACACCAGAAAAGGACATGAAACCCAGTGCCATGAGGCCGGCGGTGATAAAGGTGATGCCCAAGCCGCGCAAACCTTCCGGCACATCGGCATACTTGAGCTTCTCCCGTATGCCCGCCATGGCCACAATCGCCAAGGCCCAGCCGACGCCACTGCCGAAACCAAACACCGTGCTCTCGGTAAAGTTGTAATCCCGCTCAACCATGAACAGCGTGCCGCCCAGAATGGCGCAGTTGACCGTGATCAAGGGCAGAAATATCCCCAGGGCGTGGTAGAGCGCCGGGAAGTATTTATCCAGGGTCATTTCCAGAATCTGCACGATGGCGGCAATGACGCCGATGTAGCTGATCAGGCCGAGAAAGCTCAGGTCCACGTCCGGCAACCCCGCCCAGGCCAGGGCGCCGTCTTTGAGCAGGAACTGGTACAGGAGGTTGTTTACCGGCACGGTGATGGTCTGGACCACCACCACGGCAATGCCGAGCCCCAGTGCGGTTGACACTTGCTTCGACACGGCCAGGAACGTGCACATGCCCAGGAAAAACGACAGCGCCATGTTCTCGACGAACACGGAGCGGATGAACAGAGACAGATAGGCTTCCATCAGTCTGCAGCCTCCACCTGTTCCGTGCGCCAGGCTCTGAGCGCCCAGATAAAGAAGCCGATGATAAAGAACGCGCTGGGCGGCAACAGCAACAGACCGTTGGACTGGTACCAACCGCCGTTGGTGACCAGGGGCAGGATCTCAACCCCGAACATGGTGCCCGATCCAAACAGCTCCCGGATCGTGGCGACGATCATCAGGATGACTGAGTAGCCCAGACCGTTGCCGATACCATCCAGAAAGCTCATCACCGGGCCGTTCTGCATGGCGTAGGCCTCGGCCCGCCCCATCACGATGCAGTTGGTGATGATCAGGCCGACAAACACCGACAGCTGTTTGGAGATCTCGTAGGCATAGGCCTTGAGGATCTGATCCACCACGATCACCAGCGAGGCAATGATGGTCATCTGAACGATAATACGGATGCTGGAGGGAATGTGAGACCGGATCATGCTGATCAGCGCATTGGAGAACGCGGTGACCGCGGTCAAGGCGAAACACATGACCAGGGCGGTTTCCATTTTGCTGGTTACCGCCAGTGCCGAGCATATGCCCAGCACCTGCAGCGCGATTGGGTTGTTGGCAAATACGGGCCCGAACAAAACCTCTTTCGCCGCCTTGGCATCGACGCTAGCCATTCTTGCTGCTCCCCTGTTGTTCACGCATGCTGGCGAGGAACGGGCCGAAACCGTCTTCCCCCAGCCAGAACTGCAACAAATTAGCAACGCCGTTGCTGGTCAGGGTCGCCCCGGACAGAGCATCCACCTGATGCACAGCTTCGGCGGAACCCGGGTCGACGCCACCCTTGACCAGCTGAACGGCGGGCCGTCCATCGGCGTCCAGAACCTGCTTTCCCACCCACAGGGCCTGCCACTGCGGGTTGGCGATCTCACCGCCAAGCCCCGGCGTCTCACCCTGTTGATAGAATTTGAACCCAACCACCGTGCGCGCATCCCCATCGAGGGCCAGAAACCCGTACATGGTGGACCAAAGACCATAGCCGTGGACCGGGAGAATAATATTCTGGATGCCACCGGCGGCATCGCGGACCAGGTACACGTTGGCCTGGTCGGCGCGCCGCTTGATGCCGGCGATGTCCTGTTCCACGGTCAAGGTGGTGCTCAACTTGGGGTCGCGGCTGGCCTTGCGCTGATCGTAGGACGCGGCATCCACTGTCTCGACAAAACTGCCTTTTTCGAGATCGACCACCCGCGGTTCGATCTGCTTGAACAGCGTATCGATGTCCCCCTCGGACTGCATCAAACCGGCCGCTTGAAGAATGTTGCGCTTGCGGTCCAGGGCCCGGTTGTAGTCCTGGGTCGGCTTGAGCATCACCGCGGCGCCGGACACCAGCACCGAACACACCAGGCAAAGAGCAGCCGCAACAATCAGCGTCTGCTTGACGCTGTCCTTTGGATTAGACACTGCGCAGCCTCCTCCGCTTGACGTTGGCCTGGACCACAAAGTAGTCGATCAACGGGGCAAACAGATTGGCGAACAGGATCGCCAGCATCATGCCTTCAGGAAACGCGGGATTGACCACACGGATCAACACCACCATGACGCCTATGAGAATGCCGAACAGCCACTTGCCGGTATCGGTCATGGCGGCGGATACCGGGTCGGTGGCCATGAACACCATACCGAAAGCGAATCCGCCCAATACCAGATGCCAGTACCAGGGCATGCCGAACATGGGATTGGTCTCGCTGCCAATCAGATTGAACAGGGCGGACAACAGCACCATCCCGATCATCACGCCGGCGACGATGCGCCACGAGGCAATCCGGGTGTAGAGCAAAAACACCCCGCCCAGCAGAATCATCAGGGTCGACACTTCACCCATGGAGCCCTGAATATTGCCGAGGAACGCCTGGGTCCAGGTAATTCCTGCTTCCGCCAACCCGGGAACACCCTGCCCGGCTGTAATGCCCAACGCGGTCGCGCCGCTGTATCCATCCACGGCGGTCCATACCGAGTCGCCGGACAACTGGGCGGGATAGGCGAAAAACAGAAAAGCCCGGCCGGCCAGAGCCGGATTGAGGAAATTCTTGCCGGTCCCGCCAAAAACCTCCTTGGCGATGACCACGCCGAAGGAGATGCCGAGAGCCGCCTGCCACAAGGGTACCGTCGGCGGCAAGGTGAGACTGAACAGCACCGAGGTAACGAAAAAACCCTCGTTGACCTCGTGGCCTCGCACCATGGCGAACAGCACTTCCCAGAATCCACCCACCACGAACACGGTAAGGTAGACCGGGAGAAAGAACAGGGCGCCGTGAAACATGTTGGCGAAGATGCTGCCGGGATTGTAGCCCACCCCCAACAATCCGATCAGCCATCCCCGCCAACCGGACTGCCCCTCCAGTCCGAGCGCGGCGATGGCCTCGTTGGCATTGAGGCCGATGGCGTACCAGCCCCAGAACATGGCCGGGAAAGTGGCCATCCAGACAAAGATCATGATGCGCTTCAGATCAATGCTGTCGCGAATGTGGGAGGCGCCGCGGGTCACCTGGCCAGGCGTGTAGAAAATGGTAGATGCGGCCTCGTACAGCGCATAGAAGCGCTCGTATTTGCCGCCCTGGTGGAAATGCGGCTCGATCACATCGAGATAGGTCTTCAGACTGCGCATAGGCTCATCCCTCCTGCTCGATCTGGGTCAGATTTTCGCGCAACAGCGGGCCATATTCGTACTTGCCCGGACAGACGAACGTGCATAGCGCGAGATCCTCCTCATCCAATTCCAGACAACCCAGATCCTGGGCAAGATCCGTGTCGCGGGTGATTAAAGCACGCAGCAGCTGGGTGGGCAGTATGTCCAGAGGCATGATGCGCTCATAGGTGCCGATCGGGACCATGGCCCGCTCACTGCCGTTGGTGGAGGTGGTCACGCTGAACACGGTGTCGGGTCTGAAATGCGCGGTATACGCGTTGGTGACGGAAAATTGTTCCCGACCGGGCCGAAGCCAGCCGAACAAATCCTTCTGTCGGCCTTCCAGCAGCACCGAAACCTGCGTGTGATAACGTCCGAGAAATGCCTTGGGGCCGTCGGCAATATGGCCTGTGAAAACCGACCCGGAGATAATGCGATGCTCACCGGGGAAGAGTTCACCGTCGGTCAGTTCGTCCAGGTTGGCACCCAAAAGAGTCCGCAGTAACCGGGGTCGGCGGACCAGCGGGCCTGCCAGGGCCACCACCCGATCGCTGCGCAGGAGCCCCTCGGTGAACAACGTGCCGATGGCAATCACATCCTGATAGCCCACGTGCCAAACGGTCTTGGTCGGACCCACCGGCTCCAGATAGTGAATGTGCGTGCCCACCAGCCCCGCCGGATGGGGGCCTGCAAACTCTGTGACCTGGATGCGGGAAGAGTCGAGCATGGGCAACGCCACGCCGGGCGCCTTGGCAACATGGACCGAGCCGTCGGTGAGGCGGGTGAGCACGCGCAGACCGTTGTTGAACGCTTCGGGCTGATCGGCAATCACCACAGCCGGCGACGGTGCCAGCGGGTTGCTGTCCATGGCCGACACGAAAATCGCCCTGGGCTCGGACTCCGGTTCCGGAACCCGGCTGTAAGGGCGGGTTCGAATCGCTGTCCACAAACCCGATTCGATCAGATTCGCCCGGACCGACTGGCCATCAAGCGTCTCCAATTGGTCAACCTCGTAGCGGGTGAACTGCTCGGCCTCGTCACCGTCCAGTTCAATCACCACCGAAAGCAAGGCACGCTTGGCGCCCCGATGGATCGCCGCGACCACACCTGCAGCCGGCGAGGTAAAGTGGACTCCGGGGTTCTTCTTATCCGTGAACAGTACCTGTCCACAGCGCACTCGATCGCCCACCGCCACCCGCATGGTGGGGCGCATACCGATATAGTCGGGGCCGAAAACGCCCACGGATCGCACCGGCGGCGCCGCCTCAATGGTTTGCACGGGGGCCCCCGTGATGGGCAAGTCGAGACCCTTCTTGATCTTGATCATCACCAGCTCTCGTATCCACAGTTCAAGGACATGGACGCAGCGTCCGGGCTGATCGGCTCACGCCGCAGGCCCAGGCCTGTTCAACGGGTGGGGCCGCGCGGCCCAGGGCCCAGTCACCTCTGACCATCGACCGAGGAGTTTGCACAGCACAGAGGGAACCGTCTGCGGCATCGCCATTCCGCGACCTTCCGCGCCACACGGCGACGGCCATGCGTATGTTAGACGATCCCGAGACCGTACTCGAACTGGACAACACCTCGCCTCATCCAACTCTACCGCGCAGACGCCTGGGTCGATCTAACGAACAGGATTCTCGATGGACACCAAAAAGCGTGTTGGAGTGCGGCCGCCACGTAAAAAAAATCGGCCTTACTTTAACCGTTTTCCTGCTGCACTGCAGCCAAAACTCCATCGACGGGACGAGCAGGACTCGGATGATTCAAGCCAGGCCGCTTGCCTGTTCAAATACCCACTGATCGTGAAGGTGCGTGACGCGGCCGTGGAAACGGATCGGTCGGTGCAGGGCGGGCGACGACTGCGGAATCAAAAACAGACCCGATCGGGCACTGCGGCGGAAAGCCGCCGTGCCCGAATCGTTCCGCAGTGCGCATGCGACTGGCGAAGCATGCCCATAATATGGTGCCGACGGCCGGACTCGAACCGGCACGGCTTGCGCCACTGCCCCCTCAAGACAGCGTGTCTACCAATTCCACCACGTCGGCAATAGTTGATCAGTTTCCGTTTTCGGGCACCGCCGGCGGGGCGGGCAGATCGGACCCGGAAACCGGTTCCTGCGCGGCCGGGACATCCGCCGGCTGCATCGGCAGATCGGTGACCACGGGCGCTTCAAGCGGAGCCAGTTGCTCGGCCACGCTACTGCTGTCTGCGCCGCTGCGCCCAGCCAGCACGGCCAGAGTCAAGCTTACGATGAAGAAGCCGGCGGCCAAGCCGGCCGTAACCCGACTCAGGAAGGTCGAAGACCCCTGGGAACCAAACACCGTGGACGAGGCGCCGCTGCCAAACGCCGCGCCGGCATCCGCTCCCTTGCCCTGCTGAAGCAACACCAGAGCGATCAAGCCAATGGCGATGGATACATGGACGACCAACAAAACGGTTTGCATTCAGAATTGTACCTAGGGCCTGTTAACACTATGCGGACGCCCAGCGATGGCCCTCAAATCGGGCCAAGCAAGGCGCGCAGAGCGCAGTTTGGATATTCCAAATAAGCGATGTGCAACGCTGCATGGCCCGATTTGAGGGCCAACCAGCAGGGACAGGCCCCATTTCCCACAGGCCTGCGTTGCAGTTTCGCTCTTGTACGGCAGGTACACAGCGCCTGGTCCTGCAAAACATGGGGCTCTGTCGATGGGTATCCGCATAGTGTTAACAGGCCCTAGTGTGCCGCGTTGCAAATCGCGAGAAAATCATCGGCCTGCAGGGACGCGCCGCCGATCAGGCCACCGTCGATGTCCTGTTTGCCGAACAGCTCTTGAGCGTTACCGCCTTTGACGCTGCCACCGTATAGGATGCGCAGGGTCTGCGCCAGCTGGGTGTCGTGACCCGAGACCCGGGCCCGAATAAACGCATGCACGGCCTGAGCCTGCTCCGGGCTTGCGGTGCGTCCGGTCCCGATCGCCCATACCGGTTCGTAGGCAACGACCGCATCGGCAATGGCCTGAACCCCGACCCGCTCCAACACGGCGTCGAGCTGCCGGGCAACAATAGATTCGGTCACGCCGGATTCACGCTCTTCAAGCGTCTCGCCCAGGCACAGTATCGGGGTCAGACCGGCAGCCTGGACGGTTTCGAATTTATCGGCGACCTGAGCATCCGTCTCCCCATATAGGGCGCGCCGTTCCGAGTGCCCGACGATCACATATTCGCAGCCGAAATCTTTGAGCATCTCCACCGCAACCTCGCCGGTGAAGGCGCCCGGCAGGTGCTCACTGGCGTTCTGTGCGCCCAGCGCCACGTTTGAGCCAGCCAACAGGCCCTGAACCTGCGCCAAGTACGGGAAAGGCGGACAAACCAACACGTCCACGTCCGATGCTTGCGCCAGACCCGACACGATCCCGCGCAGCAAATGCGCGATGGACTCGTTCGAGCCGTTCATCTTCCAATTGCCCGCGACCAGGATGCGTCGCATTTCCGTCTCCCGGAAAAATGAGCGCGCAAGCTTACCGGTCAGCGCGACCAAAAGCAACGCGGGCGCGTCAGCCCGCCATGGCCTCCCGGACCGTGCCCGCCAGGGCACTGGCCAGGCTCGCAACCTGGCCCTCGTCCTCGCCCTCCACCATCACCCGAATGACCGGCTCGGTGCCCGAAGGCCGGAGCAGAACACGCCCCCGGACGCCCAGTTCCAGCTCGGCCTGCCGGACCGCCTCCTGGATACGCTTCGAGTCCGCGGGATCCTTTTGTTTTGCCACCGGCACATTCACCAGATGCTGCGGGTACTGACTCATACCCTGAGTGAGTTCCGCCAGGGTCACATCCGCGGTGACCATCGCCGCCACTACTTGCAACGCGGAAACAATGCCGTCGCCGGTGGTGGTGCGATCGAGACAAATGATATGTCCGGACCCTTCGCCGCCGATCATCAGCCCATGCTGATTCAACAACTGCATGACATAACGGTCACCCACCTTTGCCCGGTGCAGATCGATGCCCAGTTCATTGAACGCCACCTCCAGCCCCAGATTACTCATCAAGGTGCCGACCACCGCCCCGCCCGGCAGTTGCCCCGCACGCAGCCGGTCCCGGGCAATCACATACAGGAGATCGTCGCCATTGAGCACCCGACCGTTGCCGTCAACCATGGCCACCCGGTCACCGTCGCCATCAAATGCGATGCCCAGATCCGCCTGCTCGGCGATGACCGCCTGGCGCAACTGTTCGGGCTGGGTCGATCCCACCCCATCATTGATATTGAGTCCGTTAGGGGAAACCCCCATTGGCACAACCTGGGCGCCCAGTTCGGAAAAGACGCTGGGGGCGATGTGGTAGGTGGCGCCGTGGGCGCAGTCAACCACGATCTTCAGGTGGCGCAGACTGATCCGGCTTGGCAGTGTGCTTTTGCAAAACTCGATGTAGCGCCCGCGCGCATCCTCGATACGCTCCGCCTTGCCCAGGGCGGATGACTCCGCCGTGGTCAGAGGCTCATCGAGCAATGCTTCGATGCGGGCCTCGAGTTCGTCCGGGAGCTTGGCGCCGTCCCGAGAGAAAAACTTGATCCCGTTGTCATAGTACGGGTTGTGGGAAGCGCTGATGACCACGCCTGCGCAGGCGTTCAGGGTCCGTGTGAGGTAGGCGATACCCGGCGTCGGCATCGGCCCAAGCAGTGCGATATCGAGCCCCGCTGCGGAAAGACCGGCCTCCAGGGCCGATTCGAACATGTAACCCGATATGCGGGTATCCTTGCCAATCAGCACCTTGTTACAGCCCTGGGAGACCAATGCACGACCGGCCGCCCAGCCCAGTTTGAGAATAAAGTCGGCGGTGATAGGTGGCTCGCCGACCCGTCCTCGAATGCCATCGGTTCCGAAAAATCGTCTGCCCATCTGAGTCCTTCTTATGTCATCCCCGTCCCGCGGGCGCATACACTACCAAACCAGCCCGGCGGCTGTCGGCCGGAAATCGGATTGAGGGAGAACCAAGTGTTGTGCCAAGTATGGGTGATGCACCAAACCACGGGAACACTGCGCCCAAAACAATGGCCCGTAAGAAAGGGCGGTGGGCCGTTGCTATTGGAAGCAGGATAGTGCTGTCCCGTCCCATAGGTTGGTAACACTTCAAAGCGCCTGGGCGGTTCCCGCCTGCCGAGATGCAGGGAACTTATGCAACAGGACACCCGGAGGAACTAAAGCGACCGCATCGGCCGATGCGGTCGCGGAGAGGAGCAATTCCAGGTTCAGACCGGCGCAGTCAATGCGCCGGCCCGATCGGACTCAGTGCTGGCTGGCGGGGCCGCCAATGGCACCGTCGTCCGGCGGCGAAGAGGCAGACCCTTTGGCGGTATCCGAAGAGTCGTCGTCCTCGGCCTTAGCCGATCCTGACGGCGGATCAGATTCACTCCAGTCGCTGGGTGGCGAGGGCTCCCGGCCCGCCATGATGTCCGCGATCTGGTTGGCATCGATGGTCTCGTACTTCATCAACGCGTTGGCCATCGTATGGAGTTCGTCTTTGTTCTCCTCAAGAATTTTCTCCGACCGCTGGTAGTTGCGATCGATGATTGCGCGAATCTCCTCATCAATGGCATGGGCGGTTTCATCTGACACGCTCTTGTGCTGGGTCACACTGTGCCCCAGGAATACTTCGCCTTCGTCCTCACCATAGGACAGCGGCCCAAGTCGATCCGACAGGCCCCAACGGGTCACCATGTTGCGGGCAATACTGGTGGCGCGCTCGATGTCGTTCTGAGCGCCGGTGGTGACCGCATCGTTTCCGTAGATCAGCTCCTCGGCTATGCGCCCGCCGAACAGACTCGAAATCTGGCTTTCCAGGGTTTGTCGGCTTGCACTGTACTTGTCCTGCTCCGGTAGGAACATGGTCACACCCAGGGCCCGTCCCCTTGGAATGATGGTCACCTTGTAGACCGGATCGTGGGATGGGACAGTCAATCCGACAATGGCATGGCCGGCCTCGTGATACGCGGTGAGCTTCTTCTCATCCTCGGTCATAACCATGGATTTGCGCTCGGCGCCCATCATGATCTTGTCCTTGGCCTGCTCGAGATTGTCCATGGTGACTTCGCGCGAGTTGGAGCGAGCCGCGAACAAAGCGGCCTCATTAACCAGGTTGGCGAGGTCTGCCCCGGAGAATCCGGGTGTGCCGCGGGCGATGATGCTGGGTTTCACGTCGTCCGCCATCGGCACCTTACGCATGTGCACCTTGAGAATCTGCTCCCGGCCGCGAACGTCGGGTAGCGGCACAACAACCTGGCGATCGAATCGGCCCGGTCGCAGCAATGCCGGATCCAATACATCGGGACGGTTGGTGGCGGCGATAACGATGACGCCCTCGTTGCCTTCGAAGCCATCCATCTCGACCAGCAGCTGGTTGAGGGTCTGTTCCCGCTCGTCGTGGCCACCGCCAAGGCCAGCGCCTCGATGGCGTCCGACCGCGTCGATTTCGTCGATGAAGATTATGCAGGGCGCGTGCTTTTTGGCCTGCTCGAACATGTCACGCACACGGGAAGCGCCGACACCGACGAACATTTCGACGAAGTCTGACCCGGAGATGGTAAAAAACGGCACTTTGGCCTCGCCGGCGATGGCTTTTGCCAACAGGGTCTTACCTGTCCCGGGCGAACCCACCATCAATACCCCCCGAGGGATTTTGCCGCCAAGCTTCTGGAATTTGGCCGGTTCACGCAGGAAGTCCACCAGTTCGGACACTTCTTCCTTGGCCTCTTCGCAGCCTGCCACGTCGGCGAAGGTTACTTTGACCTGGTCTTCGCTCATCAGCTTCGCCCGGCTCTTGCCGAACGACATGGCACCGCGGCCGCCGGCGCCACCCTGCATCTGACGCATGAAGAAAATCCAGACCCCGATCAGCAACAGCATCGGAAACCAGCTGATGAAAATCTGCATCAGCATGGACTGCTGTTCGGGCGCACGTCCCTCGATTTCAACGCCGCGGTCAAGCAACTCCCCGATCATGGCGGTGTTGTCTGTCTCAGGGCTGTAAGAGGTGAACTTCTCACCGCTGGCGCTGCGCCCGATGATGGTTCTGCCGTCGATGGTGACCTCAGCAATGGCGCCTTGGTTGACCTGATCCAGAAACTGGGAGTAGGCCAACTGAGCCGTGGGTGCCGAACGCGGTCCGAAACTGTTGAAAACAGACATCAGTACCACGGCGATCACCACCCAAAGCAGGATGTTCTTCACCATGTCATTCAAAGCAACTACCTCGTGGGTCGGCCGGAGGGCGTCCTGTTCTCCAGCACGTTTGGATTCCTGACAATGGCGCTCGGAAATGCGCCGAACTTTTAGACAGTACTACATGCCATAGTTCCGGGCCAACAGGTACAGTTCCCGACTTCGATCCCTGGATGCCTTGGGCTTGCGGCTGGCCACTTTGCCAAAACGCCCTCGCATTGATTTCAACAACTCGTCGAAGCCCTCGCCCTGAAATACCTTAACCAGAAAGCTGCCACCCGGCCGCAACACCTGCTCAGCGAGATCCAGTGCCAACTCGGCCAAATACATAGAACTCGGCTGATCAACTGCTTTCACACCACTCATATTGGGGGCCATGTCGGACATTACAAGGTCGGCCCTGTCATCGCCCAGAATTTCCAGCAGGGTATCCACCACGGACGGCTCACGGAAATCCCCCCGCAGGAAGGCGACGTCGGCCAGGGAATCCATGGGCAGAATGTCCAATGCGATGACCCGTCCAGCGTGGCCCAGCCGCCGTGCGGCGTACTGCGACCAGCCACCTGGCGCGGCGCCCAGGTCCAGCACCACCATGCCGGGCTTCAGCAGCCGGTCCTTTGCATCGATCTCCTCCAGCTTGAACGCCCCCCGTGATCGCCAACCCTCCCGCTGGGCGCGCTGGACAAACTCGTCCTGAAAGTGCTCCTTGAGCCATCGTCCGCTGCTCTTGCTCCTGGCCACGCCTTAGGCCCCCGCCGACGATCCATGGGACGCCCGTTTACCGGTGCCAGCGAGCACGATCCGGACCAGTAGGGCCTCCGACCAAGACGCGGCGCTGGAAAGAAAACACGGTTTTGGGCAGACTGTGCGCCCTTTTGCGGGCCTGACGCCCGGTTTTCGAGTGCCATTCATGCTCACGTCCAAACAAAAGCAGTACTTACGTGGACTGGCCCATCACCTGAAACCGGTGATCATGGTCGGTGACAAGGGCTTGACCGACGCGGTGTGCGAGGAGACACGCCGTGCACTGGACCATCATGAACTCATAAAGGTAAAAATTGCAGGGTCGGATCGGGTTCAGCGTCAGTCCGACGCGGCCGAACTGTGCGATCGCACCGGCGCCGAAAGGGTCCAAATCATGGGTCGGATCGCAACCCTGTATCTGCGCAATCCCGAAAAAGCCCGCATCAAGCTTCCCTGATCCCATCCGTCCGGTCTCCGTCGAACACCACCAGCGCCAGACCGAGCAGGCAATTGCACAGGTAAAGCGCGGACGCAGCGCGGTGCAGCCCGGCGAATGCGGCGCCATCGGTCAAACCCTGCTGTTTCAACGCGGCCATGCCCGGTTGCAACCCAAACTCTCCCACCAGAGTAATAATGATCATCGTCAACACCAGGCCGGTGCTCAGTCGGCGCAATCGCCCCTCGGCCCAGGCAAACATCAGCAGGCACAGACCACACACCAATCCAACATAAGATTCCAGGGTAAACAGGGCGCCGGCGATGTGTCCGGCCAGGGTCCGATCTTCAAGCGTTGCAAACAGCATGGGTGCGACCATCAGGCCAACAGTCCAAAGGCTGCCAACCCACAGGACGGTGACGATGCGTTTACCCACAGCATTAAGGAGCATCTGATCTATTCGTGAACGCGCATCTTGGGACCGAAATGCACCGCTTCATCGTTGCAGATCTTGGCAATAGAATACCTATTACCCGCGATCTGCCCCGCGATCCGCCCCTTGAATCTGCACATTTCACCCTCCAATCTGCTTCGTCCAGGCTAGATCAGAGGCTCCTTCACGGTCTACCTCCCGCCCGCGATCCGCATCACCCGGAGACTGCATCAAGGCGCCTCCTGGGACAGCGTGCTCACAGATACCGGTTGACCAGATTCTCCAGATACTCCTGTCGACCGGAGCGGGGCTGGGGATCGAGCTCGGCCTGCTCCACCCGATCCGCGATCTCCTCCAGGCTGACGTCACCGGCCAGCATGGCGCGGGCCGGCGCACTGTCCCAGCCCGCGTATCGGTTGTCCAGCTCGCTTCGCAATAGACCATCCTCGATCATGGCCGCGGCGGCGATCAATCCGCGGGCACAACAATCCATGGCGCCCACATGAGCGTGCAACAGGTCTTCCGGATCCAGGGACTGGCGTCTGAGTTTGGTATCGAAATTGAGACCACCGCTGGTAAAGCCGCCGCCCTTGAGGATGAAGTACAGCGCCAGGGCAACCTCCGGCACGTTGTTCGGAAACTGATCGGTATCCCAACCGGACTGGTAGTCGTTTCGGTTCATGTCCACCGAGCCGAAAATGCCCAAGGCCTGCGCCAGGGCGATTTCGTGCTCGAACGCGTGGCCGGCCAATACCGCATGACCCACCTCGATGTTGACCTTCACCTCGTCTTCCAAACCATAGCGCTTGAGGAAACCGTAAACGGTGGCGACATCGAAGTCGTATTGGTGCTTGGTCGGTTCCTGGGGTTTGGGTTCGATCAGGATGGTGCCACCGAACCCGATCTTGTGCTTGTGTTCGACCACCAGGTTCAAAAACCGGCCCATCTGGTCCAATTCGCGCCGCAAGTCGGTATTGAGCAGGGTCTCATACCCCTCGCGCCCGCCCCAGAGCACGTAGTTGGCGCCCCCCAACTGGTGGGTGACCTCCAGCACATTCTTGACCTGGGCGGCGGCATAGGCGAACACGTCCGGGTCGGGGTTGGTGGCGGCGCCGGCCATGTAACGGCGGTGGGAAAACAGATTCGCCGTTCCCCACAGCAGCCGGGTACCGGTCGACTCCATCCGGGTGGCAAGCAGCTCCGCCATCTCCCGCACATTGCGGTTGGACTCGGCCAGGCTGTCCCCTTCCGGCGCGATATCCCGGTCATGAAAACAGAAAAACGGAACACCCAGCAGCTCGAACAACTGGAACGCGGCGTCGGCCTTCTGCCGCGCATGGGACATGCCGCCACCGAACCAGGGTCGCTCAAAGGTCTGGCCACCGAACGGATCGTTGCCCTGCCAAACGAACGTATGCCAATAACAGACGGCAAATCGCAAGTGGTCCTCCATGCGCCGCCCGAGCAGGATTCGATCCGGGTCATACCAGCGATAGGCCAGAGCCTCAGAGCTATCGGGACCCCGATAACGCACGGGTTCGCAGTCCTGGAAAAAACGGGTCATGGCATGGTCTCCTTCAGGGCTGGATAGAGCGCGCGAAAACGGGCGTATCTCTCGGAATACCGATCCCGCAGAGCGGGCTCCGGTCGCACCTCCCGATCAATCTCCGGGGGCGCGCACACCACCAGCGGATCAGCGCCGTCGGCGGCACACAAACCCAGTCGCGCCGCACCAAAGGCGGCGCCAAAATCGCCGTCCCGGGGCAGCAACAACGGTCGCTCCAGAACCGACGCCAGAATCCTCAACCAGTGTACGGAGCGGGCCCCGCCACCCACCGCGTAGGCGCACTCGAAATCGGTACCGGCGTCAGCCAGGGCTGCACGGCAATCGCCAAATGCGAAGGCAACCCCCTCAAGCACCGACTGGGTCAGATCGCGTCGGGTGTGAACCCGGGTCAGGCCGGCAAAGGCGCCGCGGGCGGCCGGATCATTATGTGGGGTCCGTTCGCCGGACAGGTAGGGAAGAAATACCGGGCCCTCCGCCGTCGGCGGACTCGCCTCCAGTTCGGCCATCAGTTCGCTGACCCCCGTGCCGGTCACCCCGGCCAACCACTCCAGGCTGTCCGTGGCCGACAGAATCACGCCCATCTGGTGCCAGAGGCCGGGTGCCGCATGGCAAAACGCGTGCACCGCGCCCTGGGTATTGGGGGAAAAACGCTCGTTGGCGACGAACAGCACGCCGGACGTGCCCAGGGACACGAAGGCCGACCCGGTTGGCAACACTCCGACACCACAGGCGGCGGCCGCGTTGTCTCCGCCGCCGCCGGCCACCACCGGCGGCGCGCCCATGTTCCAGCGCTGACACAAGGTCGGGCGCAGCCGCCCGGACACCTCGGAGCCCTCCACCAGGACCGGCATTTTGTCTCGATCCAGCCCGGTCGCCGCCAGCAATGCATCGGACCAGTCCCGGCGCGCCACATCCAGCCACAAGGTGCCGGCGGCGTCCGACATGTCGGACACGTAGTCACCGGTCAAGGCCAGACGGACGTAGTCTTTGGGCAGCAACACCTTGGCGACGCGAGCAAACAGCTCGGGTTGATGGTGCGACACCCAGGCCAGCTTGGGGGCGGTGAAACCCGGCATCACAAGATTGCCGCCGATACCGCGAAAATCCGCCGCCGAATCGAGCTCAGCGCATTCAGCACCGCAGCGGCCATCGTTCCAGAGTATGGCCGGGCGCAAAATACGATCTGCTTTGTCCAGCAGGGTTGCACCGTGCATCTGACCCGACAAACCGATGCCCCGCACCGCAGACACCTGGCCGGCATGGTCCGCTGCAAGTCGGTCGATGGTCGATTGAGCCGCGCGCCACCAGTCATCCGGGTTCTGTTCTGACCATCCGGGCTGAGGACGATCTACAGTCAAAGGCTCGCTGGCGCTGGCCAGCAACCGCTGCCCCTGGTCCATCAGCACGGTCTTGACCGAGGACGTGCCCACATCGATACCCAGATACATCAGACCGCCTCGCTGAGTGCGCCGGGACCGGGTGTCGCCGCCGGCGGGCACCGTCCCAGAATAATCATCCCCAAGACTTCGTCCGGCGTCAGATCACGGGTGCGCCCGGTACCGACGATTCTGCCGTTTTTCATAACACTGACCCGGTCTGACAAATCGAATACATCGTGGATATCGTGGCTGATGAGGAAAATGCCGATGCCCTCGTTCTTGAGCTGTTTGATCAAATCGGCAACCTGGGCGGTTTCCTGCGGCCCCAACGCCGCGGTCGGCTCATCCATGATCAGGATGCGGGCATTGAAATGAATTGCCCGGGCGATGGCCACCGATTGACGTTGGCCACCGGACAGGGAGACAACCGGCTCCTTGAAACGCCTGAAATTCGGATTCAGGCGGCCCATGACCTCGCGGCAGGCCGCCTCCATCGCTACATCGTCCAAGGTGCCCCAGCGGGTGCGGAGCTCACGCCCGAGAAACAGGTTGGCGGCAGCATCGACATTGTCCGCCAGGGCCAGAGTCTGGTAGATGGTTTCGATCCCATAATCCTTGGCCTGACGCGGATTGTCGATCCGGGCCGGCGCTCCGTCTATCCGGATCTGACCGGCGTCGCGCCGGTAGGCGCCGGACAGGATCTTGATCAGGGTCGACTTGCCAGCGCCGTTGTGCCCCACCAGGGCCACCACCTCGCCGGGAAACAGGTCGACGCTGGCGCCCTCCACGGCATGAATGCCGCCAAAGGCGATGGACACGTCCCGCATCTCCACCAACGGCGTGCCCGTCATATTGCCCCCTTCACCCGGTCCGCCGCCGGTAAAGCGTGTCCAGCCAAACGGCAAGCACGAGCACCACCCCGACCACAATGTTCTGCAGCGGGGTATCGAGACCCATCAACACCATGCCGGACTGCAGCGACTGCATCACCAGCGCCCCAAGCATGGCGCCGGCGATGGTGCCCACACCACCCGCCAGGGAGGTGCCACCGATCACGGCGGCGGCGATCACATAGAGTTCATCCAGGGAACCCTGGGCGTTGGTGGCGGCATTGAGCCGGGCCGTGGATATGGCCGCCGCAATCCCACACAGTGCCCCCATGAGCATGAATATACGCATCCGCACCCAACGGGTGTCGATGCCCGCAAGATCCGCCGCTTCCGGATTGCCGCCGATGGCGAACACATAGCGCCCAAAGCGCGTGCGGGTTGCAAGAAAGGTCATGGCCACGCCCACAGCCAGGGCCACCAGCACCGGAATCGCCAGGCCATGGGCAATGACCAGACCGCCCTCGGGAACGGCCATCCCCTGAGCCTCGGCATAGCGTTCTGCCACCCGTTTCGGCCAGGGATAGGCGTTTGCGACCGCTGCCACGCCGATGCTCAAACCACAGCCGAGGATGGCCAACACCCATTCGGCCCAAAGCGGGCGCAGGGGAAAACCGAAGCGCCGCCGCTGCCGCCGACCGTTGGCCAGCGTGGCAAGCACGATGAAACACACCACCCCCGCCACCAGCCAGGTCGCCATCGCACCGATTGATCCGGCGGTGCCGCCCCCCAACAGGCGAAACGTACTGTCCATGGGCGCGACCGTGCGTCCAGATGTCACCCACCAGGCCGCGCCGCGCCAGGCCAGCAGTCCGCCAAGGGTGACGATAAACGCCGGTACGCCCAGATAGGCAATGATGTAACCCTGGAGCCCGCCGATGGCGATGCCCAGCAGCACCCCGGCGGATAGAGCGAGTATCCAGGTCAGCCCGTGGTCATACCCCAGCCATTGGGGCAATAACTCCGCCTGCAGCACGCCCATGATCATGCCCAGGAACCCAAGCACCGAGCCCACGGACAGGTCGATGTGCCGGGTGACGATCACCAGCACCATACCGGTAGCCATGACGGCGATGGACGCGGTCTGCACGCTGAGATTCCAGAGATTGCGCGGGGTCAGGAACACACCCCCGGAGGCCAGATCGAAACCGATCCAGATCACCGCCAGAGCGCCCACCATGCCCAACATGCGGGTATCCAGCTCAGTGGCATCGAGTAACCGCCGCGACCAGTGGGTCCGGGCCGGGCCGGAATCGATCATGGGCGCTGTGCGCAGGACGGGCTCAGTTGCAAACCGCCACCGTACCCGACGGCACCCCCTGACAGACCTGGGCCTGCGTAATCCAGCCGGCGTCGATCACCAGGTTCAGGTTGTCCCGGGTGATCGGAACCGGCTTGAGGAACAGCGACGTCATCTCCACGCCCTTGGGCCCACCGTTGAAAACCACCGCCCCCGGTATGTCGCCCATGGCAATACCGCCGGCCAGATGGACTGCCAGGGTGCCGGCAGCGCCGCCCAACTCCCGCGCGTCCTTCCAGACCGATACGGTCTGGGTGCCCAGGGCGACCCGGTTGAGTGCGGCATGGTCACCGTCCTGTCCGGAAACAGGCACCAAACCCTCCAGACCCTGGGCGGCCAATGCCGCCACCACACCGCCGGCGGTGCCGTCGTTGGACGCGACTACCGCATCCACTTTGTTGTCGTTGGCGGTGAGGAACTGTTCCATATTCCGTTGCGCATTGGCCGGCAACCAACCATCGGTGTAGGCGTCACCCACGTTTTTCACATCACCGGAATCCAGCGCGGCCTGCAGCACCTCCAGCTGACCGGCATGCAGAAAATCCGCGTTGGGATCGGCGGCGGAACCTTTGATGAACACATAATTGCCCTTGGGCTGGACGGCAAACACAGCCGAGGCCTGCATTCGGCCGACTTCTTTATTGTCAAAGGTAATATAGAAAGCATCCGGGTTTTCGATCAGTCGGTCATAGCCAATGACCGGAATGCCTTCGTCCACAGCTTTCTGCACCGCCGGACCGATGGCGTCGGAATCCTGAGCGAGAATAATCAGGGCGTTGGCGCCGTTGGCGATCAGACTTTCCACATCGGTGAGTTGTTTTGCGGCTGAAGACTGGGCATCTGCCGAAATATATTTCGCATCGAGCTTTTCCAATGCGGCTTTGATGGCGGCCTCGTCGGTCTTCCAGCGCTCTTCCTGAAAATTTGACCAGGACACGCCAACCGTTACCTCAGCGAGCGCCAAACCGAACGGTGCCGCCATGAGCAAAACAGCCGCCGTCACAGCAAAGAACCTGTTCATCGTCTACTCCTCCGGTGATGTTCGACCGCGCCACCGGGTCGGGTTCGACGCATCGCCCAATCATGTGGCTTCCAATTTTTCTCGGTTGGCCAGAAAACTTGATTCAAACCGTCGTATGCGTCAACCCATTTCGCCTCACCCGTCTGTCTTGGCCATCAGTCTTAGCCGCGGGGGCGACATGGCAGCCGGCGCCTATGGCCCTATGGTCCGCGAGACCACCGGTTCGTGGCCGCGGGATAAACGGGGCTCCGGGCCGCGGTCAGCGTATCAAAAGGTTCCGGTGAGTCTGCGCCAATCGGCTGAAAACCTGCCTCAGATCAAATGGCGACACCGGTTTCGGCGCTAGGGTGATCGCCATAAGAACTCAATGGTAATCACACGACTGCACGGGTGGCATTGCCCCCAATCCAGGTTGCCACTGCCAGGTCATCCTGGATTGTTGGAGCAAGTGACATGCTGCACTCGCAAAAAGGCTTCTCGGCGATCGGTATGGGGCGCGCCATATTCTGCATCGCTTTGCTTGGCGTGCTCGGCTCGTCTCTTCAATTAAATGCCCAGACCAACACCACCGCCTGGACTTTCGTCAGTTCGCCCGACTGGTTCAATGCCGACATTGCGGACCTGTCTGGGTCCACCGCCGGCGTGCCCGAGGCAGACGGTTGGGACTCGGGCATCTCCAAAGGGTTGAACGGCGTCTCGCCCCAGATGCGCCAGGTGTTCAATCAAATCGTAGGGGAAATGTCCGCCTATGATCCCGAGCTGTTTCTGGTGGCCGGTGATCTGGTGAACGGCCGCTGGTTTGAGGACGCTATGCTGGATATGTTCGATCCCAAGGCCCGCAACCGAACCACCAGCATCGATAAAGGCGCCGATATCTACTACGGATGGTACAAGTGGTTGTTTCGAGAGCACGGCTTCGGCACCGTCCTGGGCGCCATCGGAGACCATGAGATAGGCGACGACGACTGGCCGCCGGGCTCGGAAAAATCGAACCGGGTCAGCGTCATGAAGCGCGCATTCCATCGCAACATGGTCAGCGTTCTCGGGCTGCCCAGCAAGATCAACGGGGCCGATGCCCGCCCCGTGGGAACACCTCATGAATACGGTTCCTATGCGGTTCAGCACAAAAACGTCCTGTTCGTGACGGTGGATGTATTCCGCCAGTCGAGTCCGACGCAGATCATCCACCCCCGCTACCGAACCGTTAGCCCTGAGGTCATCGGGGCGCATCTGAATTGGCTGACCAATCTCTTGAAAGCGGCCGACAGAGATGGATCCATCGACCATGTCATCGTGCAGGGCCACGTCCCGATTCTGAACCCGGTGCGGATGCAAAGAACCAGCGGAACCATGCTGGTGGATCGCGAGGACTCCGGTCTATGGCAACTGCTGCGCCGGCACGACCATCGTCGTGGCGGGAAGGTGCGGCTGTATCTGAGTGGTGAGGTCCATGCGGTGACAGCCACCCGGGACAACGCTGGCGACACCGTGCAAATCGTCCATGGCGACCCCCCTCGCGGGGCGTATGCAAACGAGCCCACCCAAAGTAACTACGCGGTCTTTACCGTGAGTCCGGAACAGATCGATGTTGAACTCAGGAGAATCACGCTGCAGGAGAACGGCAACAGCCTGCACTGGCAGCCCAACGACCCTCGGACCTCTGAACCGTCTTCGGCGTCCTCCAGTGTCCGGGCTGGCCGTCTCAGCATCGACCTGAGAGGCGCGGCCGCCAAGTACAGTGGCAGCGGGATGCTCACCTTTGTCAATCAAACAGCACCCGCTGTTCACTTTGGATTCGACGCAACCACCGAGGCGGGAAACTTCAGCAACACCGGATCCATAGGCAATGACTGGTATGAAGGCAAAATCACCGGCCTGGTGACAACACCGACCGGTAAGTTTGGGGACGGCGCGCGATTGAGCGGCAGCAAGGCGTTTGTCGAATCCGGCCGCGGCAATGTGACCGAAGGAGAGCAACGCACCGTGTCCGCCTGGGTCAAAACCGAGGGTGGTGGCAACCAGACGGTGTTCAGCTACGGTGCGGACAAAAGCAAAATCAACGGCCGTTTCAACTTCCAACTGCTGAACGGTGCCCTGCAAGTCAACATTTCGGGCAGCACGACCTGCGCCGCGGCGGGCGCACCCAAGGTCAACAACGGCAAGTGGCATCATGTGGCGGTGGTGCTCACCGACGATCACGACAACCGCTGTGCCGACATGTTGTTCTATGTCGACGGCAGCGATTTCTCGGCTGCGTCAAGCAACGCAAGCGCCTTGGTGCAAACCCTGCCATGGGCCAACATGCGCATTGGGGCGGACAATACCGGTAACGCGAATTTCTTTTCAGGCACAATCGATGATGTCGCCATGTGGGCCGTTGCCCTGACCGACGGCAAAACCCGATCCTTGGCGACCGCCGGCAACCATCCGCAGCTAAGCTATGACGCCCTGGCCATGCAGGCCCTGTTCTCGCTCTTTGACGCCGGCAAAGGCAGTGCCACCGTGCGGGGCGACACCTGGGTGTACACAAGTGGGTTGCGCGGTCGCGGCGGCGATGTGATCGAACTCAGCAACGGCATCGCCATCCAGTTCGACGACGCCGGGAACGGCGTGGCCACGGGTAACGGAACCTCACCGCCACCCCCGCCGCCGCCTTCGAATCAGGCATTGTATGAAGGCGAACAGGCCACCCGCAGCAGCGGCTTCCGCGTGCTAAAGGGCCATCCTGGATATACCGGCAGCGGCTACGTGGATTACGTGGGCGAAGGCTACGTGCAATGGTCGGTAAATGTGGCCAGCGCCGGAAGCTACGCCCTTGCGTTCCGCTACGCCCTGGGGTCCGGCAATCGCCCGCTCAGAATTCTGGTAGACGGCAAGACCACGACCGCGTCGCTGGCGTTTCCCGCCACCGGGTCATGGGATACGTGGGGCGAGGTGCAAACCCGCGCGGACTTGGGTGCCGGCACTCACACCATTCGCGCTCAGACCACAGGCGCCAGTGGCGCCAACATGGATCATCTGAGGCTGGATACTGACGGGACCACGCCGCCCCCGACGCCGCCCCCTTCAAATCAGGCATTGTATGAAGGCGAACAGGCCACCCGCAGCAGCGGCTTCCGCGTGCTAAAGGGCCATCCTGGATATACCGGCAGCGGCTACGTGGATTATGTGGGCGAAGGCTACGTGCAATGGTCTGTAAATGTGGCCAGCGCCGGAAGCTACGCCCTTGCGTTCCGCTACGCCCTGGGGTCCGGCAATCGCCCGCTCAGAATTCTGGTAGACGGCAAGACCACGACCGCGTCACTGGCGTTTCTCGCCACCGGGTCATGGGATAAGTGGGGCGAGGTGCAAACCCGCGCGGACCTGGGTGCCGGCACTCACACCATTCGCGCTCAGACCACGGGCGTCAGTGGCGCCAACATGGATCATCTGAGGCTGGATACCGACGGGATCGCGCCGCCGCCGCCGCCGTCGCCACCGCCACCGCCACCGCCGACTGGACAGACACGGTTTGAGGCGGAATCGGCAAAACGCAGCGCCGCTTTTCGGGTCACCAAGGCCCACAGCGGGTACACCGGAACCGGCTATGTGGACTACGTAGGGGAAGGCTTTGTCCAGTGGACAATCAACTCGCCCGCTGCCGGGACCTACGATCTGGTGTTTCGATACGCGCTGGAGGCGGGGAATCGTCCGCTGAAAATCCTGCTGGACGGTTCCACGCTCAAATCAAGCCTCCCATTTCCAGCCACCGGCCGCTGGACGAGCTGGGGCGAGATCAACGTACGGGCGAACCTAGGAGCGGGCAGCCATACCGTGCGCGCTCAAACGACGGGGGTCAGCGGGGCGAACATGGATCATCTTGCGTTGAAACCAGCCCCTTGAGCCCACGTCGGTTTACCCTGTGCTCAGTCTTGCGGTTGAGTGCGGGTTTGACGGAACCGGACTGAACAAAACGGGTCCGCCTCGGCGACAAATCAGATCAGAGGAATCCGCCCACCCCGATGCTGGGCGTGAGGTACATACTCCCCCCGCCCACGTTGAACGAGGTTCCGATACTCAGGCTGCCATAGGGTGAGCAAGATCCAAGGCACAACACAGGCCCACCGCCAGGGTGATGCGCAACAGCAACCGCCGGAATGCCGGGTACGGTCGACTCATGGGCTCCACTCCTGAAGCACAAGGCCGGCGCCATTGGGGTCGGAAATGATGGTTACGGTGCTGTCGCGCAGGCCCTGTCGTGGCGCCAACAGCACTTTTCCGCCCAGGGCGGGAACAGTTGCGGCCGCGACCCTGGCGTCATCGACCCGTATATAGCTGACCCAGGAATTGGCCAGCTCCGGACCGGGTTTGTCGATCAATCCGAAACGGGGGGACTCACCCTCTGCGAGGTACCGGTAGTCGATTCCATCGACCTGGCGTCGATCGGATCGCAGGCCCGTCAGAGTCCGGTAAAAGGGCACACCCTGGTCAGGCGCACGGGTCCAGATCTCATTCCAGAGCCATCCGTTGAGCAGAGGTTCGCCGTCAACCGGATCACCACCCCGGGTTCGCAGCAACGCAAATGCGGCGCCCTGGGGGTCACGGATCACGGCAACCCGACCCCGTCCCGGCAATTCGAAGGGTTTGAGCAGGATCTCACCACCCTCGGACCTGGCCAGATCGGTGGCGGCATCCACGTCGGGCACCGACATGTGCGCCAACCAGTGGGCCAAGCCCTGGCTTGAGTTCAACGCGGCAATTCCAGCGACGGCAATGCCGTCGTTTCGAGCCAACCAGTAGCCGTCCGACAACTGTTCAAAGGTCCACCCCAGAAGGGCACCGTAAAAGGCCTTGGCCCGGCTGGGATCGGGGGTGACCAGATCGTGCCAGACAATCTTGCCGGGGTGCTCAATGCCGCTGTCGGACAGCGGCGGCAGGGTCGGCAGGGTGGTGCTACAAGCGGCCAAGAGGCAGGCGGCCAGAGCGGGCAACAGCAAGCGTGGAAATGCAGGATTGCTTCTCACGCTTCGACTCATTAGCCAATCGAAAACGCCGTTTGCAGAAGACGATCGCGTCTGCACTGAACCCGGCTCAGGAACTCTGCTGCTCAATGGCCGTGGACAGCGCTTCACGCAAATGGCTCTCTTCGTCCTTGGTCAGCGAAGTCTGCAAGATCGTACCCTTGCCACGAAACTGCTCCATGTGGGCCAGAACCTTGTCGGGCGTGGCTTTCTTGACCAACACGAACAAAGCGGAACTGTCGTCCTTGAGGGTTTCGCCCAGCTTTTTCATGAAATCGTTGCTGATGCCGATGTCGGTCAGCGCCCCGGAAATAGCGCCCGCTCCGGCACCCACTGCAGCACCCAACAGTGGGTTGAGGAAAATCATGCCGATCAAAGTGCCCCAGAAGCCACCGCCCACCGCGCCGGCGGCGGTCAGGTTTACGGCTTGATGCAGCTTGACCTTGCCTTCTGCGCTTTTGGTGACCACGACCACATCATCCATGTCGATGAGGTACTCCTTCTGCAACTTGGCCAGTTCCGACCGCATTTCAAAAGCCGTGTTCTCGTCGTCGAAACCGATGACAATCAAGTCGCTCATACGTCCATCTCCAGGTGACATTCAAAGAATCGGGGATGAGTGTAGGACGCCACCCGTTCGTTGGCCAGCCCGATCGGAAATCGCAGCCGTCGGTGGACCGCAAATGCGCTCCGCGGGCTACTGCTGCGACGCGCTGCCGCCACCGGCACCTGCTTGTTCCGCACCAGCCGGGGCCGCACCATCGATCCCCTGCCCGTCAATGATGGCGCGTGCGATCTGTGCACACACATCGCCCTGCACATCCATCCTGTTTAAAAGCCCGGTGGCCAGCAGGGACATACCACCGGTGGAAAACGCCAGTGCGGCCTCGATGCCTTTCTTCGCCACCCCTACCGGATTCGGAGTCACCACGGGGTCAGACAAGGTGCCGCTGATCTGTACCAGTGAGGCCACCATTCCAGCACCGACACCGATGCCCGCTCGCGGTTTGGACTCAGCGGTCAAACTGATCTGCTCGGTTTTCAGATTGACGTTCCCGTGCCCCACCCAGGTGACGGCGTCCTCCTGAATAATGATGCCGCGGGGTGTGGTTGCGAGACCGTCCTTGATGTCCAAGGCAACAGCCGCGCATTCGATCGCGGAGTAGCCCCTGTCAGCGGACATCGGATTGACCTGGCTGAGGATGTCCTTTCCGAGGGCTTCGAATGCGCCGCTCGCGAGACGGGTATCGCGCACGGCCACCGCGAAGTTGCCATTCAGGCCGCCCATGATCTGTCGTACTGAGTTGCCGGCACCGGCTACGTCCAGGTCGTACAGCAACTCGCCGCCCTGGAGAATGGCATCCTGGGCCAGCAGTCGTGACAATGGAACCACATCCGCCTTCAGCTTGACCGTGACCGGTGCGGGTTGGCGTTTGGAGTCGAGTTCGAAATCCAGACTGACCGGCCGGTCACCCACCTGCATGCGGCTGACGAGTTTGAGCTTACCTTCTTGCAGGTCGGCGGTTGTACGCCCGTTTTCGCCGACGATGTCCCGAAACTCGACCTGCCCGGTGTTCAATTCCACGAAGGCATCCATGCCCTGGAGCATATCCAGGGGCAGGGGTGTATCGGAAAACACACGCCCATCATCGCTCGCCGTTTGGGCCCCGTCCGGTGGCTCAAGCTTTTTCACCTCCGCAATGAATGTGTGGAGCTTGAGCGAGCGGCTCTTGAATATCCCTTGCAGATCGCCCCGCGTCTCCTGTTGCGGCAGGGTCAGTTTTGCATCACCCGTGAGATCGCTGGTACCGATCAAGGCATTGAGAGACGCCAGATCGATCTCGGCCCCTGACGACCCCACCGTTAAAGTCACCTTAACGGGTTGCACGTCCGGCAGCGTTGAACCGGTGAACTCGCCCACCCTGGCCAGAGACGGCGCATCCAGGGCCAGATCGAACTTGTAGCTGCTCGCCGCCAGGTCGGTGAGGCCGCCCTGGGCTGTCAGCACCAATTGATTGGAATCGACTTTGGCATCGATCCCTACCGGGCCCTGCAGCCCTTTGTTGGCGGTCACATTGGCCGCCAGTTTGAGTGGCGGCGTCTGCGGCAGCTCGGTGCCTGCCAGAGCGGACAGAGCGGACACCGAGTCGACTGAGCCGTTCACATCCAGCTTGATGCCCGTAAGTGCCAGCAGGTCATCGATGGAGCCTTGAATGCTGGCCCGCAGATTCTCATCCTCGACATCGATCGCCAGCTTCTGGACGGTAAGCACGTCACCGTTCGGGGCCAGTTCGGCCGACGCCTTGATCGGTCCCATGGCGGGAAGATCCCGCCCGGCTGCGCTGGACAAATCTGCCAGGGAACTGAGTTCAAGGCTCACTGTTCCGGCTACACCCTGGGCGGTTCGCAGATCAGCAACCGTCGTATCGAGCTTTCCGTTCAACCAGTCCCCGGTCAGGGTTGCGCTGATCTGCGCCGGCCCCTGCGCGCCGGCATCGGCCACCGCCTTCGCGGTGATGGCCAGCGGTTTGGTTTCGGGCAGGGACTGGCCCACGAGATCCGAGTAGGTCGAGAGAGACTCAAGCCGGGCTTCGAGACCCAGATCCACACCCGACACGGCGAGCAGATCCTGGATGGAACCGGTCACCCGCGCCTTCAGACCCTGGTCGTCGATACCCATATCGAGATCGGTCAGGGCATAGCTGGTGCCCTGGGAGTCCAGCTTGGCCGACGCCTTTACCGGCCCCATGGGCGGGAGTTCACGCCCCGCCAGACCGGACAGAACCGCCACCGATTTCAGTTCCAGATCCAACACGGCGTGAACGTCCTCAGCCTGCTGTATGGACGCAAGCGTGCCGTCCACTTTGCCTTGCAGCCAATCGCTCTCAAGTTGAGCGGACACCGTGGCCGGCCCGTCCGGGCCGTCGGCGGCGAGCATGGTGGCGTGAACTTCGAGCGGCTGCGTCTCCGGCATTGGCGTGCCCGCCACATCGGAAAAACGGGCCAGAGATCCGAGCAGAGCGTCGAGTTTGAGGTTCACACCGCTGAGGGCAACAAGGTCATCCACGGTGCCGGTCAGTTCACCATTGAGGTCATCGCCCGCGATGCGCACAAGGATGTCCGACATCGCGTAGGACTGCTGGTCTGAGTTCACTTGAGCGCCTGCTTCGACGGCACCGGTCTCTGGCAGATCTCGCCCCGCAAACTTGGAAAGCGCGGCCAGGGACGGCGCGGTCATATTCACCTGGGCATTCACGCCCTTTTGGGTAATGAGATCCTCTGCCTTCCCGGTCAGTTTGATGTTGACCTGCTCATCGTCCAGCGTTGCGCTTAAGTCCTGTAGCGCAAGGGCGTTCAAATCACCGAGTACCTTCCCGGACAACTCAAACGACTGGGGCGCGGTGCCAGGCAAAGTAATGCCAATCGCTTCAACCAGCGCCGGTACCGTATCGCTCGATACCTGGGCCGCAAACGCCATGTCGTTCAAGGTCAGGAGATTCCCGATCGCGCCGTCGATACCGGCATTGAGATCCGGGCCGTCCAGGGTCAGTTTTAAATCCGGGGCCGCCAATGCGCCGTCTTCGCCAGCCAGCCGTCCGGTGAACCCCACTGCGCCAACGTCCGGTATTGAACCATCAACAAACGGTTCGATGTTCCGGGTTGAGGGGGCTTTGAGTCCAAGCGCCAGATCCAGCGTCGGACCAGCCGCAGCGAACAATTGCGCCACGCTGCCGTTGACGGACAGTTTGATATCGCCCACGCCACCGTCCAGTTTCAGATCAGCGGGTGCGCCCGAGGCCAGGCTCTCAAAGTCGCCCAGGTCGCCCTCGAGAGTTATGGGCTGTTCCAGGTATTGGCCCTTTAGCAGCAGAGCCAGACGCTGGTCCTGTTCACCCACGTCCAACTGATCCAGTGCGAAGGAGCGGGCATTACCGGTTGCGCCATCGGTATAGCTGATTGTCCCATTGCTGATGAGCAGCCGGGATGCCAGCAACCAATTGGGCACCCCCGGGGGACCGGACACCGGGGCGTCGGGCGGCGCGGAGTCCTCACCGATCTGCCAGTTGCCCTCGCCGTCGGCGCGGGTCTCAAGGGCAACGTTCAGGGCATCCAGGTCCAGGGCGACCTCGATCCTGCCGAGTAGCAGGGGCAAAAAGCGCATAGTGGCGTCGAACCGCCCTACGGTGACCATTGAGGCATCACTGGCCCAGTCCGGATTGGCGAAGCGAACATCGGTGGCATGTACCTTGAACAGGCTGTCCTTGGCGTCGAAATCCCCAGCCACCGTCAACTGCCTACCGGTTGCCGAGGACACCGACTCCTCCAACCAGCGCCGGTAGGTGTCGTTCGGGATGAGCAACAGCACCACAAAGGCGAGAACGACGATGCCCACAATGGAGATCAGGCCAGCACGCAGGAACTTCGCGACACGGGACATGGGCGTATCCAAAAGCCAAAGCAGAGTTGACAATAGTACCGGTGATCAGCCCTACGGGTCGCCCTTTCCGAGGGACCCACACTTGGGATGCCGGCGGGCGTTCATCGAGGCGCCGGCACGATACGGTGGAGAAACACGGCGCATCTTAACAACGGAAGTTCAACGGGCGATCCCAGAGCGGGGTCGAACCCCACTCGGGCCGCCGACAGCTGGATGGCTGCATCACGCCCATACACCCTCACCAGGGTCGCAGGGCGCGGTCCTTCGAGGTGCGCGGCAGCGTATCAGATAAAGGGCAGTGATTGCAGGGTGCCAGGCACCGGTTGCCCGTCCCGAACGACTTCGACCCGGTCGCCGGGCGCGGCCGCCACCGAGACCAGTGCGAAGCCGATGTTCTGCGACAGCCTGTACGACCAGACACCGTTGGTCATATGGCCAATCGGGCGACTGTCCTTATGAATTTCGGCCCAGCCGGCGGGCCCTTCCAAGGGCTCTGCTCCGTCCAGCGCCACCCCCAGTTGATGGCGCTGAGGTCCGGATGCCTTGATGCGGCGCAGGGCCTGGATACCAACCACGTCGTCCGGCACATCCAGATCCACGTAGCGCCCCATGCGCACCTCGAATGGGTTGGTCCGGTCGTCGGTATCCCCACCCCAGGACAACAGACCACTCTCGATCCGCTCGCAGCCGTTGGGGTTGCCCGGCCCGATCCCCCAGGGCTTGCCCGCCTCGCGTACCAGATTCCACAAAGCGGCGCCCTTGGAACCGTCCATCAGGTAGATCTCGAAGCCGCCCTGCTTTGACCACCCGGATCGGGCGACCGCCACCGGAATGCCCTCAACCTCCGTTTCCTTGAACCAGAAGTACTTCAAGGCCCGTATCCATTCGCCGAAAATCGAGGCCACCACATCCTCGGCTTTCGGACCTTGCACCGCCAGGGGCGACACATCCGGTTCGGTCACCTCAACATTGAGGCGACGTTCCGCCGAAATGGCCCGGGCAAAGAACAGAATGTTGGAATCCGCGATGGACAACCAGTAACGGTCATCGGCCAGCTTCAGCAGAATCGGGTCGTTGATCAAGGTGCCCATGTGATTGCACAGCGCCACATACTTACCCTGACCTTCCACACAGCGGGTCAGGTCCCGAGGTGACAGAATCTGCGCCAGCGTTCCGGCATCGGGTCCTTTCAGCTCAACCTGCCGCTCGACGGCAACGTCCCATAGGGATACGTCGTTTATGATGCGCCAATACTCGGCCTCCGGGTGCCCATAGCCGGTGGGCATCAGCATCTGGTTGTACACCGTGAAGCTGGTCACACCTTCAGAGACGGTCGAGGCGAAAAACGGTGAACGCCGCAGGCGTGCGGACGGTGTGATGGAAAACATGTGTCAACAACTCCGGTTCGTGAACACCAGGGAATGATTGATCAACCCATGTGCGCCGGGCGTCGCCGACGCAACCATACATCCAGGCTCCCGACATGACGCGGTAGGATCCAATCAGCAAATCCAGCGGCCACGGGCTTAAGCCATTCTGAATTCGTGTTCGAGCGACCATCACGACCCGCTCAACTATCCGCGGATTTCACTCCGGCGCCGGCACCACCGGCTGCACGCTCAGCCAGCAACCGGTCCAGCCAGTCAGGATCCATTTCCGGCACCGAGGACAGGAGCAACTCGGTGTAGGGATCATGAGGCGGACTGAACATCTCGGTTTTGCCGCCCTGTTCAACCACCACACCCTCTTTCATGACCACGACTTCGTCCGCAATGGCGCGCACCGTGGCCAGATCATGGGTGATGAACATGTAGGCCAGATTGAACTCGGTCTGGAGGCGATTGAGCAGCCTCAGTATGCCCTCAGCCACAAGCTGGTCCAGGGCCGACGTCACCTCATCGCAGATAATGAATCTGGGTTCAGCGGCCAGTGCCCGGGCGATGCCGATGCGCTGTTTCTGGCCACCGGACAATTCGGATGGCAGTCGATCGATGAACTCATCGGGCTCGAGTTCGATCAGGTCCAGCAACTCGCGTATGCGCTCGGTAAGTTGGCGGCCCTGGAGCCCCAGGTAGAACTGAACCGATCGGCCAATGATCTCCCGGATCTTGTGCTTGGGATTGAGCGCGGTATCGGCCATCTGATAGATCATTTGCGCCTGCCGCAACTGATCCTTGGAACGGTTGCGGTAGTCCTTGGGCAGTTCCTTTCCCTCGAACATGATGGTGCCGGAGAGCGGCGGCAGCAGGCCGGTGATCACCCGGGCGACGGTGGATTTTCCGCTGCCCGACTCACCCACCACCGCCACGGTGCGACGACTGTGGATATCGAAGCTCACGTCCTTGAGGACCGGAACGGTGCCGTAGGCCGCGGTCACGTTTCGAACCGAGACAACCGGTGTTTCGTCGGGCCCCGCGGCCGGCTGCTCCGGTCGCTCAAGGCTGCGTACGGCCCACAGGGATTTGGTGTACGCCTCCTGCGGGTCGCTCAACATGGTCCGGGTGTCGGCTTCCTCCACTTCCTCGCCGTGCAACAGCACCTTGATGCTGTCGGCCATCTGCGCCACCACGGCAAGGTCGTGGGTGATGTAGATGGCCGCGGTGCCGAACTGATCGACGATATCGCGAATGGACGCGAGCACCTCGATCTGGGTGGTCACGTCCAAGGCCGTTGTGGGTTCGTCAAAAATGATCAGATCGGGCCGGCAGGCCATGGCCATGGCGGTCATGGCGCGCTGCAACTGTCCGCCGGAAACCTGGTGCGGATAGCGAAAACCGATTTCGTCCGGTGTGGGCAACTGCATCCGCCGGTAGAGCTCTTTGGCATCGCCCTCAGCCTGGGCACGGCTCATGACGCCGTGCTGCACCGGCCCCTCGGAATACTGGTCGATCAGCCGGTGAGCCGGATTGAAACTGGCGGCGGCGGACTGGGCAACATAGGCGATGCGCTTGCCGCGCAGGGCCCGGCGTTCGGCCATGGGTGCAGTGCGCAGGTCGATGCCATCGAAATCGATGGTGCCGCCGCTGATCCGACACCCGTCACGGGCATAACCCATGGCGGCCAGGCCGATGGTGGATTTTCCGGCCCCGGATTCGCCGATCAGCCCGAGCACCTCGCCCCGGCGCAAGGTCAGATCGATCCCCTTTACGATTTCGCTCCAGGTTTCGTCGGATCGTCCCTCGATACGCAGATCACGAATACTGAGTAGAACCGGATTGTCGGTTTCGCCCATGCCTTTACTCCTTCAGTCCGCTGGCGCGATGCAGCATCCAGTCGACCACGAAGTTCACACCCACGGTGAGCAACGCGATGGCCCCGGCCGGCAGCAACGGCGTGATGTCACCGAAGGTGATGAGGGTGGCGTTGTCACGCACCATCGAACCCCAGTCGGCGGTGGGCGGCTGGATGCCCAGCCCCAGAAAGGACAGCGCCGAGATCATCAGAAACACGAAACAGAAGCGCAGCCCGAACTCGGCGATCAACGGTGCCGAAGCGTTGGGCAGAATTTCGCGCACGATCAGACGCCACAGGCCTTCGCCCCTCAGCCGGGCGGCTTCGACATAGTCCATCACCACGATGTTCATCGCCACCGCCCGGGCGAGGCGGTAGACCCGGGTGGAGTCGATCAAGGCGATCACCAGAATCATATTGACCACCGAGGTCCCGACAATGGTGAGCAGCAGCAGGGCAAAAATCAGCGACGGAATGGCCATCAGGATATCGACGATGCGGCTCAGCAATTGATCCAGCCATCCGCCCACGGTAGCGGCCAAAAGTCCAAACACCGAACCCAGAGCAAAGGCGAGCCCGGTGGTGATGAAGGCAATACCCACCGTGTTGCGGGCCCCGTAGATCAGGCGGCTCAGCATGTCCCGGCCCAGATTGTCGGTACCGAGCAGGTGGGTTGCGGTCCAGGGCAGATACTGACCCCCCACCACCTCCCGCTCTCCGAACGGGGCAATGAAGGGCGCAAGGATGGCCACGGCCACGTAAATGATGATGACGATAATGCCGAAACTTGCGGTGAGGGGCGCCGTGCGCAGTACTTTGGCCACCCCCGCCGGAGCCAGGGCGATGGCCGCGGTCTTGAACACCCAGGCCACGCCGGCTGCCGCTACGATGACCGCAGCGATCCACAGCAGGACGGTCAGGAAACCAATGAATGCATCCATGTCCGGCCCCTCAGCGCTTGTGGACCAGACGCGGATTCGACAGGGTCGAAAGCACGTCGGCCGTGAGATTGAGGAGCACGTATGCGCAGGCAAAAATAAGCGATGCCGCCTGTACCACGGTGATATCCCGTTTCGACACCGAGTCGACCATCAGCTGACCCAGGCCGGGGTACACGAAGACCACCTCCACCACCACCACGCCGGTAATGAGATAGGCCAGGTTCAGGGCGACCACGTTGATGATGGGCGCAAGCGCATTGGGCAAGGCGTGCTTGACAATGATGCGGCCCGGGCTCATGCCCTTGAGCCTGGCCATCTCGATATAGGGTGAAGCCAGCAGGTTGATTATGGCGGCCCGGGTCATTCTCATCATATGAGCCGTCACCACCAGCGTCAGGGTCAGTGCCGGAAGAAAGGTCCGATAGAGCTTCTCCCCCAGTGTCGCATCAGGCGTAATCTTTGCGATGGATGGAAACCACCCGGTCTGGGCCAGATAGAAAATCAGAATATAGGCGACAAAGAACTCAGGAAACGAGATCGAACTCAGGGTGAATACGTTGATGGCGCGATCAAACCAGGAGTTGCGATACAGTGCGGCGAGTATGCCGAGGATCAGCGCCAGGGGCACGGCGATGGCCGCCGCATACAGGGCCAGAAACAGGGTGTTACCCAGGCGGCCGGCGATCAGATCGGTGATCGGTCTGCCGTTGGCCAGTGAATTGCCAAAGTCCCCCTGGACCACGCCACCGAGCCAGTTGAGATAGCGCTCGTATGCCGGCAGATCAAGCCCGAGTTCGCGGCGGAACGCCGCCACTGTTTCCGGCGTGGCCGACTGCCCGAGCATCTCCTCTGCGAGATCCCCGGGCAGCAACTCCACCGCGCCGAATATCAAAAGCGATATCACGAACAGCGTGACCAGCCCGAGGCCCAGCCGCTGTGCGATCATCAGCCATATGCTGTTCACCATCCCCCTCCCATTGCTGCCGTATGGCTCTTACTGTCCGCGCGGCGCATTCGCGGCTGTATCGGCATCGCAAACGGCCCCGGCACGCGGGTGCCGGGGCTGAACACGATCAGGCAAACCACCACCGTTCCACGGCCCGGAATCCATCCATGGTCCAGTTGGCGCCCACCACCTCGGGATGCATGACCTTATCCGAATGGGCCATGACATAGCTTCCGAACATCGGCACGACCACGCCCCCGTCGCTGCTGACGATACCCTGCATCTCCACGTACATGTCGCGGCGCTTGTTTTCGTCCAGTTCGGCCCGGGCAGTCAGAAGCAGCTCGTTGAACCGGTCGTTCTCCCAGAAACTGTCGTTCCAGGCCGCTCCGGACGCATAGGCCGTGGTGAACATCCAGTCCTCGGTGGGGCGACCGCCCCAGTAGACCGCCGACCAGGGCTTTTTCATCCAGATGTTGGACCAGTAACCGTCGTTGGCCTCGCGGGCGACGTTGATATTGATCCCGGCGACCGCGGCTTTTTCCGAGTACAGCACGGCGGCATCCACCGCTCCGGCGAAGGCGGCATCCGCAGCCGACAGGGTCACGTCCAATTTGTCCAGCCCGGCCTGCTTGAGATAGAACTTGGCCTTGTCCGGATCGTAGCTGTGCTGCTCCAGGTCACCGGCGTGATAGCGTTGAGACTGACCGATGGGATGATCGTTGCCGACGGCGCCGTATCCATTGAGGATCTTCTCTACCAGTTCCTCACGGTCGATGGCGTACTTCAGCGCCATGCGCACGTTGTTATCGTCAAACGGCCCCACCCGGGTGTCCATGGCAAAGGTGAAATGCTGGGTGCCGGTTGTGGACAGAATCCCGATGCCCGGCGCCCGCTGGAGTAAGTGGACGGTGTTCAGATCCACCCGGTCTATGGCATCCACCTCACCCGTCACCAAGGCATTTTGACGCGCGGCCGCATCCAGAATACTCAGCATTTCAATGCCGTCAAAATGCGCCCGATCGGTTTTCCAGTAATTCGGATTGCGCTTGAGCTGCGCCCGTACCCCTGGCTCATAGGACTCAACCACGTACCCGCCGCAGCCATCCGGGGACGTGGGATCTATCTTCCCGTCCGCCGACGGCATGATCGGCAGATGGTAATCCGACAGAACAAACGGGAAATCGGCGTTCCCTCCGGCCAGGGTAAACACCAGGATGTTGTCGCCCTCCGCTTTCATCTCGACGATTTCCTGGACGATGGGCTTGGCCCCCGACTTGCTGTCCTCACCGCGGTGGTGGTTGATGGATGCGATCACATCGTCCGTGGTCACCGTCTTGCCGCTGTGAAAGGTGAGACCGTCACGCAGCTTGAAACGCCACACCACGGCGTCCGGCGACGACTCCCAGCTCTCGGCCACTTCGCCGACCAGGGAGCCGTCGGCGGCAACCTCGGTCAGATAGCCATGGCGGGCCGCGGCAAACACCTGGACGAACGCCTGGTCCCAGGTGGCGGGGTCATAACTGTCGGTGGTTGCACCGTGGCCCATGCCGATGCGGAGCACGCCACCCTGTTTCGGCTGGGCGGCGGCCTGGCGACCGCTCAACAGTCCGGTCATGGCCAGCGCACCGAAGGCGGTGGCGCCCTGCAGCACTTCTCGCCGCGAAACGCCATGTATGATCGTTTTCTCATCGCTTGTATTTTTCATGTGTCTCCTCCATCAACCTATTGCGTTGCGTTCAAACCATTCCCCGGCAACTTGAGCCGGAACGATATGGAATTCGGTGTTACCCCCTGGGGAAGCGCTGGTATCCCCCAAGATTCTGATCACAGTCTAGCCGCGCAAACCGGGTCCTCGTCGCCTTTTTCCGGACCATAATCGGCCACGGAATTCGGGGCATGGGGATCGGTAAGGCAGCGGATGGGAACCGAGGGCAACTCCCCCCTGTGACGCCCGGCCCAAACCCGCTCGGATCGACATCCACGGCCATATCATCAGCGGCGGGATCGATGCCGGGCACCGAGTGGAAAACGGCGGGAAAACGCCAAGTGAGGTGTGCGGATCGCAAATCGAAAAACCGGCAAGCATGACCAGATGATAGCACCATCTCCGGCAGATCGGATGTTCAGGTCACGCGGCACCCATGGGTTGCCGGTACGGGAACCGTCATGGCGCCTGCTCGCTGACCTGATAAGCCGCGGATGCCAGCCAGGACGGGTTGATCTCGACACCCCAACCCGGCGCCGAGGGTATATGGGCGTGGCCATCCCGAATGGCGAACGGGTCGCCCTGGAACAAACCCTCCTGCCAGGGATAGTAGTCCAGCCCCTCGATTGAGAACTCCAGATACTTGCCGGCGTTCGGAATGGCACCCAGCAGATGCATGGTGCAGATGGTGACCAGCGACAGATTTGCGCTGTGGGGGGTGCAGGGTATTCCGGCGTCCGCAGCCATGGTCGCAACCTGAAGTGTCCGTGTCAGCCCACCCATATACATCACGTCGGGCTGGACCACATCCACCGCGCGCAACTCGATCATCCGCGCCCAATGGTTTAAATCCCAATCCTGCTCACCGCCAGTCACATCGATGGACAGGGCGTCGGCCACCTGTTTGGTCTGCTCCAGATGCCAATAGGGGCAGGGCTCCTCGAAGTGTTGTACGCCCTCGGATTCCAGCATCCGACCCACCTGAATCGCGCGGCTCGGTGAGAATCCGCTGTTTCCATCCACCAGCTTGGCCACGCCGTCACCCAAGGCTTTGGCAACCGTGGGTACGATGGCTTCGGTCCGGCCAGGCCACTCGTCAACGTCATGCCCGCATTCGGCGCCGACCCGCCACTTAAAGGCATCGAAACCCCACTGGTCCCGCAGCTTGAGCAGACGCGCCGCTTCGTCCTCGGGGGTGATATCCCGTTTCATGGAGGAGGCATAGGCGCGCAGGAGTCCGGGGGCACCGCCCAGCAGTGCCACCACCGGCTGGTCCTCGATCCGGCCACGAAGGTCCCACATGGCGGTATCCAGCCCGGCCAGAGCCCGACAACGGTAACTGCCCGGAAACTTGTGCTCACGCTCTTCGATACGCGCTATCAGTGGCGCAACGTCCAGCGCATCCGCACCCAGGGCCCAGGGTGCGATCTGGCGATGAAAAATGGTGGCGGTTATATCGGCATTGTAGGTGGAGGTCTGGCCCCAACCGGTTTGCCCCGCGTCGGTGGTCAGGCGGACAAAGCAGACGAATTCGTTCGAGAAGGTTTCCAGTTTGGCGATCTTGGGCATCGACTCATGCTCCGCATGTCTTACCTCCCATTCGTTGGGATCTGCGGGCGGGGGGACTTGAACCCCCACTGCCATACGGCAAACGGATTTTCGTACCCGCCACGGCTTTCGCCGCCCCCATGCGCGGGGTTTGGGGTCTGGACTATCCCTTCACCTTAGCGCTCAGGCCTTAGGTGCTGCCCGTCTAGTCTCTACACCGTCCCGGACGATTCCGGGCTTGGCTCGGGATTACCATTTCACAGGTTTCCCCGAATTTGAGCAGTTCTGCATCCAGGGTTTCCCCGGGAGCACTCAAGTCTCGCTTAAGTCCGTTGCGTCTACCGATTCCGCCACGCCCGCATAACTGTGCTGTGAAGATGAGCCGCTTCCCAAAAGATGGACGGCAGCTTGGTGTCGACGCCTCCTGCGGAGACGAATTCCGCCCAGGGGCGGAAATTGGAGGCTAGGGTCGGAATCGAACCGGCGTCCACGGCTTTGCAGGCCGCTGCATAACCACTCTGCCACCTAGCCGAAAATTATCGGACCCCAGAGCCGAATTTAGCCTCGGGATCGTAGAGGAGACCGGTCTGAGGACCGAGAAAGTAGTGGAGCGGGAAACGAGACTCGAACTCGCGACCCCAACCTTGGCAAGGTTGTGCTCTACCAACTGAGCTATTCCCGCTTTGCGAGGATGCGATTCTAGTCATGTACGGCCTCTTGTCAACCGGACATCACGTGCATCCGACACGACGGTGCGAATTGATCAAGCATCCCCTGATGAGCCTCCGAGCCAGGGAAGGTCTGAACAATTGCTGCGATCGCGCCGGGGTACTTTGCGCTCTCTCGTACAAGGCGCACCGAGCGAAGTTGGCCCAAGGAAAATACGTGAGTTGCAAATGAGCGAGGTGCAACGCGGTACGAAGGGCGCAAAGGACCGGCCCCTCCGGGGTTTCGCCCACAAGAGCACATCTGCCGCGTTCCCGGCTTGGCCATAGAATGACTATGGCGCTGCGCCGGGAGCCTCGCATCTGCGCCCTTGTGGACCAAAACGCGTTTCGTATCAATTGTTCAGACCTTCCCTAGCGACTCAACGCGGGCCAGGCCAAACGCAGATAGTGGACCATGGACCAGAGGGTGAGGATGGCGGCGATCACCAGCAGGATCACACCGGCTTGATACGGTGGGTATCCCAGCAGCGGCTCCCGATAGAGCAGCAGCAGCAAAGCCACCATCTGCATGGTTGTCTTAAACTTGCCAATACCGGATACGGCCACGGTGCCCCGATCGCCGATCTCGGCCATCCACTCCCGCAATGCGGATATGGTGATCTCCCGCCCGATGATGACCGCTGCGGATATGGCCACCCAGGGGCTTGGCTGCGAGGCAACGATGAGGATCAGCGCGGTGGCCACCATCAACTTGTCCGCCACCGGATCGAGAAACGCTCCGAAACGGGAGGTCTGGCCCCACCGGCGCGCCAGGTAACCATCCAGCCAATCGGTCAATGCCGCCACGCCGAACAACAGCGCGCAAACCGGCCCTGCCCATCTCCCCGGCATGTAAAACGCCACGACGAATACAGGAATCAACGCGATTCTCAGCAGGGTCAGCAGCGTAGGGACATTCAGTGTCATGGCTATCCATGCTGCCCGGCCCGAGACAGCGGCTTCGGTCCCGGTCAGCCGGGTTTACAGCGAAAACGACTCACTCAGTCCCTCTCGTGAAACGTGTCGTAGATCCGCAGCGCCAGGGACCGGCTGATGCCGGGCACGCTGGCCAGGTCCTCGACCCCGGCGCGCGCCAGTTGCCGCAATCCGCCAAAGTGCTTGAGCAACCGCTGGCGCCGGGTCGCGCCAACGCCAGGCACCTCTTCCAGCACAGAGGTGTTGCGCTTCTTGTCCCGGCGCTTCCGGTGACCGGTAATGGCGAAACGGTGCGCCTCGTCCCGAATCTCCTGGATTAAATGCAACGCGGGCGAGTCGGCTCGGAGTATAGAGGGGGCCTCAGAACCAAACAAGTGAAGCACCTCCATGCCAGGCTTGCGGTCGGCGCCCTTGGCGACACCAACCAGTAAAACACCGTCGACCTGCAATTCCTCCATGATCTGCGCCGCAGCGGAGAGCTGTGCTGGACCACCGTCGATGAACAACACGTCCGGTAACGGCCCCTCGCCCTTTTGCAACCGGGTGTAGCGGCGCCGCAATGCCTGGCGCATGGCGCCGTAGTCGTCACCGGGCACCACACCCTCGATGTTGAACCGCCGGTAATCACTCTTGCGAGGCCCGCTTGGGTCGAACACAACGCAGGAGGCAACCGTCGCCTCACCCATGGTATGGCTGATGTCGAAACACTCCATGCGCTCCGGAAGGCCGTCCAGGTCCAACGCATCCTGGAGCGCTTCGAACCTGCGGCGAAGCCCGGCCTGACTGGTCAGCTGGGTGCTGAGGGCCTGGTCCGCATTGGTGCGGGCCATGGCCAGCCAGCGGGCGCGGTCGCCGCGCACTCGGGTACTGATGGTGACCTTGCGGTCGGCGCGCTGGGAGACCGCCTCCTGCAGCACCTGGTGGTCGGACAGCTCTTCACCCACGATTATCTCGGCGGGTGGTGGATGCTCGAGATAGTACTGAGACACAAAGGCACTGAGCACATCCGATGGCTCCAACTCGGTGGGAAGCTTGGGGAAAAAGGCCTTGTTACCCAGATTGCGACCACCACGGAAAAACAAAACCTGGACACAGGCCAGTCCCTCTTCCACCGAACAGGCCACAACATCGAGATCGCCCCGGGTACCGGTGACGTACTGCTTTTCCTGCACCCGGGCCAGCTTGGAGATCTGATCCCGGTAGCGGGCAGCAAGTTCGAACGCCAGATCAGCAGACGCCCGTTCCATACGCTGAACCAGGATACGGGTCAGTTCATCGCTTTTTCCCTCGAGAAACAACTCGACGTTGCGGACCTCATCTGCATATCCGGCGGCATCGATAAGCCCGGTGCAGGGTGCGCTGCAGCGTTTGATCTGGTACTGGAGGCACGGCCGGCTGCGATTGTCGAAGAAACTGTCCTCGCACTGGCGGACGCGAAACAGTTTTTGCAACAGGTTCAGGGTTTCCCGCACGGCCCCGGCGCTGGGAAAGGGCCCGAAAAAACGACCGGGCAATCGCTTTGCACCGCGGTGAAAGGCCAATCTGGGAAAATCCCCGGCCGACAGGTAGATGTAGGGGTAGCTCTTGTCGTCCCGCAGGAGGATGTTGAAACGCGGCCGCAGTTCCTTGATCAGGTGGTTTTCCAACAGCAGCGCTTCGGCCTCGGTGTGGGTGACCGTGACCTCGACGCCACGAACCTGCTCCACCAGACGCTGGGTCTTGGGCGAGTCGTGGTGGGCCCGGAAATAACTGGACACCCGGCGTTTGAGGTTCCGCGCCTTGCCCACGTAGAGCACCCGATCCCGGCCGTCCAGCATTCGATACACCCCTGGACGCTGAGTCAGGCGGCGCAGGAACGCTTTCGCGTCGAAAGTGTTTGCCGGGTCGACGCCCATGGTTCAGCGGGCACCGGGCCGGAGCCCGGGACAGCACGGACGTACTATCCACTCAGGCATCGCCGCACCTGCTGGAAAACCGTCACAAACATCTCCGGCGTCAGGCGGCGCGTGTTGGTGTTGTAGCGACTGCAATGATAGGAATCGATCAGGGTCAGGTTCTCCAGCGGGAACTCCGCCCCGTGCGCGAACCGGTACTCCGCGGCGCGAAGATCGAGTGCTCGGAGTACCGCGCCATGGGCCAGACCGCCCAGGGCGAGGATCACGGCGCCCTTGGGCAGGCCGCGCAATTCATTGGTTAGAAACGAATTGCAGGTCCGCGTTTCGGGACCGGTGGGTTTATTGGCGGGAGGCAGGCACTTGACGGCGTTGGTAATGCGGCAATCGATCAGGCGCAGCCCATCCTCGAGACCCACTGACTCGGGACGGCTCGCAAATCCGAACCGGTACAGGGTCTGATACAGCAGGATACCGGCATGGTCTCCGGTGAACGGTCTGCCGGAGGCGTTCGCACCGTGCATGCCGGGGGCGAGACCCACCAACAGAAAGCGGGCGCCTGGATCGCCGAACGGGGGCACTGGCGCGCAGTGGTAGTTGGGATGTTCGGTCTTGACCTGGTCAAGGAAAGCGGCAAGACGGGGACAACGCCGGCAGGATCGATCGAAGACATCGATGCTCATTCGAAACAGGCCGCACCATACAACACACGAGCTGCCGCCTTGGCGCAACAGAAACACTCGCCTGCCGCACCCGAGACATCGACGAGCGCGATCAGGCTCAGGGCTTGCCGCCCTCGATCAGTCCGTGGCGAATGGCAAGGTGGGTCAGCTCCACATCGTTGCGCACGTCCAGCTTCTCGTAGAGCCGGTAGCGGTATGTACACACCGTTTTCGGGCTGAGGTTGAGATTGCGCGATATCGCCTGGGCGTTCTGGCCGCGGGTCAGCATCAACATGACCTGCATCTCGCGCTGAGTGAGCATATCGAGGGGCGACTCGGTGCGGTTGATGCTCGCCAGGGCAAGCTGACCGGCCACTTCGGGCGCCACGTAGGGCTGACCGTTATAGACAGTGCGTATTGCGGTCAGCACTTCCTGAGCCCCGGAACTTTTAGACAAATACCCACTGGCGCCGGCCTCGAGCAGCCGCTTGGGGTAAGGATCCTGGCTGTGCACCGAAATCACGATGACCTTGGGGCCACCCGATATGGTGTTCAGCTTCCGGGTGGCTTCCACGCCACCGATGCCGGGCATGTCCACATCCATCACCACCAGGTCCACGGGCTGGCGCCGCGCGATGTCGACTGCCTCCTCCCCATTTCCCGCCTCGGCCACAACTTCGATGTCCCCCGCCTCCTCCAGGATGCGCCGCAACGCAACCCGAATCAGCGCGTGGTCATCAACAAGCATTACCCTGATCATAAATCCGCGATTCCCGGTTCTGGGTGAGCGATATTCTTACAAAGCCGGTCGACGATCGGAAGACTATATCCGACCGGTGGCATGCCGCAAATCCAATCCGCCTACCTTTGTACACGGTTTCGAGCGATTCGGTGGAAAAACATCTGTCAAACGACATAAGACTTGGCAAATCGGGGCGGCCGGTGCCATCGACAGCAGCAGTTTACATGATTGGCCGGACATCGTCCGCAGGGGCGTTGGCCGCTCGCCTGATCGGATCGATGGTACATCTGCAAACAGCCTTGTGGGACAATGCGCGGCTTCCCTGTCCTGCCCCATGGCCGATGACTGACCAATGACTGATCTGACCGCAACGCCACCGACGCGCGAACTGGTTCTGCCGGAGCGTCCAGGACAAGCCGTCACCTGGGGCAACACCCGGGACGCCGGCCTGGGTCTGCCACTGAGTATGGCCTGCGAGCTGCACAAGGGCCTGATGCTGGTGGTAACCGCGGACACCCCGAGCGCGGTGCGCTTGGAGGCCGAGCTGGGTTTCTTTGCGCCGGAGCTTCCGGTGCTGGTGTTCCCGGACTGGGAAACCCTGCCCTACGACGTGTTCTCACCCCATCAGGACATCATATCCACGCGTCTCACCACGCTGTTCCGTCTGCAGGACCGACACTACGGGGTCTTGATCGTGCCCGCCGCCACCCTGATGCAGCGTTTGTCGCCCCGGGCCTGGCTGTATGGTCACTGCGTATTGCTCAAACCCGGGGACCGGCTCGATTTGGCTTCGTTCCGGGCACGGCTGGAGGCATCGGGCCATCGCTGTGTGTCCCAGGTCCGGGAACACGGTGAGTTTGCGGTGCGGGGGTCACTGCTCGATCTGTACCCCATGGGCAGCGAAATGCCGTATCGGCTGGATATGTTCGACGATGAAATCGAATCCATCCGCTTATTCGACCCGGAGTCGCAACTGTCCAGCGGCCAGGTGGAGAGCATCAACCTGCTGCCGGCACGCGAGTTCCCTGCGGACGAAGCGGCCGTCGCCCGATTTCGAAGCCGCTTTCGACAGCAGTTTCCGGGGGATCCAAAGCGCAGTCCGGTTTACGAAGGTGTGTCGGCCGGGCTGATGCCCGGAGGCATCGAGTACTACTTGCCCCTGTTCTTCGACCAGACGGAAAGTCTGTTCGACTATCTGCCCACGGACACACTGTTGGTAACCGATGCCGGCATACACGAGGCAGTGGACAGCTTCTGGGCGCAAACCGGCGAACGCTATGAACAGCTGCGGCACGACCTGAATCGACCTCTGCTGGCCCCCGAGGACCTGTTTCTGGCCTGGTCGGGCGTGGACCGCAGGTGCGCAGGTCTGGCACGCATCGAGACCCGGGCGGAGACAGTCAAACCCTCGCCCACGGCGATGAATCTGGACGCCGCGGACTGCCCGCCGGTGGAGATTCATCATCGGGCCGAGGACCCAGCCGCCGCACTCACGGCGTTCCGTGCGGCGTTCCCGGGCCGCACGCTGTTTGTGGCGGAATCGGCCGGACGCCGTGAGATCCTGCTGCAGACCCTGCGTAACCTGGACATCACCGCCAAACCGGTGGCCGGTTGGCGGGCATTCCTGGATGAGCAAACCGACCCCTGCATCACGGTGGCGCCGCTGGAGCGCGGCATGCTGCTGCCGGGCCTGGCGACGGCCGTCATCACTGAAGGACAGTTGGAGCAGGAGCGAGCGTTACGGACCCGGCGCCGCGGCAGCCGTCGAGACCTGGACAGTGTGGTCAGCAATCTGACCGAACTTGCTATCGGCGCACCTGTCGTGCACGAGGACCACGGTGTCGGCCGCTACCGCGGTCTGCAGATCATCGAGACCGAAGGCTGCCCGAGCGAGTATCTGATCCTGGAGTACTTGGGCGGCGACAAACTGTATGTGCCGGTGGCGGCGCTGCAACTGATCGGTCGCTATACCGGTGGCGCGGACAACGCACCCTGGCATCGGCTGGGCAACGATCACTGGCAGAAGGCCAAACGCAAAGCGGCGGAACAGGCGCGGGACGCAGCCGCCGAATTGTTGGACATCTACGCCCGCCGACAGGCCAAACCGGGCCACGCCTTCAGCATCGACACCCACGACTACCGTGCATTCGCCGAGGCCTTTCCGTTCGAGGAAACGCCGGATCAGCAAACGGCAATCGAAACCACCCTGACCGACATGGCCGCACCCCGCCCAATGGATCGCGTGGTGTGCGGAGATGTGGGTTTCGGCAAAACGGAAGTCGCCATGCGGGCCTGTTTCGTGGCGGTCCAAGCCGGCCGTCAGGTTGCCCTGCTGGTCCCAACCACGCTGCTGGCCCAGCAGCACTACCAGAACTTCATTGACCGGTTTGCGGATTGGCCGGTCAATATCGAAGTGCTGTCGCGTTTTCGCAGCAAAAAGCAACAGGACGCGCTCTTACAGCACCTGCAACAGGGCCGGGTGGACGTGGTCATCGGCACCCACAAGCTGCTGCAGGAAACGGTACGATTCAAAAATCTGGGATTGATCGTGGTGGACGAGGAACACCGTTTCGGTGTGCGTCACAAGGAGCGCCTGAAGGCGCTGCGAAGCGAAGTGGATGTGCTCACTCTCACCGCCACACCCATCCCCCGGACACTCAACATGGCGCTGTCCGGGCTTCGCGACCTGTCGATAATCGCAACACCGCCCAGCGACCGGCTGGCGGTTAAGACCTTTGTCGGCGAATGGAACAAGGCGGTGGTGCAAGAGGCCTGTATGCGCGAGCTAAAGCGCGGCGGCCAGGTCTACGTCCTGCACAACGACGTGGACACCATTGAGCGCAAAGCCCGGGAGATAGAGGAAATCGTGCCCGGGGCCCGGGTGGCGGTCGCCCACGGTCAGATGCGGGAGCGGCTGCTGGAGCCGGTGATGCTCGATTTCTATCACCAGCGCTGCAATATCCTGGTCTGCACCACCATTATCGAGAGCGGCATCGACGTGCCGAACGCCAACACCATCATCATCGAACGCGCCGACCGGCTGGGGTTGGCGCAGTTGCACCAGCTCAGGGGACGGGTCGGACGATCGCATCACCGGGCCTATGCCTATCTGATGGTCCCACACCGCAAGGCCATGACCCCCGACGCCATAAAACGGATCGAGGCGATCGAGGCAATGGAGGATCTGGGAGCCGGATTCGTACTGGCCACCCATGATCTTGAGATTCGCGGCGCCGGGGAGCTGCTGGGCGAGGGCCAAAGCGGGCAGATCCAGGAAATCGGCTTCGGCATGTACAGTGAGCTGCTGGAGCGCGCGGTAGCGGCGCTCAAATCCGGCAAGCAGCCGGAACTGGAGAAACCGCTGCACCAGGGCACCGAAATCGACATTCAGGCCCCGGCCCTGTTGCCGGATAGCTATCTGCCCGATGTCCACACCCGGCTGATCATGTACAAGCGCATTGCCAATGCCGATGATCTCGAAGGTTTGCGGGATCTGCAGGTGGAAATGATCGACCGTTTCGGCCTCTTGCCGGAGCCGGCCAAGACTCTGTTCCGGGTGACCGCACTGAAACTGAAAACCGGAACGGTCGGGGTACGCCGGATCGAGGCGGGCCCCGATGGCGGAAGAATTCTGTTTACCGAGGACCCGAACATCAACTTCAACTCCGTCATGCGCTTGATTCAGGAGCGATCCAGCATTTACCGTCTGGATGGTCGGGACCGGCTGCGGTTTACCCTGCCCCTGCCGGACGCCGAAAGCCGGATCAAAACGTTGGACCAGTTGTTGACCGACATTGCCGCTTGAACCCAGGATTCTTGCTTATGCAGTTCGCGCGGATGATGACACTGATGCCCCTGGCTCGGGGCTGTTTGATGATGGGAGTAACGCTGTGACGAATCGAACACCTGTGCGCACCCTGTTGGCCATCTGCCTGGTCATGGGCCTGTGGACAACCGCCCCGTCGGCCCAGGCGGCGGGCTACGCCATAGAGGTACTGGTGTTTGAGAATCTTTACCCCGACACCTCGGAGACGTTCGACCCGGAGGCGGGGGTGCCGGACATGATGGGCACCACCGAGTACAGCCCCGCCGCCCTTGGCCTGGCCGGGGTCGCGCAGAGCCTGCGACAAAGCGCCAACTACCGGGTGCTGGCACACAAAGCCTGGGTTCAGCCGGAGAACCGCTCCACACCGACAACGGTGTTCGGCAGCGAGGGCGGAGGCACCCTGGAAGGCACGGTTCAGGTGGAGCGCCGCCGTTATCTGCACGTCAGCGTCGACCTGTTGTTTCAGGACGCCCAGCTCGAGTCGGTCCGAGTGACCGAGGACCGGCGTATGCGCAGCGAGGAGCTGCACTACCTGGATCACCCGAAGCTTGGCGTGCTGACGATAGCCCGCCCGCTATAGGATCCCCAGCGACCGGGCGAATGGAAGGGCGCACGGGAGCCTCTGATCTATTCGTGAACGCGCATCTTGGGACTGACAATGCACGGCTTCGTGGTTGCAAATCTTGGCAATAGAACGACTGTTACCCGCGATCTGCCCCGCGATCCGCACCTTGAATCTGCACACTTCGCCCTCCAATCTGCTTCGTCCAGAACAAATCAGAGGCCCCATAGCGACTGTCAGATCGCGGGAATGGCCTGTTCCAGCAATCGCCTGACCTGCTCCATACCGCCGCGCAGGGTTTCGGCCAACTCATCCATGACGATTGTTCCCGCCGCCTTGCCGGCCGCCCAATTGGCGACGACCGCGCAGGCGGCGTACTGAAGCCCAATCTCACGGGCCAGGGCGGCTTCAGGCATGCCGGTCATGCCCACCAGATCGCACCCGTCCCGCTCCATACGTTCGATCTCGGCGGCAGTTTCCAGCCGTGGGCCCTGGGTGGCGCCATAGGTGCCCCCGGCCCGAACAACAACGCCTGCCCGCTGGGCTGCACGAATCAAGCCCTCGCGCAGGGTTTCGCTGTAGGGATGGGTGAAGTCCACATGGGTGACGCTGGTCAGATCATGCTCGAAGTAGGTATGTCCTCGAGACCAGGTGTAATCGATGATCTGATCCGGGATCGCCAGGGACCCCGGCCCCAGTTCCCGGTGGATTCCACCGACTGCGGCCACCGCCACGATTTTTTCGACACCAATCTGCTTCAGCGCCCAGAGATTGGCCCGGTAGTTGACCTTATGGGGGGGGATGGTGTGCTGGTATCCATGCCGGGCCAGAAAAACGACCTGCTTACCGAACAATTCGCCATAGGTCACCGGACCGGAAGGTTCGCCCCAGGGGGTGGGCACCATGCGCTTGCGTTTTATCCGCAGCCCGTTAAGGGAGGTGAGCCCGGTCCCACCAATGATGGCGATTTCGCTCAAGCCGATTCGTCCCTGCCCAGGGCGTATATTCCCGGCAGATTGCGTAAGCATTCCTTGTAGTCCATACCGCAACCGAACACATACCGGTCTGCTACATCCAGGGCTTTGAAATCCACTTGAAAACCAGGCACTTTGCGATCGTGCAACTTGTCCACCAGCACCGCTGACAATACCCGCCCAGCGCCGCGGGCGCGCAGATCCTCCACCACCGCGGCCAGCGTGTGGCCCTCATCGAATATGTCGTCGACCACCAGCACAGTCCGCCCTTCAACGGGAACGCTAGGCGGTACCCGCCAGTCCAGGTCCTGGCCGCGCAGGCCGCTGCGATAGCGGGTGGCATGCAGATACCCCATTTCCATCGGAAACTGCAGCCGGGTGACCAACCAGGCGGTGGGAATCAGTCCGCCATTCAGCACGGACATGATGATGGGGTGGGTGGCGGCTAACTGTTCGCTGATGCGCTCCGCCATTCTATCGACAGCCGCTTCCACCTGATCGGCGGACCACAGCAGATCGGCGTTCGCAAGGACGGCTTCCGCCTCCGGCGCTGTCGCAGGGGTGCCGGACATCAGTAGGTGAACGTAACGGTGTCGTCGTCCATGGCTTCACTGATTACATAGGCCCCGCCCACGGTCTCTTCGATCTCGGGAATCAGATCGTCGCCCCACAGCTCCAGTGTCGGGGTGCAGACCTTGAACTTCACACCGGCCTCATGGGCGTCCTTGATAAAGTCATACACCGACTTGGGGCTGCCTTCCTGCACCGTCAGATTTTCGGCAACGCCTTTAACAGCCAGTTCGCCGGAGCGACCGGTCAGCACCACCTCCACGTCATACTCCATGGCGGCCGCAACCGTCGCTTGAAAGAAAGGGGCGCCCAGCTCGGAACTGTTGCTGGGATCCGTATTGACCATCACGATCATCAACTTGTCAGCCATGTCTCGTCTCCTCGGACGGGGCCTGAATGATATGTGGGGCCGGGATTATAAGGAGGTCCTTACACCAACACCACCCAATGAAGTTCTTATATTCCGATAAACTGAACTGCGCCCTGATCACAAGTCACAGGTCCATGTCCAGCAACGGGTTTTGATCATAGGACAGCACCGTATCCACCGCCTTTTTCCAATGCTGGCTGCGGCCCAGCCGGTCGCGTGTCGGCTTGTTGCGGCCATGCATTCGAATCAGGCGCAGGTGCGAGACCGGGTCGTCCCACGGGCCCAGATGATCCAGGATTCGAACAGCGGCGCTACGGTCGTTACAGGCCAGAACCATGTCGCAGCCCGCCTCCAGGGCCAGCCGCGCCCGCGCCTCCGGGTCACCGGCCCACTCCGCGCCGGCCATATCCAGGTCGTCGGAAAAAACCAGGCCTTGAAAGCGCAGTCGGTCCCGCAGGATGTCGCGAATCCAGGTGCAGGAAAACCCGGCCGGTCGGGTGTCGATCTCGGGATAGACCACATGGGCCATCATCAACGCTGCGATGCCATAGTGGCTAAGGCGTTCAAACGGCACCAGATCGCGGGCCAACAGCTCGGCCATGGGCCGCGGATCCACCGGCAATTCCCGATGAGAATCGGCCGCGACGCTGCCGTGCCCGGGAAAGTGCTTGCCGGTTGCCTCCATACCGGCACGGCGCATACCGATCATATAGGCCCGGGCAAGCTCGGCCACGCATTCAGGGTCGCTGTGGAACGCACGATCGCCAATCACCCCGCTGACACCGCAGTCCAGGTCCAGAATCGGCGCGAAACTCAGATCAATCCCGGCGCTGCGCAACTCGATGGCCATCAGCCAGCCACTGATGCGAGCCAGTCGCAGACCCTGATCGCGGTTCTGGTCAAAGCGATATCCCAGGGAGCGGACCGCTGGAAGATGGGTAAAGCCGTCCCGAAACCGCTGAACCCGGCCCCCCTCATGATCGACCGCCACCAGCAACCGCGGGCGGCGCAGTGCGTGAATCTGGCGATTCAAGGCCTGCAATTGATCGATCGATTCGAAGTTGCGAGTAAACAGTATGACGCCGCCCACCAGCGGGTGGCGCAGCAGATCCCGCTCTTCTTGGGTGAGTTCACAGCCCTGCAGGCCGATCATGACGGGACCGAGAGACATGCTGGAATCAACTCGTGGCTGGATGGGAACCAAAAAACGGTTTAGTGAATGAGCACACCGGTTCCGACCGGAACACGGTCGAAAAGGTCCAGAACATGGGCGTTGCGCATGCGGATACAGCCATGGGATCGGGGCACGCCCATGGGCTCACTGTCGGGACAGCCGTGTACATAGATATACCGCCGCATTGAATCCACCGCACCAAGACGATTGCGACCGGGCTCACAGCCTGACAGCCAAAGAATTCGGGTCAGAACCCAGTCCCGTTCAGGGTGAAGCAGACCAAGCTGCGCATCGTAGATCTCTCCGGTGGGTCGACGTCCACGAAATACCGCATTCAGCGGCTGTCCGTCGCCGATCTTGGCCCGTACAACGTGGCGGCCCCGGGGGGTGCACCCGCTGTTGATCTGCTCACCCGGGCCATTGAGCGCACTCGAAATCGGATAGCTCAGCTCACCCGTCGGACCACCAAACAGCAGGGTTTGACGCCCAAGATCGATCACCACATGCGGCGGCGCCACGGTCTGGTTCGGGTCAGCCGTCGGACACGGCTCACGCCGGGCCATCACCGGGCCGTCTCACCCAGCCCCCAGGTGGGCCACGGGGCGCTGACCAAGGCCGCATTGAGATATCTTGGGTCACCCGACACCTCTTGACCGACCCAGGCAGGGCGCTCAAACGCTTCGTCCACCGAACCCAGTTCCACCTCTGCCATAACCAACCCGGCATTGTCGGCCTCGAAAACGTCCACTTCCCAGGTGTGACGGCCCACCGGTACCTTGAAGCGGCGCTTGCGCAGGACCGGCCTCATGCACAGCGACGCAATCATCGCCTCTGCATCCGCCACCGGAATCGGATACTCAAACTCCTGGCGCTCAATCGTACCGTCGCCGCCTTTGATGGTCAGCCGCGCCTCATCACCCTGACGACGGACCCGCACAGAACATACGTCGGCAATGTGGATATAGGCCTGGACCAGGGGCGTACCCTCGTCTGCGCCGACCCGCCAGCCGTCATTCGCCACCAGAAATTTTCGTTCGATTTCAACACCCATGGCGTGCATTCAAACAGCGCGGGGGCGCACCTGCAAGCATCGATGGATGCCGGGTTCGATGTTTGCACCGGTAAAACCATGCATACCGAGGCCTGTGGGAACGACACCAGGTAGGCCAGGATGCATCACGGGATGCCCTCATGATGCCGGCTCCGGCGGCTGGAACCGAACGCATGCGCGTGTGCCGCCGCCGGGCCGCCGATTCAATGTCAGCGTCCACCCAAAACCGTCCACCAGACGTTTGACTATGGTCAGCCCGACCCCCCAACCCTCAGCGTCCCCGCGCCCCGTGCCACGCTGAAACGGCTTGAGCAGGCTGGACACCTCCGCCTCGGAAATCCCGACTCCGCTGTCCTCGATGGTCAACGCGTCCCCGGTCAAGTCCACGCTGACGACTCCGCGTTCGGTGTACAGGAACGCATTGCGTACCAGGTTGCCCACCAGGATGGACAACACCCGCTCCGGGACAAACAGGTCGGGTACTGACGAACAGGTGTAGGCGACTCGAACCGGCTTACCCACCAGGATCGGTCGGGCCCGCTCAATCTCAGTGCTGAGCACGTGTTCCACATCCACTGGGTCAGGGGTCAGAGCCTGGTCCGCTTCACGGGCCAGGAGCAGGAACACATCCACCAATTCGGCCATGTCACCGGCGGCGGACTCAATTTGACGTACCTGCTTCAGCGTCCGCGGTGGCAGCGTATCCTCCGCCAGCAAGGCCGAAGCGGCGAGCCGGATCACCGTAATTGGGGTGCGCAGCTCGTGACTGGCATCCCGGGTGAAGGCGCGCTCACGCTCCACGAACGACTGGATGCGGTCGGTGTACTGGGCCAGCGCCTGAGTCAACACCCTGACTTCAAGATCGCTTGCATCGTCAATGGCGATCTCCGAACTGGGCCCCAGCGGATCCAAGGTAGCGACCTGTTGCGCCAATCGAACCAGGGGCGACACCGCCTGTTGCGAGAGTCGATATGCGATCCAGGTGGCGGAGTAGATAATCACCAGCACAATGGCCAGGGGCACGAGACCAAAATAAAAAGTGAGGTCGCTGACCCGCTCGCCCTTGAACTCAAACAGCAGGCGATCGCCATCCGATTCGGCCACATAGACCGCAGAAAACCCGTCGGCGGCATCGGTGAGCGGATGGTACCCGGGTCCCAGTTCGCGCAGATGGGGTGGCACCGAGCGCTCATCCGGGACCCGATAAGACCGCAGATTCACGGTCTGGGGAAGAGGGGCCCCTGGTGACGCGGCGAGTTGTTGCAGATAGTAGCCCGCCTCCTCCTCAAGGGCCTTGCGAATCAGCACATCCTGCAACACGAAGCGGGCGGCCAGCACACCGAGCAGCGCGGTCAGACTGATGAACACGGCCTGGATCACAAAGGCCCGGACCAGTCGATGTCCGACCCCACGCCTAGTCGCCATCGGCAATGCCGAGGCGATAGCCAAAGTTCTGAACGGTTTGGATAAGGGGCGTCGAAAACGGTTTGTCTACAGCCTTGCGCAGATTGTAGAGATGACTGCGCAGCGCGTCGCTGTCCGGCACCAGTTCACCCCAGACGCGACGTTCCAACTCGCGCCTGGGAACGACACGGGGCGCCGCGCGCATCAACTGCACCAGAATCTTGAAGCCGATGGGTGACGGATTCAGCACCGTGCCGGCCCGACGCACCGTGTGGGTTGCCGTATCCAGGGTAAGGTCTTCCACCTGCAGTACTTCGGGCCTCACCTCTCCACGGTAGCGGCGCACCAGGGCCCGTGCCCTGGCCTCGAGTTCGCGGACGTCAAACGGCTTGACCAGATAATCGTCAGCCCCCGCATCCAGGCCGGCGATCTTGTCCTCCAAGGTATCCCGCGCAGTCATCATCAACACCGGAGTATCGATGCGCGCCTCGTTTCTGAGCTGCGCACAGACTTGCAGACCGTCCAGACCGGGCAGCATCAGATCCAACACGATCACGTCGTAGGTATTCTCCTTGGCCAGGCGCAGACCCGCCGGGCCGTCCGCAGCATAATCCACCGCGATGCCCCGCCCCTCCAGGTGGTCACAGACCAGCTCCGCGATCGGGCGATGGTCCTCCACCAGCAGCACGGAAAATCCGTAGTTGTCTTGCACACCGCCCTCCGGCATGGATATCGGCCGACATCAGTAACAGTGTGCCTGAGCAGAGTCTCGCACTGAAGCGGGTTGGCGCGACCGTGCGGATGGATCAGGGATTACCTAAGGAGCCTCTGAACTATTCTGGACGAAGCAGATTGGAGAGTGAAATGTGCAGATTGAAGGGGCGGAACGCGGGGCAGATTGCGGGTAATAGTTATTCTATTGCCAAGATCTGCAACGATGAAGCTGTGCATTTCAGTCCCAAGATGCGCGTTCACGAATAGATCAGAGGCTCCCTGAGAGTCTGCGCGGTAGAAAGGGAACGGTCTGCGGCACCGCCATTTCGGCCCGATTCCGCGATCCTCCTCGTCACATAGCGACGGCTATGCTCTCGAACGATCCCGAAATCGTTCTCGAACTGCACAGCACCTCGCCTCATTCATTCTTGCGCAGGTGCCGGGCGGGCGCATTGATGAACCGTCGCTGCGCGAATACGCAGCCGACCGGGCCGACGTCCAGGCGGCGCTGGCGCGGACCGAGGAAATCATCGACGAGTTGGAGGCTGAACTGAAGGCCGCGGCGCCCAAGGTGGCCCACGTGACCATCGAGGTTCAGGGCATCGTTTCGGGCCCATCCGGGGGCGACCTGCCGGCATGATCAGCACCGGTCGTCGCTACTCGGATCGGACGCGCCGGCGCACCGCGGTATCGATCTGCTCCGCCAAAACGGCGACCCCTCGGCGGGTGGCGTCTTCCATAGGACCCTTGACCTCCACCACCAGATCGGCAACCAGATCGCGGGCATGAACATCCACCAGCTGCGCCTTGAGATAGGCGAACAGAGGACTGGGTTTATGCACTCTGCCGATAACCAGCCAGGCGGCGCCCACCTGCTCGGCCAGTTCAGCGGCCAGAGTCGGTCTTTGGTAAAGATACCCCACGGCAGCATCCGCTCGCGCCTGCACCTCGGAATCCACGGACACGACTTCGAACCCCATATCCGCGTCGAGCGCCGCACGCAGCAGCGGCGCAACTGTCGCGGTGCGCTGGATCTCCCGGGCCGTCCCAGGGTCAGGGCTGACGTCGAGCAGCTCAAAATCCAGCACGGCGATGCGTTCCAATGCGTGCGCAGTATCAACAGCGACACTCTGGACTGCGATCAACAGCGCGACGGCCACCCAGTGCGTTGCGGTACAATGTGCGGTGCGGCCACGCCCACCATGGGGCCGCTGCCTCTGACACAGCGCTGAACGGCCGCGGACCGGCGATGGCGGCATTGGGTTCTCATTGCCAGTGCCCCGTTCCATAAGTTCGTCGCGTTTCAGAACGCCCCAGATCCGCCAGTGCAGGGCGCAGGTGCAAAGACATAGCAAGCTCTGTCGAGCAGCTGTGAGCGGTCTCGCGCCACGTATCAGAAACATGCGACCAAAAGCCGCATCCACAGATATCGACCAAGCGGTTATCATGGCGCCGATTCATCCCCTACCCGTTGCCGGCATCGGAGTCTTCGACCCGTGCCCCGAACCATGGATTTAATCATGAAACCAAGACAGACCCTTGCAGCTGCGTCTCTCCTGGCGTTGCTGCTGCTGCCCACTTTGGGTTTGAGCCAAGACTATCAAATCGGCACGCTGGCCGTGGAACAGGCGTGGGCCCGGGAGTCCCCGCCAACCGTGACCAACGGCGCGGCGTTTATGACCATCACCAACCGCGGAACATCCAGCGACCGTCTGGTGAGCGCCGAGGCCGAGGTCTCCGAGCGGGTGGAACTCCATACTCATCTGATGGATGACGGCGTCATGCGGATGCGTCAGGTGGACTCCATTGAACTGAAGCCGGGCGAAGTCACGCAGCTCAAACCCGGTGGACTGCATGTCATGTTCATCGGCCTCAAGGCGCCGTTCAAGGCCGGCGAACAGGTGCCGGTAACACTGCGGTTTGAACAGGGAGGCAGCCTGGAAATCGACGTGCCGGTGAAAACCATGGACCAAGCCGGAGCGATGATGCAAGAACACGGCGCGGCTGCTCATGATCATGGCGCCTCCGATGGACAATAATACTCGCCAATCAATTTGCAGAAATGACATTATATAACGATAATAAATTTATGTTTTTAAACGCTTTTTAAGAGATTATTCACTGTTTTTCGAGCTTGACGCCAGCGCCGCCGCATTCGTCTGAACAGGTCAGCCAGGTGGCCGAGGCAAGGATCATGTCTGCGGCGGCGCGCCGTTGAGCAAACCCAGCGCGCGGTTTGCCCGCTGACGTTTTCGAAAGCCCCATGCGCGGCGCCGCTGGACGACGCAGACAACGCTATACTTGCCCCATGTGCGGTCGTTTCGATCTACACACCTCGGTGCATGAGCTGGTGCGCATGTTGCGGGCAGGGATTACTGTGGAGCCCCCGCCGCGCTACAACGTCGCACCCACTCAGCCAATCGCCGCAATCCGAAACGGCCATGAAGGCGGTCGGGAACTGGTGGCACTGCGATGGGGTTTGGTGCCGTTCTGGAGCAAAGGTCCAGACACCCGCTACAGCATGATCAACGCCCGTGCCGAGACCCTTGCGCAAAAGCCTGCTTACCGCAAAGCGGTACAAACCCGGCGCTGCCTGATTCCTGCCAACGGCTTCTATGAATGGCGCCGCGGTCCGGCCGGAAAACAACCCTACTACATCGCGGTGGAGGGTCAGCCCGTGTTTACCATGGCCGGACTATGGGAACGCTGGACGGGCTCCGAAGGCGATGTCATCGAGTCGTGTACCATCATCACCACTGGGGCCAATCAGACCATCAGCCACCTGCACGATCGTATGCCAGTGATCCTGCTGCCGGCCGACTGGGACCTTTGGCTGGACCCCACGGTGACACGCGCACAGCAGGTAGAATCCCTGCTCGCGCCCCTGGGTGACGCGCTCACCATCACCTTTCCGGTCAGCACCCACGTGAACAATGCCGCACACGACGACGCGCGCTGCATCGAAGCGCTGAGCGGGTAGCGCAAATGCCTTGACGGCGATGGCCGGCCGAATTACTTTGATTGGTCACGCCCCAAAAGGGCGTCAGTCGTAGACACGTTTTTCCGGCGGTGACCCTGCCAGGAGGTGTACGTCATGACCTGTTCACATCGCGACCACGCTCGAAAATTGTCCACCGTTCGCGCCGCCGAACCGTGGGATTGCACCGAGCACCCCCACAGCTAGCGAAGCCCTCGGCAACCGATCTGTTCGCGCACGCATTGCGATTCGATCGGCGGTCGGGTCGATGTGGTATGGCGGCGCTGCCAGCCTGCGCCCCTGATCACGTCGGTTTCGGAATCTGAACACCATCACGGGGGAAGAAACCATGGCGCTTGCACAGGTTTCATTAGACGACAAGTACGAGCTCGAGTCGGGCCGGGTCTATCTGACCGGTGTACAGGCGTTGGTGCGCCTGCCCATCATTCAGCGGCAACGCGATGCCGCGCGCGGCCTGAATACGGCCTGTTTCATCTCCGGATACCGCGGATCGCCCCTGGGCGGCTTCGATCAGGCCCTGTGGCGCGCAAAACCATTTCTGCAGCGCAACCACATCCATTTCCAACCGGGCGTCAATGAGGACCTGGGTGCCACCGCCGTGTGGGGCAGTCAGCAGGTAAACCTGTTCCAGGGCGCGCAGTACGACGGCGTATTCGGCATGTGGTACGGCAAGGGCCCGGGCGTGGACCGCAGCGGCGATGTGTTCAAGCATGCCAACGCGGCGGGCAGTTCGAGGTATGGCGGTGTGCTGGCGGTGGCGGGCGACGACCATGCCTGCAAGTCCTCTACTCTGCCCCACCAGAGCGAGTATGCCTTCATGGACGCCGGCATGCCGGTGCTGAATCCTGCCGGTGTGCAGGAAGTGCTGGATCTTGGGCTGTTCGGATGGGAGTTGTCGCGCTTTTCGGGCTGTTGGGTCGGCTTCAAGACCATTGCCGAAACGGTGGATGCATCGGCATCGGTTTATGTGGATCCGGAGCGTGTACAGATCGTCCTGCCGGAGGATTTTGAGCTGCCGGAATCCGGTCTGCATATCCGTTGGCCCGATCGCCCGCTGGAACAGGAACTCAGACTGCACCAGTACAAACTTTACGCCGCCCTTGCCTTTGCCCGGGCCAACGGGCTCAACCGGGTCGTCATGGACAGCCCGGAACCGCGCCTCGGCATCGCCACCACCGGCAAATCCTATCTGGACGTGCGCCAGGCGCTGGAGGACCTGGGCATCGACGACGACATGGCCGCGGACATCGGGCTGCGGGTGTTCAAGATCGGCATGAGCTGGCCGCTGGAGCGCGAGGGTGTGCGCAACTTCGCCGAGGGACTGGAAGAAATTCTGGTGGTGGAGGAAAAACGGGGCCTGGTCGAAAACCAACTCAAGGAACAGCTCTACAACTGGCGCGAGGATGTGCGACCTCGGGTGGTGGGTAAATTCGATGAGCAGCGCAACTGGATTCTGCCCTCCACCGGCGAACTGACCCCGGCCCAGATCGCCCGGGTCATCGCCGACCGTATTGGCACCTTCTACACCAGTGAACGCATCCAGCAGCGACTGGGCTTTCTGCAGGCCAAGGAAAAGGCGCTGGCCAAACCGAGGCTGCTGCTGGAACGGGTGCCCCACTTCTGCTCGGGCTGCCCCCACAACACCTCCACCAAGGTGCCCGAGGGCAGCCGCGCCCTGGCCGGCATTGGCTGCCACTACATGGCGACCTGGATGGATCGCGACACCGACACCTTCACTCAGATGGGCGGCGAAGGGGTGCCGTGGATCGGACAGGCCGCGTTCACCGACACCCCCCATGTGTTTGCCAACCTGGGGGACGGAACTTACTTCCACTCCGGACTGCTGGCCATTCGCGCCGCCATCGCGGCCGGGGTCAACATCACCTACAAGCTGCTGTTCAATGACGCCGTGGCCATGACCGGCGGGCAACCGCTGGACGGCAAACTGAGCGTGCCGCAGATCAGCCACCAGTTGTTTGGCGAGGGCGTGCGCCGGATCGCGGTAATGAGTGACCAGCCGGAAAAATACACCGACAAGAATGCGTTCGCCGCTGGCGTAACCTTCCACCACCGCAAGGAACTGGACGCGCTGCAACGGGCGCTGCGGGAAACGCACGGCGTATCCGTGCTGATCTACGACCAGACCTGCGCGGCGGAACAACGGCGCCGGCGCAAGCGCGGTCTGGTGGAAGATCCGCCGCGGCGTGCGTTTATAAACCAGGCTGTATGCGAAGGCTGCGGCGATTGCGCGGTCCAGTCGAACTGCCTTTCGGTCGTGCCGGTGGAAACCGAAATGGGCCGCAAGCGCGCCATCGATCAATCTTCCTGCAACAAGGACTTCAGTTGCGTCGAAGGATTCTGCCCCAGTTTCGTGACCGTCCACGGCGGCGGCTTACGCAAGCCCAACGGACTGGGCCCGATCCCATTCCCAGACCTGCCTGGCCAGGACCTGCCGGATCCTGACCTGCCGGACGTGGACTCGCCCTACGGCATCGTGGTCACCGGCGTGGGCGGCACCGGTGTGGTCACCATAGGCGCCCTGCTGGGCATGGCCGCACACCTGGAGGGAAAGGGCGTCAGCGTACTGGACATGACCGGTCTGGCCCAGAAAGGCGGCTCGGTGGTCAGCCACGTGCGCATCGCCGCCACACCGCAGGATATCAATGCGGTGCGCATCGCCGCCGGCAATGCGCGTCTGTTACTGGGCTGCGATCTGGTGGTTGCAGCCGGGGCCGAAGCCCTGGCCAAGGTCACCCGGGATGTCACCCATGCTGTGATCAACAGCCACCAATCGGTTACCTCGGGGTTTCTCAAGGACCCGGACCTGAAATTCCCGGCCCACTCCATGGAACGGGCCATAGTCAACGCAACCGGGCAAGGCAACACCCACCTTTTGAACGCGACACGCCTGGCCACTGGGCTGATGGGAGACGCAATCGCCGGCAATCTGTTCATGCTGGGATATGCCTACCAATGCGGTTTGGTTCCGATCTCGGGAGACGCAATCGAACGGGCCATCGAGTTGAACGGGGTCGCCGTCGAGGCCAACAAGCAGGCCTTTATCTGGGGCCGCCGAACTGCCCATGATCCAGCCGCAGTGGAGCGCCTGGTCCAACCCGGTTCACCGGTGCAAAAACGTCTTGAGCGCCTGGACGATATCGTCAAACACCGGATGGAACACCTGACGGCCTACCAGAACACCCGCTTGGCCAGCGGCTACCAGGCAATGGTGGAGCGTGTCCACGCGGCGGAGGAAGCGCTGCTGCCAGGGCACACCGAGCTGAGCAAGGCGGTGGCCCGCAACTACGCAAGGCTGTTGTCCTACAAAGATGAGTACGAGGTGGCGCGGCTGTTTACGGACGGGCGTTTTCGCCAAAGCCTGGAGGACCGCTTCGAAGGCGACTACACGCTGGAGTTCCACCTGGCGCCGCCGGTGTTCGCCCGAACTGACCCCAACTCGGGTCATTTGATCAAGCAACGATACGGGCCCTGGATGATGCGCGCATTCCGTGTGCTGGCGAAACTGCGAGGCCTGCGCAACACACCGCTGGACGTCTTTGGCTACGCCGCCGAGCGGCGGATCGAACGCGCCCTGATCAAGGAGTATGAAATCACCTTGGAGCAGCTGCTGGCCGAGCTGTCTCCGCGTAACCACGATATTGCGGTGGAGATCGCAGCCTTGCCCCAGAGCATCCGGGGTTACGGCCATATCAAGGAAGCCAATCTGGCCAGCGCCCGGGCACGGCTGGCGGAGCTGATGGCCGCTTTCCAAAATCCACCTTCCCTGGCGCGGGCCGCCTGACCGGCCCATGTCTTACCGCTCCGGATACGCTACCCGCGTTCCGGTGGGCGGCAACATGACCCAACTCCCAAAAGGAGCACATTGTGAGCGTATTCAGCCATCCCGATTTCGACCAGCACGAGCGCGTCGTGTTCTGCCATGACAGCGAGACCGGCCTGCGGGCCATCATCGCGGTACACAACACCCATCTGGGGCCGGCACTGGGCGGATGCCGAATGTGGCCATATTCGACCGAGGCCGAGGCAATCCGAGACGTACTGCGTCTGTCCCGCGGAATGACCTATAAGTCCGCGGTGGCGGGTTTGCCCCTGGGGGGCGGCAAATCCGTCATCATCGGCGACCCGCGCAAGGACAAGTCAGACGCACTGATGCGGGCCATGGGTGAGGCGGTCGAGGGTTTGGGCGGTCGCTATATCGCCGCCGAGGACTCCGGCACCGGCGTGGCCGACATGAAGGCGATGGCGGCCCGAACGACCCATGTGGCCGGCGTCGCCGAAAAGCGCAACTCGGACGGTACGCTGCGCAGCGGAGACCCTTCCCCGGCCACGGCGTACGGCACCTTCGTCGGTCTCAAAGCCGCCGTCCGTTGCCGACTGGGGACAGAGGACCTGACCGGTCTACGTGTTGCCATTCAGGGTGTGGGCAGTGTCGGATTTCGGTTGGCGAAACACCTGGCGGACGCCGGCGCGCGGCTCTGGGTGACGGACATCCATCCGGACCAGACCCAGCGCGCGGTTCAGGAACTGGGTGCGGTGGCGGTGGCGCCGGACGCCATTTTCGATCTGGACGTCGACGTGTTTTCACCCTGCGCACTGGGCGGTACGATCAACGACCAGAGCCTGGAGCGACTGCGTGCTGTGGTGGTTGCCGGTGCGGCCAACAATCAGCTCCAAAGCCCGGATCACGCCCACGCACTGGCAAAGCGTGACATCCTGTATGCGCCGGATTACGTAATCAACGCGGGCGGCATCATTGATATCCACTATGAACGAACCGGGTATGAAGCCGGCCGGCTCATGGCCCACCTCGAGGGCATCGGCACCACCCTGGACGAGATCTTCCGCAGGGCAGGACAGGCGGGCTGCACCACCGCAGAACTGGCCGACCAGATCGCCGAGGAGCGATTCGTGGACAGCGGTTCGGCACCGGGCGCCCGAGTGGTCAACGCTTGACCGGACCGGAGACAGGCACATCCAACGACGCCGCAGGGACTGCCCTGCGGGTCTGTAGCGGACCCCAAAGGAAGTCGTCATGAATCTGGCCGAATCCTTACTCCAGGCCCTGAAGGACCACGGCGCGCAGCAGGTCTTCGGCATACCCGGCGACTTTGCGCTCTCGTTTTTCAAGGTAATGGAGGAAAGCGGCATCCTGCCACTGTTTACGCTGAGCCATGAGCCCGGCGTCGGCTTTGCCGCGGACGCCGCGGCCCGGTTCAACGGCACCCTGGGTGTGGCGGCGATCACCTATGGCGCCGGGGCGTTCAATATGGTTAATCCAGTGGCCGGCGCATTCGCTGAGAAATCACCGCTGGTGGTGATTTCCGGCGCCCCGGGTGCCGGGGAGAGCGAATCGGGCCTGCTGCTGCATCATCAAGCCAAGACCCTGGAATCGCAGTTCAATGTCTATCGTGAGATCACCTGCGACCAGATCCGGCTGGACGATCCGGAGACGGCGCCGGAGCTGATCGCCCGAGTGCTGGCGAATTGCCTGCGCCATTCGCAGCCCGTGTACATCGAACTGCCGCGGGACACGGTCTTTCTGCCCTGCGAACCGGTCAAACCCCGCCCGCCGGAACCCTACGACCTGGATGCCCTGAGCGCCTGTGTGGACGAGATCCTTGAACGCCTTGACTCTGCCCAGGCGCCGGTGCTGATGGTCGGTGTGGAGATCCGTCGCTACGGACTGGAGGACAAGGTGGCGGCATTGGCACGGAAGCTCAATCTGCCGACGGTCACCAGCTTCATGGGGCGTGGGCTGCTGGCCCAGGACAACGCGCCCCTGTTGGGCACCTACCTCGGTGTCGCCGGCGACGCCAAGGTCACCGACCGGGTCGAGCATTCCGACGCCCTGCTGCTGTTGGGGGTGATCTTGTCCGACACCAACTTCGGCGTGTCACGACAGCGTATAGACCTGCGTCACAGCATCCAGGCGCTCTCCGGTCAGGTCTGTCTTGGCTTTCACACCTACCCCAACATCCCCCTGGATGCCCTGGTGGAGGCTTTGCTGGCCCGCTTGGCGGATCACCCGGATCAGCCCAGCGGCCCGGAGCCGAACTATCCCCGGGGCCTCAACGCCGATGACAACCCGATCTCTCCGACAGACATCGCCCGGGCGGTCAACGACATGATGGTGGAGCACGGCAATCTCACCATTGCGGCGGACATGGGCGATTGTCTATTCACCGCCCTCGATATGGAAAACACCGCCTTGGTGGCACCGGGCTACTACGCCACCATGGGATTCGGTGTGCCGGCCGGACTCGGTGTTCAGGCCGCCACCGGTGAGCGGTCGCTGATTCTGGTGGGCGACGGCGCATTCCAGATGACCGGCTGGGAACTGGGCAATTGTCGTCGCTATGGCTGGGATCCCATCGTGCTGCTGTTCAACAACGCCAGTTGGGAGATGCTGCGCACCTTCCAGCCGGAGTCGGAGTTCAACAACCTCGAGGACTGGGGCTTCGCTGACATGGCGGCGGGCCTGGGCGGGGACGGCGTGCGAGTCCACACCCGAGCCGAACTGCAGCAGGCCCTGGAACGGGCGGTGGCGACCCGGGGCCGTTTCCAGCTGGTGGAGATCATGATCCCACGAGGGGTATTGTCCGACACCTTGACCCGATTCGTGGCGGGTGTGCGGCGATTGCAGCAAACCGGCGAGTGAGCCCCTCGCCGTCCAGCAGCATCACGCTTGCGTCCCGAGGGCCCGATAGCCAAACTGAAACGCTAACGAACCTCTAATCTATTCTGGACGAAGCAGATTGGAGGGTGAAATGTGCAGGTTTAAGGCGCAGATCGCGGGTAATCGTTGTTCTATTGCCAAGATCTGCAACGATGAAGCTGTGCAGTTCAGTCCCAAGATGCACGTTCACGAATAGATCAGCGGCTCCCTAACCCATTGCAGGCAGTTGCGGCGCGCCTCTGCCATGTCAAACTCATCCCCAGGATTCGCTCCGCATGGAATCGGACGACCGTCGACAACTGGATTGCGCCGAGGCCATCTGTGACTGGTTCTGGGAACAGGATGGCGCCGGCCGCGTGACCTATCTCTCCTCCGGTTTCGAGACCCAGGCAAACCTGGACCGCGATGCGCTGATCGGGCGCGAGCTAAGTGAGATTTTTCAGCCCCCGGCCGAGGATGGGCCAACCCTGTCCGGTCTGTTGCAGGCCCGCGAGTCGTTCCGTGACCTGGTGCTGCAGTATCAGGATCGATCCGGGCACAGAAGGTGGATCCGACTGAGCGGACAGCCAATCCTGGACCCGGCCGGCGGCTACCGGGGTGCAGCCGTCACCGCGACCAGCGGCGAGTCTACCGACGCAGTGTATCGCCGCCTGTTCGAATCCAGCATCACACCGATACTGATCTATGATCGCGACACGCTCGAGATTCTGGCAGTGAACGATGCCGGTCTGGCCCAGTACGGGTACAGCCGGGAAGCCTTCCTGGAGTTGACCCTGGCGGATCTGCACCCGCGGGAGGCCATGGCTTCGCTGTTCGCCGACGACGGACCGGACCCCACCGAACCCCACGCTGAGCGGCACCTCAGTTCCGACGGTGCCGTGATTCAGGTTGATGCCGAAGCCCATGCCCTGAACTACGCCGGGCGGCCCGCCACGGCGCTGCTGGCACGGAATGTCACCGAAGCGCGCAAAGCGTCCGAAGCCATGCGTAAAAGCGAGGCCCGATATCGGACCCTGTACGAGCAAAGCCCAACCATGTTGTTTACGGTGGATCAACGGGGACGCATCCGCACGGTTAACCGCAAAGCGGCCTCCCGACTGGGCCATCGCCCCGGAGAGCTGATCGGGCGCCCGGTCACGTTGTTGTATCCGGAACCGGAACGAACCAGGGTATCCGGTCATATGGCCATCTGCCTGCGCCAGCCCGGTTCGGTGCGCAGCTGGGAGGCCTGGAAGTTGACCGCACAGGGGGAACGAATCCGGGTCCGGGAGACGGCTCGTTCGATTCGCGCTCAGGACGGACGCCTTTCGGCATTGTGCTTTTCCGAAGACATCACCGACGCCTATACCCGATCCACCGAACTGGCATTCCAGGCCAGCCACGACGGCCTGACCGGCCTGCTCAATCGGCGCGAGTTCCTCAATCGCCTGGAACGGGTGCTGCCGGAGCACGGCGGGGAAAGCCAACACGCGATGTGCTACCTGGATCTGGACCGTTTCAAACCGATCAACGACCGCTGCGGCCATGCCGCGGGCGACGCCTGTCTGCAACAGCTTGGGGAGTTGTTGCGGGGTCGGGTCCGTAGCCGTGACTCGGTGGCGCGCCTGGGCGGCGATGAGTTCGGCATTCTGATGGAACACTGCGATCTGGATGCCGCCGAGCGGGTCGCCACGGGATTGCTGGAGGCGATCGAAACGTTCCAGTTTTATTGGGACGACAAATGCTTTTCTGTGGGTGTCAGTATTGGCGTCGCCGCCCTGGCGCCGGGGCCGGTCACCGCCGTCGACGCACTCGGCGTGGTGGATGCCGCCTGTTACTCCGCCAAACGCCAGGGGGGCCGCCGAATCCAGGTGGTGCCGCCAAGCCAGGACTGGGTGACGGACTCAGAACAGCAGACCGCCGCCGACTCGGCCTGGTCAGTGCGTATCCAGCAGGCATTGGAGCAACGGCGCTTCTGCCTGTATGCACAGGTGATCCGTCCTGCCGTCATCGATTCGACCGAATCGCCGGAGATCCACGAGCTGCTGCTGCGCCTGAGGGAAGGCGGTGAACTGGTCGCCCCCGCCGCCTTTCTGCCTGCGGCGGAGCGCAGCCGACTGGGGCTGAGCCTGGACCGCTGGGTTTTGGACACCGCCCTGAGCCACCTGGAAGCTCAGACACCAGTGCACGGCAAGCCGATGTCCGTTTCGCTGAACCTGTCCGGCCAAAGCATTCTGGATGCCGACTTTGCCGCGTCTGTCCTGGCGGGACTCGATGCCCACGGTGTCCCCGGTTCGTGTCTGTGGTTTGAGATCCCCGAGGCGATGGTGCTCACCGACCTGCCCGGTGTGGAACGGTTCGTGGAAGCGCTCAGACACACGGGGAGTCGGTTTGCCCTGGACAGCTTCGGCGGTGGAATGGCCTCGTTCCAGCACCTCAAACACCTGCCGGTGGACCTGGTGAAGATCGATGGCCGCCAGGTCAAGGACATCGTCGACGATCCGGTCGGTCTGGCCATGGTGCAGTCCATCAACCATGTTGCCCACGCCCTGGGCAAAAAGACCGTCGCCGGATGTGTCGAAAATGACGCCATTTTCGGAGAACTCCGCCGCATCGGTGTGGACTATGTGCAGGGATACGGCATCGGCATGCCCACCCCGCTGACGTCTTGAAGCCGATCTTATCCGTGTGGGCTTGCTTTGGGTATAGGCTTACTTTGGCCCCAGAAAGAACCAGAGAATCACACCCAGCAAAGGCAGCAGCAGGATCACCACCACCCAAATCACCTTGCTGGCGGTGCTGGCGCCGCTTTGGATGATCCGGATGACCGCCCACACGTTGAGCACCAGCAGAACCAGCCCCAACACCCCTCCGACTTCGATACCCACGATCCAAGCTCCGATGAATTGATTAGGCGCTCAGTATGCCCAACTCACCATCGGGTACCAAACGCTGGACGCATCAAGGGGCCAATGAGATCTCGATCAGGGTGCGGGCGCGAACCGGCAGTCGCCCTTTGTACTTTGCCAATACGCAGTAGCTGGGCTGCTTATGGCCAGGCTGGCGGGAGTACCAACCCAGTTTGGGATCGTCCTGTCCCTTGACCACAACCAGGGACCAGTCCTTTGGGGTATTCAGGGTCACAACGGTCCCACAGCCGGGGCGACGCAGGGTAACCCGGCCCCCTCCTGCCTCCAGTTTAGGATCAACGTCGGGCGCCAGGTGAAAAGCGGACTCCAGGCGATGCTCGCCCTTACCGAAGAATTCGTCCAGCAGGAATAGGCTGCTGCCATCGAGCTCAAGCTGGAAGCGGCGCACATGATGGACACCGAGATGGTCGTACCCAGTGTGCTCAGCCTGCAGAAACGCCCTCTGATCGGAGTGACCGGCATCGCTGAACTCAACGGTAAAGCGCCGGCGACGCTGGATCAAACTGCCGCCCTGCCCCTGGTTCTTTCGATCCACCCGCACCGTGTTGTGGGCCGTCGTGCTGCGGAAGTAGCTGCGCCAGTCCGGACGGTCGTCGCTGCAGTAGCTCCCCGGATCCACCAGCCAGTAGCAGCCATCGACGGCCAGACTGTAGCTGAGTGCGTCGGCATCGCCCTGGGTGGAGAAATGTCCGTCTTGTGCCTGGCCGGCCACCACATCCACATACACGCGCGGCGTTCTTAACACACCATGGCCGGCATCTCGAAACAGCTGCATGGCAGGCGCGGTTGAATCGCGCGGGGATCGGCCAGGTTGCATTTCGGGTACCAAACTCCAGGCAAGCCAGCCGAGCCAGAACGCCTTTTCCGAAAGTTGCTCACCCAGCGGCGGATCGCCCAGGGCCGCTGCGGCCAACTGGTCGAGTTCAAGCATGGTGTCGCTGAAGGTCTTCGCGGCAAACCGGGTCGCAGAACCTTCCACCGCCTCGCCAACACGTGGCATCCGACCCCTTTCGGGGCACAACGCGGCCAGAAACGCTCGGGTGGCCGTCAGGAAACGGGCAAGTTCTCCAACCCAGGGCTCCCGGAACCGCCGCCCGACACAATAGGCAAGCGCCAGGATTTCCAATAAGCGCGCCTGCACGTCCGTGCTGCGCTCGGGCCAAAGCCCGTCTCGGCCAACGCGCACCGAGATCAGCTCGCTCAGGCTTTTGTTGGCCAGGTCACGCCAGGTTCGACCCTCAGAGCCAAGGTCAAACACGCTGGTGCACACATACAGGGCAACCAGGCGTGTCACCCGTTCGTGATCTGGCACGCCACCCGCCCCCAGGGACTCGCTGAGGTGGCTCACGTGGTGATACAACGCCCGCTCCAGACCGGGCACCGTACCGAGCAGCCCCTGCTCGCCATCACGCAGAACGACAATGCCGTGGGCCAGGGTCCAGCTCAGGAGTCGGATCGCCACCTCGGTGGCGTTGGCCCAGTGCACCCCCATCCCTCTTGGACACTGCTCTATCCAGCCCTGAATCTGGAAGGCAATGGACTCCCGGTAGGCGTTGTTGCCGGCCACGGCGTAGCCCACCGCCAGAGGAACCAGATGCTGCTGTCGCCCCAGTTCCCAGGTGTAGCGAATGCTGCCGACGGTTTTCGGATTCCATACGTCGATATCGGCGGCCGGCAAATCCGGCGCGACCCGTCCGGTCAGAGGGTCACGGCTCCACTGGACCGGCCAGCCGGCATCGAAAGCGTCCTGGCCGAACAGCCGGACACGGCCGCTGGCGGCCTCGGTCAACACAGTCTCGTTGAGTTCGAAATTCCGGTGCCAGTGCCGAACCCAAGCGGCCAGGGGCGCGAACAGGTCGTGGCCTGGCCGCACAGTGACAGGAAGCAGGGCCGACTCGCCTGACGTGCCGTTGTCGGTGGCGGCCCGAGCGGAAACCCCGCTCGTCGGTGGCCGCTTGAAGACCGCAATCGGGTCAAAACCGGTACCCACCCTGAGGCGCGTGCCCAAACTCTTCATACGGCATCCTCGACTGGCTGACTTTGGACTGTCGGAGTCCAACGGCTCGGAGCGAACCGCAGCGGCGAGGGATTCAGTCCGTCACCGTCGCACGGCGCGGGATCCGAGTTCGAATCCGTTGGAGACACCAAATATTGTTCCTGAACTGCGCATTGATGAAGCGCAATCCGCCGCTGCCGGAGTGAGACGGAGGCGTTGCGGCCGGTACGAAATATCCGCCGAGCCGGTGCGGGCGCACAACCCGATCAACCCAACGCATATCTACCGCCGCAGCAAACCCAAAGAAAGCGTGAGCCGTGTCCCGAATAGCCTGTATGCAGATTGGGACCGAAATTCACCGCTTCATCGTTGGAAATCCAGGCAATAAAACAACTGATACCCGCGATCCGCCCAGAGGTGGCCGCAGGACCGCTAAGGCCGCGGCTGCCCCTCACTGAGATTGCGGTAGTAGGACTCAACCATCAGCCGTTGGTGGCGTCCCGGCTCGGCCCGGCTATCGGCCGACACGGTGCTGGCGCCGGCGGACACGCCCTCTCGCAAAGCCCGTTCACTGGCTTTGATCTGGGCCAGCAAGGCATCGTGGCGGCGCATCAGCGCTTCGGGATCCGCCGACGAACCCGCCTCCCTTTGCGCCTGCAGGGCGTTGATCACAGCCTGAATATCCTGGGCAAGATCCGGTGCCGGCGGAAAGGTCTCGAGCAGTTCACCCAGATCCTCCACCTGGCGCCCCAGTTCAGCATCGATGTCGGCCAGTTCGGCGGTGCCCAGGTCTGCCCCGGTCCCCGCGCTGCGGCCGATGGCGCCCGCGCGAAGCCGGTTCCGATTGGCCTGCAGACCCCGTATCGCCCCGCGCATGCGCTCGAGGGCGCGGCCCAGGCGGGCCTCCCCGCTTTCGCCGATGGTCTCGCCCGCCACCGCGAGGCGCTCGCCCAGACGCTGCAATTCGCGCTCGATATCCGCTTCGCCGCGCTGCACCAGTCCCTCTGGATCTTCCATCATGCGGCGCTGGGCGGCGCCGATGCGCTCTGCCAACGCAGACGTCCGCATTTCCTCGGCGGCTTCACGCAAAGCCTTGGAGGTCGCAGGCTGGTCGGCCTCGGCAGAGGCCGCGATACGATCCAGATCGGCTTCCAGCGCCCGCATCTGTTCGGACAAGGCGCCTTTCCGCCGGGCCAGCCTGGACACCGCATTTCCATCGGCCGGATCGTTCCTCAGGGTCGACTCCAATTCCCGCGTGATCGTCTGCTGCTCTGCCGAGGCAGACGCGGCCCGCTGCTGCGCATCACCCACCTCCCGAGACAGTCGGGCCGGCCGCTCACCTTCCAGGGCGCTGCGCGCCTGATTGATCCGGTCCAGGGCGGTCTCGCTGGCATCGGCCGCCTCGCCCCCCTGGCCTTGACCGGATCGACGCATGGCCTGGGCCGCGGATTGCAGCTGTTCCATTGAACGACGCAAGGCTTCGCTGTCGCGCTTTCGGCTCAGCCGCTCGAGCTGTCGTACCAGTTCCTCCAGCTCTTCGGCCAATGCCTGTTGACTGTCACCCGCCCCAGCCCCTTGCTGCATGCGGCGCCGGGCGCGCTCCACTTCGGTCTGCTGGCGTTGGGCCAGCTCCCGCAGCTTGCGCATGGTCTCGTCGAGCTGGTTTCGTTCAGCATTCCAGCGCCCACGCTGCACGTCCTCATACGGGTTTCGGAACTTGTCCATCTCCAGTTGAAACAGATTGGCCAGTTCGTTGGCGGACTCACCACCCCCACCCCCCGCGCTGCCCATCGCCACCTGGACATCGCGGAAAGCGGCATCGGCCCGCTGAAGGTGGCCCAGTGCGGCGCGTGCCTGGGGCAGGGCCTGCTGCACATCGGCGACCGACAGCAGTGCCTCAACCTCCTTCATGGCCTTGACCGCCTGCGGCAATGCGTCCGCCACCTCACGGTAACCCGGCCGGAGATTGACCATGCTGCGTGCGCCCAGGCGCCGGGCAATAGCCTCGGCTCGCACCCGAATGCGGGACTGGGCCGATTCCAGGGTATCCAGCCTGTCATCCGCCAGAGCCGGGGCCAGGGTGGTCTGATCGCGGCTGAGTTTGAACATGGCCACCACCAGAGCGCGCTGCTGAGCGGTGAGGGCTTGCTGCCCCTGACCACCCCCGCCCCCGCCCGCGCCGCCGGCGCCACCGGCTGAGCGGAAATGTTGTTCAAAGGGGCGAACATCCATAAAGAATATGTCGGTGACCGCCTGGCGATCGCCATCGCCCCGCGTGTCGCGGGCTCGGGCGTAGTAAGCAATCAGATCGCCCGGCACCAGAGGCCGCTGCTCCAGATACATGAGATGGGTACCGCTGACCTGCTCCTGTCCCAACTCCCCGGTGGCGAGCGGCATCACCTCCTCGGGCCCGCCGTTCACCGACAGCACCAGCTCCAGAGCCTGCACCGCGACATCGTCTTCGGCGCTGACCCGGATCTCCATTTCCTCAACCCGGGTCACCCGAGTGTCGCGTCCTGGACTGGAAAGACGGATGACGGGCAAAGCGTCGGCATGGGCCACGATCAAATACTCTGGTGTGGCCGGGACCATGCCCAGGGTGCCGGCTGGCAATTCCACCCGATAGTGACCGCTTTGGCGAATGTCCAGGCTGCCCCGAAGACGGTCTCCCACCCACGTCAAAGGTACTTCCGTCTCTCCGTCCAACAACAGGCGCCCGCCGGAAACCGGGTGATCCGGGATCACCTCGACGTCCACCCGACTGCCTTCCACCGTCCGTATATCGGTGCCGTTCTCTACCCGCTCCGGCGGTCGCCCGGTTCCGCTGGGATATTGATACAGAAAGTCGATGCGGCTGACCTGGGGACGTGGAATCACGTCGATGCGATGCACCGGCGATCGAAGCTCGGCAGCTTCCACGTAGTATTCCTGGGCCGTGTCCAGGTCAAACAAAAAGAGTTCGTACGCCCCGTCGGCGGAGGTGGCGCCCATGGGTGTGCGTACCCACTCGGACTCGCCGGTGCCGCGGCTGGCCAGAACCACCAACTCCGGGGCGAAACCCGCCACCGTCGCCTCGACAAGCTGGTCCGCGCCCTGCAAAACCACCGCATCCCCAGGCGCCACGGCGACCGAGTACGGGTTTGCGGAGACCGATTCGCTGGCGGGCACGAGCAGCAAACGGATGCCGTGACGCAGTTTGTCGGGCCCCACAGCCACCAGCAGGCCCGCGATAACGGCAATCAGAATAAGCATCAATGCCGCCCGCCGTTGGGCGGTCTGTTCCAGATCGGCAACGCCATGGGCACCGGTACCGGTTTCAACCGCGTTGCTCAGCAGGCGCTGGGCCAAAGCGGGCGATATGTCTCCCGGTTCAGAGGACGCTGGATACGGCGTGCCGGAAAACTGCGCCGCGCTGAGGAGCAGGGCGTCGAGTCCCGGAATCCGCCGCTCCACATAGCGAGCAAGCCTGGCATCCGGCATCCGTGCGAACAGCCGGAAAGGCAGGATCACGATCAGCAGCGCCGCCACCAAAGCGTAAACCGCCCAGCGGACTCGCGACACGATCATGGGATCGAAACGGGCGGCGTCCATGATCAGCACACCGCAGAGTGCCACCAGAAGACAAAGACCCAAGGCTATGGCGGCGCCTTCCGTGACCCGACGTATCCGAAGGCGACGACGTACACCGGACATGAGGTCAGCGAATGCGCTTTGGCTGCGGGTCCACTGGATGACCGGATCGTTCATGGTGCCGCCCCCGTTCGATTCGCGGCGGACGCCGGTTCCGGCAAACGTCCCCGCCCCACCGACAGTCGGTTTGAAATGCCACTCTCCAGCAGCAGCAGTGCCAGCGCCACCGCCAGCAAGTAGAGCCCAACAGGCGATTCCGCGTCGGGTTCGGGCCCGGTAGCCTGCGCGGATGCGGTGATGGACCGCCGCGCCACCCGCCGCACCAGATCGGCGGCATCCAGTGGCTCGAACATCGATTCGGATCGGTCCGCGTTGACCGCGATACGCAAGGCCGGAGCGACCCCGTCGGCCCGGTGGGCTTCGTAAATTCCGGCCTCGGCGATCGGTAACAGTGCCTGCCCGGCACGCAGCCGACGTGCGCCCCCCTCTGGCATCTCAACAACCACCTGACCCTGTTCAGCGAGGTAACTCAGCCAGTCGGCGGCCCCGGGTGTGATAACGGCGTGGGCGCGAAGATCCGCCACCGAACCGGACCGATAAGCCCCAGGCACTTGGGTCCAGTTTGCCAACCATCGCACTGCGGCCTGCAGCAAAGGGGGAAAGCCCGGTTCCAAGGGCAAGCTGTTCCAACCGGTATCCAGCGCGCTGGTCAACACCATGGCGCGTCCCGCGCCGTGTTCCCGGCCTGCCAACAGAGGCGCACCGTCCTCGAGACGTAACGGGACCTGATCGGGCGTGGTCGCCTGCAAGGACCGGTAGGCCCAGACCCGCACCCCGTCCAGGGCGGCGCCCATGTCCCCGGCAAAGGCAGACGCGATGGCCCCGCCAGCTTCGTCCGCGAGCACACCCAGGCCTTCCGCGTCGGCCGAGCGCCGAGGTCCGAGCTGCCCAGGCAGGTAATCCGGCCAGGCCGAGCCGGCATCCCGCGCCGCCACCACCAGCAGGCCGCCGCCACCGGTAACGAAAGCGGACAATGCTTCGGCCGCGGGCCCGGTCGGCAGCGAAACAGCATTCCAGATGATCACCTGGGTATCAGACAATGCAGCCGGATTGAGCGCACCGGGACTGAGCCGCCGCAGGCTCACCTCCGGCGACCGGGCCAAGCGCAAGGCCTCCGATATATACAGTCCACCCGCCGTGACCGGCTCAGCCGCTTCGATCAACGCGACTCGCAGGGCGCGCCTGGACGGTAGAATCAGATTGTGGGTGTTGTCCGCGGCCACCGCGTCGGCCCCAAGTCTCAACCGCACATCAAGCGGCTGATCCCGAGCGACGGAAAGGGGCAGAACCACGGTTTGCGACCCGCCAACCGCCAGTTCGAGGGTGCGGCTTTCAACCCGGCGGCCATCCAACTCCAGACTCAGCTCACCGGCTTGAAGCGCGGCGTCACCGGTGTTGCGAACCACCACCTCCAGATCCGTGCCAAGGTCGCTGGGAAGACTCGCCGAATTCACCAATCGGGCCGACATGATGGCCGCGTTGGCACCCACTGGACCGGTTACCGGGACGACCTCGAGCGTCACCTCCGGGTCCAGGGACAGCGCACCAAGATCGCTGGCGCCGCTGGTCTGCAGATCGGAGATCAGTACGAGCGTTCCGGTGCGGGCGGACCCCTCGTTCAGGGCACGCCCGGCTTCCGCCAACCCGGCGCCAAAACGGGTGCCGTTGGAACCGGGCTGCACCGTGTCCAGGGCGCTGCGCAGGGCCACGGCATCCCCGGTCAGCGCCTGCACCACTTCCGCCCGATCATCGAACGCCACCAACGCGGCCCGCTGTCCTGGCTCCAAACTGTCTACCCGATCCAGTACCGCCTGCCGGGCCGCGTTCCAATGCCCGTCCGCGGACATGCTATAGGATCGATCCAGTACCAGCACCAGGTCCGACTCGCTGCTTGCAGCCGGCGCGGCCGCACGTTCCAGATAGGGTGCTGCAAACCCCAGTACCAGCAGAGCCAGGGCCAGGCAGCGCAACAGCAGCAGCCAGGGATCGCGCAAGGTCCGATGCCGCCGGGCCTGAAACGGTATCTGGCGAAGAAACATGAGAGACGGGAAACGCCGCCCGTCACGTTCCTGCCGCTGTGCCAGATGCACCATCACCGGCACCGCCAGTGCGGACAAACCCAGCAGCAGGAGCGGATTGAACAAACCCCAACCCATCAGCGCGTTCGCACCAGGCGCGCCCGCTGGGACAGGTACTGGAACAACATACTGTCCAACGGCTGGTCGGTGTACAGGCAGGCGAAATCGATGTGTCGTTCGCCGCAGGCGCGGCTCAACGCCTGCACATGTTCCGCCAGCGCACTGCGATACTCGTTGCCCACCACGGCCGTGGCCACCGGCAGACGCTGCCCGGTTTCCATATCCTCCAACACCAGTTCACCCGGGAGATTCAGATCACGCTCCACCGGGTCCAACACCTGCAGGGCGAGCAGATCGTGTCCCCGAGCCCGGAGCCGATCCAATGCTTTGATCACGTCATTCGGTGGTGCGTAAAAATCCGACACCACGACAACGATGCCACGGCGGCCGAGGCGTTCGCCAAGGTCGTCCAGGGCAGCGATCAATTCACCCGGGCCTTCCGCCCGGGCCCGGGCGAGATGCCGCAGCAGGCTATCCCGGCGTCGGGCCGAGGGCGGGACCCAATCGCGCAGGGCGTTGTCGATCACGACAAGACCGACGCGGTCGCGCTGGCGGGCGGCCAAATGCGCCAGGCTGGCCAAAATGTAACGGGCATAGTCAAACTTGGACACCGTCCCACTGGCATAGTCCATAGACGCGGATGCATCCAAGACCAGGGTCACATCCGCATTGGTTTCCGTCTCGAAAGTCTTGATATAGAGGCGGTCGGTGCGGGCAAACAAACGCCAGTCCATGTGACGCACGTCATCGCCACGGGTATAGGGGCGATGTTCGGCAAAATCGGTGGCGGCGCCCATTTTTTTGGCCCGATGCAAGCCGCTGATGAACCCGTCCACCACGGTCTTGGCCACCAGGTCCAGATTGCCAATGCGGGCCAGCATGGCGGGATCGATGAACCGCTCGGCGGCGGTTCGACCGGCATTCGCCGTCGCGGCGTTCAACGATCCGCGGTGGGCACGGGCACCGCCTCCAACAGCTGGTCGATGATGTCATCGACGCTCACCCGTTCTGACTCCGCATGAAAATTGCGCAACAGACGGTGACGGAGCACCGGGCGAACCAGGGCGCGAACATCCTCAAACCCCACATGGGCGCGGCCGCGTAGCAATGCCCGCGCCTTGCCCCCCAGTACCAGAAACTGGGCGGCGCGCACGCTGGCCCCATAGGACAGCCAGCGATTGGCAAAGTCGGTGGCCTGTTCGGTGCCGGGTCGGGTGGCGCGCACCAGCGCCAGGGCATGACGGCTGACCTCGTCAGCGATCGGCACACGACGAACCAGCCGCTGATACGCCAGCAGGGCCGAGGCGGTGATGGCCGGCGTCAGGGTGGGCTTGGCGTTGCTGGTGGTGGCCTGAACCACTGCGAGTTCATCGTCTTCAGGCAGGTAGTCCAGAAGGATCTCGAAGGTGAAACGGTCGAGCTGGGCCTCGGGCAACGGATAAGTCCCTTCCAACTCGATGGGGTTCTGGGTGGCAAACACAAAAAACGGGCTGGGCAACGGGTAGGTCTTGCCCTGAACCGTGACCCGCCGTTCCTGCATGGCCTCCAGCAGCGCGGCCTGGGTCTTCGGCGGTGTGCGGTTGATCTCATCTGCCAAGACCATGTTGGCAAACACCGGCCCGTTGACGAACACAAGCTCGCGCCGTCCGGTATCGGGATCCTGCTGAACCAGGTCGGTGCCGGTGATGTCCGAGGGCATCAGGTCCGGGGTGAACTGGATGCGGGAAAAATCCAGATCCAAAGCCTCGGCGACGGTCTGTACCAGCAGCGTCTTGGCCAGACCCGGCACCCCAACCAGCAGGCTGTTGCCCCCCACCAGCAGGGTCGTCATCACCAGATCCACCACCTCGTCCTGGCCGACGATGCGCTTGCCGATTTCCGCCAGTATCCGTCGATGATCCTGCTGCAGCGCCTCGGCCTGCCCGGCATCATCGCTGGGTATCGCTTCGGGGCGATTCGGCTGGGGTTCAGAACTCACTGGGTCTCTCCTCGGACAGAGTCATGTTGGATTGCGTCGGTTGCCGGATCGCCGGACGTGGGGGCGTCGGTGGACGCTTCGACGTCCATACGGTCGCGTATCTGTAGCAGCAGTTCCAAAGCTTCCGGGTACAGCGGCGCTTGCTCGAGCGCGGCCAGCACCTGCCGTCGAGCATCGGGGGTGTCGCCCGCGCGAAACAAAGCCTCGGCGTGACGATAGCGGGTCCCCAAGGGATCAGCCGGGTCCAGATCACCCACCGCGCCCCAGGCCTGAGCGGCGCCGCGCCAATCGCCTGCGGCGGACCGCAGTTCCGCCAAGGTCTCGTACAACGCACGATCAAAGGGTTGAATCAACAAGGCCCGTTCCAGCATGGCCCGGGCACGGTCGGCCTGACCGGTTTTTTCATACAGGGCTGCCAGATCAAGGTGGGCGTCCAGGTCGTCGGCGTCGATGGCAACGGCCAGTTCCAATTGTTCGATGGCACGATCGAATGCCTGCTGCCGGGTATACAGCGTCGCCAGAAGGCGATAGCTGCTGTCGGGCCCGGTGTGCTCCGGGAAAAGGTCCTGGGCATGCCTGAGACGTGCCTCCGCCAGGGGCGTGTCATCGGCCTCGACCGCCTCACGCCCTTCCACCATCAGTTGGGCATATTGCCCGGACTGAACGGCGGCGGAATCCTCATCCGAACCCAGAGCCGAAAGAATGGGCGCATAGCGGGACCGCAGATACGCATCAAAGGTCTGGTCCAGGCGCTCACTCGAGAGTCCCAACACTTCCGGCAACAGTTGCTCGGTGGTCCGCCCCCAGCGATAACCGGACAACAGCCTTGCGATGGCTTCGAACCCATAACTCTGTTCAATCCAGTCCATCAGCAAAGCGCCCTGGGTGTAACCGTACAACATCTGCTCCGGAAAGCTGGGCCGGACAAAGGCATCATTCAGCGCGCTGGCGACGGGCAGCCGCCCCTGCTGGAAAGCGGTCAGAAATCCCAGGCTGACGTCTGCGCCCCAGCCGGGTTGCGCCCTGTGTTCTTCATGTACGGACAAGCCTTCGGTGAACCAGCGTGGTACCCGTGACCGGGTCATGTCCAGATGGAAGGTATGCGCCAGTTCATGCCACAACACGGACCCCAGGTTGAAAGCGCCGGGAGGCCGGGCCGAAGGGGAGTCCAGCACCACCACAGGTCCGAACGACACCCCAAGCAGATCGAGTCCCACCAGGCCGACTGTGCGCACCGAAAAATCCTCATGGCGGGAGTACACCTCGATCCGGATCGGTGTCGCCGGTTGGTACCGGTAACGCTCCGCCAGGGTGTCGTATGCGCGTTCGGCGATCGGCAACAGCATCGGTGCCAGGATCGACATTTCGCGGCGGTCGGCCACCAGAATAAAACGCTCCGATTCAACCGTCTCGTACTGGTCCATCCGATCCAGCAGATCCAGCGTGTTCTTGGTCCTCACATCAAACGGGTCGCCCCGAAACGCCACCTCGAGACTCCGCCGGCCCTGGTCAACGGCGCCGAGGCGCATCCGGTTCATACCCAGCAAGGCATGGGCGCGCCAGGCAGACGGCTGACGTCCCAGTGCCCGCACCGCGTACATGACTGCGTCGCGATAGCGTCGATTCTGAGCTGCGATCTCGGCCAAGGTCACGTAGGCCTCGTGTTCGCCCGGGGCGATCTGGTCGATCTGCTCCACCAGCGCGGCGGAACGGTTGCCCGCACCTCGCAGAAAATGAAGCGCCGCAGCGATGGTCAGCGCCTCGGGCGACCTGGGATTGATGCGCAGTGCTTCGGCCACTTCTTGCTGAGCCTGGGAATAATCTTCCAGCTCAAGCAGGAGGCGGGCGGCAAGAACCCGTGCCGCCACCGAATGAGGCGCCACCTCCAATGCCCGTCTGGCAGCATCGATGGCACTGCGGGAATGGTCAAAATGCTGACTGCGGGCCAGTCCAAGCAGGGCGGGCGGATAGTCCGGCTCGATTTCAAGCGCCTCGCGATAGGCATCCAGCGCCTCGGTGTTGTTATAGCGGTCCAGCAGCAGGTCGCCCAGAGCGACCCGCGGCGCGGGATCCTCGGGCGACCGCTGCACGGCCTCTTCGTAGATATCCAGCGCTGTGGCGTAGAGCGATGCGTCCAATGGCGCCAACGCCAGGGCCGCATCGCCGACCGCCACCAACTGCGGCGCCGACAGCCCGCCGGTGGAAGACCGGTAGTCGGCCAGCACCGACTCCAGACGCGCCGTGGCGCCATCTGAGTCGCCAAGACGGCGCTGCAGTCGGGCCGAAGCCACCTGAGCCAAGATGCGCCACTCCGAGTCGATGGCCGCGGCCTTCGAATAGGCCCCGAGAGCGGTTTCATAGGACCCGATGGCACTGTCGGCCTCACCCAGCAGATACCAAAGCCGACCCTGCTCCGGCTGGGCGACGGCAGCGCCGGTTCCCAGCTGCGTCCGAACCGCGTCGGCCGCGTCCTTGTAGCGGCCCGCTTCCAGCAGATCACGCACCGGCACATCGGTATCACCCATCGCGTGCAAGGGCCAACACAGCCATAGCGCCGAAAAAATCGCCGCCGCCATGGCGCGTCTCACGGTACCTCGACTCATGGCAGACGCCCCTGACGATGGGCTCGGCGATTGAGCGCCAGTTCCACCAACAGCGCCTCCAGACGTGTCTCGTAGTCGGATTGCGCCAGGCCGAGTTTGCGCCGTTTCAAACCTTCGATTCGGTCAACCAACCGCCGCGCCTCCACCTGCAGGGCCAGGCTGGCCCGACCCTGGGCCGTGGACGGATCCCCCGTGTCCGCCGCGGCCAGGTAAAAGCGCCCGGCCAACGAACCGTCTGCCGCAGCGGCACCGGGTTCCCGGCTTCCGATGCCGTCACCGTTGTCGTCGAGCTGTGCATGTTCGCTGAGCAGGCGATGGTCCAACCGGTAGGCGCGATCCACTTCCCGTCGGGCATAGTCGAACGCCTCCAGCAGTGAGACCCGCTCATCCTTGTCCGCGTCGGCACCGGGCTCGGCGAAGGCATCGACGAAATGCGCCGCAAACAGGGTGTGCTGATTCTCTGCGCCGCCGGAGGTGGCGGCGATGACCACTCGATTGGGGGCCGAAAGGTATTGAACGAATGCACCGCTACTGGGTGTGGTGTTGACCACCGCCAATGTCCGGTCGGACAGGCGCCCCAGCGCGTCGGCGAGTTCCTTGGCCGAGAGATCCGGCCCAGGCACATTGAACAGCACCCGGTCGCCCCGCGCGGTGCCATGCCCGATCAGGACAATCATCACCCGGTCACCTGGCCTTGAGCGGGCCGCAATACGCTCAACGGCGGCCAGAACTGTGGCTTTATCCGATACCCCGGCGATGACCCCCGGCGCCCGATCCATGCGCTCGCCCAGGTAGACCACGTGCTCCCGAGCAAACCCCAGGTGCTCGGTGGCCACCTGTGTCAGGGTGGCGGCCCACCGGTGAAACAGATCGCCGTAGTAGTCCTCACCGCCTACGCCGGTGATCACCAGCAGGTGGGTTTGCGGCCGTTCCTGAGCGACCACTGCTGGGCCCGCGCAGATCAGGACCAGGCTGAGCAAACCGGCAGCCATTCCGACGGTTGAGCGACAATAACCGCTCATGCTAAGGCACACCGTCTGCGGTAAACCCATTCCGCGCAGGCGAGACCCAGCAGCAACAGCAGCAGCAAAGGCATGTCCCACACCGGCAGGCGATCACGCACCGGCCGGGTGGCCAGGGTTTCGTCGATGCCCTCCACCAATGAGCCGGCGTCGTCCGCGGGGTAGTAGCGCCCGCCGGTGCGCTGAGCGATGCCCGCGAGCGCCCGGTCGTTGAACGCGCCGTTCCAGAATTCATCTCCATCGGGGCTGACATCAACGTACGAGCGCGCCGCGGGCACCGAGTTGTCCAGCGCGCCAACCACCCACTCGTATCGGCCTATTTCGTTCATCGGCGCAGCGACCGTGTAGACACCCGTCTCATCGGCGCTGGGCACCAGAGGATACCGGCTGACGCGTCCCAGAGGATCGGTCAGAGTTGCCTCCAGATCGGCGCCGTCCAGGGGAAGATAGCGTTCGTCCCGAGCCACCACCACCAGGTCGACGGACTCCCCCGGCACCGCCCTGGACGGGCCGGCCTCAACCTCGATACGGGCCGCGGCGGGTCGGGCAAGGCCACGCAGCAGATGTCGCCAAAAAGTTTCATGGGTGTGGTCGGTCAACGGCATATCGACCTGCATTTGCCAGCGCCAGGTGTTCTGCACCGCCAGCGCGGCGCTGGTGCCCCGGCCGTAGCGCTGGGTGGCCAGTAGAACCAGCGGCTCACCGGCCTGATCCAGCCCCTCGAGCAGCACCGTCGCACCGGGCTTGGCGGCCCGCAGCGGGTTGACCACGGTCAGTGGGGGTAGCCGATCCCAGGGTTCGGCGCCCGATTCAGAGCCGATGCTCAACAATACGTCACGCAGGCCCGCCGGGGTCGGCCGCACCCGCACCTGCTGTCGAAACCCAGTGGCGTCGGTGGACAACACCACCGGCATCACCCCGGCCAGCGCAGTCGAGCCATGTCCGCCTTCGGCAAAGGCGTGCCGGCCGCCAAGAAACAATACACCGCCCCCGCGCCGCTCCACGAATGCGCGGATAGCCGCCTGCTGATCGACGCTGAGCAACGCTGCCTCCACGCTGCCGATGACCAGTGCATCGTACCGAAACAGCTCAGACTCGTCGGAGGGAAATCCCTGAGCCAATTCGGAGCCATCTTCCACCCCGAGGCGGTAGTATTTGTTCTCGGCGGTACGCACCAGGGAAACCAGCCGGATATTGTCGTCCTCTGATACCGCGCGGCGGAGGAACTTGACCTCGAAGCGCGGCTCACCTTCGAAATGGAGTACGTTAATCGGTTGGTCCCGGACTTCGACCGTTCTTTGCAGCCGATTATTTTCGCTAACGATTTCCTCTGAAAGAACATCGGCGCGGAACACGACCTCCCTCGGGCCCGGGGTGTCCAAAATCAACGGCAGCGACACCCGAAACCGTTCCCGGTCGGCCGGCAGCACCAGGTTTTGTTCGTGCACGATGGCGCTGTCCACCTCGACCACCAAACGTGCCTGACGTCCCGCCAAACCCTGATGGCGCAACAGCAGCGTCGCCTCGAGGGCATCGCCGCGAAGCACGGAATCGGGCAGACGGACCTCATCCAGCTGCAGATCGGTTCCGGCCCGGGTCTCACCCACACCCACCGTGTGGACGGCCACCCCGGCGGCGCGCATTTCAAACAGAGCGCGCTCCAACTCGGGACCGGATTGGAAACCCCCGTCGGAAACCAGCACCACGGCTGAGACCGGCCGCGCGGTCACCCCGCGCAGCAGTCGGGTGAGCCCCGCCGCAAGATCGCTGCGGGCGCCGGAGAAGCTCAAATCAGTCCCCGCCGGCAGGTCCTCAACACGATCCGAGAAGCCCAGATAGCGTACGTCGTAGCGCGTCTCCAACGCGGCCGACACGCGGCCCGTACCGGGTGCGAAATCCTGCATCGCCTGGTCTGCACGGGTGTTCCCGCCGCCCCCGGGAAGGTTCATGCTGAGGGAGTCGTCCAGCAGAACCGCAACCGATCCCGGCACAGGCTGCTCGGTCTCTACCACAACAGTGGGCCGCAGCAGCACCAACAGCAAAAGACCGAGCAGGGCGGTGCGCAGCCCCCACAGCACGGCCCGATCCGAGCGCCCGAGTCGCGCCCCGAAATGGGCATAGCCCAGGACCCAGGCCACCATTACAGCCAATATACCCACGGCCAGAACATAGCCCCAGGCGGGCCAGGCGAGTTCCCACGCGCCCCGCCAGAGCACATCGGGATCGTACTTGAACAACCATTCCAGCACCGTGTGGGCCGCTCTCAGTAGCTCATGGCATAGACCACAAAATTGATCCCGATCTCATAGGCATAGGTGGAGTAGCGAAGTGGGTAATAGGGCACATCCGCCCACTCCCAGGCGTCGCCCAGATCCGTGTTCCAGTTAATCAGAACCATGAGCCGCCCGTGTTCGTCGAAGATACCTCGAACATGGGGTACGCGCCCGTCGAACTCATGGGTCGGCCCTCCGGACGCCTGATGGACATTTGGCACCTGAAGAATCGTGTCGATGTCGTAAAAAGCGTGGTAGACCGGATGATCCAGAGGCACATCGACGATACGGTACTCGGGAAACACAACGCGCATTTGACGCTCGAACGTGGTCCAGGCCCAGGATCCCCAGAAATCGTCGATGACCAGAAAACCTCCGGCCAATAGATATTCACGCAGAGACTTCGCCTGGTCGGCATCCATGGACAGGGAGTCCACTTCCACCATGTAGAGCAGTGGAAAATCCCGGAGCGCGGGGTCATCGATGCTGAGCGCGTGATGGGACTCGAAGGCGTCCACCAAGGTTAAACGCCTCAGCGCAACCAGGAACTGCTCGTCGGCCTTGGGGAAATCGACCGCCCACCGAGGTCCCCAGTCATCGCCGCTGCCGCCATCCATTCCGTAGATTCCGCGGGTGAAGTAGAACTCGTGATCCAACAGTTGGGCCGATGTCCCGTCCGCCTGCGCCGATGCACCCAGGGGCATCGCAATAAGCGACAGGGCGGCGAGCAATCGAGACAGGCGTATTCTCATGAGACGATCCCCGCGGGCCTGTGACTGGTGCATGGATTCAATCCGATCCGCTCGCCAAGTATGCGCCAGAGTGCCCTCAAGCCCATGGCCCGAGGTGAGCGAACAGGGCCGCTATCTTATTGACCCAAAGGGCGGCACCGGGTTCAGTTCCCGTTCAGCGGCCGCATCACCAGTTCCACACCCCCCAACAACACCGGGGAACCCTCCATATGAACTTCCTCCAATGACACCGCCAGATCATCGTGGGCGGCTTCATCCAGATACGGATCACCCTTGAACAGGATGCGGGTGGGAAGCGGCGCATAGTCTGGGTGCATAACGACCACGTGTATGTGCTTTGCGCCCCAGTACTGCCCCGGCAGGGCCGTGGTCAACCGGAAACCACCGTCTTCACCACTCTGGAAGGTCGCCCGGTAGCGGTCATCGTGATACGCACCGGCGCCATCGGCCTGCCAGACCTGTAGCTGTGCGCCGGCAATGGGTTGTCCCGTGCTGGCCAGCACCCGCCCCCTCAGGTGCAAACGCTGACCCGGATCGCCGGGTGCCCACAAGCGGGTTGTCGCCTGAGCGTCGGATGAATACTCGGGCCCGAGCGCCGTCTCGGGGGTGGGCTCCAGCGACTGTTGAGCCGCCGACGCGTTCCAGGCAAGACAAAAAATGATCAGTCCCATGTGCAGGCGCAGTCCAACGGGCAAACGGGTCATGTGCATACTGGAATCTCCGAATCTGTGGTATGCGAGTGGCCGTCCCGCGCACGAGTACCATACCTGGCCAGTACGGGCGGCGTGTCAGCGCTTTGGCGATACTCAATTCATCAATATAGATCGTGACGGGTGAATCCGGTGCCCCCAATTACAAGATCGCAACATTGGACAGCACCTGCCCATGGTCTATACCCATAGTTGAGGAAAGCGCTGTCCAGCGCGCGGTCGCGCCGGCGTCTTCAGGGAGCATGGAGAGAACGATGAGCCTGCATGACCTTGCCCACGACCCACTGCTGGTTCGAATACTGACCCATCCGGATCACGATTCCGACCTCTGGCGTAAAGATTTCGGGCGATTCATGCAAGGCGATTTATCCTTGACCCGGCGTTCCGCCAGTGAGTCGGCGGTGATCGCCATACAACGTCTTATGATCTTTCTGGGTCACTCCACCGCCTCCAGCGGTGCTTTTTCCGTGGACGGCGACTTTGGCCGCGGCACCAACCGTGGAATCGCACAATTTCGGCTGGAGCACGGTCTCAGCACAGCCATCAGCAGGAGCCAGTTGTGCTACCCCTGCCGATGGAACACGGCGAGAAATCTGATTGCCTCGGTACCGGAGGCCCGGCTGACCCCGGCGGTACTTGAGGCCATGGCGAACGAGGCCCTCAAACGGTGCGAGTCCGGCCACATCATGGCCGGTGATGTGGAAGATGCGCTGTTTCATCTGAACGCACTGCAAAAACGCCAGTTTCTGACGTGCCGGAACATTGCAGAGCGCTACGCCGAAGACGCGCGCAGGGCCTGTGACCGGGTGCAGGAACAGAGTGGGGTCAAGGTGCTGCCGATCTGGGTGCTGTCCATCATTCGGCAGGAAACCGCCGGGGTCATGCGACCCCGCTTCGAACAGCATTATCTGACCCGGCTCAACGGCCGGAACCCAAACTCCGATCTGAGCGAAATCCGGATGCAGTCCATGAGCCTCGGACTGGGTCAGATCATGGGCGCCAATTACAAGCAGGTGGGCGCCGAGAGCGCCCATGAACTGTTCACCGCACCCAGTGATCAGCAGATCGAATTCGTCGCTCGTTTTCTCAAACCCCGCGCCGACACCGTGGCCCGAAGCCATCCAACGGAAGCGGATTTCAGACGCGTTTCCAGGTTCTACAACGGCCCGAAGTATGAGGCGCACCACTACCACGAATCCCTGGCACGGTGGTTCAGTGAGTATCGCTCACTGGGGGTTTGAACAGGACTGGCAGGAGGGCGAACGGACCTCACCGACTCTGTTTGACTCTGTGCGAATGACCCAGACCCGCACGGGAATCCCGCTCAGGGGCTTCGATACCGACGTCTGCGACTTTGCAACGCCTGGGCGACGAACAAGAGTGTGAGGGACACAGCCAGAACGACGCTGGCGATGGCATTGATCTCCGGTGTCACGCCCCTACGGATGGATGAAAAAACATAAATCGGGAGTGTGGTGTCGGCGCCGGCCACGAAAAACGCAATCACGAAATCGTCAAAGCTGAAGGTGAAGCTGAGCAGAAAGCCCGACATCACCGCAGGGAAAATCTGGGGCAGCGTGATCTGAAAAAAGGTCCGCATGGGTGGCGCATAGAGATCCGAGGACGCTTCGATCAGCGATCGGTCCATGTCCTGAATCCGGGTGCGCACGATGACAATGACCAGGGCCATGGTAAACAGGGTATGGGCGGCGATCACCGTGCCGGTGCCAAGCCTCAGACGGGGCGCCTGGCCGAGGTTCGCCGGCCAGGCGGCCGCCAGTAGCGGATTGACCGCATCGAACACGGTGACCAATGCCACCAGGGTGGCAATGCCGATGACAATGCCGGGTATGATGATGGCGGTGTAGGTCAGGCCGTCGAACATCAACCTCAGCACGCCACGCACCCGCTGCAGCGCCAGGGCCGCCATGGTGCCCATCACGGTGGCCAGCACCGCGGTGCACAGCGCGATAAGCAGGCTGTTGATCAACGCCTCCATCATGAACGGGTTGCCGAACGCCCGCCCATACCAGCTTGCGGAACAGCAGCTGAAGTCGCTTGCATGACGCCCCGCGTTGAAGCTGAACAGCACGATCAGGGCGATGGGCCCGTATAGAAACACATAGATGACCGCTGCATAGACCCGCATCAGATGACTGAAACGTCTTCCCGCCGACGACCGCGGGATGCGAAGTAAAGATACCCGGTCACCGCCAACAGCATAATTACCACCAGGGCAACGGCCACCGCCGAGCCGAACGGCCAGTTGCGGGACTGCAGAAACAGGTCCACCAGGGCGTTGCCCACGAAGAACACCTTGCCGCCGCCGAGGATGGCGGGGATCAGGTACTCACCCATCAACAGGATGAACACCAGCAAGCACCCGGTGACGATGCCGGGCAGTGACATGGGCAGGGTCACCTGCAGAAATGATCTGAGCGGACTGGCCCCGAGATCGGCCGAGGCTTCCAGCAGCCGTTTGTCCAGTTTCTCCAGACTGACGTAAATGGGAAACACCATCAGCGGCAGATAGCCGTAGACGATGCCCACCAGAACCGCGAATGGCGTATTGATCAGGCGCACATCGTCCAGGCCGAACTGGGCCAGAAGTGCCGGAATGCCGCGCCCCCCCAGGATGAAAATCCAGGCATAGGTTCGAATCAGAAAGCTGGTCCAGAACGGCACCACCACCAGGGCGAGCAGCAAAGGCTTGGCCCGGGCGCTGGCGCGGACCCCGAGGAAATAGGCCAGCGGATAGGCAAACAGCAAACACAGTACCGTGCCCAAGGGCGCCAGGGTCAGGGTGTTGGTGAACGCCTTGAGCCGGGCCGGAAGATTGGCGTACTGGGCCAAGGTGAAGGCCGGCTGGTATCCCCCAGCCGGCCCCCGCTCCCCCAGGCTGAACACCAGGATCACGACCAATGGAAGCACCAGGAGCAGCAGAAACCACAGGGTGGTCGGCAGCAACAGCATGGCGGTGACAACGCTGCGTGACCCGTCGGATTGCTGTGCCTTGGCCATGCCGGTCGGCTGCCCCCGGTCCGATCAGGCCGCCTTGAAGCGGGCCAGAATCTCGGCCCGCAGCGGATCGGTCAAGGTGGTTGCCGCACCGAACTCCAGCGGGTCCAGCAGCTCCGCCGCCGGATACATGATGGGGTCGTTGAGCATCTCCTCAGGCAGCAGGTCGTTGGTGCGGCTGTCGGCGCTGGGATAACCATGGACCATGACTTCCCGGGCATTGACCTCGGGATCCAGCAGATAGTTGATCAGGGCATAGGCCGCCTCCGGATGCTCCGCGCCCTTCGGAATGGCGTAGAAATCACTCCAGATTTCACCGCCTTCCCGACCCAAGACATAGACCATCTCCGGCATGTCTCGGTGCAACTGGGACCCGTCTCCGGTCCAACACATGGACATCCAGGCATCACCGCTGCGCATGGAGGGCTGATAGTCGCTGTTGATGGCAAACAGATGCGGCTTGGCCTTGAGCAGCAGTTCCTCGGCATCGGCCAGTTCCTTGGGATCCACCGAATTGAAGGAGTAGCCGTAGTACTTGAGCGCGTTGCCGATGGTGGTGAGTTGATAGTCGTGCACCATGGTCCGCCCCGAGGCCGGGCCCATGGTGAGATCCCAGAACGCCTTCCAGGTGGTGGGGTTGTCGGTCACCTTGGCGGAGTTCACCACGTAACCGGTGGTGCCCCAGTTCTTGGGCACCGCGTACACGGTGCCGTTGACGGTGCCGGGTTCAGTAAATCGCGAATCGTATGCGTCGGGCACAAAGTTGGGCAGCTTGGACAGATCCAGGGGCTCGATCAGGTCCAGGTCCACATAGGTTGTGATGGTGTAGTTGGTGGGCACGAAAACGTCCCAACCGCTTCCGCCCGCCTGCAACTTAGCCAGCATCTCCTCGTTGGACCCGAACACGTTAACCTGGCTGCTCACCCCGGTCAGCTCGGCAAAAGTTTCGAAGTTCTGCGGGTCGTGGTAGTTCGGCCAGGTGGCCAACACCACCCGGTCGCCCAAGTCCGCGGCGTGAGCCCTGCGGCTTGCCAGCAGGCCCGGCATATTGGCGGCCAGCACCGCGCTGGCGGTACCGAGCCCGGTGAGGCCCATGAAATCCCGGCGGCTCAGGCTCCCGGTCTTGCGATGGCGCCACAACAGTTTCATAAAGGTCTTGCGGTCGATGGTGCTCATGGTCGGTATCTCCCGTTCATGGGTGGTTGCTGCGGTGGCATGGTCGCACACCGGTGGATGTATCTCTGGGCGCCGGTCCGATCAGTCATCCAACAGGACCAGGCCCGAGGCGCTGCGCCAACCTATGCGGACCGGGTCACCGGGCCCGAGACCCAGCATCATTGCCGGTGACGTTTTTGGCGTGCGCACCAGCACCTCGCCCAAGTCGCCGGTGCGCACCCGAAACTCAGCCTGGTCGCCGAGATAGATTCGATTGCTGATGGAGCCGGTCAGATGAACGTCCCAATCCTGCGGATTGTCGGTCGCGGTCGCGGCCTCGGACTGGGGCATCATATGGATAACCTCCGGGCGCACCGCCACCACGCAGGCACTGCCGACGGCCAGCGCGGGGGCGCTCGCGGAAGGGGGAGCGGATAGCAACATGCCCCCCGCCGTCCGCACAACGATCTCAGGGTCATCCGTCGACTCGGACCGGCCCTCGAAAAAGTTCGACTCCCCGACAAAGTCCGCCACATAGCGGTTGACCGGGGCATCATAGAGTTCAGCCGGCGTAGCCGACTGCGTAATGCGACCGGCGCGCATGATGCTGATGGTGTCGCTCATGGACAGGGCTTCCTCCTGGTCATGAGTCACCAGCAGAAAGGTGATGCCCACCTCCCGCTGCAGCGACTGCAGTTCCATCTGCATTTCCCGCCGCAGCTTACGATCCAGTGCGGCCAGCGGCTCATCCAGCAACAACACCGTAGGCCGATTGATCAGGGCCCGGGCCAGAGCCACCCGCTGCTGTTGTCCACCGGACAACTCCCAGATCTGCCGCCCGCCGAATCCCGGCAGGCGCACCAGTTCCAGCGTTTCCTCCACCCGCCTGGCCACTTCCGAAGCCGGCGGACGAGGTGAACGTTGTCGCAAACCATAGCCTATGTTGTCGGCCACGTTGAAATGGGGAAACAACGCATAGTGTTGAAACACCATGTTCACCGGGCGCTTGTGTGCCGGCACGCCAACCATCGGGCGGTCTCCGATCATGACCTGGCCGGCACTGGGCTGATCAAAGCCCGCGATCAGTCGCAATGAGGTGGTCTTGCCGCAGCCCGACGGGCCGAGAAACGAGTGAAACGCGCCCTGACGCACGGCCAGGTCCACCCGGTCCAAGGCGGTGACGTCGCCGAATCGCTTGGTGACACCCAGAAACTGGATATCCAAGGCGGTGGATTGGGGTTTGTTCAAAGTCGCATACATTCCAGACCAGGTCGGATCGGCAACCGGAAGGACATCGCTCCGGCGTGCGCCATCCAAGGCGTGCATCATCCAAGTAGAGTAGATCATACAGAAGGGGAACGGTGCTTCAGCGTAACACCCAGGTTGGGCATCTCATGAGACGCCCAACCTCCGTCGGTTCCAGGTGGATGTGCTGCGGTGTGCGAAGGTACCCGAATCATATAGCTCGCGACCCGAGGCGGTGGAGCCAGCAGAGATGTTGCCCGTCACCGCAACTTTCAACGGTTATGAACCATGGCGCGACAGCAAACCTGCCGCAATCCGTCAGGGTCATAGCCCCTGGTTTTACTCGCGCGGTTGCACGTCTATCAGGCAAACAAGCTGGCCTGGGACGAAACCCGAGACAGTGGTAAGCGCTGGACAGAATGGCAAGCATCCTTGCACTCCGAGTGACTGAGGATCTTTAATCACCACAGGATCTTCAATGCGAGCGATGATCTTGACGCGGCCACCGCAGCGCTTTCAGGTCTCAAGGTCGATGTTCCGCGGCAGGGACCCCAGTTACCCGACGCCAGGCAGAGTCCCCAGCGCGCGGTTCTTCCGCACCGAGGTCAACCTTCTTTTCTCAGCTCCTTCAGTCAGTTGGCGTTAAGTAAGTGCCATTCGGCTCTGAGACCAGTCCTCGAAGGTCTTGATAGGTTACGAGACTGCGCTGGGGGTCACGGAAAGCTCAGCCGAGGCACCCGAACGTGCGGCGAACTGAAACACGCGCATGACATTCAGGGACGGGCCCTTCGGACGCGCGAATGCAACTGGTATTCGCTACCCCTCGACCTTTTTTGCCTCGACATTCTGAACGTCATGCATCAAAGCTGCGGATTAGCAACACACCGCTCCATCGCTCAAGCTAAGGAAAACTCAGGAGATCAGACATGAGCATTGCACGACGTAACTGGGTTCCCAATCAGAGCGAAGCACGTGTACAGAGCATCGCGGAACGCACGGCGCTGGAGAGCAGCGCCCAGAGTCTTGCTCAGATCAACGCTCTGGCAGAACGCAACCGGGCCATCCACGAAAGGGAGTGTTTTAATCTGAACCCCGCGACCAACGTCATGAATCCGAAGGCCGAGGCCCTGTTGGCCTCCGGCATCGGGTCGCGCCCGTCATTGGGCTATCCGGGGGACAAGTATGAGATGGGCCTGGAAGCCATCGAAGAAATCGAGGTCATCGCGGCCACGCTTTGCGCTGAGGTGTTTGACGCCCGGTTCGCCGAGATAAGGGTGCCATCGGGCGCCATCGCCAACCTCTACGGCTTTATGGCGACCTGCAAGCCGGGGGACACGATTATCGCGCCCCCTGCGTCCATTGGCGGGCACGTCACCCACCACGCCGCAGGATGCGCCGGCCTTTACGGATTGAGAATCCTGAACGCACCGGTACGCGTCGATGGGTACACCGTCGATGTGGACGCGCTGCGCGATCTGGCCCTGCGCGAGAAGCCCCGGCTGATCACGGTCGGCGGAAGCCTCAACCTGTTCGAGCACCCGGTACGCGAGGTCCGCGCCATCGCCGACGAACTGGGCGCCAAGGTGATGTTCGACGCGGCCCATCAATGCGGGATCATTGCCGGCAAAGCCTGGGCGAACCCCCTGGCAGAGGGGGCGCACCTCATGACCATGAGCACCTACAAGAGCCTTGGTGGTCCGGCGGCGGGACTGATCGTCTCCAACGACGCCGAGATTGCAGAACGCCTCGACGCCATCGCCTTCCCGGGGATGACCGCAAACTTTGATGCCGCAAAGTCGGCCGCTCTGGCTGTGACCATGCTCGATTGGCGCGAACACGGACGCGCCTATGCCAGGGAAATGATCGACATGTCCATGGCCTTGGCGCAGGCGCTGGACGCTCGGGACGTGCCCGTTTTTGCAGGGAGCCGAGGGTTCACCTCGTCGCATCAATTCGCCGTCGCGGCGGCGACCTATGGCGGCGGTCAGGCGGCGTCGAAAAGGTTGCGCCAGGCGGGTTTTCTGGCCTGCGGGATCGGCTTGCCGATAGAAGACGTCGCGGGCGATATGAATGGGCTGCGCATAGGCACACCGGAACTGGTCAGATGGGGTATGACGCGAACCCATGCGGACCGACTGGCGCAGTTGATCGCAAAGGCGCTGACCAGCGCCGATCCGGCCGAGATGCTGCCCGAAGTGTCTGCCTGGCGACAGGAATTCGATCGGCTGCACTTCGTGATTTGAGCGTTGGCCAGCGCAGCCCGGATTCAGCATCTCAGGGCAAACCGATCGTATCTGCCCGATCGCCGGTGAGGCGCCTCTGATCTATTCCGGACGACGAAGATTGGCGGGTGGAATGTACAGATTCAAGAGGCGGATCGCGGGGCAGATCGCGGGTAATAGTTGTTCTATTGCCAAAATCTGCAACGATGAAGCTTGTGCATTTCAGTCCCAAGGTGCACGTTCACGAATAGATCAGACCTCCCCTAGTTCTCATGCACTTCAACAACGGTCTCCCTCGCTGCCTGTTTGACTCTCCGTAGCTCGCGCAAGTGGTCCGCCAGACGAATTGCCATTGCAACAATGGTTAAAACGGGATTTGCTTGACCGCAAGTTGGGAACACGGCGCTGCTTGCAACGTACAGATTCTCCATCCCATGTACGCGGCAGTTCGGGTCTACGACACCGTACTTTGGGTCAATGGACATTCGAGTTGTTCCGGCTTGGTGCACACCGTCTCCGACCTGGTCAAGTATGTGTTCCTCGCGATCGGCTCTTTTGTACTCAAGCTCTCCTACGTTGCTGCGCCGTAACGCCGCATCAATTAATTCGTGCGCCGATGCGGTGCTCTCTATGTCGGATTCCTTCCATCTGTAGTCTACCGTCAGGCGTGGCATTCCAAGGCTGTCTTTCTCTCGCGACAGATACACGCGACTGTCCCTATTCGGAGACTGCTCGCTGCAGTATCTCAAATCATACACATTGTTTTTACTCTTTATAACAAACCCCGGGATTCGTGGTTTCTGGACGTAACGCTGATACAGCCATCTCGGAACAACGCTCAGTACCGCGGGAAAGTCTGATATGACATTCCTTAGATGCTTTCCATATGTGCTAACGTCGGTGCCGTCCAGTCGCTTCTTTAACATCTCGGTCCTTCCAAGAGCCAATTTCCGCTGATACCCGGGGGCAAGGAGATCCCTTAACCCTGGCGTCTGCAAGGCGAGGTAACTCATCGAGAGTACGCCACTTCCATGGACTGGATCATGCTTGGGGGAATTATCCAGCGATGCGACAAAGTTGAGGATACCGCGTTCTCTCTGTTTGGCTTCAGGTATCCAAAATCGGCGCCTACAATAGATTCCGTCCCGAGTTTTTTCAAATCCGTAAACGACATTACTTTTACGGTCTTTTAATTTGATTTTCGCGATGGAGCCGTAAATGTGACCCATATAACCCCGGCCAAGCCAACCCGAGTGATTACCAATCCCATCCTTCTGAATGTAATTCGACGCAAGCAAAAGCCGCGTGGTTTCAAGGCAACCCGCCGCGAGGATGAAATCTTTTGCTTTTACATAATAGTTATTTCTTTTGAGCGACGAGACCGTCAGCTGAGATATCCGATCACTAGACTGAGCCAGATCTAAACTCGTGCAATTGCTGTTCAGAAACAGCCGAAGGGATGGACTGTCCTCGAGCTGCCTCCTGTACCTGCGGCCGAAGTTTGTCGGGGGACCCCATCGCTCCAACGCGCTAGTGACCACTTCACCATCGGGGAATTCGGGGATCATATCTCGTTGTGCCGATGGAACTGCGAGGTTCGAACTGTAAAGATATTCACCGACTTCGCAGTAAACTTGGGCTCTACGGTAGAAGGGCTCTAATGTTGTCTTGGAAAAAGGCCATCCAGATAAGTCGACGTAGTCCCGTTCTTCGAAATCGATATCATCGAGTGGAAGGCAGCGGCCGCCCCAGACCGTTGTAGTTCCACCAAGCTGGCGATGACGGGATTCGTGGAGAGGCGCATGGCAGCCGCTGTTAACCAAAGTGCCCTTGTACAGGTCCTGAGTTGCATCATCCAGTTCTGTGCTACCCCCCTCAAGCAATATTACATCTAAGTTTGCAGCCGCGAGTTCTAGTGCGAGGGTGATTCCGCCGGCACCACCGCCGACCACACAAATGTCACTTTCGAATACAGCACCCGCTTCTATTTTGTGTCCGTCGATGATCACTCTCTATCTCCCCCTAATTAGCAATTGCTGTTCATAAATACCTAAGGAACCTCTGCAGATTTCCCGGCAGGGTATAATGCCGATCATTGGTCCACACCCCTTCGACGCCCACAACCGAGAGACACCAGATGAAGCAAACCACCTTTGCCTCGTTGAGCTACCCGTCGAAGAAGATGCAGACGAGACGGGAAAAGTTTCTGGCGGAGATGGATCAGGCGGTGCCTTGGGCGCAGTTGATCGCGCTGATCGAACCTCATTACACCAACAAGGGCCAACGCGGGCGCTCGCCGATGCCGCTTCAGAGCGTGCTGCGGATCTACTTCATGCAGCAGTGGTATGCAATGTCCGATCCGGCGATGGAAGATGCGCTCTACGAGATTGAATCGATGCGCCGTTTTGCCGGGCTGGAGTTGATCGACGACGCCTTGCCTGATGAGAGCACAATTCTCAGGTTTCGCCACCTGCTCGAGCGCCGCCAGTTGACGAAGCGGATGTTGGACACGATCAACACGCTGCTGGAGGAACGAGACGCGCTTCTCAAAGGTGGCACCATGATCGATGCCACGATCATTCACGCCGCGCCCTCGACGAAGAACCGGGCGAAGGCACGTGATCTGGAGATGCACCAGACCAAGAAAGGCAACCGGTGGTACTTCGGGATTAAGCTGCAGGTGGGGGCGGACGTGAACAGCGGTGCCGTGCACACCGTCTCGGCCACGCCGGCCAACGCGCCCGACATGAGTGAGATGCCGAATCTGCTGCGCGAGGACGATCGCTCGGTGCTCGGTGACGCGGCTACGTGAACAAAGGTATCAAGCAGGGCGGCCCGCGAGGCGGGCGTTTACTGGGGTGTGGCGCTGAAAGCCCAGCCGAAACGCCGATTGGGTGGCGGGCAGAAGCGGCGCAATCGAAAGATGTCCTCGATTCGCAGTCGCGTCGAGCATGTATTTCGGGTGCTGAAGCGCCAATTCGGCTACGCCCAAGGTCGATACCGCGGCTTAGCCAAGAATGCGGCACAGGTCTTTACCCTGATCGCGCTCACCAATTTGTACCTGAAGAGGCGGCAGTTGATGGCCTGAGCGGACCCGTCCGCCCGGAATCTGCGAACCGGGGCGAAACGGGCCGGAAGCAGACGCAAAACAGGCAGGAAATCGCCAAGTCATCCGGTTTTCTGTACGCGGACAGCGCCTCATGGAGATTCTGTCGCCTTTTCGCAAATTCTTCAGAGGCTCCCAAACGATCAGTGGGATGGAAGAGTTACTATCAATGGCGATACGATCAAGGCTATGACCGCCTGCAGTTATTTCGGAGATTCTCAAGCTCCCCTTCGGGAGGCACAATCCATATAGCACAACCTGGCTGTGTGGAACACAAAAGGCGTGCGCTACGCAAGTTTTCTGTTGGCATGAAGGGTAGTCAGATTTTGTCGCTTCATTTTTCTGGCGACATAGCGAACGGCAACAACCGCGATCAAAGCGATTCCCAAGATTATCAAAATGACGGCTAGCGCAAGAAAGAAACTCTCCTGAAGAGCATCGTTTTCGTCAAGTCGATTGCAATAAAATATCTTTTCAGGAATGCCGGAAACCAACCCAGCGATTACCATTATAATTCCTGACCAAGACACTTTCGACATACGTCTCATCCCCAATGTTAGCTACTAGCGTTGTTCTTACGGCCTGTCCAAGAAGGGCTAACTTTGTTGACATAATCAAATTCAAATAATATTACTGAGCACCACGGAAAAAAGTTAATCCATGTTGGTATCATGGCGAGGATGGCGGTTGTTGTTATTTCAACCTGAGCCGCACGGTCGATGCTTGTCCTTGAACTCATCGTCTGAACGGCGTTCGGGCAGCGTCGGTTCCTCCCTATACCCGTCGCAGCCCGCCGACCGCCCCTACCCCGCTCGGACGGCGTCACCCGCGCCCGGTACCGGCTGTTGGGCGCAAAGACCCCGTTATAAGCGGGTCAGGTTGACCCGCGGTTTGGGCACCCCATAGACCCGTATCCCCCGTCGCTTGCGGGTGTTTGCGAAGGCACCCGACTCATCCAGCACCCGACCCGGGTCGGGTGGAAGATTGTGCCGGCGGCGTCAACGACCTATAACTGACAATGGCCGGCGCAATCGTGTGACGGGCCGCCAAACGGGGGAAACCACATATGAAGACGGGCTTGGGTTCATGCGCGGCGTTCGCGTTTGCGCTGGCGACCGGTGTCGCCGCTACCGCCGGCGCCGCCGATATGCTCGACAAATTGGGCGCCGGCGAAGGGCAGGTCAATATCGTGGCCTGGCCGGGCTACATCGAGCGCGGCGAAACCGACAAGAACTTCGATTGGGTGTCGAAGTTCGAGGCGGCCACCGGTTGCGAGGTCAAGGTCAAGACCGCCAACACCTCGGACGAGATGGTGGCGCTGATGAACGAGGGTGGGTTCGACCTGGTCACCGCCTCCGGCGACGCCTCGCTGCGGCTGATCGCGGGCAAGCGGGTGCAACCCGTCAACATCGCACTGATTCCCAGTTGGGGCACGGTGGACGATCGCCTGAAAAACGCGCCCTGGCATACGGTGGACGGCATGCACTACGGCACCCCGTATATGTGGGGGCCCAATGTGCTGATGTACAACACCACCGCGTTCAAGGAAGCGCCCACCAGCTGGAACGTGGTGTTCGAGGAAATGACGCTGTCGGACGGTGCCACCAACAAGGGCCGGGTTCAGGCCTACGACGGGCCTATACACGTGGCCGATGCCGCCAACTACCTGATGTTCCATCAGCCGGAACTGGGCATCAAAAGCCCGTACGAGCTGAACGAGGATCAGTACAAGGCGGCCCTGGACCTGCTACGCCAACAGCGTCAGTTAGTCGGCCGATACTGGCACGACGCCTTTATCCAGATCGACGATTTCAAGAACGAGGGCGTGGTGGCCTCGGGCTCCTGGCCATTCCAGGTAAACCTGCTGGCGGGGGACAAACAGCCCATCGCCTCGGTAATCCCCCAGGAAGGGGCCACCGGCTGGGCCGACACCACCATGATGCATACCGATGCGGAGAACCCGAACTGCGCCTACATGTGGATGGAACACACCCTGTCGTCAAATTTGCAGAGTGATCTATCGGTCTGGTTCGGCGCCAATCCATCGGTACCGGCCGCCTGCACCGATGGCCGCGGCATACAGACCGCCGAGGGCTGCACCACCAACGGCATGGACGATTTCGAACGCATCAAATTCTGGCAGACCCCGGTGTCAAAATGCGCCAGCCAGGGCGAGTGCGTTCCCTACTACCGATGGGTGTCGGACTACATCGGCGTCATCGGCGGACGTTGATTGCGATTCAGGAAACCCCTGATGCGGTCTGATATGCAATGACCGGGGCGGTCCGATTTTCCCGGGTGTCGCGACATTTCGGTGACGTCCGCGCGGTGGACGCGGTGGATCTGGAGGTCGCCGCGGGCGAGTTTTTCGCCATGCTGGGTCCATCAGGATCGGGCAAGACGACCTGTCTGCGCCTGATCGCCGGTTTCGAACAACCCACCGCCGGGCACATCGAAATCTTCGGCGAAACGGCGGAAGGCGTCCCGCCCTATCGGCGCAACGTCAACACGGTGTTTCAGGACTATGCCCTGTTCCCGCATCTGAATGTGCTGGACAACGTCGCCTACAGCCTGATGGTGCGGGGCGTGGCAAAGCCGGACCGTCATCGGGCGGCGGAACAGGCGCTGGAACTGGTTCAGTTGCCCGGCTACGGGACACGCCGCCCGGGCCAGCTGTCCGGCGGCCAGCGTCAGCGGGTGGCCCTGGCCCGGGCCCTGGTCAATCGGCCCAAGGTGCTGCTGCTGGACGAACCCCTGGGGGCGCTGGATCTGCGCCTGCGGGAACAGATGCAGGAAGAGCTCAAGGCCCTGCAAAAATCCCTGGCCATCACCTTTGTGTTTGTCACCCACGATCAGGGGGAGGCGCTGTCCATGGCCGATCGCGTTGCCGTCTTCGACCAGGGACGCATCATCCAGGTGGGCAGCCCCGAAGACATCTACCAGCGACCGAACACCCGCTTTGTCGCCGAATTCGTGGGCTCATCCAACGTGCTGCCACCAGCTTTCGTCCAGGCCCGGTGGGGACGGGATGCCTGGGCGAGCCTACGCCCCGAGGCGGTCACCCTGGGTCGGGAGGACGGCATCCAGGCCCGTCTGATCTCCCGGGCCTATCTCGGCGCCAGCACCCGTCTGGTGCTCGATGCCGAAGGCCTGCGCCTCAGCGCGATGGTCCCCACCGGCCAGGCCTTGCCGGCGGACGGGGATACGGTGACCGTGTCCTGGGCGCCGGAGGCGGTTCACTTTATGACCGGCGAGGAATGAGCGGGTCCGGCACGGCCATTCTGCCCGGACGACGGGGCCTGTTCGGCGGCCTGTGGGATCTGTTCTGGCGCAGACCGAATCTGCTGCTGTTTCTGATGCTGCTGCCACCGGTGCTGTGGCTGGGCATCATCTATCTCGGCGCCCTGTTCGCACTGCTTGCCCAGAGCTTTTTCTCCATCGACGAGTTCTCCGGCCTGGTGCGCTACGAGTTCACCCTGAAGACCTATGGCGAGCTGCTGCGGCCCTCCAATTTCGACATCATCGTGCGCACCGTAACCATGGCGGCTCTGGTCACCGTCGCCGCCGCGGTGGTCGCCTTTCCCATCGCCTACTACGCCGCGCGCTACGCACGGGGCAAGTGGAAGGCTTTGTTCTATTTAGGGGTGATGCTGCCCTTGTGGTCCAGCTACCTGGTGAAGATCTACGCCTGGAAACTGATCCTGGCAAAGGAGGGCATACTCAACTGGGTGTTTGCCAAACTGCATCTGACCTGGCTGCTGGATGCCCTGCTGGCCATCCCGATTATTGGCGGAAACTCCCTGTCCATCAGTTATATCGGCACCTTTGTGGTGTTTCTTTACGTCTGGCTGCCGTTCATGATCCTGCCGCTGCAGGCGGCTCTGGAACGGGTGCCGGCCACCCTGACCGAGGCCTCTTCGGATCTGGGCGCGGCCCCGCGACAAACACTGCGTCACGTGATTCTGCCGCTGGCCCTGCCCGGCATGATCGCCGGCTCGATCTTCACCTTTTCGCTCACCCTGGGCGACTACATCATCCCCCAGATCATCGGCACTTCGAGGCTATTCATCGGCCAAGCGGTGTACGCACAGCAGGGCACCGCCGGCAACATTCCCCTGGCAGCGGCGTTTACCGTGGTGCCCATCGTGATCATGGGGGTCTATCTCTGGCTGGCCAAACGTCAAGGGGCCTTCGATGCGCTCTGACCACTCCCAGTCGGCACCGCTGGGGCTGAAGATCGCAGCCGTGGCCGGACTGCTGTTTCTGCACCTGCCGATCGCGTTGATTTTCGTCTACGCCTTCACCACCGAGGAAAAAAGCTACCAGTGGCCGCCGCCGGGCTTCACCCTGAAATGGCTGGGCGTCACCTGGGAGCGGTCCGATGTGTGGGAGGCCCTGACCCTGTCGGTGCAGGTGGCGACGATTTCGACCCTGGTGGCGCTGGTACTGGGGACGCTGTGCGCGGCGGCGGTGTCCCGCTCAAGATTTTTCGGCCGGGAGACGCTGTCACTGCTGGTGATCCTGCCCATCGCACTGCCCGGCATCATCACCGGCATCGCGCTGCGATCCGCCTTTAACCTGGCCGACATCCGGTTCTCGTTCTGGACCATTGTGCTGGGCCACGCCACCTTCTGCGTGGTGGTGGTCTATAACAATGCCGTGGCCCGATTTCGCCGCACCTCCGGATCCCTGATCGAGGCGTCTATGGATCTGGGCGCCGACGGCTTCCAGACCTTTCGATATGTGATCCTGCCCAACATCGCCACCGCGCTGCTGGCCGGTGGCATGCTGGCCTTTGCCCTGTCCTTCGACGAGGTGATCGTCACCACCTTCACCGCCGGCCAACAGGCCACGCTTCCGATCTGGATGCTGGAGGAACTGGTCAGACCGCGACAGCGGCCGGTCACCAATGTGGTGGCCATGGTGGTGGTGGTGGTGACCTTCGTACCGATTCTGGGGGCCTACTACCTCACCCGGGACGGCGACCAGATCGCCGGCGCCGGAAAATAGCACGGCGACACCGCCAGGGCGTCATTCAACCCGCGTCCGATGGCACCGTGTTGCGGCGTCCCTTGCGATCCGCCAGCTTCTGCAGAAACACATAGAACGCGGGTACGAACAGCAGCGCCAGGCAGGTTGATGCAAGCATGCCGCTGAGTACGGTGATGCCGATGGATTTGCGTGAATTGGCTCCCGCGCCACTGGCCAGCACCAGGGGCAACACCCCGAGAATAAATGCAAACGAGGTCATCAGAATCGGCCGAAACCGAACCTGGGCGGCCTCAACCGCCGCGGACACGGCGTCGGCGCCCTGGTTGTAGCGCTCTCTTGCCACCTCCACAATCAGGATCGCATTCTTGGCCGACAGTGCAATCAACAGCACCAGCCCGATTTGCACGTAGAGGTTGTTGGCTATGCCCACCGCCAGCAAGACGCTCACCGTGCCCAAAAGCGCCAGCGGCACGGCGAAAATAACCGCGCCGGGTATCAGCCAGCTTTCATACTGGCCGGCTAGAACGAAGTACACCAGCAGCACGGACAGGGCGAAAATAAAGTACTCCGTATTGCCCAGCAGCTTTTCCTGGTAGGACATGCCGGTCCACTGGTAGTCCATACCGCCGGCCAGACTTGCATCGGCGATCTGCTCCATCGCGGTCATGGCCTGGCCCGTGCTGAAGCCCCGGTCCGGGACGCCAACCACGGTGGCCGACGGGTAAAGGTTGTAGAGCGAGATCAGATCCGGCCCGACCCCGGGTGTCATTTCCACCAGCGAACCGATGGGCACCATATCACCCGTGTTGCTGCGCACGTAGAACTGCATGATGTCATCGGGGGTCAAGCGAAACGGCTGGTCCGCCTGGGCAAACACCATGAAGTTGTGCCCGAAACGGGTGAACTGGTTGACATAGCTGGAGCCGAGGTAGCTTTGCAGGGTGCTGAAGGCATCCCCCACCGGTACCGCAAAGGTCTCGGCTTTGCTTCGATCCAGCACCACGTCCACATTGGGTGCGTCGGCCCGAAACGGGCTGAAGGCAAAGCGAATACCCTCATGCTTGGCCCCGGCCTCCCCGATCTTCGCGGCCACGTCCTGGAGCTTTCCATAGTCGTAGTTGTTGTCTATCAGGTTGACCTGCATCTGGAACCCGCTGGCCAGACCCACACCCTGTATCGGCGGCGGCACCAGCACCAGGGATTTCGCCTCCTCTACGCCCTGGACCGTATCGGACAGTGCCTGATAGAGGGGCAGCAGGCCCTCTGCCTTACCCCGCTGATCCCAGGGCTCGAGAATCACGTAGATCACGCCGGAACTGGACTGCGGGGCGCTGTTCTGCAGCAGCGAGGTCCCGGCAATGGTCACCGCATGCAGCACGCCCGGCACCTTGGACACCCGCTCCGACAGCGCTGTCAGCGCCTGGCCGGTTCGGTCCAGGGTCGCACCGCTGGGCAGTTGAACCGAGATCACCATGTAGCCCTGATCCTCCACCGGTATGAAACCGGTGGGCACCCGAGTGAATCCCCAGCCGGCGACCACCACCAGCAGCAATGCCATCAGCACGGCAATGCCGCTGTGCCCGGCCAACCGGCGGACCAACCCCACATAGCCCCGTTCCATGCGGGCGTACAGCCAGTTAAAACCCCGGAACACAATAAATTTGCCCGCCGCCGGGTTGACCGGGCGCAACCACTGGCCGCATTGGGTCGGCTTCAGAGTCAGGGCGTTAATGGCGCTGATCAAGGCGGTGGCGGCAATGACCAGGGCGAACTGTCGATACATCTGGCCGGTTACCCCCGGTAGGAAGGCGGCCGGAACAAAGACGGACATCAAGACCAGGGTGATCCCCACGATGGGGCCGGTGAGCTCTGACATGGCGTCGATGGCGGCCTGCCGGGGTGACTTGCCCCGCTCGATGTGTTGGGTCGAGCCCTCCACCACCACGATGGCGTCGTCCACCACGATGCCGATGGACAGCACGATGGCGAACAGGGTCAGCGTGTTGATGCTGAAATCCAGCATATACATGGCGGCGAAGGCGCCGATGATGGTCACCGGGACTGTGGTCACCGGCACCAGGATGGCGCGGAAACTTTGCAGGAACAGTACAATGACCACCAGCACCAAAACCCCGGCCTGGAACAAGGTGACATAGACTTCATCAATGGACTGGGACACGAAATCGGTGGTGTCCAGGGGAATCCCGTAGGTCAATCCTTCCGGGAACGCTTTCGCCAGGCGGTCCATCCGGGCCTTGACGGCCTCGGCCGTATCCAGCGCATTGGCTTCGGGCAGCAGGAAAATCGCCAGACCACCTGCCGGCTTTCCATCCAGATTGAAGGACTGGCTGTAGCTCCGGGCCCCGAGTTCCACCCGCGCCACATCGCGCACCCGGGTGATCTGCCCGCCCCTGCCTTGTTGCGCCTTGACGATAATGGACTCGAACTGGTCCGCCTGATCCAGCGGACCAGACACGTTCACATCCATCTGAAAATCCTGGCTGCTGGGTGCCGGCGGCATACCCAGTTGGCCCGCTCCAACTTTTACGTTTTCGCCCTGAATGGCCTGAATCACGTCGGACGGCGTCAGGGAACGCTGCTGCATCTTCTCCGGATCGAGCCAGATGCGCATGCTGTACTCACCGATGCCAAACACCACCACGTCGCCCACTCCGGGCAAACGCGCCAGCTCATCCCGTAACGAGATGGTGGCGTAGTTGCTCAGAAACAGGGCGTCGTACTCACTGTTGCTGGATTGCAGGGTGACGATCTGCAGGATCGAGGTGGACTTCTTGCTGGTGACCACCCCTTGCTGCTGCACTGCCGAGGGCAGCTGCGCGGTGGCGGCGGCCACCCGGTTCTGCACCAGTACCTGGGCGATGTCGGGATCGGTGCCGATATCAAAGGTCACGGTCAGGGTGTACTGACCGTTGCTGGCGCTGGTGGATTCCATGTAGAGCATGTTCTGAACCCCGTCCACCTGCTGCTCGATGGGCAGGGCCACGGTTTCCACCAGGGTCTGGGCGCTGGCACCGGGAAACCGGGCATTGACCTGCACGGTGACCGGCGTGATCGGAGGATACTGGGCCACCGGCAATTGAAATATCGCCACGCCACCCAACAGCAACATGACACAGGCAATGACGTTGGCCAGCACCGGCCGTTCGATAAAGAACTTGGCCATCATGACGGCTGCGGCCCCCGCCTCACGGACTCGCCTCCAGCACCTTCACTTTCTGTCCCGGCCTGGCGTAGGCCAAACCCTTGACGATGATCCGGTCGGTGGCATCCAAGCCACCCGTCACCACACGCGACTCACCCTTTTGCTCGCCCACCTGGATCCGTTTCTGACGGACCACGTCCTGATCATCCACCACCAGCACGAAGGCGCCGGCCTGATCTCGCTCCACCGCCCGGTTTGGCACCGCAAGATGCTGGATCGGACTGCCAAATCGGATTCTGACCCGGGCGAACAGGCCGGGCACAAACAGGCCGTCCGGGTTGTCGAGCACGGCGCGCAATTGAATGGTGCCACTGCCCTGATCCACGCCAGGGGCAACGTAGTCCAGGGTGCCCTGGTAGGGGTAATCGCTGTCGTTACCAATGGCCACCAGCACCGGAAGCGTGCCAACCTGCTTCATCGGATCATCGTCCTGGGCCATGAGACGGCGCCGCACGCCGAGAGCGTCCGGTGCATTGATGCTGAAATCTAGATAAATCGGATCGACCTGCTGCAACGCCACCAGCTGGGTCACCCCGGTGTTGGGACCCACCAGGTTTCCGGCATCCACCAGACGCGCCCCGAGTTGCCCGGCAAAGGGCGCGCTGATTTCCGTATAGCCCAGATTGATGGCCGCGAGCTGCGTATTGGCATCGGCCTCGTCACGTTTTGCCCGCCAGCTTTCAACCCGCGTCTGCGAGGTCGCGTCCTGCGAGATCAAGCGCAGCTGCCGGGCGTACTCGCTTTGGGCCTGGCTGAGTTGTGCCTGATACAGCTTCAACTGCTGTTCATAGGTGTTGCGCTGGATGGAGAACAAAGGCGCGCCCTTGGCCACCCGACTTCCGTCCCGGAAATGCACCGCTTCCAGTACCCCGTCCACCCGGGCGACGATGTTTGCCGTGGCCGACGCCTCGAAGGTTCCGGTGGCGTCCAAATGCTCACTGACGGCGGCGGGCTTGGGCCGCTGGACCGTGACCTCGTTGGGCGCCGCGGCTTGCTGCGCCAATGCAGCGGGCGGGCACCATGGGATCGCGGACATCGCGGCCAGCGTCAGGGCAAAAGAGCGCATCCTGGTCATGGTGTGGTCACTTCGGTTACGCCTCCCGTGGGCGAAGGGGCTGGTTGTTCGCTGTCCGGCGCTTCAGCGCCGGCGGCAGGCAGCACCTCGCCCCAATTGGTGCGTTGACGCATATCGTCCGCCACCGCCTCGGACACGATGCTGCGTCCCTGGCGGATCTGCCAGCCGCCACCCAGAGCGCGGTAAACCGAAACCAAGGCGAGTAGAACCTGTCCTCGGCTTTGTGCCAGGGCGTTTTCCACCTGGAGCTGCGAGTCGAACGCGTTGAGCACCGCGGTGAAACCGGTCTCGCCGTCCTTGTACTGGATCATGGCCAGCCCGGTCGTACGTCTCGCCGAGACCGCGGCCTCGGTGAGCGCGGCCACAATGCGCTTGCCGTAAACAAAAGCGGCCAGCGCATTCTCCACATCCTGCTGGGCCGCCAGCACCGTGTTTTGATAACTGAGCACCGCTTCCTGGAACAGCGCGTCCTGTACCCGCACCTGGTTGGTCAGCCGTCCGTAGTTGAAGATCGGGAATACGAAACCCGCCCCAGCCTGAGCGAATCGGCTGTTCCAGTTAAAAATATCAGACACGGACGATCGGCCCAGGTTGGTGGAGCCATAGCCAAAGAAACCGGACAGGGAAAACGAGGGATAGAGCTGGGACTCGGCCACACCAATCACCGCCGACTGCGCCGCCGCCGTCTGCAGAGACTCACGCACGTCCGGTCGTCGGCGCAATAGGTCCAGGGGTATCCCCACGTCCACCTGGGGTGGCGCCCTGGGTACGTCGATGGTGTCTGCCAGCATGGGATCGGCATAACCCGGCGCCTCCCCCAGCAGCAGGCTCAGCGTGTTGGCGGTCTGCCGCCACTGCTGCTCGAGACCCGGAATCTGAGCCTGGGTTTCCGCCAGCCGGGTTGTGGCCTGGGACACGTCCAGCGCACTGGTTTCACCGTTTTCGAAACGGACCCGGGCCAAACGCAAACCCTCGCGCTGGACCTCGGCATTGGCGGCGTTCACCGCCAACTGAGCGTCCAGCGTTCGGATTGCAACGAAACCGTTGGCGACGCTGGCGACCAGCGTGACCAGGGCATCGTCATAGGCCGCGATGGTGCTGAACAGGGCGGCCTGGTCCGCCTCGATGCCGCGCCGATACTTGCCCCAGAAATCGATCTCCCAGGTCGCGCCAAAACCAATCCGGTCGGTGACGACATCCGTCCCGGAGTCGAGCAAGCCTGTATTCGCGTACTGGTAGTTGATCGAGCCGGTCAAGGCCTGCTGCTGGGGAAACTGAGCGCCTATGGCGATGTTGAGCTGGGCCTGGGCCTGGAGAATACGCACCCCGGCCACCTGCAGATTGGGATTGTTGCGATAGGCCGTGTCCACCAGCATGTCCAGTGTAGGACTGTCGAGCGCTTGCCACCACGCCCGGTCGGCTGCGCTCTCACTGGCGCGCAAATCGGGTGATTGCTCACGCCATTGCGGGTTCACAGTCACATCGGGGTCCACAAAATCGGGACCCACTGTGCAGGCGCTCAGGGCCAAGGTCGCACACGCCAGACCGCACGCCGCATACCTCATACGGTATTGCCGAACATCTCGCGCACGGATCGCGCCATCGCCACGCCGAGGATTCCGTGTTGATCCGCGTCCAGGTGGGTGGCATCGACCCGGCTGGTCTGGATGTGCTCCGCCGCATCCAGGAAACCGCACCGTTTGAGTTCGGCGATCTGACCGAGATACCCGCCAAGCTCCCTGGAAGCCGCCTCACGGCCAGCGAACAGCCCCTTGAGCACGGTCTGCGGCCCCAGGGGCGCAGGAGCCACAAGCAGTACTTTTGGCACCGGGCCAAGGCGTTCCCGGGCAGGTCCGGGCCGGCGTATGTCCTCCACCAGCGCACCTGCACCCATGGCGATGTCGAAGGCGCTGACCCCAAAACGGGTTTTGAAATCGTTGGTGCCCAACATCAGGATCACCAGGTCACAGGGCATATGGGTCTCGAGCGAGGCCTCAAGCTGCGAGCGGCCGTTCTTATGGGCCCCCTCAATGGGATCATCGAACACCGTGGTGCGCCCGTTCAGGCCGTCCTCGTACACCGTGTACTCCGGACCCAACGCCCGGCGCATGACCCCTGGCCAGCGGACATCGGCAGCATAGCGATCGATTCGGGCAAGATCGGTGATGGGCACCGCTCCCCAGGTGTTGGAGTCACCATAGCAGAGGATTATGGGCATCGGTCTACCTCTGGGGGGTTACACGCCAGATCTCATTCCGGCATGGCCGCCACCTGGCCTGCAAGGGCATCTTCAAACCCGAGATTGCGCAGGTCTCGGATGCGCTGCGGATACAGAATTCCGTCCAGATGATCCACCTCATGCTGCACCACGCGGGCATGGAAGCCTGCCACCGTCCGATCGATGGGTGCACCCAGGGCGTCACAGCCCTGATACCGCAACCGGCGATATCGAGGCACTAAGCCGCGCAGGCCGGGCACGGAGAGACACCCTTCCCAGTCTTCGTCCATGTCCTCGCCCACCGGGGTCAGGACGGGGTTCACCAACACGGTGTATGGCACCGGTTCCACGTCCGGATAGCGCGGATTGGCATTGACCTCGAATATCACCACCCGCAGGCCCACGCCGATCTGTGGCGCCGCCAGGCCGGCGCCGTCCAACGCGCGCATGGTGTCATCCATATCGGCGATCAGCCGATGCAACTCGTCGGAATCGAATCGATTAACAGGCACAGAGACTTCCCGCAGCAGGGGATGCCCCATTCTCAATACGTCGCGTACAGTCATGGCGGGAGTATAGGTGCAGCCCGGTGCCTTCGGAACCAGGGCGGGTGCAATCGGGTACAGCCCTCGGCCAAATCCAACCGGGCTGTGGGCATCAAAGCCAGGCGACGCGGGTGCATGGGTCAGTGCCGCAAGGCTATGCGCGAAGCCGGCCGGAACCGATCAGATACGGCCAGCGCATGGAGATCCGACCGTTCTTCCGCATCGCCTCCGCACCCGATCGAAGTGCATCGTGAATGGCCTCCCGTGCATCAGGGGGTTGCGCGTCGATCATCATGGGTGTCCTGACGATGGCCTTGTAGATCATGTCCAGAAGTGCCTGACCGCTGTCGCCGGTCCATATGGCCATCCGGCGTTCAAAGCAAACGGGGTTGAGGGCTGCGGCCTCGAGCACCGCGGTCGCCTCCGCCTCATCGGCGAACCGGAACGGCGGCGGGGCGGGGGGAAGATTCACCTCGGCACTGCCGTATTCAGCGATCGCATTGGTGAGCAGATCGAACATGTCCCAACCCGCTTCCGGTGGCAACCACGTTGTGTACACGTAGACCCCACCGGGTCGCAGCACCCGCGCGGCCTCGGCGATGGCCTTGTCCGGCTCAGCCAGATGCCAGAGGCCGAACGAGCACAAAACGGCATCGAACTGATGATCGGGAAAATCCAGCGCTTCGGCATCCCCGACCTGGAACGCCACCGCCGACTGCTTAACCCTCGCCAGTTCGATCATGCTGGGCGCAAAGTCCACACCGGTGGCGTGCGCGCCACGGGCGGCGGCCATCAGGGTCAGTTCGCCGGGGCCACAACAGACGTCCAGCACCGCCCGGCCGTCAAGCCCACCAGCCGCGTCCAATACGTGCGTGTTGGCCTGACCGGTTATGACGCCAAAATGGGCATCGTATGCACCTGCCTTCTCAGTCCAGCCGGACTGCTCAAGTTGCTTGAATGTCGCCGACACGGCTCGTTCCTCCATCCATCCTCCCGTGAACAGTACGGCTGTTGACCGACCAGCCGGCAGCTTCAGTGCCCCATGGTTTCAGGTCCGCTTGGCGGTGCCGCCAAGCGGTTCGCCAGGCGCGCCCCATGTGTCTACAGCGCTATTCGATAGACTATAGCTGCCTAGTCACGATGAGGGGGTGCCAGACCATGAGCGACATTTCACGCGAGGATGCCTGGGGCGAAGGAAACAGCTACGACGCCAACATGGGTCGCTGGAGCCGCCGATTGGCACCACGCTTCTTGGACTGGCTGGCACCCGGCCCGCAGCTCGACTGGTTGGACGTCGGTTGCGGTACCGGTGCCCTTTCGGATCAGATCCTGGCCCGGTGCGACGCCGCCAATCTGATCGGCATGGACCCGTCAGACGGGTTCATTGCCCAGGCGCGAAAGAACGTGCCCGATTCCCGGGCCGAGTTCCACATCGGCGACGCCCAGGACCTGCCCCTGGGCGATGCCAGCCTCGACGTGGCGACGTCAGCCCTGGCGCTAAACTTTGTTCAGGACCCGATCAAAGCCCTGAGTGAGATGAAACGCGTGATCCGACCCGACGGCTTGGTTGCGTTCTACGTATGGGATTATCCGGGTGGCGGCGTCGAGTTCATGCACCTGTTCTGGATGGCGGCGACCGCCCTCGACCCGAACGTCCGCGACCGGGTGGAAAGCGCACGCTTTCCTTTTTGCACTCCTGGGGGCTTGCGGGAGATGATGGTTACAGCCGGCGTTTCGAAAGTGGAAACGATCGCCATCGAGGTGTCCACCATGTTCACCGACTTTGATGACTACTGGCAACCTTTTACCCTGGGTGCGGGACCCGCGCCGGCCTATTGCATGAGCCTTGATGCAGCGGCGCGACACCGGCTCAGGCTTCGTATGCAACAAACTTTGCCGATTGCCGAAAACGGCTCCATAAAGTTGACGTCGCGGGCTTGGGCATTGAAAGGAGCCGTGCGATAGTGAACTCGGCCGTCGGAAGCGAGCACCAGCGACGCGGACAATCCAACCGGGCAGCCTTCCTCCGGCGCCGAGAATGCCATTTTCGTCTGTAACATGGAACGAGAGTCGATACTTTGAGGGCGTTCCGACATTGACCCTCTGCAGTCGCATGCGCTGGTTTTTCGTTGTTCTGCTGGGACTGTCGCTATCCTGCGGCTGCGCTAACCGCTTTACGGCCAAGGCCGATCTGGACAGCACGGCCTGGATGCAAACCAGCCATGAGTATAGTGCGTTGGCTGTGGGTGCATTCAGTGTGGCTCGGCGGAATCTCGATGATGCGCTTCGCGACCCGACCTGGACAGCGCTGGATTCGCAGACGCCGGCCACCGATGCTGAAGCCCGTTTGCTTTCGTCACGGCCGGTGGCGGTGATTCTTGACATCGACGAGACTGTACTGAGCAGTTTGCCGTATCAAGCATGGCTGGTGAAAAACGATGAATGCTTCACCCCCGGCAGCTGGAACGCCTGGGTCATGGAGGCAAGCGCAAAGGCCATCCCCGGCGCTTTGGAGTTTGTGCGGTACGCTTGGGCGCGAGAGGTCACCGTGTTTTATGTGTCAAACCGTGCCCATCAGGGTGAACTCGACCTCAACGAAAACGGTCGGATCGAGTCCGTGGAACAACGGGTGCAATTGAAACCGTTCACCATTTCGAACCTGGTCACAGAGGGCTTTCTGCCCCAGGACCGAGTTTCCAACGAGAGATCGGTGCTGTTGCGCGGTACCGTTGGCCAGGATGGGAAGGTGTTGGACGGCTGGGATTCGGCCGACAAATCCAGCCGGCGTGCCTCGATTTCGTCGGACTACCGCATCGCACTGATCATGGGTGACGATTTGAACGACTTTATCCATCTCCAAGGGCCCACGCTTGCGGTCGCAGAGGCAACCGAACTGTCATCCACCCGCTGGGGGCATTCCTGGATCATGCTACCCAATCCAATTTACGGATCCTGGGAACGTAGCCTGTACGAGTATCAGGACACGCCTTCGGAAAGCGACAAGTTCGAGGCAAAACTCAAGAGTCTTCATTCATGGCGATAGGCCAGGATCCTGCCTTTCCTTCAGTGCAGCGCTCAGTGGTCGAGCGTGTTCTCGGGTTGTTCACTGAAGTCCGACCGGGAGAGGGCAAAACCGCGCTGCTGATGTTTACCAACGTGTTTCTCATTCTGTGCGCGTATTATTTTGTGAAACCGCTGCGAGAAGGCTGGATTGCCATCTCGGACGTCAGTGGCCTGTCCAAGATGGAGGTCAAGGCATATTCGAGCTTCGCTCAGAGCATCATTCTGGTGTTTGTGGTGGGTTGGTACGCCCGCCTTGCCGGACATCTCAATCGGGCTAAGCTGGTCACCTGGGCAACCCTGTTCTGCATTTCGAATCTGGTGATTTTCTGGGTACTGCAGCCCGGCTTTTTCTTCGAGGCTTTACCCTTCTCCGGCATCGTTTTCTACATATGGGTCGGGATGTTTGGCGTTTTTGTGGTGGCCCAGTTCTGGACCTTCTGTGCCGATGTCTACACCGATGAGCGGGGCAAGCGCATGCTGCCGATGATCGCCATCGGGGCAACCTCAGGCGCGGCCGCGGGTTCGTGGATCGTGAGCCAGCTTGTGGATTCCGGTTTGGTCGACACCAAGATGCTCCTGTTGCTGGCGACAGTGCCGCTGCTCGTTTCCATTGGTTTAACCAGGATTGTCGATCGCCGCGAGTCGCAGGGTAAGGCGCCGGCGGCGGCGGCGGCGGCGGGGCAATCGGAACCGGGATCCGGCACCGAATCTCTGCTGAGCGGCGCAAAACTGGTCCTGATGAGCCGGTTCTTGTTCGCCGCGGCCCTCGTTACGCTGTTGACCAACTGGGTAAACACCAACGGCGAAAATCTTCTGTTTCGGGTCATTCAGGAGAGCCTGGCCGGCCAAGCCTTGGAACAGGGGTTCAGTGGCACCACCGCAGTGCTCGAGTTCACCCGCGACGGCACCACCGCGTTTTACGGTGATTTCTTTTTCTGGGTGAACATCGTCGCCCTGATACTGCAGGCATTTGTCGCTTCGCGCCTGTTGAAATACGGTGGTTTTGCGACCATTGCCTTGATGCTGCCCGTGATTGCGCTGATGTCATACTCGATCATGGCGCTGCTACCGGTCCTGGCAATCGTGAAAGTAATGAAAATTGCGGAGAACGCGACCGACTACTCGATCAACAATACCGCCCGGCACGTACTGTGGCTGCCGGTGAGTTCGGCGATGAAGTTCCGCGGCAAGCCGGCCATCGACACCCTCTATGTTCGGCTGGGAGACGGTCTGGCCGCGATCACGGTGCTGATTGGTGTCCACGCATTCGCGCTGAGCACACAGTCATTTTTTGTCTTCAACGTTTCACTGGTTGTTTGCTGGCTCGCCGCTACCGTGTTGCTGATACGAGAGCACCAGAAAGCTTCCGACAACAAAATGCCGGAAACTTAGTGGGCTATTCTTGGTTGCTTTGCCGGACGCCGGGCTGGCGGCGGCAGGGAGGACTGTGGACCTGATCCGAACGTACCTGCCAGGCGCAGCGCAGAAAGGCTGTCCGATCAGGGGTTGAGCGCATCCCGTATGACTTTGGTTGTCAGGGTTACGATCGCGTCGGCAAACTCGTAGTCCAGCGTTTCTGGCGTATCGGGGCCGCTTTGGCAGTGGTAATTCGGATTACGAAACGGACCCGTATCCGTCACCATCACTGCAGGGATTCCCACATCCCAGAAAGAAGCGTGATCCGATCGACGCAAGTCCTGTATCAGGGATGAGCCAGTGTCCGTAACGGGAACCTCGACCACTTGGAGCCCAGCAGCCTTCGCGTTGTCACCGAGTTCAGCCACGAATTTCTCGGCACCCAAATCGTACACCCAGGTAACAAAGTCGCCTCGGCTCAGAGTGGTGTCGAGCAAGGCCTGTTGATCAGGATACATCCGGTCGAAACCGGGCGCCACGTACTGCGTGTACGGTGCCGAATCGCGGTAGCCAATCATCTCATAGACGAAAACCGCTTCTATGGGCACGCCCGCTTCGGCTTGGGCCCGTGCGTAGCTGCGGGAACCCTCATAGCCCGTCTCCTCGCCATCCCAGCACGCCACCACGAGGGTGCGCTGATGACGCTCCTGAGCCAACACCCGAGCCGTTTCAAGCAGACCGGCGACACCGCTGGCGTTGTCATCGGCCCCGGCGCAACCGATGACCGAATCGTAGTGCGCCGAAACGACGACAGTCTCATCAGATCGGCCCTGGGCAACACCCACCACGTTTGTGATTCCCAGCCGATCAGAGGTCTGCCGATCAACCGAGAACCCCAGCTCTGTCAGCCGGCTGGCGCACATATTCTGCACCGCAAGGTGGTGTTCCGAGCCTTTCGGGCGGGCCTGTCCAGCGATGAAGGCAACGTCGGCGGTGATGCTCGCCACCGATTCAGGAGTGAAAACAGCGATCATTGGCACCGAAGCAGTGCTGCCCCAGTATTGCTTGACGGTTTCAGCCGGTATGTTCCATGAACAGACCGGACCGTTCTCATCGCCGCAACCCTCCCAGTGGCTGAACTGAAACCCTGGCCTCGGCGCGGCGGTGTATGATTCGTCATACTCGTTGATGACCACAAAATCGCACTGCCCCTGTTCCATGGAGCAATCCCTGTCGCCCGTTGCGGAAACGAGATCCCCGCCGCCTTGCACGCCAACCGGATGTGTACACGCCACGATCGAGAGCAAGGCCGTGGCCATCAACGCGACCCGGAACACCGCAGGCAACCCTTTCGTGCATCGCCTGCCCCTACTCAGAACGCCCCTTGTTTTGAGGCTCGGCCAACGTGGGTTCATGTGCATGCAATCTCTGGGATTGGGTAATGACCGGGCCGCTCGGCCACGATAAACGGCGCTCGATTCTCGATGCTTATGCTGGAAACAGGCATGGACCTGGGCTGGTGCGCCACAAGCACAAGTGTTGATCCGAAATCCGCTACAAGCGCACCTGACAATCGCGACCGAGCAACTTGGTCAAAAAAACAAAACTGTCTCGACGCAAATGCTGGGGCAGCACATTAGCGTTTTCGCTTTCAAGTCACAATCCCAGGCAATCTAATGGGATTGAAGACTATGCCCAGGTTAGCGGTACGATTGTTGGGGCTGAATCAAGTTCACGGAAAATCCTGATTTCCTCGCTCGGATCGCGCTTTGATTCGGGGAGAGCAGGGTCGCACCAAGAGAACCTTCTGAATGACCCGTTTTTTTGCGCTGGCGACAACCCGACCTGGACTTTGCATGTCCACGAAATCGTGGCTGCCGACAGCAACACCGTCCGTCCAGCGCCCGTCGCGCTGAGGGGCAACGGCACCGGAGTCAACCGCCCACCGCGCAGAATCTGTCGATGGTATCGCTGAAGCGCACAGCGGTTTTAGCGAGCGTCCGAAGGTGCATCGGCCGCGGGCTCGTTCTGTGGTTTGTCAAAGCTGACCCCTTTGACCTTCTCCCGAATTCTCTGCACGACCGTGTAGAACAGGGGGACCATGAGCGGCACCAGAATTGAGGCTGCCACCATCCCGGAAAACACGGCGGTGCCCAGGGAGCGCCGGCTCGCGGCACCGGCTCCCATGGCGATCACCAGCGGAATAACCCCCAACACGAAGGAGAAGGCGGTCATCAGCACCGCGCGCAGGCGCAGGCGGGCGGCGGTGATTGCCGCATCGGCAACCGACATGCCCTCCACCTCGCGCTGTTCCTTGGCAAACTCGACAATCAGGATGGCGTTCTTGGTTGCGAGCCCCATCAACAAAACGATGCCGACCTGCATGTATACATCGTTGTCCAATCCTGCCCAGGTCTGACCGACCACCGCGCCCATGATGGCCAGGGGAACGGACATCAAGACGGGTATGGGAATCGACCAGCTTTCGTACTGGGCCACCAGGAAGAGGAACACAAAAACCAGCGCCATGGCGAAGATGATCCCGATCTGGCCGCCGGCGATCTTTTCCTGATAGGCCTGGCCGGTCCATTCATAGGCGTAGCCCGGCGGCAGCCGAGTGTTGGCCAGATTCTCCATCGCATCCAAAGCCTGGCCGGAGCTGTACCCCTGGGCGGCCGATCCGTTGATTTTGATGGCACGGTAGATATTGAACCGGGTGACCATGTCGGGACCGAAAAACGGACTGGTTCTCAGCAGGGTCCGCAGCGGCACCATTTCACCATCGTCATTGCGTGTGTAGAGATTGTAGATGTCGCCCTCATTGGTACGGAACAGCGCCTCGGCCTGGGTCAGAACCTGATAGGTTTTGCCGAACTTATTGAAGTCATTGACATAGTTCTTACCCATTTCGCCGCCCAAAGTGGAAAAGATCCGGGCCAGGGGTACGCCCAGGGTCTTTGCTTTCTCCCGATCTATATCCAGATAAATCTGCGGCACCGAGGCTTTGAAGGTGCTGAAAACGGAATTGAGCTCTGGCGTCTCGTTCGCGGCAACGGCCAGGCCACCGTAAACAGCCGCCATGTTCTGGGGCGTATCGCCGGCGGTGGACTGGAGCATGAACTCAAACCCACCGGTGGAACCCAGACCCGGAATGGCCGGCAGCCGGAAAGGAAACACGGTGGCATACGGGAGCGCATTGAGCTTGGGTGCCAAACCGTCGACGATGGCCTGCTCATGGAGATCCGGGGTCTGGCGCTTGGCCCAATTGTCCAGTACCACGATCGACAGCATACCGTTTGAGGAGATGCCCTGTTTGATGATGCTGTAACCGGGGATCGATATGACGTCGGCCACCCCGGGCGCGCCCATGAGGATTTCGTTGATTTCCTTGGCCGCTCGCTCGGTGCGCAGCAGAGACGCACCCTCGGGGAGCTGGGTGTCCACCATGAACGCTTTCTGGTCCTCCAGGGGGACGAAGCCGGTGGGCATACGCTGGAACAGATAGACGGTCAGCCCAACAAACACCCCGAACAGGATCATAAACAAGACGCTGCGTCGAATCAGGCCTGCGACCATGGCCGTGTAACCGGTCGTCATACGGTCGAAGCCGCGATTGAAGGCGCCGAACACGCCGGTGGTGGCCAGTTCTCCACTACCGGGCTTGAGTAATGTGGCGCACAGCGCCGGGCTCAACGTCAGTGCATTGACTGACGAAATCGAGACCGCAATCGAAATGGTGACCGCAAACTGACGAAACAACTCACCGGTGAGCCCCGGTACGAATGCAAGCGGCACAAACACAGCCAGCAGAACAAGGGTGGTTGCAATGATGGCCCCGGAAATCTCCTCCATCGCTTTGAGCGTCGCTTGCACCGGCGTCATCCCGTCCGCCATGTGCCGTTGGGTGTTCTCCACGACGATGATGGCATCGTCCACCACGATTCCGATGGCCAGGATGAGCCCGAACAACGTGATCATGTTGATGGAATAACCCAGGGCCAGCAGCCCCGCGAAGGTGCCGATCAGGGAAACAGGAATGGCAATGGTCGGAACCAGGGTTGACCGCCAGTCCTGGATGAAGACAAACACCACCAGCACAACCAACAGGATGGCAATCAGCAAGGTTTCCTTGACCTCGTCGATCGAGGCAACCACGAACTCGGTGGTGTCGTATGGCATCGCATATTCCAAGTCATCCGGAAAGCGCTCGGACAGACTTTGCATCTCGGAACGTATGCCGTCAGCCACCTCGAGGGCGTTGGCGCCGGGCAGCTGATAGATTGCCAGGACAACCGCCGGCTTGCCGTTGAGCAAGCCGAAGGCATCGTAGGATTTGGAACCCAGTTCAATGCGTGCGACATCCTTGACCCGCACACTCGAGCCGCCCTCACCCACCCGGATGATGATCTCCCCGAATTCCTCCGGGTCACTCAACCGCCCCTGGGCTCGCAGGTTGTACTGGAACTGGGTCCCTTCAGCCGCGGGTGATCCACCCACCTGCCCGGCCGCCACCTGAACATTCTGATCTCGAATCGCCGCGGTTACGTCGTCGGTGGTCAAACCAAGGGCAGCGAGCTTTTCAGGATTGAGCCAGATGCGCATGGCGTAGTCCTGGACACCCAGAATTTGCGCGCTCCCCACCCCATCCACGCGGGCCAGATTGTCGGTGATGTTGATGTTGGCGTAATTGTTCAGAAACAGAGTGTCGTAGGTCCCATTGGGAGAGAACAGGTTGACCACCAACAGCATGTTGGTGGACTGCTTGGTGGTTGTGACACCCTGTCTGCGGACCTCTTCCGGCAACTGGGGCAAAGCCTGGCTGACCCTGTTTTGCACGTTGACGGTGTTCATGTCGGGGTCCGAGCCGACCTTGAAACTCACTGTGAGGGTGTAGCTTCCGTCGTTTGCGCTGTTGGAGGACATGTAGATCATGTTCTCCACCCCGTTCACTTTCGATTCAAGTGGACCCGCGACCGTATCCGAAATGGTTTCCGCGTCGGCGCCCGGGTAACTGGCGGTTACCTGAACCTGGGGCGGAGTCAGCTCGGGGTACAACGCGATGGGCAAAGCCCCCATAGCCACCAGGCCCGCGATGGTGATCACGATGGATATGACGAAAGCGAATTTGGGCCGGCCGATAAAGAACGCGCTGAACATGCCCTAGCCCTCCGTCGGCGCCTTGGTCTCGGACGCCTCCGGAGAAGGCGGATCGGGATCGGGATTGCCTTGCCGAGGATCCTGGCTCATGCGCGGATCGACCACGATGCCTGGACGCACCTTCTGGATGCCCTCAACGATTACCTTCTCATCCGGTTCCAGACCCTCGGTAACAACCAACTGCCCGGCATCGGCCCGCCCGGTCTTGATCCTGCGTTGCTCCACCTTATTACCGGGGCCAACGACCATCACGAACGTGCCGGCCTGATCCTCCTGAACCGCGGATTGTGGAATGGTCAGGGCTTCGGCCTCCTCCTCACTGCTCAGAAGGGCCCGCACATAGAGCCCAGGAACCAGGAGCTTTTCCGGATTATCGAACTTGGCGCGCACGATGACCGTACCGGTATTGCGATCCACAACGTTATCGATGAAATCGATGCGCCCGACCTGATCGAACAGGCTGCCGTCGGGCAACCGCAGTCTCAAGGCAACCGACTCCAGATCGTCAACACCCTTGTTCTGTTCCAGCAACCGCCGCTTGGCAGTGATGATGTCCCCTTCGCTGACGCTGAAATTGACGTAAATAGGGTCCAGTTCAACCAGGCGCGCCAATTCCCCGGCCTGAGAATCCACCAGATCCCCCACACTGAAAATGGCCCGCCCGATACGGCCGCTGATGGGTGCGGTGATCAGGGTATGCCCCAGGTCGATTTCCGCCTTCTCAAGTTCCGCCTGGACGGACATGAGTTTTGCCTCGGCAGTCAGCTTGCTCTCTTCGGCCTCTTCCAGACGCTGGGTACTGCCGGCGTTTTCCTTCACCAGGTTGGTCTGACGCTGCACATCCTGATTGGCCCGCAAGAGAGATGCTTGGACCTCTGCTACGGCCCCCTCCGCAGCCGACACCTGCGCCTGGTAGATGGCCGGATCGATCAGAAACAGGGGCATCCCCACGTCGACGTCCTGACCCTCACTGAAACGACGTTCCTTCAAATATCCCGCCACCTGGGCCCGCAGGGACACGTCGTTGACCGCCACTGTCCTGCCTATGTACTCGACCGACTCGTCCACCGTCTCCACGGTCGCGGCGGCAATCAGCACACCGGGTGGAGGCCCCTCGACCGCAGGGGCCTGACTCTCGCTACAGGCCGCTAGCGCAAGCGACAATGCGCCTGCAGCAAAAGGAACGAATAGACGGCGCACTGGATTCATATCGGGCCTTCGAAAACTGTGATCGGCGCATCGACCGGGATGGGCACACCCGGGCAAAACAATCTGGATTTGGATTAAGACGCACAGTCTACAGAATGTGTGACCGACTCGCATGGAAGCTCGCACGCAATCGGTCATTCGAAACCGGCGAAGCCTAAACGCCCCGCCCCGCTCATGTGCAGCGGCCAATGGCGCGAGCATCCCGCGCCCGAGCCAACAGCGCCGCATGCGGACAGGCCTGGGAGACGTCTTGCGTCTCAACCGCGCTTAATACACCTGATTGAGAGCCAGAGCCGCAGACATGTTCGTCGTCAGAACACTCGAAGACCAACCTTGAAGCACAAGGCGCGCGGGCTAAGGCGTCTCTGACCTATGCATAAACGTGCATATTGGGACTGAAACGCACAGCTTCATCATTGCAGATCTCGGCAATAGACCAACGACTACCCGCAAACTGCGTCTCGCATCTGCGCATTTTCGGTCACCGATCTGATTCGTCCAGAGTAAATCAGAAACGCCTTAACTCATGCTGCCGGAGCGTCTTCTTGCCCGGCGGTTGGTTCCACCAAGTCGAGGTAGGCATACCAGGTCGCATGGCCCAGCAGTGGAAAGATCACGATCATGCCTATGAGCAACGTAGCGAATCCCACGCCGACGATTAGCACGCACAGGGCACCCCACACGAGCATCACCGGCAGATCCGCACCCAGCGTCACGCGGAGCCTGGTGTGCATTGCGGTGCCCGCGTCGACGTCCCGGTCGATGATCATCGGCACCGAGACAACCGAGAGGGCGGAGACAACGCAGGCCAGTATTCCTCCGACCACCAGATAGGAAACCATTTGGGCCGCGGTCAAATTGACCAGAACATCGCCCCACATGGTCTCGAAGTAGTTTGGGCCAACGCTGCCAAAGGTCATGAACAGCATCAGGCCGGACAGGCCAAACCAGGCGAAGCTGAACAGCAACAGCGTGCCGGCGTAGCGCAACAAGCTCTCGCGATGCTCCGAGAGAGACTGAAGTGAGGTATCGAAATTCGAAACCCCGCCACTGGTCCGCAATCGTGACAGCTCACACAATCCTGTGGCCATGATCGGGCCAACTAACAGGAATCCGGAAATCGCGGCGGCATGCGCGTAAGGAAGCTGTCCGATGGTGAGAATCAGGGCACCCAGAATGCTCACCAAAACGCCGCAGCCAAGGCTGGCACCCTTGTGATGGAGCAGGTCATCCCATCCCCTGCTCAAGGAAGGTCTGATCAATTGATACGAATCGCGTTTCGGTCCACAAGGGCGCAGATGCGAGGCCCCCGGCGCGATCGCAGCAATTGACCTTCCTTAACCAGGTGAAGGGTCGAGTGAGGGGAACACGCCGAATGTCCGGCGTCCGCAGAAAATGGCCACTCGGATCGCTTAACATACTCATCCTGGTTCGTCCGTGCGGAGATTCTCCGCATCTTAAACATCGTCCCCCGACAAGAGGTATGTCAAAAAAGACGAGTCGCCGAAGCGCGAGCGCGGAGCCGACATCCGAGTCGAAGTCCAATGTGTCAACTCTTCGGGCGTCAAGATCGACTACAAGGTTCCACGATCTTTCGAATTCCTGACGGACTCCCAAATGAGCGCAGGCCAGTCCTGCGCCCACCCGCCTAGCGCCTGGGCGCTCCTCGCCTTGCTGAGATGCAACGCACTTGCGGGAAGAGACACCAGCCTGCATCGCTTACCGATTTATCGTTTGATGTAGATCGCTGCCGTGGTATTGAGGTGAAATCCTCGATGCCAAGCTGAATGAGCCGGTTAACCCAAGTATCGGGCGCCCGACCGGCGATGATTGCGGCCACACAAGGCAATCTATGAGGCCCCGTCTATAATAAGCAGACGGGCTCTACCATCGGATGCTCCGCGGTCACGGCGATTCGGGTATCGCATTCGGAGGCAATACAGATCGATCTTCGACATCCCGCGGCGGCAGTAGACCCGCTGGGAGGGTTCGTTAGAGCAGCGTGCCGCTTGACGTGAAATGCATCCGGAACAAGCTCCTTAGTCGCCCAGTGCGCTGGAAAACGATCGCTGCCGACATCATTGCGGCAAACAAAGAACGCTAAACTCAGTAACGAGGACATGGTGACGCTGACATCAGGCCATCCGGAACCGGCCAGCAAACCCTCACGCAGGCCGGAGTCACTATTCCAGCGGCGCTGAACCACGTCTAAGCGATTGCAGCCGCTGGCGCGCCGGTAGTGCTCTATTGCGCGGCTTCATCAACGATATTCAATCGGAGCACCGAAAACTATGCGAATTCTGCTTATTGCTTCTGCATACAACGGGTTAACCCAGCGCGCACATGTCGAACTGGACACGTTGGGACATGAGGTTTCCATCACGCTGGCGCTGAGTGAAGCGGAAATCAGGCAGGCACTCGCCTTCTTCGAGCCTGATCTCATCATCTGCCCATTCCTTCGAGAAAGGGTACCGGACGATGTATGGCAGCAACATGTTTGTATCATCATCCACCCTGGCATCAAGGGCGATCGGGGTCCGTCCTCACTCGATTGGGCAGTCATGGAGAACGAAGCGGAATGGGGCGTGACCGCTTTGCAGGCCGCAGAAGAAATGGATGCCGGCGATATTTGGGCGACATCGAATTTTCCGATGAGACCGGCAACCAAAGCCAGTCTTTACCGGCGCGAAGTAACGCAAACCGCGATCAAAGCGATGTTGGAAGCCGTGAACCATTTCTCAACCGGAACATACCGACCGGAACCTCTCAATTACAGCAACACCGATGTTCGTGGAACACTGCGCCCATCGATGAAACAAAGCGAACGGGCAATTGACTGGAACATCGATAGAACAGAGGACATCGTCAGAAAAATCAATGCCGCAGACAGCAATCCCGGATTACTGGACAGGATCAATGGAGAACCTTTCTATCTGTACGGCGTGCATAGAGAGGGAATACTGCAAGGCTCTGTTCCTGGCGAAATAATCGCCCAGCGACATGGTGCGATCTGCCGAACCACCATCGACGGTGCAGTATGGATCACGCATTTGAAGCGAACAAAAGCTCAACGAGTGCCTTTTTACAAACGATGGACAGTCGCCCAGAGACTGGATTTCAAACTCCCGGCGGCGACGCTCCTCGGAGCAACCTTAAACAACATCGACGAATCAAACATTGAACCGCTGTTCATGGGGGAAGAGGAAACCTACAAAGAAATTTGGTACCGGGAAAGAAATGAAATTGGTTACTTGCACTTCGACTTCCACAATGGCGCCATGAGCACACAACAATGTCATCGTTTGCGCGAAGCCTATCGCCTCGCCCGTGAACGCCCCACCCGGGTCATCGTTTTGATGGGAGGGCAGGACTTTTGGTCCAATGGAATCCACCTCAACGTTATCGAAGCCGCAAAGGACCCAGCCGCCGAGTCCTGGCGAAATATCAATGCTATTGATGACGTAGTGCGAGAGATCATCACAACAACGACGCATTTGACGCTTTCCGCGGTGTGGGGCGGAGCAGGTGCTGGTGGCGCAATAATGCCGTTGGCCGCTGACCGCGTTTGCGCGCGTGCAGGCTGCATTATGAATCCTCATTATAAAACCATGGGTTTGTACGGTTCCGAATACTGGACTTATCTGTTACCCAAGCGAATCGGAAAAGCCAGGGCTGTCGAAATGATGCAAACACCCCTACCCCTCGGCATGAAGAAAGCCGTCGAAATCGGTATGATCGACAATATATTGTCTGACAACTTCGACGAATTCGGCGATCAAATAGCGCAGATCGCCGAATCAATGGCCGACGATGCGAATTTCGGAAATGCTCTTCAGCACAAGATCAAACGTCGCGCCAAGGACGAAGAAATCCGTCCACTGGCCGCGTATCGCGCAGCTGAACTCAAGCAAATGAAAATGAATTTCTCCGGCCAATTCTACGGCGGCGATCAGAATTATCATCAGGCCCGTTACAATTTCGTTCACAAAATTCGGCCCAAGCAAACTGCCGAATACCTGGCTAGGCACCGGCGGATTGATAGTCGAATGTTTGAAGAGTTAACGCAACCGCTCAACTATTAGAATCAGTTGCTTTGATAGCATGCCGAGAGGGAATTACCGATGTTCTTTAGAGACTGGGTGGTTCTGTTGGTAGACGATGAGCCTGATGTGCTCACCATGTCTAAGTTGTTGATGAGAAAATTCGAGGTCTATGGCCTTCCGATCAAGATCTACACCGCGAAAAGTAAAGCCGAGGCAGTAGAGCTACTCGCGAACGATCTTGAAGTGGCAAGTTCGCTGGCGGTTGCGTTTATTGACGTGGTCATGGAGACGGATTCAGCGGGCTTGGAACTATGTGAGTATATTCGCGATGACATGGGGAACAGACTCAGTCAGCTTTTCATACGAACCGGTCAGCCGGGAATAGCGACCGAGATGGATGTAATCGATCGATACGATATAAATGGCTATTTCACCAAGGTCGAAACAAGCCAAACCAAACTCTATTCCGTCGTAAAAAGCAGTGTGCGCCAGTATCTGTTATTCGGCATGTCGCTGGCAACCATTGGAGTTCTAAACGATCTGATTGCTGCTTCGAAGTCCCGAGACGCAATCCTGGATGCCATCCATCACTTGTGTGGGTACAATATAGAGCTGGAGGATACTCCGCGATGGCTCATTGTCGATGATGAAGTTTTATTCGAGGAAGAAATCGACGCAGCGAGGGGCGTCGAAACCTGCGCAGAAATGCTGTCACTCGAAGGTATCGACCTGAATCCCGCGGGTGACAAATACGTTAAGGGAAATGATGGTTTTCAATTAATACACATAACTAAGAAACCGACCCAAGCAGAGACAACATATCTCTTCCAAACGAGATTCTCTCCGCCAGAACACGTCGTCAGCTTGATGCATAGCGTGTTCTCAGGTCTGGCAACGGCGTGGCGACAATCCTCTTGATATTGAATCAGGGCGGATCGTTTTGTGTGCCAACAACAACGTTGCTCGGGAGGCTCTGATCTATTCCTGAATCTGCGCCTTAAATCACACATTTCACCCTTCAATTCGCTTTGTCCAGACTAATTCAGGGATTCCCCAGGATGAGCATATCGAGCAAATGATCTAATGATAAAGGAAAGTGTCAAACACATTCCCTACTTTAGCGAGCTCAGTGACGCCGAATTGCAGGAGATCGTCGACACCGGGCATGAGAAAACCTTTGCACCTGATCAGTTGGTTTTTGAGCAGGGAGACCGCGGGGACTATATGTATGTCATCGTTGAAGGTCAGGTTCGGGTTTTCTACCAAACGGAGGGGGAGGAAATCACTTTGTCGACGCTCGCTAGGGGCGCGTTCTTCGGTGAAATGGCACTGATCGATGATGGTCCACGGTCCGCCAGTGTCCGAACGCTTGTCTCGTGCCATTTCTTTTTATTGGGACGAGCGGAGTTTCTCGAACTACTCGCCCGTTCGACCCCTATGCTTTCCGATGTCATGCGAGGACTGAGTGGCAGGATTCGGACGTTGGGGCGTGATTTTGTCGTCACATCACTGCAGAAACGTCACGTTGAGGACCAGGCCGAAATCGATCGGCACCGTGCCATATCGCAGATGGTGGCGGGGGTTGCCCACGAGATCAACACACCCATCGGGATCGCCAGCCAAGGGGCAAAGTTTATCAGCGAAACACTGAGCCCGGCATTGATTGCGAAGTTGGGCGAAGACGGTGACGCTTTGGAAGCGGTGACGGATGTTGTGGATGCGGCACGGCTCATCGATGCCAACATCCAGCGTGCCGACAGATTGATCGGATCGTTCAAGAATATCTCTGTCCGGCAGATCTCTGCCGCACTGGAGACGATTGATCTTCGCGAATTGCTGGATGAAATCATTGCGCTCTATCCTGTCCAAAGCAAGAGTGCCAATTTGACGATCCATATCACCGACAATCTGGGTGATGATCGCGTTTGGACGGGCTTTCCCGGCTACCTGACGCAGGTTCTGTTGAACCTGATCCAAAATGCTCAAATCCACGCCTATCCAGCGGATTCAAACGAGACCGTGGAGATTGTGTTGGCGAAAAACGCGGAATGCTACATAGTCGAGGTGAAGGATTTTGGCTGCGGTATCAATGAGGACGATCTTAAAGAGGTGTTCACGGCATTCTATACGACGAAGCGCGGCCAAGGGGGTACCGGGCTGGGGATGGCTATCGTCCATAGTCTGGTAACGGACGCTCTGCGAGGTACGATCGAAACGAGTTCTACAATCGGACAAGGTACGAGCGTATCCATTCGTTTCCCGAAACAACTGAAGGTCTGACCCAAGGGTTAGAACAATAAAACGCTGCGCGGCGGACCTGCGCTTCAAAGCACCGCGGCCCCCAACTTCTAGGCCTGACCCGACCATTCCTACGTCTACAGGCACAGCTTAATCGGGCCGTGTAAAGGAGTGATGGTGAGTTTGTAACCGGCGGGTAAAGTTTCTGTGAAGCTGCGTAATCAAGAACCTTGCGGCTCGAGCGTCACCGGAGTAACCCTGGTCACGGCGCCCGTGTATCCGAGTAGCGTTTGTCGGTTTGCCGGAAGTTAAGGTGGCAACCCAGAGCCACTACCCGGTGCCCGGCAACGGGCTTGCGGCTGGCCCTTGGAAAGCGGTAGCGGGGTATTTGAGCGCCTGGAGCTGGGTTTCCGAGTTGGAAGGATAACGACTCAATCAACGAGGGCTGCGACGGTATCCATCGGCAGGAATAGCTTCAGCCGTTGGCCGGGCAGGGTGATGAAGCCGAATTGCCGATAGAACTTGGCGGCCCGGTCATTCAGGGCATCAACGACCACGGTGTAGACAGCCATTACCTGGCTCGCCTGGGCGATGCGTTGCAGGGCGTCGGCGAGCTGGATTGCGCCGAGTCCCTTACCCTGGTGAGACTTGTCAACGGCCAGCCGTCCCAGCAGGACCACTGGAACTGGATACCGGGGGAGCCGACGTCGGAACTCCTCTTGCAGATCAGTGGCATCGAGGCTGCCGGCGCTGAGGCTGTAGTACCCGGTTACCTGCCGCGGCGCATCTGTCGGTGAGGCGGCGAATACTATGCCCAAGAAACCTGCAATGATTTGTATCATGAGATAGATTGCGGAAAAGATCACTGCATACCCAATAACCCTGCCAAACGCCAAATTGGCTGGATGGTGCGACTCGCCAGACTCGTCCGAACTATCTGTCATGTCCGGGTGCAGGGAAGTCTGCAGATCTTCCCTACAGGGGCGTCCTTGATTGCACGGATTTGAGTCTATTGATCCACACGACGCGGCGGTCTCCGAGTCGGGGGAAGAATGATTATGGAAGTGAACGGCGAGTCAATCGATTCGCTGAAACACAGCCACACCCGAAAGGCGATCTCGGAGCGGTTGGCCCAGGGGCCCATATATAGCTACGTCCGCGATGCCGTCATTGGTGCCAGCGACGGCGCCATAACGACCTTTGCCGTGGTTGCTGGCGTCTCTGGCGCAGACCTGTCGGCGGGAATCGTTATCGTCCTAGGTCTTGCGAATCTCCTCGCCGATGGCTTCAGCATGGCTGTGGGAAACTTCCTCGGGATACGTGCCGAGCTTGAACGCCAAGCAAAGACGCGGGCCGATGAACACCTTCATGTTGCGCTGATTCCGGAGGGTGAGCGGGAGGAGATGCGGCAGATTCTCGAGCGTAAAGGATTTACCGGCGATGACCTTGATCGGGCGGTCCAGGTGGTAACCGCCAATGTAGATCGGTGGGTAGATGCCATGCTGCTCGAGGAACATGGTCTCGGCAAGAGTCAGCCGGTACCTTGGAAGGCTGGCCTGACCGTGTTCGCCGCCTTTCTGATTGTGGGCATGGTGCCAATCTGGGTGTATCTCTGGAACTGGCTGTCGGACTATCCGGTATCCACGCCATTTTTTTGGAGCGCGGTTGGAACCGGAACCGCGTTTGTCCTGGTCGGCGCCCTCAAGGGCAGAGTTGTCGGCAAGCCGGCGCTTCGTTCCAGTATTGAGACGCTCACCCTTGGGGGCATCGCAGCTGTTCTGGCGTACGGTGTTGGGCTTGCCCTGAAATCGGTTGTAACCGGGTAGGCGGCGCACCGATTGCCCAACCCAGTGCTGTTTTTAACGCCATGGCGCGGCGCCAATGACCCCATCGCCCTACGTCCGAAATGCCAGGATGGCCGCGGTCCGGAACGGGCCTTAGGCGACAGGATTGCTCGTTTTGAGAACCGTCAGTCGCCACCTTGGCGCAGCAGGACGACGGATCGGCTCAGTGCCACTCTGGGTCGGCCCTTCTCTGAGAATCCTGCACGCCGGGCGGCCTCTACGCTGGCTTCGAACGCGTCCCTTTCGACATGGATCTTGGGCTCGACGATATGCAAGAGTGCGCCCGCGTTGAGCACCTCTCGCACCTGCTTGAACAAGTTCTCAGGGTTCGGAACTTCGTGAACCATCCAGAAAGCAACGGCAAATCCGAACCGCGGATCTTTGCTGAGCCCCAAATCGTTTGCAGTGGATTTGACGAATTCGGCGCGTTCCAAGAGCCCGACGCGCTCAAGGCGTCGCCGGGTCATCGCGAGCATATGTGCTTGCAGATCAACCGCGACCACCAAGCCATCAGGGCCGACCAGCCGCGCCAGGCCCTCGCTATTGAAGCCCGCCCCGCATCCGATGTCGAGTACATGCATTCCGGGGCGAACCCATTCCCCGAAGATTTGTTCGGGATCGTAGAGTAACCGGCGGATCGGATTGTCGAAACTGCGCACGAACCACCAGGGACAAACATGGGCCATGGTGCAACTCCTCATGTGTCGGTGCCGCTTCGGTTGAGCCTGTCGCCAACGACGACACTGGGATTGGCGCCCGATACTTCTTAGTAAACCTGCGCGCCTTCGGGCGGACGTGGGCCAAGTTGCTCGGCATGGGCTATCGAGTTGTCGCCTCATACTCAGTCGGGCCTGAATAAGACCTCTAAGCGCTAAGGAGCGAACCGCATCAGCCCCCATTGAGCGATTGTTTTCAGCATATCGCCGCTCCGCCATGCCGTGCCGACTGGCCTATTCCCTTGGGCCTTCCCGTCCACGAAACCACGCGATCCGACGGCGCACCGATCGTCGATGGCTTGCAGAATGATACACATCATTGCAGAAAATCCTGGCCGCGATCGCGGTGGAGGGGCCCAAGCCGGCAGGAGGATTGGAGCATGGCGCACCGCGATTTCGGATTTTGGCACGGGTCACACTTTTGGGCTCTCACAGTTGGTGTGGCCTGTGTGGCGTTGCTTTTGGCTCCGTTATCGAGTGGGGCTACCAATGGCGGTGAGGACACCGAACTCTTCGTCCAACGGAGCACCTTGGCTGGCGTTGGGCTGCAGTATGGCGCGTTCGCCGACATCCAAGATAGCGCTATTGGACGTATCCAAACGGGCCTCTCCGGCGCTACGTCTTCAATCCTTATCAACACGACCGTTGTGGCGTCTGAGGCACTGGCGTCGACCGGGGGCATAGAGGTTAGCCGGTTTGGCAATATAGAGACCGTTAACGTGACTATCGCGGGTCGTGCATTTCTCAATGAGCCCGAGCAGAGTGGAAGCTGCTTACTGCGAAACTCAATCGTTGCGGATGCTGGGGGTGGAGACTCGACATGCGCTCTCGACAACAGCTTGGAGGGGGCATTCGATGACTTGCTGGTTGGTCAGCTTGCTGACAACGGCGCGCCAGGTAGTCTGGACTATCCGCTCCTCGCTGGAAGCCCAGCAAATCGACGCCAGCGTCGATGAACTCTGCACAGACTCAGATCACCTCGGCCAAGCGCGCGCCGATGGCAATGGTGACGGCGTTGCTACTTGCGATATCGGGGCATTTGAATTCGTGGGCATGGGGTCACCTGAGGTCCAGATCGACTACGCGCCAAATGATCCAACGAACCGGACAAGCGTAAATTCCACTGGAAATGTTGGCGTTTACCTGTTCGGGAACACAGGGTATGCGGTCAGTGATGTCGCTCTCAATTCACTCAGACTAGGACTGGGAGATGCTCCGGCGCTTGAGGGCCACCCGGCCACTACCCATCATCTTTGGACACCGGCTTGTTATAGACCTTGCTCCGGTGTGCCACCCGTACGACCAAGACCACGAGCGTGCGCTCTTCGATCCGGCATACGGCGCGGTAGTCACCGATACGATACCGCCACAGACCGGAAAATGAAGACTTCAGGGATTTACCGAACTGGCGGGGATCCTCCGATCTGCTGATGCGTTCTTCAAAATAGTCCAGGATTTCGTGCTGGACTGGCTTGTCCAGCTTTTTCATGTCTTTCAGCACACGCCAGTCGTATTCAACCTTCCAGCCCAAGTGCCCGCCTCATTTCCTTGTCACTCAAACGTTCACTAGGAGTCTCGAGCCGCGCTTCGGCAACATACCGGTCCTCGAGCTCGTCGATATGCTCCTCGATCAGCCTGCGGATATAGAACGACTTTGTTCGTCCCGTCACCGCTGCCAGATGATCCAACCGGTTTTCAATCTCTTTATCCAGTCGCAAAGACGCCATCGCGCACCTTAGGTAAGTGTGTCACATGTAGTAACCGTAGTACATATGACACAAGCAAGTCAATTCCTGTGCATGGCAAATTGGCTGCTACCGCCCTGGCTACACCTGTCCCTACCAGAAACCTTGTACCGGTTGATTCGCTTGGCTTTTTCTGGTCGGGGGCGTTAGCGTCTGTCCGATGAAGACGATCCTGCACCCGATGCTCGCCACACTGACCGGCCTCTTCCGAAGCCGCACGTTGCTCCACTTGGAAATCCTCGCGCTTCGCCAGCAACTTGGCATGGTCACTGAAAGAGACCGTAAACGGCTCCGTTTCCGTCGGTGCGAGCGCTTGTTCTGGGTTTGGTTGTACCGCGTTTGGCCCGGCTGTATTCAGGCACTGCATGTCTTCAAGGCCGACACCCTGGTGCGTTGGCACCGCAAGGGCTTCCGCCTTCATTGGACCTGGAAATCGCGCCGACGGCGGGGCGGGCGTTGGCCGATCGCAGCTGAAGTCCGTGAGCTTATTCGGTGCATGTCCCGAGAGAATACTGGCTGGGGTGCCCCTCGAATTCACGGCGAGCTGCTGATGCTGGGCATCGACATCTCCCAGGCGACGCTCGCGAAATATATGATTTGCGGCGGAAAGTCACCGTCCCAGACCTGGCGGACATTCCTCGACAATCATGCCAAGGATCTCGTGTCCATTGACTTTTTCATCGTCCCCACCGCTACCTTTCGAATCCTCTACATGCTCCTGGTATTGCGACACGAACGCCGCCAGGTTGTCCACTTCAACATCACCGGACACCCCACGGCCCAGTGGACGGCGCAACAAATGGTCGAGGCGTTTCCATGGGACGAAGCCCCGAGGTACTTGTTGCGCGACCGCGATACCATCTACGGCGCTACGTTCCGTCGGCGCGTTCGAAGCCTCGGTATCAAAGAGGTGCTCACCGCCGCGCACTCACCCTGGCAGAATCCCTATGTCGAACGCCTGATCGGCTCCGTACGCCGTGACTACCTCAACCACATCATTGTCCTGAACGAACGTCACCTCAAACGACTCCTGCGATCCTGCTTTTCCTACTATCACACGGCGCGAACGCATCTTGCGTCAAACAAGCAATCTCCGGAACCACGCCAGATCGAATCACCTGAGCGCGGAAAGGTGGTTGCCTTCCCACACGTCGGCGGCCTTCATCATGAGTATCGACGCGCGGCCTGAGGCGCAAGCCCAGCGTTCCCGGTACAGCAGATCTGCTAGCAACGCGTGCCCGCTGGTGAGCTCGGGAACGAGAATCGCTGGCTGGTTGCATCGAACGGTTTCTGCCCGTGAACTCAAGACCGAGCCGGCATGTCCAAACCTTATCATCCTCGCACTCTTGACTCTCCAGCCGAAACTCCCGTCTCTCTCCCTACTCGGCGCCCCTGGCTTCCGACACCGGATTGAGTTTTTGGTAGGGACAACCACACGAGCCGTTCATTTCTACCGCGCAGACGCCTAGAGCAAAATCAATGTCGCAAGGCCTAGAAAGGCAAAGAACCCCACCACATCGGTGACGGTGGTCAGGATAACGCCGCCAGCCAGGGCTGGGTCTATATCCAGTTCGCGCAACACCAGGGGTATCGCCACACCGGCCAGGGCGGCGCATAGCATGTTGAGCAGGATGGCCGAGGCGATGATGCCGCCAATCTGCCAGCTTTCGAACCAGAGGATGGCCAGTGCTGCCACCACCAATGCCCAGATCAGTCCGTTGAGCGTACCAATGCCGAACTCCTTCCATAACAGGACAGGGAAATTGCTCCGTTGCAGATGGCCCAGCGCCAGGCCACGAATCACCAACGTGAGGGTCTGGCTGCCGGCAATGCCGCCCATACTCGCAACGATGGGCATCAGCACCGCCAACGCGACCACCTTCTCCAGGGTGCCCTCAAACAGGCCGATGACCCAGGCGGCCATAAAGGCGGTTACCAGGTTGATGCCCAGCCAGAGCGCCCGACGTCGGGTGCTGGTCAGTACCGGTGCGAACATATCGGCCTCTTCGTCCAGACCGGCCGCATGCATCAGCGAACGCTCCGACTCGTCTCGAATGACATCCATGACATCATCCACCGTGATGCGTCCGAGCAGACGGCCATCGGCATCCACCACCGGTGAGGAGATCAGGTCCAGGTCCTCGAAGCGGCGCACCACTTCCCGGCTTTGCATGTCCGCCGGTATAGGCTCGAAGGCATGGTCCATCACCTCCTTGACACGTTGTTTCGGGCGGCTGGTCAACAGTCGCCGCAAGCGCAGCACTCCCTGGTACTGATTGTTGCGGTCCACCACCATGAGCGTGTCAGTATTGTCGGCCAAGTCATTCAGCAGGCGCAGATAACGCAGCACGGACCCCAGGTGTAGATCCCCGCGCACTGCAATCTGGTCGGTGTTCATGAGACCACCAGCGGAATCTTCCGGGTAGGTGAGCATGGATTCCAGCTGCTCGCGTGCATGCAGATCCATGGCGCGGAGCAGGTCCTGACCGTTTTCCTCAGGCAGGTCTTGAATCAGATCGACCAAGTCATCCAGCTTCATGCCTCGGGCGGCGGCGCTCAGATCTTCGGGATCCATCTCCAGCGCGAGGCGGGTCCGCACCTCTTCGTGAAGGTGCACGAGAATGCGGCCTGCCTCCTCGCTCTCCACCATATCCCAGGCTGTGGAGCGCTCACCGGGTGGCACGGACTCAAGCAACCCTGCTGCCTTGGCGGGGTGAATTCGCTTCAGCATTCGCCGCACGCGCTTGAGCTTGCCCATCTCCAGGGCACCGCGCAGCCGGGCCAGTTCAGTGTGGGTGTCCATCTCGGGTGCCAGCGCCTCTTCCGCCCGCTTCCCGTCCTGCCGGAAGAATGCCCGCAGTTCTTCACTCACATGCGTGAGGACTTTTTGCTCGGCGTCATCGTCGACCTGCTGCCACAGCGCGCTGCGTTGCCCGGCCTCGAGGGATTCCAGCAGGCTGGCCACCTTGGCGGGATGCATACCCCGCAGCAGCTTGCGTATACGCTTGTGCTTTCCCTTTTTCAGGGCTTGGCGCACAATTTCGATCTCGGTAAGCACCGATTGTTGATGAGGTTTTGTCATGTTGTCCTCCTGGGACTAGGAAGGATAACCCGCCTTCTCGTCCGGCTACGGTCCCTCGTCGCCATCGGTCGGTCGTCGATCTGGCCTAAGAAGTGGTCCGTTCCGGCCCGGAACGACATTTCAGGACCCCAATCTCCTCAACCACGGCTCCGCTGACACGCGTTTCCCCGTTACGCCAGCCATCAGCTCAGCCGCCACTGTTGCCGCGCCGCAGCGACATATATTGAAGGTCATCAGCTCGACATGCGCCTGCATCAAGTAGTGGGGACGGTGTGGTTTAGGGCGCCAAGTGCTGGATTAGCGGGAACTCAACAGCTGTCTCAGGGGAATCATTTTCGCAGTCTCTAGGTCTACACTATTGAATTAGCCTCTCGAGGCGAACCGAAAGGACAATTGACGAATGCATAGACGGAAATTCGTTGCGGCCTTGGGCGTGACGTCTATGGCACCCGGACTATTGAACTGGGCGTCCGCCCAGACCAAGCGCGGTGACACAGACGCGACGGCACAAAGAATCGTGCGCAGTGACGAAGAGTGGCGGAAGCTTCTGACTGAGGAACAGTATGAAGTGCTGCGTGAGGAAGGGACCGAACCACCAGGCAGCAGCCCATTGAATCATGAAAAACGTCCGGGCACCTACGCCTGTGCCGGCTGCGCACAACCGTTGTTCAGGTCCGACACCAAGTACGACAGCGGCACTGGTTGGCCGAGCTTTTTCGATTGCATCGAGGGTGCCCTCGAGACCAAGACCGACTACAAGCTTATATGGCCGCGAACCGAGTACCACTGCTCGAACTGCGGAGGGCATCAAGGGCATTTGTTTAAGGACGGCCCGCCGCCCACAGGACTCCGCTACTGCAACAACGGCGTGGCGTTGAAGCTCATTCCGGATGCGGGCGAAACCTAACACGCGAGATCGGTACGGCGCGACGCGGATCGCGCTTGCCGTGGCCTCGGTGCCGAGCTACCTGTTCACGCGCTGCCCTCGGGATGCGCAACACCCGCCGGTCCTGGAATCGCACCGGCTGAATGGTCAAGCAGATGCTCGACGCAACTGGCATCGCAGCGTACCCGCACGAAACCATGCTCGCGCAGGCCGCCTCTGAGGTACGCCTTCGCGCGGCGGGCGGTGTGGCCAGTACAAGCCCAAGGATGAGTTCCACCGGCTTTTGCCATACAGAACAGAACGCAGTCGACAACTGAAGACTTGGTACCGTTCAAAAGTCAGACCGAGGAGTTTGTTCGTACGAACGTAGAGCGAAGTCGCTGGCATGCGAAAGCCCTTGAACTCGGCGCTTATAAGTTGGCTGCCGAGGAAATCGGCTCACTCGGCAGCGACGGCAAGATTCTGTCATGGAGGACAGTAGAGCGCATTCATCAGAACGCTAAAAAGAAAGGGCATCTGGAAGACTTCTTCAAACATATCGAGCCGATTACTGATGACGCAGATGAGTGATTAGAGAACGATAATTCAGCCGATCCAGTCAGCCCGCGAATTGCTGCCGGAAAATATCTGACTGGTCACTGATGGGCTTCCAAACAGTTCCAGCAATAGCCACTGGTTGCCAATACGGAGCCGATCACATGGCCGAAATCCTCATATTCTTGCGACGGCAAAAGGTGCAGCAGCTAACCAGGTTGGCACGATCAACCATCTGTAAACGCGTCCAAGATGGCACATTCCCAAAACCAGTCCGGATCGGCCCTAGGGCGGTTGCCCGGGTCGAATCCGATATAGCGGATTGACAAGCGCAGCAGCTCGCCGCAAGCAGGGCATGAGCATGGGGCCTCCGGTCTGTCTCCACTGTGGGCGCGGTAAGCACGATACTGTGACTGCGATAATCATTGCCCTGGGCAAAGTGATCGCCTTTGTCGGCAGCAGCGCAGCGATTGTGTTCGGGGCGTTGAGGGCTGGATCATGAGCCGCACCATCCGGCAGCGTTGCCCGATCTGCGGGCGAGGCGTACGCGACACGACGCTAGAACTCTGGGCCGAAGGGCAGGTTTATTGCCACCGTGGCTGCGATTAGCGGGAGATCGAGGACGCCTTAGGGCGCCAGTACCATCCGCCCGTGAACAACGCTGGTCAGACAAATCCGAGGCTATCTGGAAGCGGTCTAGCCGTCTGGATGGAACACCCGTCGCAAACTACTTGCGCGGGCGCTGCCTGCCCCTACCCGAGGGCGTACCGGCTTATCTTGTCGACCAGTAGCGCGGCGCTCGCGGCCATGCGACGGGCACCGCAGCTGGGCTCACGGCTAGCCAATCTATCGTTCAACCGACCCGCTGCAACTAGATATCGCCGTCCGCTTGCGTGATTTTGGAGGCCTTACGTTTTTGCCACCTCTTGTCTTTCCAGTTCGCTTCGCAGTGTTTTCTGGCACCGATCGCTTGGTACTCGGCTTTCGTTTGCTCATGGCTGTCTCTTGGAGGGTGGTTCCCGCAAGGGTGTAGATAGCTACACTACTGCACCCGAGCCTCGGTTGCTGGCACGCCGCCAGCGTCTGCAGGATGGACACCTTACGACCCTGCTGCGGCCCAATGGCGATACGGCTGGTGACCGACGAACCCAGGAGCCGCACCATCAGCCCGGCCTCGAGGGCGTTGTCTATGATCAGCTGGCCCCATCTGCCAAAACGATGGCGACCCCGCGATGATTGTCGTTCAGACGGGACCAACACGGGGCCTCGGCGCCGTGGAGGCAAGGGTCAGCCCTCCAATCCGGCCGGGGCGGGACAGGCGCTCCATTTCACCATCTGTACAAGGAGCGTGAGCTGCGGCTCCAGCAATCAACGGCACTGCGGCGCGCGCCCCTACATGGGCCAGACCAGCAAGATCATCGGAATGGAAACACAGACAACAATGATCTCAAGCGGTAAGCCCATCCGCCAGTAGTCGCCGAAGTTATAGCCCCCCGGCCCGAGGATAAGCGTATTGTTCTTGTGTCCGATGGGCGTCAGGAAGGCACAGGAGGCGGCAACCGCAACCGCCATCAGAAACGGATCCGCGCTGACATTCATGGTTTGCGCCATCTGGATGCCGACCGGGGCCGCCACGATGGCGGTGGCCGTGTTGTTGAGAACATCGGAGAGCGACATGGTGACGATCATCAGCACCGTCAGCACGGCCCATGCCGGCCAGCCCTCGGTCAGGGTCACGAGCGCCCCGGCGATCAAGGCAGTGCCGCCTGCATCGTCCAGCGCCGCCCCCAGTGGGATCATCGAGCCCAGCAAAACCACTACCGGCCACTCAACATGGTCGTACAGATTTGACAGCGACAGGATCCCGGTCAAGACATAGGCCACCACCACGATGCCGAGTGCGACAGGCAAATAGACCAGCCCGAACGAGGCCGCCGCTACAGCCGCGCCGAACAGACCGATCGCCAGCCAGACCTTGCCGGAGTCAGTCACTGCAAGCCCCCGATCCGCAAGCGGTAGGACGCCGAGCCAGTCCGAGACCGCGTCGCCGTCCCCTTCCGGCGTCAGCAACAGCAGGATGTCACCGGGACGGATGACCGTCCGCCGCACTTCGCTGGACACCTCACGGCCTTCGCGGGAGATGCCCAACAGCACAGTGCTGTGGCGCCAGGCAAGACCCAGTCCGCGGGCGGTCTTTCCTGCAATCCGGGCACCTTCGGGCACCACGACCTCGGTGACCGACAGCCCCTCTCCGGCGGCGCTGAGCCGCTCTTCATCGACCCTTTCGGTGAAATCCAGCGACAGCGCGGCGCGAAATTCGTCCAGTGCCTCAGGGCGGGCCTCCAGCACGATGGCGTCACCCGCTTTCAGGGCCGTGCTGCGTTGGGTTCCGTACTGCCGCTTGCCATTGCGGATCAGGCCCAAAACGGCGACGTCGTTCTTCTCGGCCGTCTCATAGATTTCAAAAAGCCGCTGTCCGATCAGCGCGGACTTCTCTGGGACAGACAGTTCCGCAACATAGTCTTTCACGATCTGGCGCGCCGCGCCGAGGGCCCCCTCGCCCTCTGCTTTCGGGATCATCCGCCAGCCGATCAGCGCCACGAAGAGCAACCCGGCAAGGGCGGTCACACCACCCACCGGCGCGAAGTCGAACATCGCGAAACTTTCACCCAGACTGATCCCGGCGTATCGTCGCGATGACAATGTTGGGCGGGGTACCGATGAGCGTGACCATACCGCCCAGAATGGTGCAGAACGAAAGCGGCATGAGCGACAGGCGTGCCTGCCTGCCGGCCTTGCGCGCGGTCTGGATGTCGACAGGCATGAGCAGAGCCAGGGCCGCGACGTTGTTCATGAACGCAGAGAGCACGCCGCCAATGCCGCCCATGAAGGCGATATGTGCGCCCAATCCACGCGATGCATCGACCAGAGTGCGGGTGATGAGGAACACGGCCCCTGAGCGCACAAGCCCGGCCGAGACGATCAACACCAGCGCGACCACGAGGGTGGCCGGATGGCCAAAGCCCGCGAACGCATCCTCGGTAGGAACGACCTTCAACACGACACCGGCCATGAGCGCGGAGAACGCGACGAGATCGTATCGAAACCGCCCCCAGAGCAGCAGCGCAAATACGGCACCAAAAAGCGCAAAGAGGATCATCTGGTCTGATGTCATCGTGACCATACCCCGGAACCCGAGCCACGTTTGATGTGGGAAGTTGAGCATATCAGGCCATTTCCTTAACGAACACGGCGGGCGTTTTTTTGCCGAGCGAGCGGTGTGGTCTGACGTGGTTGTAGTGGTCTCGCCAGGTGTCGATGGTTGAGCGAGCATCCTCCGGGCTGGCGAACCAGTTCAGATTCAGGCAGTACTGCCGAAACTTGCCGTTGAAGCTCTCGACGAAAGCGTTCTGCGTGGGCTTTCCAGGCTGAATGAAGTGCAGCTTCACGCCGGCCCGTTTGGCCCAGAAGAGCATCGTCTTGGAGGTGAACTCCGGGCCATTGTCACAGACAAGGGTTTTCCGGAGCGCACGCTCTCATGTCGAGCGTCAGTGGTGGATGGGATAACGATGCGGAAGCCCATGCCAGCAGTGCTAGCGGGGGCGACGCCAACCATGCGTTAGGCACCTACCCTAGCGTAAGTGGTGGTAGCGAAAACAATGCCAGCGGTCTCAGCTCAAGTGTCTTGGGCGGAAGATTTGAGGATGCGCGTGAAACCGTTCAGACGATTCCAGCGCTGCCGTAATCAAGCAGACCCTCGGCCAATCGAACCCGCCCCCGTGGCGGGTTCTTCGTCTCACGCAATGTCATTCCGACCTCCATCCCCAAGGTGGCGTCAGCTACTCCACCAACTCCGATCTCAGGATATCCAAGCCGTGGGTGCATCGATCCCAATCCGGACCGTAGACGCTTTGTGTGAGATCACCCGGACCTCAATCGGGCCGTCTGCAAACAGCGCCGAGACGGGTGTGTTGGGCGCCAGGCCCTCGGGGCGTCGATCAGGATGGATTCGCCGGGGCGACGCGTGAGTACGAGCATGGTGCACCTCCTGTGCTGTTGGTCCTGCGATTTGGATGGCAAGGTTCAGGCCGAGATTGATGCTCGTCTGTCTATTCCTAAAATTCGATGTAAGCACGTAGGCCTCTTGCCGATCCGTTTCTGTCGCTACCATCCTCGCCATCCGATGC
>CAWAOU010000017.1:0-65568 GCA_963783675.1 uncultured Gammaproteobacteria bacterium
ACACGCTGAACCCGCCGTGAGAGGACGCCAAACCAACAATCAAACAAAGCGCCAAATTCGCGAGCAATTTCAATTGCGCGGACACACTTTTTCAAAACGTTTTTCGAAAATAAGGCGCAATTCTTGCGCAAGAATTTGCTCAAAAAACATTTGCGCGGACACGCTAGTCAAAACGTCAAACACCAACACCGGTACTAGCTCTCGTCTCTCGTCTACTCTACTCGTCGAACCAGCCGAGGCTCTCTAGTCTAGGACTTCCCTCTCTTCTTATCCTCGAGACGGTGAAGTGCTTCCGGTGCGGTCAAAGTTTCGGTTTAAAAGAGATGCTTATAAGGAGCGTCGTTAAGTTTGCGGCCTCTTCTTTCGCCTGCTCTGCCGACATCAGCACCAGTTCAAAGTGCCGCCATCATTCATTCTTTGGCGTCTACTTTCGCCCGTACACACCACTAAATTCTATACTATGCGCCTCCACTATACGAACCGCTATGACTGCACACAGTATTTCAACCGAACCTGACGACGGACTTGCTGACCTCTCTTCTGCTTATTCTGCTGAAGGCCTATCCACGCCAGGAAAAGTCACTGCCGAGACGAAGCTACGGTGCACATCTACCCATATGGGACAATCGCCATCAACCTTTCGAATTTTTACCATAGCGTCAAAGCTTTACACTTTATCCGTCATGCCGAAGGCACGCACAATGTGAACAAACAATATCGAAGTATTGTCAATCTCGATGCTCGTTTAACTGACAGGGGTTTTGAGCAGTGTCTCGCATTTTGGCTACGGCTATTCAATCGGCCGCTGCAGCTACTGCCATATGTTGGTGATACTGCTACGGTCCAAAACCTACAACCACGCCGAGATGATGACTTTACAGACGAGCACGTCTCCGTCGTTTGATTTGTACTCGAAGACAGACTTGATTGTCACGTCGCCACTGACTCGATGCGTACAAACCACGCTGGAATCGCTGCATCCAGTCATCCGAGAAACGCAACCTCCAGTAATTGCGCACGAATCAATACGCGAAACTGTGAATTTCCGCTAACCCGCGATCGACGACGATCGATACAGGAGCTGATGGATGAATTTGATGGAGGTCACCATACTACTACTAATATAGACTGGTCACACATACCCACCAATCACGACGACATTTGGCAGTCGTACGAAGATCGATTGGGTGTCATGAGACTTGGACAAAGCATCGCGAATCGGCCGAACTGCACGTGGTGGCCAACCGTGGGCGGTCGTTTTTCCAATGGCTCCAAGATCGACCCGAACAACACGTCGCGGTTTGCACACACTCGGCTTTTCTTCGCTGTATTGTCAATTATGGTTTGGATAAGGAGGTGCCGTTGCAGCCTCCGCAGCTCTTGGACGATCGGCGCCGTGAGGAGAAGAATAATAAGATTGTGGACCCACCGGTCATGCGATATTTTGGTGAAGATGGAGCAGTCTTCCATGGCAATCACTTGCGAAGAGAATATGAAAATTGTGAGCTACGTTCCATGGTTCGTGCCCTTCCCTTAAGCAATTTAGCAATCAGTTAAAAGCGCATTACGTAGCTTTACCTAACTTTGTGTAGTATAGAAGTTCGACATACAATTACCTTGAAAAGACCTGATTGAGGAAAGCAGAGGCCATGCTGCTCATTCCTCTCTGACTTTGTAATAGCTTCATCATCATCATCATCATCATCACTAATTTCTTTATTGTAGGTTGTTTCAAAATCTTGCAAGTCTTTTGCAATTTCTTCACCATCGAGCACAACATTTTTCGAGTCAGCAATAGAAAATGTGATGTGATCATGAAGATCTTGCAGCGACTGTAATTCCGGACTTTTTGAAGGAAAGTGGTCCTGCGCGACAACCATCCACTGATCCAACTGTGCCAGAATCGTGGGTATGACATCGAGACGACCGGTGTTTAAATAACACCGAGGTCCCCAAAGAGACGCAATGCTCGACGACAAACGCCAGATCACTGCCGCCATACTGACGAATCGAATCGAGCATGGATAGTAAATAAGAGAACGATCTCCGCGGTGCACAGACTCTTAGATTTCCATTGGAATCTCGAGCATTGGGTAGGCCCAGTGGCATTTGCGAAAGCGTAGCAAGCAGCTCAGTCAATGTCTGAATGGGCTGGATCGCCGTAGCAATACGTAAACTCTGAATGAGTAGATGTACATAAGACATAACCAATTGCTGGCGACGCGTGATTTTACTTCTATGAAGATTCGGAACAATGACGGCACATTAAACAGGGCTTGTGCCGAGGCGACCGGAATGATGACATTTCCTGGACATCGATGCCAATCGATCGGCCTTCCGAGCCTAAAATGCCAATGACACGATAGCGATTTTCACCGAGGCGGATCCATTGCCCCAACGCGTTGTGGGCGCCGAACAGCTCATCTCGAATCTTGGCACCGATGACACACACCGATGCGGCGCGATCCCAGTCTGTCGCGGGCAGAAACTTACCGCGTGCCAGTGTCCAATGCCGGATCTGCAGAATATCGCTGGAAGATCCGATCACGGTGACTTCGCGTTTGCGGCTTTGCAGGAGCCTCTGCTGCACCAACATTCAGCGGGGCAATCCGCGCCACATGCGGATTGCGCAGCAGTGCCTTGGCATCGCCGAGGGTCAGGTCTCTCGGTGTCAAACCCATCATCGTGCCAAGACCGGCACCCGCCGTTTCGCTGCGGCCCGGTATCACGATAACCAGATTAGTGCCCAGTGAGGCAAATTCCGCACGGACATAACGGCGCGCACCCTCACCCAAAGAGGTCAGCATCAGCACCGAGGCAACACCGATACTCATGGCGACCAGCATGAGGACGTGCGCGCGCGATAACCCGCCAGCGCGTCCACCCGAATGCAATGACATCACGCGTTCGTATCATGCGCTGTTCGGTTGACACTATCCGACTGGATCCGACCATCGACCATTTCCAGTGAACGATGGGAGCGATCCCCCAGTGACTGGTCATGGGTGACCACGATCAATGTGATACCGCGTCGGTGAGTGCTTCCAGGGTTTCAATAACGTCCCGCCCTGAGGTCTGATCGAGATTGCCTGTCGGCTCGTCCGCCAGCAATACGGACGGCTCGGTGATGGTCGCGCGTGCAATGGCCACGCGCTGTCTTGGCCACCCGATAATTGCTCGGGCTTGTGATGCGCCCGAACGCTAGGCTCATGCTTTGCAAAGCGGCAGCCACCTTGGTCTTTACGCTTTGCCGGATCGATTCCGGAAAGGACAAGGGGCAGCTCGACATTTTCCGCCGCGCTCAGGCGAGGAATCAGATGAAAGGACTGAAATACAAACCCGATGTTCTTATTCCGTGCTTGTGCTTCTTCGAATTCATTCAGCTCAGTGACGTCCCTGCCATTGAGAAAATATCGGCCCGAACTGGCATGATCGAGCATACCAATCAGATTCAGCAAAGTGGATTTGCCGGATCCGGATGGCCCCATGACCGAGAGATATTCACCTTGTTCGATTTCCAGATTGATGTCATCCAGAGCGTGGACGACTTGATCGCCCACCTGAAAATCGCGATGAACATTCTCCAGCTTAATCATGTGAACTGCTCGTTCTTGCGCGATTATTCCGGTTCAACCCGCACACCGTCAGCCAGTCCCTCGCGATCAATCGACGTGACGATCTGCTGGTCCTGTTCAAGCCCTGATTTGATTTCGGTAAACTGCCAGTTGGTGAGGCCGACCGTAACCGGCACATCGCTTATCGTCTGATCTGTTGCGTCGTAGAGATAAACCCGATTGCCTTCGAGTAGCGCTTCGGTCGGAATGCGCAAGGCGTTGTTGTGGGCATCCAGAATGATTTCCACATCCGCGGTGTAACCCGGCAACATGTTGGCGTTGTCTTTCTCAGACAGAAAATCCACCTCGACATCCACTGTGCGGGCCTGTTTTTCCACATCCAGAACATACGGCGCGACACGGCGCACCTTGCCCTCAAAGTACTCCTTGCCGAAAGCGTCCAACGAAATACGAGCGGTCATGCCAGCCTTGATCTCCGGCGCATCAACTTCATCGATCGGTGCCGTCACATACAGGCAGCTGCTGTCGATCAGATCGATCGCCGGCGGCGTCGGAATGCCCACCGGGGAAGGCGTGACATACTCGCCGAGTTCACCATTCACTTCCGCAACGGCTCCATCAAACGGTGCGGTCAAACGGGTGCGGTCCAGGGCGGCTTGGGCGACGGCGATCCGGGATTCACTGACCTTGATGTTGGCGCTGGCCGCGTCACAGTTTGCCGCTCTTGCCGTGGCCAATCCGACTGCCTGATCCACCCGTTCATCGGAGGTCAGACCTTGTTTACGGAGCTGGGTCTGCCGTTTCGCCTCCCGCTGCGCAACGCTTGACTGAGCACAGGCCTCCTCGGCACGGGCCTGGCTGGCCAACAGCTCGCTCTTGGCCAGCTCCATCTGCGCAAGCAGGTCATCATTCCAGATCTCGAACAGGATCTGCCCGGCTTTCACACGATCACCCTCACGCACCGGCAGATTGGCGATCTGTCCACCCATGGACGGCGACAAACGGGCGCGCCGACAGGCTTTGAGCGTTCCGGCGCGGGTGTTGGTGACGGTACGCTCCACGGCGCCGGCTTCAATCGTGGTCAGCAACACGGCAACCGGCTTGGGGCGCTTTAGCCAGACAATCAGGGCGACGACGATGACGACCGACATCGTCAGAGCAAGGGCGATCCACTTACGTTTGGACATGGTCGTTTCCTTTTCCTGATGATCGCACCGTTCGCACTGCTGAAATAGAGATCAACGCAGCTAATCCTTTGTTTCTCATTGGTTTCGCGTGATTTTTAGCGCAAAACCAATTGATGGCATCGTAACGAAGATTATGACTGCTATGGAAACGGCAAGTGTTCATATCGGGCGCGGGTTGGTACGTTTTTCGACCAACCTTGCGGGGCCATGAAAACGTCTTCAATACAAATGCCAAGACCCCCGCAATAATGCACCCAGCACGTGAGAGTTCCAAAAAAGGGACGCTCGCGCATCGCAGGAATTCGGATCGATGCGGGTGCGTTTGCCGCATAACCGTCGATGGCGCCATTCAGACGAGCAACTTATATGCTTCGGTCCCAGTGTGTGCGTTTCGGTGCCCGCGCATCTGCGGCACACCGCGCTGCTATGCTTCTATCTGTTGTCAGCAACACCGCATCAACGTCCATGAAACCCAGCGTCTGCGTCATCTACACCGGCGGAACCATCGGCATGCTGCCCGCGGTCGACGGTACCGGCCGGCCCATGGTCTTCGCGAGCGCATCGTCGCGGAAATTCCCCGCCTGTCGGGTGCAGACATGCCCTGATCGAGTTCGTCGACTTCGACCAGCTTATCGACAGTGCGAACGCCCACCCGAGTCACTGGAACACCATCAGCCGAGATGATCATCGAGCGCTATGACCTGTTCGTTGGCTTTGTCGTGCTTCACGGCACGGACACTATGGCCTACACCGCGTCGGCGCTGTCGTTCATGCTCCAGGGGCTCGGCAAGCCGGTGATTCTGACGGGCTCGCAGATCCCCCTCTGTGAGATTCGCAACGACGCCAGGGACAATCTCATTGCCTCGGTGCTGATTGCTGCCCCGAGTGGGGACATCCCGGAAGTCTGTGTGTGCTTCGGCCGGCACCTTCTTAGGGGCAACAGGACAGTCAAAGCAAACACTTTCGGCCGCGTCGGACGCGTTGGATTCCCCCAACTGCCTGCCACTCGCTGACATCGGGACCGGTGTGCGGGTCCACGGGGAGCGCCTTCTCGCATCTCCCAGGCAAGCCAATGTCGCTGCAGGTGCTCGGTGCCAGTGTGGTAACCACACTGCGGCTGTTCCCCGGCATATCGGTAGACGCGACCCGCAACGCGCTCGACGATCCGGTCCGCGGTGCGGTGCTGGAGTGCTATGGCGCCGGCACGGGGCCGGGCGAGGATGACGCACTGATGGCCGTCTTCGCACAGGCGACGGAACGAGGGGTGGTCATCGTCGCAGTCACCCAGTGCCTGACCGGGAGCGTCACACTTCGCAACCTATGCCGCCGGCTCGGCACTGGCGCGAGCAGGCGTGATTGGGGGGCGTGACATGAGCACCGAGGCGGCTCTGACCAAGCTGCGCTACCTGCTCGACAGCGGCCTGGCGCCAGCCGCGGTCCGCAAATGATTGCCAGGGATCTCAGGGGCGAGCTGACTGAGGAGGGGTAAGGCAACTCAATTCAGGAGGAACCGGGCTCCGTCCCGGCCGAGGCGAACGCCCAACGGGGCCTCTACCAACCACTTAGGTGTACCTGTTCCGAGTCGCAGTCTCTGTGCGGTTTTGAGATGCTTCGCTCGGCACCCACCAGCCGGTAAAGGCGATCCCACTCTTCCGGCAAGGTGTTGTCCGGCAACTCCGCATCGGCACGCCCATACCAATAACGCGCATTACCCAGGTCACCTTCAACCCGATGCAGGTAGCCGTGTATCAGGCACGAGATGGAATCAGACTGGGTCTGGATCTTACGGTGAGCCTCGTCCCATTGACCGGCCTTGGCGAGATCGAGCGCTTTGACATGTTCCGTGGTGTTCATGGGCACAGTATAGCCAGCACTTTATCCGATACCAGAAGCAGGTGCTTCAGCGGACTGGGGATATCGACCCCAGTCCCTTTTGATCCCGATCCGCCCAGTCGCATTGTCCATGCTCGATCAAGCCTTCCAGAACGGCTTGGCCGCCTCCATCAGGGCGTCGCCCTGGGAGATGCCCACATCTTTGAGCTGACCGCGGTCCGGGCTGGCCAGTTGACGGCGCTGCCGCGCTCGCTCATACCAGGTTCGCGACAACGCCAAGGCCTGCACCAGGCGGGACGGGCTTTGGCTGTGACCGCACTTGATCCCGTACCTCATAACTGTGGGGTCCATCTCTGACTACGCCTACTACACCGTCACCACCCAGGCAGGCGCGGAACGTCGGCGGGTGAGGGTTTTTCTACATTGGCTCGAGCGGCAGGTGGAACGGGACGGCGAGCCCGGTATGCGGACGTGACCTTCAGGCGAATCGGGACCGATACCCGGCCAGCCGGTCCACCCAGACCGGGGAAGACACAATCTCCCGGTTCACGATTCCGGTGGGCAGCTCCCCGGAGATAAGCTTCATCACCGCCACCACGTCCGCCCGGCCGTTGCCTTGAAACAACTGGTCGGTCCAGCACAGGGCATGCGGGGTGATGATGACGTTGTCCAGGGTAAGAATCGGGTCATCGGCCTCCGGCGGTTCCGTCTCCAGCACGTCCAGGCCGGCCCCGGCGATGCGCCCCGAGCGGAGCACCTGGGTGAGGGCCGACTGGTCCACCAGCGGTCCACGCGAGGTATTGATCAAATAGGCGTCTGGTTTCATCAGGTGCAGACGCTCGCGATTGACCAGGTGCCGCGTCGACTCGGTGAGCGGGCAGTTTATGGAGACAAAATCGGCGCGGCGAAACACATCGTCCAATTCCACCAGCTCAACTCCGAGCTGCGCCGCCTGGCCGGGATCGGCATACGGGTCGTGGGCGATAAACGTCATGCCAAAGGGCTGGGCGACCCGGAACAGCTCCCGTCCAATGTTGCCCATGCCCACCGAGCCCAGGGTCCGCCCCACCAGTCCGACCCCGTTGTGACGGGTCTTCTCGGCCCAACCATCCGGGCCGCGGCGGGCAATGCGGTCCTTGACCATCAGCTTGCCGCTCAGGGCGAACAACAGGGTCAGAATGGATACGGCCACCGGCCGCCGCACGCCGTCCGGGGTGATCACCAGGGCGCAGTCGTTGGCGGTGCAGGCCGCCACATCCACGTTGTCATAGCCAACACCGAAACGGGCGATCACCGACAAGCGTCCCCCCGGCGCAAAACTGTCCGAGGTGATCTGGTTGCCCAGCAGAATAAGCGCATCCACCCGCTGTAACTGGGCGGCGCTGATCGGGCTTTCATCCTCCAGATAGACCAGGTCGACCTGCTCGTGATTCAGCAGGGGCGACAGATCGAACTCCGGAAAGCTGGGGCTGCCGTCGGGTTTCTTGAAGTCACCACTGACGGCGACACGAAATCGGTCCATGGTCCAGGTCCTGTGGGCGGTGTAGAGAAACCGAGTCAGCGGCACCCGTCACGTATTTCGCCAAGGGCGGCTTTGACCGCGTCGCCCCAAACCCAGGCGTCCGCCGAACAGGCAATGAAGTCGAAACCCTGCTTGTGAAACTCAATCGACGAGGCCACGTCGGGCGCCAGCCGCCCCAGAGACGTGTTGGTGGCCCGACAGGCCCGGCTCACTTCAGCGATGGCATCGGTAAACAGGGGATTGTCGAACTCGCCGGGTATGCCCAGGGAGCAGGACAGATCGAAATGCCCGATCCAAAGACAGTCGATTTCCTCGATGGCGGCAATCTGTTGCACGTTCTCCACCCCGGCTGCGGTTTCGATCTGCGCGAAAATCACCGTCTCCGCGTTGGCCTGGGCCAGTTTTTCCAGGGTCGGGCCTGCGGTGTAGCGATCGTGGGCGCTGCGAAGAATCACGCCGCGTCCGCCCACCGGCGTGTATTTGACGCTGTGAACGATGGATTTGGCCTCCTCCGCCGTACTGACCATGGGCAGCATGACGCCGTCGGCCCCGGCGTCCAGGACCCGGGCAATGTCGCGATACTCCCGGGACGGAACCCGCACCACCGTGGGCATGTCCGCCGCCCGCATATAGGCCATGACCGTCTTGACCGTCTCGATGCCGTAACCGGAATGCTCGGTGTCGAACACCGCGAAATCGCAGGTGGCCTGTTTGAGGATGTAGCCGATCCCGGGCGTGTTGAACTCGATCAGAAAGTGACCGGCTTTGAGCTCGCGATGGCTGGCCATGGTCTTGAGGGATGCGTCATTCACCGGGCAACTCCTTTGGATCAAGCGTTGTGGCTAGGAATCGATCTTCGGCTGTTCCCAGCATAGATGCTCGACAGGGTCCGCTGCCGACAACCCGGGGCGGTGGCAATAAGCGGTTTTACGTGACTGGGTCGCGCCAATCGGGTAAAGAGAACGAAGGCTGAACAAGCAACCATCATGCACGCTCGCCATGTCCGACTACGACTACATCATCGTTGGTGCGGGGTCCGCCGGCTGCGTACTGGCAGACCGGCTGACCGCAAGCGGCCGTCACCGTGTGCTGTTACTGGAAGCCGGTGGCAGCGACCGCCGGCTCTGGGTACAGATGCCCATCGGCTATGGCAAGGCCTTCTACGACAGGCGGGTCAACTGGATGTACCTGACCGAGCCGGACCCGGGCCTGGGCGGGCGCAAAAGCTATTGGCCGCGAGGCAAGGTGCTGGGGGGCTCCAGTTCGATCAACGCCATGGTCTATGTCCGGGGGCAGGCGACGGATTTCGACCATTGGGCGGCGGAGGGCAACCCGGGCTGGGATTGGGCGTCGGTGCTGCCCTATTTCCGCAAGTCCGAGCGCTGCGCCCTGGGCGGCAACGACCACCGTGGGGCCGATGGTCCACTTCACGTGGAAGACGTGTCCACCCAGGTCCATCCTCTGTGCGACGTGTATCTGGAGGCGGGCCAGCAGGCGGGTTTGCCGTTTACCGAGGACTTCAACGGCGCCAGCCCTCGAGGGCGTAGGCCTGTATCAGATCACCACCCGGGACGGCGTGCGCATGTCCACCGCACGCGCCTATCTGAGGCCGGCGCTGAAACGGTCCAATCTGCGGCTGCTGACCCATGCCCATGCGACACGACTGATATTCGAGGGACGGCGCGCGGTCGGCGTCGAGTATGTCCACAAAGGTCAGCAACATGTCGCCCGGGCGGGTGGGGAGATCATTCTGGCCGGCGGGTCCATAAACTCCCCGCAACTGCTGCAACTCTCGGGTGTGGGACCGGCCGAGGTGCTCAAGCCACTGGGGATCGAGGTTCGGCTGCACAGCCCGGCGGTGGGGCGAAACCTGCAGGATCATCTGGGGATGGACTACACCTACCGCTCCCGGGTGCCGACCCTGAACCAGGAACTGGGACCGTTGCTGGGCAAGGCTCGGGTCGGTCTGAAGTATCTGCTCTCGAGGCGGGGACCGTTGTCCCTGAGCATCAATCAGGGTGGCGGCTTCATGCGCTCACGGCCCGGTCTGAAACAGCCCAATCTGCAACTCTATTTCTCGCCTGTGAGCTATTTACGGGCACCGCCCGGCAAACGCCCGATGATGAGCCCCGATCCCTATCCGGGCTTTCTGATGGGGTTCTCACCCTGTCGCCCCACCAGCCGCGGTCACCTTCAAATCCGCTCCAGAGATCCCCATGCGCCGCCACTGATCCATCCCCGTTACCTGGACACCGAGCACGATATCGAGGACATGCTGGACGGCGTGCGCTTTATCCGCACCCTGGCTTCGACCCCGGCTTTTTCCTCGGTCATCGAGGCCGAGGTTCAGCCGGGACCCGAGGTACAGTCGCGAGACGCGTTGCTGGCGGACATACGGGCCCGGGGCTGGACCGTATTCCACCCGGTCAGCACCTGCCGCATGGGCCCGAACGCAGAACATGCGGTGGTGGATCATCGGCTCAAGGTGCACGGTCTCGACGGCCTGCGGGTGATCGACGCCTCGGTGTTCCCGGCGGTGACCTCGGGCAACACCAATGCGCCGACCATCATGGTGGCGGAAAAAGGCGCTGACCTGGTGCTGGAGGATGCCTTGTAGGCGGCCAAGCCGAGCGGGGCTGGATAGCAGCAAAGCCGACATACTGCTGGGCGGCGGCGAATGGGCGGTGGGGGTGCTGCAGGCGGAAAACCCGGACCTGGATTGGGTGCTGTCGGATCAGGCCGGCCTGATATGGAGTCAGTCACTGCCGGTGTTTGAAACCTCCAGCAAAAAGGACCTGGCCATCGAGTTTGTACAGTACATCATGAGCCCCGGGGGACAGGCCCGACTGGCCACCTCATCCTGATTCTGGGGCGTGCCCGCCAACCGCAAGGCGGCCGATTTGTCACGGACGCACAAAACGCGCACTGCGTTGGGACGAGCAGACCGGGCTGCTGGCCGATTCCCATCGCTACTTTATGCCGGACGCCGAGCTGGACGGGCACATGCTGGATGTATGGTCCGAATTTCTGCAGCACTGACGGATAACCGACCGTCGAGGTGAGATCGAAACCGGCACCGGCAGACCGACCCCGGTGATTGCCGCCTCGGGCTGGGCAAGGCACGGGTTTTAGAATGCGGCTACTTTGGCACCCATCACCAGTGTGATGCCAGCCTTGAGTCCCTGCCCGGCCCGCTCAGGGTGCGCATCGATCAGAAACGGCTGCTGCGGCCAGGAGAAGTCTTGGACCTGTATCTGGATCCCTGCGACGTGGTGCTACTGACCCGCTGATGGCACCCGCGCCCAGCGCAGGATTCACAACTGCATTTCTGGCTGACCTCCTCCGGGTCGCCTGCAACGCGTCCCTCAGCATGATGAGTTCCATGTTGGCAAGTTTTCGATGTCCGCCCTGAAGCCATAGCGCTTAAGGGCGGACATCGGAAAACTTGCCAACATGGAACTCATCATGCTGAGGAACACATAGGGGTCCGGAGGAGGTCAGGGGGGGATGCCATTGTGAATCCTGCGCTGGGCCGGGTGCCATCAGCGGGTCAGTGGCGCCACGTCGCAGGGATGCGGATACAGGTCCAAGACTTCTCCTGGCCGCAGCAGCCGTTTCTGATCGATGCGCACCCTGTGAGCGGGCCGGGCAGGGACTCAAGGCTGGCATCACACTGGTGATGGGTGCGAAAGAAGCCGCATTCTAAAACCCGTGCCTTGCCCAAGCCCAGGCGGCAATCACCGCAAGGTCGGCCGGTGCCGGTTTCGATCTCACCTCAACGGTGGGTTATCCGTCAGTGTGCAGCAATCGGACAACATCGAGCATTTGCCCGTCCAGCTGGCGTCCGGCATAAAGTAGCGATGGAACCGGTGCCAGCAGCCCGGTCTGCTCGTCCCAACGCGGTGCGCGTTTTGTGCGTCCGTGAGCAAATCGGCACGCTGCGGTGGGGCACGCCCGAAATCGGGATAGGTGGCCAGTGGGCCTGTCCGGGGCTCCATGATGTACTGTACAAACTCGATGGCCAGGTCCTTTTTGCTGGAGGTTTCCAACACCGCAGTGACCCCATGCGCTCAGGCCGGCCTGATCCGACAGTACCCCAATCCAGGTCCTGGTTTCCGACCTGCAGCGCCCCCCACCGCCCATTCGTCCCGCCGGCCGGCTGTGTCGGCTTTGCTGCTATCCAAGCCCGCTCGGCTTGGCCGCTTACAAGGCATCCTCCAGCACCCGGTCAGCGCCTTTTTCCGCCACCATGATGGTCGGCGCATTGGTGTTGCCCGAGGTCACCGCTGGGACACTGAAGGCGTCGATCACCGCAGGTGAGCCCGTGCACCTTGAGCCGATGATCCACCACCGCATGTTCTCGTGCGGCATGCGGCAGGGGTGACCGTGTAGAATAGGTCCAGCCTCGGGCCCGTATGTCCGCCAGCACGCGTCACCGGCTCACCTCGGGTCCCGGCTGAACCTCGGCTCGATGACCAAGGAAAAGCCTGGGTCAAGCCAGGTGCGGATAAAGCGACGCCGTCCAGCATGTCCTCGATGTCGTGCCCGGTGTCCAGGTAACGGGGATGGATCAGTGGCGGCGCGGGTGGGATCTCTGGAGCGGATTTGAAGGTGACCGCGGCTGGTGGGGCGACGGGTGAGAACCCCCCATCAGAAAGCCCGGATAAGGATGGCGGCCAAGTAGTCGGGCGTTTGCCGGGCGGTGCCCGTAAATAGCTCACAGGCGAGAAATAGAGTTGCAGTTTGGGCTGTTTCAGAGACCGGGCCGTGACACATGAAGCCGCCACCTATTGATGCTCAGGGACAACGGTCCCCGCCTCGAGAGCAGATACTTCAGACCGACCCGAGCCTTGCCAGGCAACAGTACAAGTTGCCCTGGTTCAGGGTCGGGACCCGGGAGCGGTGAGGTGTAGTCCATCCCCAGATGATCCTGCAGGTTTCAGCCCCACAGCCGGGCTGTGCAGCCGAACCTGGATCCCCAGTGGCTTGAGCACCTCGGCCAGTCCCACACCCGAGAGTTGCAGACAGTTGCGGGAGTTTATGGACCCGCCGGCCAGGGCTCCACCGGCCCGGGCGACATGTTGCTGACCTTTGTGGACATACTCGACGGCGACCGCGCGGGATCCCTCGAATATCAGTCGTGTCGGCATGGGCGCGCGGGACCGCGGCCGCAGATTGGACCGTTTCAGCGCCGGCCTCAGATAGGCGCGTGCGGTGGACATGCGCACGCCGTCCCGGGTGGTGATCTGATACAGGCCCACGCCCACGGGGGGGCGTGAAGTCCTCGGTAAACGGCAAGCCCGCCTGCTGGCCCGCCTCCAGATACACGTCGCACAGAGGATGGACCTGGGTGGACACGTCTTCCACGTGAAGTGGACCATCGGCCCCACGGTGGTCGTTGCCGCCCAGGGCGCAGCGCTCGGACTTGCGGAAATAGGGCAGCACCGACGCCCAATCCCAGCCCGGGTTGCCCTCCGCCGCCCAATGGTCGAAATCCGTCGCCTGCCCGACATAGACCATGGCGTTGATAGAACTGGAGCCCCCCAGCACCTTGCCCCTGGGCCAATAGCTTTTGCGCCCGCCCAGGCCCGGGTCCGGCTCGGTCAGGTACATCCAGTTGACCCGCCTGTCGTAGAAGGCCTTGCCATAGCCGATGGGCATCTGTACCCGGAGCCGGCGGTCGCTGCCACCGGCTTCCAGTAACAGCACACGGTGACGGCCGCTGGCGGTCAGCCGGTCTGCCAGTACGCAGCCGGCGGACCCCGCACCAACGATGATGTAGTCGTAGTCGGACATGGCGAGCGTGCACGATGGTTGTTTGTTCGGGTTAAATCCTCTTTACCGAATTGGCCGGACCCAGTCACGCAAAACAATTGATCGTCACCGCCCCGGTTTGCCGGCGGCGGACCCGTGGCCAAGCATCTATCTTGGAACAGCCGAAGATCGATTCATAGCCAGACGCTTTATCCAAAGGAGCTGCCCGGTGAGTGACGCATCCTAAGACCATGGCCGGCCATCGCGAGCTCAAAGCCGGTCACTTTCTGATCGAGTTCAACACGCCCGGGATCGGCTAATCCTCAAACAGGCCACCTGCGATTTCGCGGTGTTCGACACCGAGCATTCCGGTTACGGCATCGAGACGGTCAAGACGGTCATGGCCTATATGCGGGCGGCGGACATGCCCACGGTGGTGCGGGTTCCGTCCCGGGAGTATCGCGACATTGCCCGGGTCCTGGACGCCGGGGCCGACGGCGTCATGCTGCCCATGGTCAGTACGGCGGAGGAGGCCAAATCCATCGTTCACAGCGTCAAATACACGCCGGTGGGCGGACGCGGCGTGATTCTTCGCAGCGCCCACGATCGCTACACCGCAGGCCCGACCCTGGAAAAACTGGCCCAGGCCAACGCGGAGACGGTGATTTTCGCGCAGATCGAAACCGCAGCCGGGGTGGAGAACGTGCAACAGATTGCCGCCATCGAGGAAATCGACTGTCTTTGGATCGGGCATTTCGATCTGTCCTGCTCCCTGGGCATACCCGGCGAGTTCGACAATCCCCTGTTTACCGATGCCATCGCTGAAGTGAGCCGGGCCTGTCGGGCCACCAACACGTCTCTGGGGCGGCTGGCGCCCGACGTGGCCTCGTCGATTGAGTTTCACAAGCAGGGTTTCGACTTCATTGCCTGTTCGGCGGACGCCTGGGTTTGGGGCGACGCGGTCAAAGCCGCCCTTGGCGAAATACGTGACGGGTGCCGCTGACTCGGTTTCTCTACACCGCCCACAGGACCTGGACCATGGACCGATTTCGTGTCGCCGTCAGTGGTGACTTCAAGAAACCCGACGGCAGCCCCAGCTTTCCGGAGTTCGATCTGTCGCCCCTGCTGAATCACGAGCAGGTCGACCTGGTCTATCTGGAGGATGAAAGCCCGATCAGCGCCGCCCAGTTACAGCGGGTGGATGCGCTTATTCTGCTGGGCAACCAGATCACCTCGGACAGTTTTGCGCCGGGGGGACGCTTGTCGGTGATCGCCCGTTTCGGTGTTGGCTATGACAACGTGGATGTGGCGGCCTGCACCGCCAACGACTGCGCCCTGGTGATCACCCCGGACGGCGTGCGGCGGCCGGTGGCCGTATCCATTCTGACCCTGTTGTTCGCCCTGAGCGGCAAGCTGATGGTCAAGGACCGCATTGCCCGCCGCGGCCCGGATGGTTGGGCCGAGAAGACCCGTCACAACGGGGTCGGACTGGTGGGGCGGACCCTGGGCTCGGTGGGCATGGGCAACATTGGACGGGAGCTGTTCCGGGTCGCCCAGCCCTTTGGCATGACGTCTATCGCCCACGACCCGTATGCCGATCCCGGCCAGGCGGCGCAGCTCGGAGTTGAGCTGGTGGAATTGGACGATGTGTTTCGCCGCGCCGATTTTGTCTCCATAAACTGCCCGCTCACCGAGTCGACGCGGCACCTGGTCAATCGCGAGCGTCTGCACCTGATGAAACGAGACGCCTATTTGATCAATACCTCGCGTGGACCGCTGGTGGACCAGTCGGCCCTCACCCAGGTGCTCCGCTCGGGGCGCATCGCCGGGGCCGGCCTGGACGTGCTGGAGACGGAACCGCCGGAGGCCGATGACCCGATTCTTACCCTGGACAACGTCATCATCACCCCGCATGCCCTGTGCTGGACCGACCAGTTGTTTCAAGGCAACGGCCGGGCGGACGTGGTGGCGGTGATGAAGCTTATCTCCGGGGAGCTGCCCACCGGAATCGTGAACCGGGAGATTGTGTCTTCCCCGGTCTGGGTGGACCGGCTGGCCGGGTATCGGTCCCGATTCGCCTGAAGGTCACGTCCGCATACCGGGCTCGCCGTCCCGTTCCACCTGCCGCTCGAGCCAATGTAGAAAAACCCTCACCCGCCGACGTTCCGCGCCTGCCTGGGTGGTGACGGTGTAGTAGGCGTAGTCAGAGATGGACCCCACAGTTATGAGGTACGGGATCAAGTGCGGTCACAGCCAAAGCCCGTCCCGCCTGGTGCAGGCCTTGGCGTTGTCGCGAACCTGGTATGAGCGAGCGCGGCAGCGCCGTCAACTGGCCAGCCCGGACCGCGGTCAGCTCAAAGATGTGGGCATCTCCCAGGGCGACGCCCTGATGGAGGCGGCCAAGCCGTTCTGGAAGGCTTGATCGAGCATGGACAATGCGACTGGGCGGATCGGGATCAAAAAGGACTGGGGTCGATATCCCCAGTCCGCTGAAGCACCTGCTTCTGGTATCGGATAAAGTGCTGGCTATACTGTGCCCATGAACACCACGGAACATGTCAAAGCGCTCGATCTCGCCAAGGCCGGTCAATGGGACGAGGCTCACCGTAAGATCCAGACCCAGTCTGATTCCATCTCGTGCCTGATACACGGCTACCTGCATCGGGTCGAAGGTGACCTGGGTAATGCGCGTTATTGGTATGGGCGTGCCGATGCGGAGTTGCCGGACAACACCTTGCCGGAAGAGTGGGATCGCCTTTACCGGCTGGCGGGCGCCGAGTGAAGCATCTCAAAAACCGCACAGAGACTGCGACTCGGAACAGGTACACCTAAGTGGTTGGTAGAGGCCCCGTTGGGCGTTCGCCTCGGCCGGGACGGAGCCCGGTTCCTCCTGAATTGAGTTGCCTTACCCCTCCTCAGTCAGCTCGCCCCTGAGATCCCTGGCAATCATTTCGCGGACCGCGGCTGGCGCCAGGCCGCTGTCGAGCAGGTAGCGCAGCTTGGTCAGAGCCGCCTCGGTGCTCATGTCACGCCCCCCAATCACGCCTGCTCGCGCCAGTGCCGAGCCGGCGGCATAGGTTGCCAGTGTGACGCTCCCGGTCAGGCACTGGGTGACTGCGACGATGACCACCCCTCGTTCCGTCGCCTGTGCGAAGACGGCCATCAGTGCGTCATCTTCGCCCGGCCCCGTGCCGGCGCCATAGCACTCCAGCACCGCACCGCGGACCGGATCGTCGAGCGCGTTGCGGGTCGCGTCTACCGATATGCCGGGGAACAGCCGCAGTGTGGTTACCACACTGGCACCGAGCACCTGCAGCGACATTGGCTTGCCGGGAGATGCGAGAAGGCGCTCCCCGTGGACCCGCACACCGGTCCCGATGTCAGCGAGTGGCAGGCAGTTGGGGGAATCGAACGCGTCCAGGCCGAAAGCGTTCGCTTTGACCGTCCTGTTGCCCCTAAGAAGGTGCCGGCCGAAGCACACACAGACTTCCGGGATGTCCCCACGGGCAGCAATCAGCACCGAGGCAATGAGATTGTCCCTGGCGTCGTTGCGAATCTCACAGAGGGGGATCTGCGAGCCCGTCAGAATCACCGGCTTGCCGAGCCCCTGGAGCATGAACGACAGCGCCGACGCGGTGTAGGCCATAGTGTCCGTGCCGTGGAGCACGACAAAGCCAACGAACAGGTCATAGCGCTCGATGATCATCTCGGCGATGGTGTTCCAGTGACTCGGATGGGCGTTCGCACTGTCGATAAGCTGGTCGAAGTCGACGAACTCGATCAGGGGCATGTCTGCACCCGACAGGCGGGGAATTTCCGCGACGATGCGCTCGCGAAGACCATGGGCCGGCCGGTAACCGTCGACCGCGGGCAGCATGCCGATGGTTCCGCCGGTGTAGATGACGCAGACGCTGGGTTTCATGGACGTTGATGCGGTGTTGCTGACAACAGATAGAAGCATAGCAGCGCGGTGTGCCGCAGATGCGCGGTGCAGCCTGGCACCGAAACGCACACACTGGGACCGAAGCATATAAGTTGCTCGTGTGAATGGCGCCATCGACGGTTATGCGGCAAACGCACCCGCATCGATCCGAATTCCTGCGATGCGCGAGCAGTCCCTTTTTTGGAACTCTCACGTGCTGGGTGCATTATTGCGGGGGTCTTGGTATTTGTATTGAAGACGTTTTCATGGCCCCGCAAGGTTGGTCGAAAAACGTACCAACCCGCGCCCGATATGAACACTTGCCGTTTCCATAGCAGTCATAATCTTCGTTACGATGCCATCAATTGGTTTTGCGCTAAAAATCACGCGAAACCAATGAGAAACAAAGGATTGGCTTGCGTTGATCTCTATTTCAGCAGTGCGAACGGTGCGATCATCAGGAAAAGGAAACGACCATGTCCAGACGTAAGTGGATCGCCCTTGCTCTGACGATGTCGGTCGTCATCGTCGTCGCCCTGATCGTCTGGCTAAAGCGCCCCAAGCCGGTTGCCGTGTTGCTGACCACGATTGAAGCCGGCGCTGTGGAGCGTACCGTAACCAACACCCGCGCCGGAACGCTGAAAGCCTGTCGGCGCGCGCGTTTGTCGCCGTCCATGGGCGGACAGATCGCCAATCTGCCGGTGCGTGAGGGTGATCGTGTGAAAGCCGGGCAGATCCTGTTCGAGATCTGGAATGATGACCTGCTTGCGCAGATGGAGCTGGCCAAGAGCGAGCTGTTGGCCAGCCAGGCCCGTGCCGAGGAGGCCTGTGCTCAGTCAAGCGTTGCGCAGCGGGAGGCGAAACGGCAGACCCAGCTCCGTAAACAAGGTCTGACCTCCGATGAACGGGTGGATCAGGCAGTCGGATTGGCCACGGCAAGAGCGGCAAACTGTGACGCGGCCAGCGCCAACATCAAGGTCAGTGAATCCCGGATCGCCGTCGCCCAAGCCGCCCTGGACCGCACCCGTTTGACCGCACCGTTTGATGGAGCCGTTGCGGAAGTGAATGGTGAACTCGGCGAGTATGTCACGCCTTCCCCGGTGGGCATTCCGACGCCGCCGGCGATCGATCTGATCGACAGCAGCTGCCTGTATGTGACGGCACCGATCGATGAAGTTGATGCGCCGGAGATCAAGGCTGGCATGACCGCTCGTATTTCGTTGGACGCTTTCGGCAAGGAGTACTTTGAGGGCAAGGTGCGCCGTGTCGCGCCGTATGTTCTGGATGTGGAAAAACAGGCCCGCACAGTGGATGTCGAGGTGGATTTTCTGTCTGAGAAAGACAACGCCAACATGTTGCCGGGTTACACCGCGGATGTGGAAATCATTCTGGATGCCCACAACAACGCCTTGCGCATTCCGACCGAAGCGCTACTCGAAGGCAATCGGGTTTATCTCTACGACGCAACAGATCAGACGATAAGCGATGTGCCGGTTACGGTCGGCCTCACCAACTGGCAGTTTACCGAAATCAAATCAGGGCTTGAACAGGACCAGCAGATCGTCACGTCGATTGATCGCGAGGGACTGGCTGACGGTGTGCGGGTTGAACCGGAATAATCGCGCAAGAACGAGCAGTTCACATGATTAAGCTGGAGAATGTTCATCGCGATTTTCAGGTGGGCGATCAAGTCGTCCACGCTCTGGATGACATCAATCTGGAAATCGAACAAGGTGAATATCTCTCGGTCATGGGGCCATCCGGTTCCGGCAAATCCACTTTGCTGAATCTGATTGGTATGCTCGATCATGCCAGTTCGGGCCGATATTTTCTCAATGGCAGGGACGTCACTGAGCTGAATGAATTCGAAGAAGCACAAGCACGGAATAAGAACATCGGGTTTGTATTTCAGTCCTTTCACCTGATTCCCCGCCTGACCGCGGCGGAAAATGTCGAGCTGCCCCTTGTCCTTTCCGGCATCGATCCGGCAAAGCGTAAGACTAAAGTGGCTGCCGCTTTGCAAAGCATGAGCCTCAGCGATCGGGCCCATCACAAACCCGAGCAATTATCCGGCGGCCAAAGACAGCGCGTGGCCATTGCACGCGCAACCATCACCGAGCCGTCCGTATTGCTGGCGGACGAGCCGACAGGCAATCTCGATCAGACCTCAGGGCGGGACGTTATTGAAACCCTGGAAGCACTCAACCAACGCGGTATCACATTGATCGTGGTCACCCATGACCAGTCACTGGGGGATCGCTCCCATCGTTCACTGGAAATGGTCGATGGTCGGATCCAGTCGGATAGTGTCAACCGGACAGCGCATGATACGAACGCGTGATGTCATTGCATTCGGGTGGGACGCGCTGGCGGGTTATCGCGCGCGCACGGTCCTCATGCTGGTCGCCATGAGTATCGGTGTTGCCTCGGTGCTGATGCTGACCTCTTTGGGTGAGGGTGCGCGCCGTTATGTCCGTGCGGAATTTGCCTCACTGGGCACCAATCTGGTTATCGTGATACCGGGCCGCAGCGAAACGGCGGGTGCCGGTCTTGGCACGATGATGGGTTTGACACCGAGAGACCTGACCCTCGGCGATGCCAAGGCACTGCTGCGCAATCCGCATGTGGCGCGGATTGCCCCGCTGAATGTTGGTGCAGCAGAGGCGTCCTGGCAAAGCCGCAAACGCGAAGTCACCGTGATCGGATCTTCCAGCGATATTCTGCAGATCCGGCATTGGACACTGGCACGCGGTAAGTTTCTGCCCGCGACAGACTGGGATCGCGCCGCATCGGTGTGTGTCATCGGTGCCAAGATTCGAGATGAGCTGTTCGGCGCCCACAACGCGTTGGGGCAATGGATCCGCCTCGGTGAAAATCGCTATCGTGTCATTGGCATTCTGGGCTCGGAAGGCCGATCGATTGGCATCGATGTCCAGGAACTGGTCATCATTCCGGTCGCCTCGGCACAAGCCCTGTTTAATGTGCCGTCATTGTTCCGAATCTTCATAGAAGTAAAATCCCGCGCCGCCATCCCCAGGGTCATCGAGTTCACCAAAGAGACGATTCGGACCCGTCATCAGGGTGAGGAGGATGTCACGGTGATTACCCAGGACGCCGTGCTCAGCACCTTTGATCGCATCCTGGGTGCGCTCACCTATGGCGTGGGCGGCATTGCCGCGATCAGTTTGGCGGTGGCCGGTATCCTGATCATGAATGTCATGCTGGTGGCGGTCTCACAACGCACCGCCGAGATCGGTTTGTTAAAGGCTCTGGGGGCATCCCGCCGGGAGATTCTCCAACTCATACTGTCCGAGGCGCTGTTGTTGTCATCGATCGGCGGCCTGATCGGCCTGACATTGGGACAGCTGGGCAGTTGGGCCATACGCTTCGCTCTACCGCAACTTCAGGCCTACCCGCCGGCCTGGGCGATCTTCGCTTCCTTGTTTGTGGCCGTGCTCACCGGCGCCGTGTTCAGTTTTTTGCCGGCGCGTAAAGCATCCACTCTGGACCCGGTGCTGGCGCTATCGAAACGCTGACATGCTGATCAAGGATTTCATCAAGTTGACCGGTACGTCGCTGTGGGCACACAAGCTGCGCAGCTTTCTGACCATGCTCGGGATTTCGGTCGGGATTGCGGCCGTGGTGCTACTGACCTCCATCGGTGAAGGCATCCATCAATTTGTACTGGCGGAGTTTACTCAGTTCGGTACCACCCTGGTGTCGGTGAATCCGGGCAAAACGTCGACCATGGGCATGAGCATGGGTGTGTTCGGCGCAGTCAGGCCGCTCTCGATAGAAGATGCGGAGGCTCTGGGGCGTTTGCCGTTCGCCAAAAGTGTGGTCGGTCTGGTGCAAGGGAATGCCGAGGTCGAAGGGAACAATCGAACCCGCCGAACAACGGTGTATGGCGCCGGCCACGATTTTCCGGTGGCGTTCAGCATGCCGATCGGTTCAGGACGTTTTTTACCCGACGATGACCCGGTCGCCCCCCGCGCTTTCGCTGTTCTCGGCAACAAGGTCAAGGACGAGCTGTTTGGCAGTGTTAGCCCTCTGGGTCAGCGTATCCGCATAGGCGGTGATCGTTATCGGGTCGTGGGGGTGATGGAACCCAAAGGTCAGGTGCTCGGTTTCGATCTGGACGACACGGTTTACATACCACTGGCCCGCGGCCTGGACTTGTTTAACCGCGACGGCCTGATGGAAATCGATGTGTTGTATCGCGAGGGCACAAGTGTTGAGCACGTCGTCGATGGCATCAAGCGTTTACTTGTGTCACGCCATGGCCGGGAAGATTTCACCATTATCACCCAGCAACAAATGCTCGACGTTCTGGGTTCGATCCTGGGTGTGCTCACCTTTGCCGTTGGCGCGATCGGCGGCATCTCTCTGCTGGTTGGTGGAATCGGAATCATCACCATCATGACCATCAGCGTGGCGGAACGCACCTCGGAGATCGGGCTGATCCGGGCATTGGGCGCCCGGTATTCACAGGTGCTCTCGCTTTTCCTGGGTGAAGCTGTCGTGCTCTCGGCGATTGGCGGTCTGTTCGGCCTCGTGCTCGGCATTGGCATTGGCCAGTTGCTTGAATGGTCAATTCCGGCCCTGCCGGTGCATACCCCATGGGTGTTTGTCGTTTTGGCGGAAGGCATTGCCATTGTCATCGGTCTGGCAGCTGGTGTGATCCCCGCAATGCGCGCCGCGCGGCTGGACCCGGTTGAAGCTTTGCGCGCAGAGTAGCGATCGGTAGATCAGAGGCGCCCAAAGGTGGCGCAAACGCTTTCGTGGCATAGTCGGCGGACATGGGGGACCCCGAAGCTCCCACTATGCTTCGGCAGATCCCTCTCACACAGGAGCTCACATGCAGAAGCGCACTGTTTTTAAGATCGCAGGTGCGGTTGTGGCTTCGGTCGCGGTCGTGGTCATTGCCGCCGTTGCCTACGTTGCGACCAACGCCAACGAGTACAAGGGTGTGGTCGTCAATCTGGTTCAGGATGTCACGGGACGTGAGTTGGAACTCGGCGACCTGAGCCTGGTGCCCGCCTTGCAGCCCACCGTGGCGGTCAGTGACGTGCGTTTCGCCAACGCCGAATGGGGCAGTGAGCCCGATATGGTCACGGCAAAACGCGCGGAGGTGCGGTTTGATTTGTTTAACCTGTTGTCCGGCAAGCTTACGGTTGAGGACCTTACCCTGGTCCAGCCGGATATCTTGCTCGAGACCGATGCTCAAGGTCGTGGGAACTGGGAGCTGGGTGCCGCGGCGGTAGAGCAGGTGGAGCAGGCTTCAGATGATGCCGTGGAGGCGGGCGGGTTTGTCGTGGGGCTGCTGGAACTTGCCATCAGCGGTGCCCGTTTGCGTTTCCTCGACGGCGCCACCGGTGAGACCATCAAGCTGGTGGTGGATGAGCTTTCGGCCTGGGCCGACGACACCAGCAGCCCGCTTGCGGTCAAGACGGTGGCTGAGTACAACGACATCCCCATCTCGATCGAAGCCACACTGGGCGCGTTGCAGGCCCTGCTCGGCAACGAACCCTATCCGGTTGAGATGAGCGTAGAGGCGGCGGGCGCACTGGTTACGGCCAAGGGCGCGATCGAGCGCCCCATGGAAGGCGCCGGTTTGAGCCTGGACATCAACGCGAAGGCCGCGTCGCTCGCCAGCCTTTCAGACTTGGCCGGGGCCGAGTTGCCGCCACTGGGGCCGCTGGAAGTGGCCGGTCGGGTGTCGGATGGTGAGGGTGTTTACCGGCTCGAGGATCTCAAGGCAACCATCGGCGGGTCGGATGTCTCGGGCGAGTTGTCGGTCCTGCTTACCGGTGATCGCCCGAAACTGTCTGCCCAGTTTGTCTCAACCCACCTCGATCTCACCGATTTGACCGGCACCACGAAATCAACCGCACCCCAGCCCGCAGGGAAAAATACAGGCCGGGTGTTTTCGCCGGATCCCTTGCCCTTCGAGGCGCTGCGTGGGTTCGATGCGGATGTTTCGTTCAAGGTGGGGCGCCTCACAACGCCGAAAATGAGCGCGGAACAGTTGGATCTCCAGGTGTTGCTGGACAACGGTCATCTGACCCTTAAGCCGGTCATGGCACAGGTTGCGGGTGGGTCGATCAACGCGGGGTTGGTGGTCGATGCCGGTTCGACCCCGGCAGGGCTTACGCTCAACGTTAAGGGAAGCCAGATCGATCTGGGGCGGCTGCTGAAGGAAGCGGGTGGCAAAGATGTGCTCACCGGTGGCGGCACCGACGTTTCCATCGATCTCAGCGGCCAGGGTGACTCGATCCAAGCGTTGGCGGCCGGTTTGAATGGTAAAGTGCTTGTGGTCACCGGGTCCGGACAGATTCGCAACAAATTGATCGACTTTGCGGGCGCCAACGTGACCACCCAGATTCTCGGGACTCTGAATCCCCTCGCCAAGCAGTCCGATTTCACCAGCATGGTCTGCGCTGTTGTGCGCTATGACATCCAGAATGGGCTTGCCAACTCTGATCGGGGGATCGCTTTCGAAACGGACAAAATGGCGATTCTGGGCGCTGGCACCATCAACCTGAAAAATGAGGAGCTGAGTCTGTTGATCGAGTCCAAGGCCAAAGACGATGCCGCCGGTCTTGCCGTGACGGCTCTGACCAGGGGCAGGAGTGTATCACTGGCCGGGCTGGTTCAGGTGGGGGGAACTCTGTCCGCGCCCGAAATCCAGTTGAACCCGGAGGGCCTGCTCAAACAGGGTGTGACGGCTTCCGTTGCCGTCGCCACCGGCGGATTGTCTGAGCTTGCCAAGGGTCTGTTGGATCAAAGCGGTCCGGCTGTGCAGAGTCCCTGTCAGACTGCGCAGCAGAAAACATCGCCGTCAGCCGGTGGCAATAGTGAGCCCGAGCAAACCAAGCAAGCGACTGATGGAGGTTCGAAAGAGGCGGCGTCCGAAGGGGCAGAAAAGAAAGGCGGGGTGGGCGGCCTTCTGAAAGGGATCTTAGGCAATTGAGGTCAAAGGGCGGCGATCAGACGCTGCGCCCTTCCAGCGCCGCCGCTTGACTTCGTAGAGTAGAGACGGAATGTGTTGCAATACAGTGACTGACTGGGACGTGTTATGAGAATCCTCGGCATTTCCGCCTACTATCACGACAGCGCGGCTGCGATTGTTGAGGACGGTGTCATCGTCGCGGCCGCCCAGGAGGAACGCTTTACCCGCAAGAAGCACGATCCGCGATTTCCCCATGAAGCCAGTCGCTATTGCCTGGAACAGGTGGGGATCGGGCTGGATGGCCTGGACTATGTGGTGTTCTACGACAAACCGCTGGAGAAGTTCGACCGTCTGCTGGAAACCTATCTGGCCTATGCGCCTCGCGGTTTTCGCTCGTTCCTCGCGGCTATGCCGATCTGGTTGAAAGAAAAGCTTTTCCTAAAGACCGTGCTCAGACGGGAGCTGGCAGCGCTGGGGGGCAGCAAGGCCTCGGCCATGCCCAAGCTGATGTTTTCCGAACACCATCAGTCCCACGCCGCGTCGGCCTTTTATGCCAGCCCGTTCCAGGAGGCGGCCGTCCTGTGCATGGATGGCGTGGGGGAATGGGCGACCACCTCGGTGTGGATGGGTCGAGGTCACCAGTTGGAGCCTCAGTGGCAGATCGATTTTCCCCATTCCCTCGGGCTGCTTTATTCGGCCTTCACCTATTTCACCGGATTCAAGGTCAACTCCGGTGAGTACAAGCTCATGGGTTTGGCGCCCTACGGCAGACCGAAATATGTTGATGTGATTCTGCGGGAGCTGCTTGATCTCAAGGACGACGGCACCTTTCGCATGAACATGGATTATTTCAACTACACCACCGGCCTGACCATGACCAACCGGCGCTTTGACGCGCTGTTCGACGGCCCGCCCCGGCGCCCGGAATCCCCGGTTACGCAGCGGGAAATGGACATTGCCGCTTCGATACAGGCGGTCACGGAAGAGGCGGTGTTGCGTTTGGGCCGTACCGTGCACAGAGAATTGGGCGCGGAGTATCTTTGTCTGGCCGGGGGTGTGGCGTTGAACTGCGTTGCCAACGGCCGGTTGCTGCGGGAAGGTCCGTTCAAGGACATCTGGATCCAACCGGCGGCCGGCGATGCCGGCGGTGCCGTTGGCTCGGCGCTGGCGCTCTGGCACCAGTACCTGGAACAGCCTCGCACCGTAAACGGCTCGGACGCCATGTCGGGCAGCTACCTGGGTCCCAGATTCGATGACGCCGACATCAGGGAGCGGCTGGATGGGCTCGGGGCAGTGTATGAACATCAGCAGGACGCGGAGCTGCTGCCGCGCCTGGCGGATATCCTGGCCGAGGAGCAGGTGGTCGGCTGGTTCCAGGGCCGTATGGAGTTCGGGCCTCGGGCGTTGGGTGGGCGCTCGATCATCGGCGACGGCCGCAGCCGCAAGATGCAGTCGGTGATGAACCTGAAGATCAAGTACCGGGAATCGTTCCGGCCGTTTGCGCCTTCGGTGCTGGGGGAGCGAGTGTCAGACTATTTCGAGCTGGATCGCCCCAGCCCTTACATGCTGTTGGTGGCGCCGGTGAAGGGCGACAAGCGCCACGCGATGACCGAACAACAGGCCGCCTTGTTCGGCATCGAGAAGCTCAATGTGCCGCGCTCGGAGATCCCCGCGGTCACCCATGTGGACTACTCGGCCCGGGTGCAAACGGTTCATCCCGAGACCAATCCCCGATACCATGAGTTGATCAAGGCGTTCGCTGAACGCACGGACTGCCCGGTGATCGTGAACACGTCGTTCAATGTGCGCGGCGAGCCGATAGTCTGCACCCCCGAGGATGCCTACCGTTGCTTTATGCGCACCGAGATGGACTATCTGGTGATCGAGGGTTTTCTCATGGCCAAAACCGATCAGCCCGAGTGGGAACGGGACGATTCCTGGCAAACCGAATTCGAGCTGGACTGATGGAGACCCACACCCCGTTGGTACACAGCATTCCCGAATTGGATGCCAAGGGCTTGCGCCATTTTGGCTTGGTCACGGGCGGCATTCTTGCGCTGTTGTTCGGTCTGGTGCTGCCATGGGTGTTTGGGCTCGGCCTGCCAATGTGGCCCTGGATTCTGGGCGGCGTGCTTGCGATCTGGGGGGTGGTCGCGCCCAGGTCGTTGCGGCCGGTGTACCAGGGTTGGATGCGTTTCGGGCTGTTGCTGAACAAAGTGACCACGCCACTGGTGCTCGGCATTGTGTTCTTGCTGCTGATCGTGCCCACGGGGTTGATCATGCGTTGGGTCGCCCGCGACCCCATGGCCCGCGGACTGGACTCAGCAGCGGCAAGCTATCGGGTGGAAAGCCGCAGGCCGAAGCGGGAAAACATGGAGAAACCATTCTGATGATGGAGTTCCTGAGTGACCTTTGGGGATTCATGCGTGAACGCAAGAAGTTCTGGCTGGCACCCATCATTCTGGTCATGGTACTGCTCGGCGCCCTGATTGTTGTGTCCCAGGGCTCGGCCATCGCGCCGTTCATCTACACTCTGTTCTGAGCCCGGCGGGCTGAATCGAGACTGGAACCGGCCCGAGTCTCAAATGGTCGCGGTTGGCAGTGCCTGTGATCTGGAATCCAGGTGCGTGCCGGGCTTGGCCATCATGCGACCCTATCTGTCGAGCGGATCGATCGAGTGGGCCGACTCTGCGAATTGCTGTATTTCCTCCTGGCTGTATCGCGTATGGACGCGTGTCAGGGAGGCCGGATGATGCGCCAGGCTGATGCCCGCTCGGTGTTCAGTCCTGGGGCGTATGGGTCTTGGAGCAAAACCGCCGCCGCAATTCGGGCAAAAGTTTCGCAGCAGTTGTTCGACACATTCACGGCAAAACGTGCACTCGTAGGTGCAGATGCACGCCTCCGTCGAGTCCGGCGGCAAATCCTTGTCACAAGCCTCACAATTCGGTCTGAGTTCTAACACCGTTGGTACCGCATTTCGATAGCGCCTTTTTCAGATCCAAACAAACTACTATTTACTAACCTTATAGATTGCAGAGTGAATTGGGCGAAATTACTTTATCTTATGTATCAGTCGGTTACGCGCCTGTTAAAATGACTCTGCTTTCTAAAATGTTAGTAACTCAGAACAGAATATACGGACGGAGGCGCTACAGTGGCATTTCATCGAAGAGATTTTTTGAAAGGATCGGTTTTGCGGCGGCATCTCTCGTGTTGGCACAACCCAAAATGGCGTTTGCCGGCAGTTAAAGATCCTGCTCTGTCCCTCAAGGCAGCCGGCTATCCATACGATCATGTAAAGGCATTCATGATGGGGGATGCCGAGGTCGAAGGGTGCGAGATCGCGTTCGAGGTGGACAAGATCGGTGACCTCAACAAACATGTCTTCTCCGAACCTCAAACTCGCGGCGTAACGGAAATCGGCCTGGGGCCCTTTATGCTGGGGTATGCCAACGATGATTTCAGGGCCTACTCGCTGATTCCGGTTTTTCCGTTGAGAACATTCCGGCACAAGAGCATCTTCGTACACGCCGATTCCGGTATCGACCATCCATCGCAGTTAAGGAAGGTCTGAACAATTGATACGAATCGCGTTTCGGCCCACAAGGGCGCAGATGCGAGGCTCCCGGCGCAGCGCCATAGCCACTCTATGGCCAAGCCGGGAAACGCGGCAGATGTGCCCTTGTGGGCGAAACCCCGGAGGGGCCGGGCCTTTGCGCCCCTCGTACCGCGTTGCTCCTCGCTCATTGGCAACTCACCTATTCGCCTTGGGCCAACTACGCTCGGTGCGTCTTGTACGAGGGAGCGCAAAGACGCCGGTGCGATCGCAGCAATTGGTCAGACCTTCCTTAAAGGGCAAGCGGGTTGCTACGCCCGGATATTCGTCAACTTCGCTGCAATGGATTCGCGGAATGCTGCAGGACGAGTATGGCCTGCGGCAAGAGGATATCGAGTGGGTCGTCTCTGCCAAGGACTCTGCCGCTGCAGTATCTGGAACGGTTTCCAGGAATGAGAACGTATTTCCCGAAAATCTGTCCGTAAGCGTGGGGCCTGCGGGTAAAGATGATTCCGAGCTCCTGGTCAACCGCGATGTGGATGCTCTGTTCCATGCAATCGAGCCTCGTGCCTTCGTGTAGGGCAATCCAAAAATTCAGCGCCTGTTCAGCGATGGTCGTGCAACCGAACAGGATTACTTTAAGCGGACCGGCATTTTCCCCATTATGCACGCCGTTGCCATTCGCAACGATCTGGTCGAGCAGTATCCCTGGCTATCCAAAGCGGTGTTTGATGCCTACTCCAATTCAAGGAGGATGGCCTATTTCGAGATGCAGAAGAATTGGTTCCTCAAAACGTTACCCTGGTATGCGCAGGAGCTAGAGACAACGCAGAGCCTGATGGGTAAGAACTTTTTCCCATACGGAATCGCCCCTAACCGGAAGACATTGGAAACCCTGTTCCGTTACTCGCACGAGCAGGGACTTGCAAGCCGTGAGTTGACGATTGAAGAACTCTTCCATCCAACGACGCTCGACTTTGTCGAAGCATAAACATGGGCGGGCCAGCTTGAAAAGTCAGTCAAAGTTTTGATTCAGTTTCTGCGGCCGGAGGGTCCGCTATGAGACTTGCCATCACAAAAAAATGGAAATTTCCAGGAGTTCTGGCACCGCCTTGAGGATCATCTGAACCGTGTTCGCCGTTTACCCAAGGAGGCTTTGATCTATTCGTGAACTTGCATCTTGGGATTCAGATGCACAGCTTCATCGCTGGAGTTCTTGCTAATAGAACAACTATGCGCATGCGGATGCCGGTAGCGATGGGTACACGGCCCTGCTGGTTCCCTTCAGCGACCGAACGCATGTAGGCTGTAGGTGGGTGTTTCGATCATTAGTGTCGATGGCGAGCTGATTCCATCGGGCGGGTGCAGGCTTCATCTGACCGCACCGGGGCGCGGTTGGGGAGTGTACGGTTGATCCCATGCTATCGGGCGGGCGGGGCATGGGCGACCCCGCGAACCTGGGATTGCAATGTCGCGGTCATTCCGGTGCTGGCATCCGCCGAACGTGCTGCAACATGGCCAGGCCTGTCCATCCCCGTTCAGGCTGGTCCGATACGCTGAGATCGACCAAGTCGCAACCGCGCTTAAACGTGGCTTGCGCAATGAGCCCGGCCGATCATGCGAGCCTGTGTAAACTATAGGTTCATCGAGGCTGCTATTGTGATCTGGACCAAGTGGGCAGCTTGGCAATTCGAGCCGCCTTTTCTCTACACCCTATGGCGACTGACCAAATGACACATCTGGATGACGAAATGGAGCGTTTTCGCCTGGCCCGAGGCGGTCCGTTCTACGAGTTGCAGCAACGCCTGGGCTGCTTCGTGAGAATGCGCTGCGCGCCGGACCACGCGCGCTGCTTTACGTTGGAATCGCCTGGGGCGTGCCGTTTTGCTTGCCGGTCTCGCCGGGAACGCGGCCGGGGGCGAGAAGCCTTATTTGCTCGATCTGGGCGTTTGGGCGCGATTCGTCATCGCGGTCGGGTTGTTTATCTTGATGGAGCGGCAGATCGAGCGGAAGTCTGCGAGCGAAACTGAGACCATTTGTACGTGCGCCGATCCTGGCGCCACAGTCTTTCGAACCCGCCGCCGCGGCGGTTGTGCACGCGCTCGAGCAGCGCGACTCCAGGTTGGCCGAGACGATCTGCCTGAGTATCGCCATTGTTGCCTCGGCGGCCAGCCTGCTCCGAATGTTGGACGTCCAGACTGCGTCCTGGGCAGTCCGTATTTCGCCGGACGGCGCTTCATTGACCTTGGCCGGGTGGTGGACGGTATTGATCAGCGCGCCAATGTTCTGGTTTTTGCTGTTGCGAAGCCTTTGGCGGCACTTCGTATGGGGCGGATTGTTGCGTGCGCTGGCCGCACTAGACTTGCGTCTGGTGGTGACCCATCCTGATGGGAAAGGCGGCTTGGCCTTTATCGGTGAGTACCCCGGTGCCTACACCACCTTTGTGTTCGCCGTCAGCTGTTGTGTGGCGGCCGCCGTCGCTCAGGAGTTCCTGACCGGCTCGCTCGCCGTGACCACCTACGGTGTTGTCATGGGCATTTGGTTGGCCATGGTGCTGGGATTGTTCGCGTTTCCGCTCATGGTTTTTCGTAAACGGCTCGTCGCACTGAAGAAACGCACTCTCGAGGTGTGCGATGAGCAGGCACTGCGCCATCATCGAGCCACTGAACGTGAAGTCCTGGGTACAAACATGAGCGCGCCCGAGCAGGCCGAAACAGCGGCTTCCTCCGAGATAGCCGATCCGGCGAAGATTTACGCCGCCGCTCAAAGCATGTCATTGTTGCTGATGGGTCGCTCAACCTACATCGCGATCGGCGCCGCGGCGCTTGTGCCCCTGGTGGCGGCGGGCGCTACCCAACTGCCGTTCAAGGAGATTCTGACGCTGGCAAAGCGGCTCATGTTTCTTTGAGAGGTGGGTTCGCCGCCATGCATAGGTGGATCGGGGACGCTGTGAAAGGCGACGAACTCATGGGACGAGACACTGGGTTCCCCGCCGCAATGTCCTTATCCCGGGCAGTCTTCGGGTACCACCAACAACCTGCCCACGTACTTGGGTAATTTGCCGCGAAACTCGTTGCTGCAGGATTCCGCAGTGCCAAAAAATTCGGCCTGGTATTCACCGCCGTAGGTACAGTCCTTGGTGCTGAAGTAGACCACGGACGTGGATGGCCGGCCGGGATCGTCATTGCCAAAGCTGAAGTAGATGTCAGTCGCTTCAGTCCCGAGTCTTTCTTCCACGTAGGCCTTGACCTCGTCCTCGCACACCCCGGTGCACTCACCGCCGGCGCAGTCTCCAGTCTGGACGCGGTTACCGGCTCCCCCGCCCGCGCAGCCGGCTAGCAGCAACGTAACGCCGGTGATACCTAACACAGTTGAAATTCTCACCCGAAACTCCTTCCAAGGCTGATCGAACACGTACGGCCAAAGTAACGCCAACCGTCCTCCCGTAACGTAGACGATACACGGCGATTTACAGTGACTTCCACCGGCACTGGGCGATTCCGCCTGTGCCGGATACCTATACCCAGCGGATCATCTCGGGTCCGCATCGAAGCGCAGCGCGGCCTGAGCCCCACGAGGACACACGGCGACCCAAGTGAAAAGCAGCGGTTCGAGCATCGCCAGCGACAAGAATGCGACACACTCAGCTGCTTGATCCGCGCCTAAGGTCGCGATCTTCACTCGTCAGGCTGTGATCCGGCGTATCGCCCTGGTCGCCTCCAGCCAGCAGATCCAGGGCATGATTGAGAATGGTCGCCGCGCGCTGGCGCTCAGCTTGGGTCATGCCTTCCAGATCCAGGTCCAGGCTGACATTGGGATGCGCTTCGTGGAAGTGACGTCGCTCCGCACCCAGGTGAGCATAGGAGTCCATTACCTGATAGGTGACGATGGGGTAGGCAATGCCCTTGACCTCGATGCTGCCGTGTTCCAGACAGTGGATTCGGTCTTTGACGTGGGTGTAGGTCTCGGAGGAGATGAGAATCTCACCGGGGGTTGCCCTGGCTTCCAGGCGTGAGGCCGCGTTCACCGCGCCGCCAATGATGGTGTAGTCCAGCCGGTCTTCGCTGCCGAAGTTGCCGACGGTACAGTAGCCCGTGTGGATGCCCATCCTGACCCGGAGGGCTTGCTCCAGCCCCGATTCCCGCCATTGGTCCGCGAGATCCTTGAGCCGTTCCCGCATAGCGATGGCCATCTCCACGCAGGCCAGTGCGTCCAGTTTTACGCCGTGGGTTTCCGGGTCGCCAAAGAAAATCAGAATGCCGTCACCCATGTACTTATCAATGGTGGCGCCATGCTGCTGTGCAATCCGGGACATCTCGGTCAGATATTGATTGACCAGTTCGGTCAGTTCCTCTGAAGCAAGCCGGTCCGCGGTCTCAGTAAAACCCGCGATGTCGGAGAAGAACACCGTGAGTTTCTTGCGACTGCTGGCCACCTTGACTTCCCGATGTCCTTTGAAAATTGAGTCGTACACCTGCGGCGGCAGGTATTTACCCAGTTGGTTCGACAGTCTTTCCAGGGCGATGGATTTCTGACTGAGCTCCTGTTCGCGCTGTTTGAGTTCGGTGATGTCCGAATACACCGCCACGGTACCGCCTTCTTCAGTCCGGCGCTCGTCCACCTGGATCCAGCGACCGTCGGCTTGCCGTTGGATCTGCACTCCCCGAGGTGTCCGATGGCTGTTCAGGCGGGTCTTCATCCAGGCTTCGGGGTCGTCTATTGCGTCCTGAATCAGACCCGCGTTGACCGCGGCGCGCAGGATTTCGGTAAAGGTTGCCCCGGGCACGATCTGGGTTGCAATGTCCGGATAGAGGTTGTCCCGATAGTGGTTGTTGCAGAGCAGCAGGCGATCGTCGGCGTCGTACAGGGAAAAGGCTTCGGAAATGGACTCCACCGCGTCGCTCAGGCGTTTCCGCGCCGCCTGAATCTCCCGCAGATTGGTCCGGCGAACTTCAATGGCGGTTTCGCGAAACACTTCAACCGCGCTTGCCATGCGGCCGATTTCGTCCTGACCACCGATTCGGATGGGGGTGTTCAACTCGCCGCCGGCAATGGCCAACATGCCGTCGCTCAACCGGGTCAGCCGGGCGATCAGGATACGGTCCACGTATAGCCATACGATCAGAGCCGAGAACAAAAGACTGAGCGCGACCACCACCAGCAGGATCAGGGCGCTGGAGCGCTGAACCGATCGAGTCTCGGCGCTGGCGGCCTGGATATCCCGTTCGGTGCGGCGCACCAGCCGGTCTACCGATTCGGTCAACTGCCTGGAAATGTCAACATTTTCCGCCAGCAGGGTGCTCACCAGGCCGAGGTGGCGCAATTCCCGCCCCCGGGCGGCGATCAGTCCATCGGGGCTGTCCACGAAACCCCAGAAACGGGTGATGTTGGGCGCAAAGCGCCCCCGCAGATCCGCATCCATGTGCGCCATCAGAGTGGTCAAGGTGTCCAGCGCCCGGCGCAACGGAAATACGATCAGATCCAGGTCCTCCTGGGTATCGGCGCCAGCGGCCTGGATCAGCATTTCATAGATGGATGAGACTTCCACCAGGGCCTGCCCGACCGGCGCCAGCGCGTTCACCGGGACCGCCAGATCCGCGAGACGTTGTGCTTGTATCGACGGGTCCACGTCGGGGGCATTGATCACGGTGCGCAGTTCGGCCAGCTTGGCGTTCAGAACCAGCGTGCCCGGCGCCAGCAGACGGCGGCTGGCGATGTCGGTGAACCCCAGGTCCCGCAACAACTCCCGGCGCCGTTCGATCAGCACCAGATTGTTGAAAATCATGGTGTCGATGGTGTTCAGGTTGCTGTGCAGGCGTTCCACCAGATTGGAGATCAGCGCGATGGTATCCGAATCCGGGTCCCGGCTCCGCAGCGCGTCAAGCAGGGCGTCGAGGCGGGCCAGGTCCACGGCGATTCGATCGGAGGCGGGCCCGTGCTCTTCGGCCGTTTCCACCGTCAGCAGAATGGGTGTGGCGGCGGCGATGCGCTCCGCCTGTCGGGACAGTTTCTGCGATGCCACCGTGGCGGGAACATGATGACCGGTGATGTGTTTGATTGCGTTGCCGGCGGACAGAGAAGAAACCATGGCGGTGCCGGCGGCCAGCAGCGCGAATGCGCTGATGCCAAAAAAGGCCAGCAGCAGACGTCCACGAACACCCAGGCGCTGACCCATGTCCCTAACCCCGGCTGAATCCGCACGGAAGCGGGCGTGCCGTACGTTGGCCGTCGGGAGACAGCACACCCCGATCGCATCCACGCTCCGCGTATCGATGTTCCCTTGCCTGAGCCATTTCTGTCTCCCAGTTGCTAGCCGTCCTTCAACGGAGCGGCGCATAGTGGCCGTTCGACCACAGGTACCAGATGTATCCCGGAGCGCTGACGTCTCCCTTTTGATCAAAGCGGATGCGGCCCAGCACGGTGTCAAAGTCATCGGTATGCAGCGTGGACGCTACGGCGCGGACATTGGTTGTGCCTGCCCGCTCCACCGCCTGTGCCCAGGCCTGAATGGCGGCGTAGGTATGCAGGGTGTAGCCGGCCGGCTCGAACCCTTGCTCGCGGAACTGCTCCACCACCGCGATCGCCTGCTGATTGCGGCGCGGATCAGGCCCAAAGGTCACCAGGGTCCCTTCGCCCGCCGGGCCGGTGATCATCCAGAATTCATCGACGGTGAGGGTGTCGCCGGAGACGAACTGGGCGTCATAGCCTCGGTCCCGGGCCTGGCGCACGATCAGAGCGGCCTCGGCGGCGTAGCCGCCGATGTAGACCACGCCAACGCCCTGCACCTTCAGCTCATCCACCAGCGCCGAGTAGTCGCGGGCGCCGGGTGGGTAGGCGCGAAATACCAGCGGATTGACGCCCCTCCGATACAGCGTAGCCTGGACCACCTCCGCCAGGCCTTGGCCATACATGGTGCCGTCGTGCAGTATGCCGATGCGCGCATTGGCCCAATGCTCCGCCAGATAATCACCGGCGACCTGCCCCTGGTCATCGTCCCGACCGCACATGCGAAAGACCGTATCCTGGCCCTGGTCGGTGAGCTTTGGATGGGTCGATGCCGGCGACATCATGACGATGCCTGCTGCCTGGTAGACGTTGGAAGCTGGAATAGAGGCATGAGAACAGGCATGTCCGACAACCAGCACAACCTCATCGCGCACCAGTTTACGCGCCACCGCCACGCCCTGCTTCGCGTCGCAGGCATCGTCGGCAATCAGCAGTTCGACCTGCTGTCCCAACACGCCGCCGGTTCGATTGAGGTTCGCCACCGCCAGTTCGGCGCCTTGCTGCAGCTGTTCGCCGCGAAAAACGGCCTGGCCGGTGAACGGCCCGGCTACACCGATTCTTATCCCGGCCCAGCCTGAGCCCGGAAGCATCGCGAGCAGCACAATGGCCGTCAGCCAGCGTGCCATGAGATTCTGCTTTGACATGTTCCCACACTCCGAGCGACGGCCTTGGAACGGGTCTGTACGCATCATCTTCAGCCTCATTATGTCCTGTGAACGGCAATTCGACGCTGATACATGTCAATATCGGCCATGGCCCGGCCCCAGTGGTGGATGTGGGGCGCTCCTCGTCCCGTTGAAATGCAACGAACTCCTGACTTCATGACCTTCCCTAGGGATTCCCTGATGCGCGAAATCACCTTTGATTCTGAGCAAACCCTGGTTGTCGCGATCATTGCCTATTTCATCGGGCGCTGGTTGACTCGCAATATCGGTGTCCTCGATCGTTTCCGCATACCCGAAGCCGTCACCGGTGGCATGGTGGTCGCCGTTTTGGTGGCGGCCCTGCGCTATCGGGATCCACCACCGTCACGTTTACCGCCCGCGAGGCCATGATGCTGACGTTCTTCAGTACCATTGGATTGAGCGCGCGGCTCAGCGACTTGATGAACGGGGGACGGGTGCTGGGCTTGACGCTGGCGGTGTGCATCGCGGTCATCGTGCTGGAGAACCTGGTAGGTGTCGGCATGGCCACCCTGTTTGATGCCCCGCCCCTGGCCGGGCTGATGGCCGGGTCGGTGGCGTTGAGCGGGGGCCATGGCACCGCCGCCGCCTGGGCCCCGGTATTCGAAGAAAGCGTGGCCGCGGCCGGTACCATCGGATTGGCTTCGGCAACCTTCGGACTGATTGCGGGCGGTGTGGTCGGCGGGCCGCTTGGGCAGTCGCTGATTCAGCGTAACCAGCTGCGGCCAAGCACCACGCAGGCGCCGGACCCGATGTTGTCCGCGGCGGACGAGGCCGGCGGCCGCATCGATGTGCCAAACTTTTTTGCATCCCTGCTGGTGATCGCCCTGGCCATCCGCCATTGGCGAGGAACTGAATGCGCTGATCGCCTATCTCGGCCTCAATCTGCCGGAGTTTGTCACCGCCTTGTTCGCCGGGATTCTGATTGGCAATCTGGGCCCTGTGGTCCTGCCCCGGATCGAATGGCCGACCCACTCCGCCGCCATGCGTTTGATCGCGGAACTGTCCCTCAGCATATTCCTGGTGCGAGCGCTGATGTCGCTGCAGCTTTGGACACTGGCCAGTGTCGCCGGACCGCTTTTGATCGTGCTGATCTGTCAGGTCGCCGCGGTGCTGCTGCTGGCCTACTTCGTTCTATTTCGACTGCTGGGTTCGGATTACGATGCTGCGCTCATGTCTTCGGGCTTTGTCGGTTTGAGCCTCGGCGCGACACCCACCGCCGTTGCCAACATGTCCGCCCTAAGCCACAAGTACGGCCCGTCACCGACGGCGTTTCTGGTGATTCCCTTGGTGGGCGCATTCTTCATTGATCTGGTCAACGCCTTTGTGGTCTCCTGGCTGCACGGTCACTTCACAGGCTGATGAATCATCGCGGCCGTTTGCACGATGTGGATTTGGCCACGGTGGGGGAAACGCCCGACGCGCAATTCGGCGCTGGCGACTCTGTTGGCATTTGGCGCACTCGCGTCTTGAGCTGGGCAATGTTCCGGTGCATCTCTACCCACTCGACTTCGCCGCGATCGGCCATCATGTTAGTGTCCGTTTCCATGAGTACATATCGATCGGCAAGCTCGGCACTGGGCCTGCGGCCATTCGAGCTGCCCCGATTTCCGTGATGAAACACCATCCATCGTCTTGCCGCATTCGCGCACAATGGCACGGCTTCAGTGCCTGCGTGCTGATGCTCGTTCTCACGGTTGCGGGTTGTGCTTCATTTTCGCCCATGCCGACGGATGAGACCGCCTACCTGGGTCGTGCGGAGACCCAAGTCGAGTCAGACGTGTCCGTCACGGTGGCCGTGCCGACGGCGCAGGAGGCCTCTCTCATCTTCAGCGCCGATCTTGCGCGGCGACAGATGCAGGCGGTCTGGTTGGAGGTGGAAAATCGTGGATCGGTGCCGCTTTGGCTGATGTCCTCCGGGATAGATCCCCACTATTTTTCGCCCGCTGAGGCCGCTGCCAGGTTTGGAGGAGGAGTGGAAACCGCCCGCGAACGGGAGGCGCATTTTCTGTCTCTGGCGTTCGACAGCCCGATCATGCCGGGTGAGGCGCAATCGGGCTTTGTGCTGGTGAACCTGGATGAGGGCATCAAAGTCGTGGACATCGACCTGATCGGTCGGGGCGTGTTTCATACCTTTGGTTTTGTGGTTCCTCTACCCGATTTCCGGGGTCATTCGGACTCGGTGGATTTCGCCGGTTTGTACGCTGATGAGGAAATGGTCGACTTTGGCGAAGACGAAGACGCTTTCCAGCAGGCCCTGGCCAGTCTGCCCTGCTGCACCACCAACAAGGCGGGAACCGAAAACGGCGACCCACTGAATCTGGTGTTGATCGGCGAAACAGAAGATATGTTCGGCGCCTTTGCCCGTCGTGGTTGGCATCCGGTGGAGGACACCTGGTCCGGGGCCATATGGAAGACCGTCGGGTCATTTCTCACCGGCGCCCGTTACCGGTACTCGCCGATCAGTCCGCTCTATGTCTACGGCCGCGGCCAGGACGTGGGTGCTCAGAAGGCACGTGGCACAATTCACCAGCGCAACCATCTCCGTCTATGGCTGAGTCCCATGCGTTTTCGCGGTCACCCCGTGTGGGTGGGTCAGATCAGTCGGGATATCGGGGTCAAGTACACGATCAAGTCGCCCACGATTTCCACCCATGCCATCGATTCCGATGTCGATGAGTCAAGAGGTTACCTGCTGGAGGACCTGCTGTTTTCCCAGTCGGTCAGTGCGTTTGGCTATGCCGCCGGGTCCGGGGCGGCGACCCCGGAGGCGCCGCGTTTCAATCTGACCGGTGACGCCTACTGGAGTGACGGATGGCGGGTGGTGGTCATTTTCGGTGCGCGCCCCAGTGCCTTGGACAACATCGAGTATCTGGAAGACTGGTCGGACATTGGGGCAGCGGAGGTGCCCGCAATTGACTAGTGTCCCGTCCCACATCCGCCCCTGCGGCGCTGCCGCCGCTAGACAGAGCCTGCTATGCCTACATATCTGCCTGTTGTGGATGCTGCTTGCGATCACCGGCTGTGCCAGCCACACGCCGCTTCAGGAACTCGATCTGACTGCGGTACAGAACCGGGCCGAAACCCAGGTCCAGGGGGATGTTCGGGTCAGTCTTTCCATATTGGGTGCAGACGAGTCCCAGCACTTGAGCGGACACGATCTCGCCGCCAAGGGCGTGCAACCCATATGGCTGAAAATCGAGAACAATACGTCACACCCCGTATGGTTTCTGCCCACCGGCATTGATCCGGAATACTTCTCGCCCCGGGAGGTCAGTTACAGCTTCCATCGAACCTTCGCTCGACAGGACAATGAGGCATTGGACAGGGAATTCGATGCCCTGGGAATCGATCGGATCGTGCGCCCGGGCCAGACTCATCAGGGGTTTGTATTCGCCAACCTGGATCAAGGCATGCGACCTGTAGAGGTGGCTCTGGTCAGTGATCGCAGCCTGTTGAGCTTTGTCTTTTTTGCAGAAGTGCCCGAGACCGTTTCCGATTCCGCCATTCTGGATCCGGACGATCTGTACCCGGTGATTCGCGACTACGAGCAATCTGAGGAACTCAGGCGAGCCCTGCAAACGCTACCCTGTTGTGTCACTGATCCCAAGGGCGATCAAGGGCCGCCGCTCAACCTGGTGCTGATCGGATACGCGGAGGACGTTTTTGCCGCAGCCGTAACCCGGGGCTACAAGTGGGCCGACCTGGATCCACTGATGCTGTTCAACCGGCAGCAGGACATCGGCGGGGCAAAACGGGCCGCCTGGGTGACGGCCCAGGGCCACACGACTCGATTTTGGCTTGCGCCGATCACTTTCCAGGGGAAACCCGTTTGGTTGGTACAGACCAGCCAGCCGTCCGCGGGTCGTGCGGGAAGTGACCAAGGGTCGGGCCAACTCGACCCGGATCAGGCGCGCAAGCAGTTGGTGGAGGACTTGCTGTATTCGCAAGGTGTCCGGCAGTTCGGCAGCGTTCGGGCTATGCCTGAGGTGGCGGCAGAGAAGCCCCGTGAAACCGGGTCTGGCAATACCTACGTCACCGATGGGTTCCGCCGTGTCCTTGTGTTCCAGCGAGACCCCGTTCCGCTGTCCGAAATCGAGGTTTTGGACTGGGCCATGTAGGGTGTCTGCAGTCGCCAGGCATTTCAGTTAAGCAAGCAGCAAGGACCAACCATGATGATCAGAGTAAGCGCCCGGGCGCACGGGACTATCGTCGTTTTGATGGCGCTGGTAATAAGTCTGTTCGCGCATTTCGCGACTGCGTACCCATTGGACGGGTACGAGTCCACCGGCATTCCCAGACTTCAGGCACAGCGTTTGATGCAGGAAGGCGTGATCTCCGGAAAGCCGCGCCCGGCCGGAGAATTGATGCCGCTGTCCATGGTCGACCTTCGCTTGTTGGAACAACCCGATTTTACCCTGCCGCCCGCCGATCCGGCCCTCACCGCCAAGCTCAAATCATTGTTGGGTCAGTATGCAGATCGTTACGGATTGGCCTTGCTTGACCTGTCCGACCTGAACAATCCGCGCTATGGCGAATGGCGAGGCGACGTTCAGCAAAATCCCGGCAGCGTCGGGAAACTGCTGGTCTCCCTGGCCTTGTTTCAAGCCCTGGCCGACATCTACCCCGATGATATCGAAGCGCGTCGACGTGTACTCATGGACACCATCATCACCGCGGATGTGTTCAGCGTCTACGATCATCACACGGTTCCGTTCTGGGACGAAGGTACGCAGAAGTACACGCGCCGCCCGCTGAAAGAGGGCGATCGCGGTACTTTGTACACCTACCTGGACTGGATGATGTCACCCAGCTCCAATTCGGCCGCCGGAATGGTGCAGAAGGAACTGATGCTGTTGACCCATTTCGGTGATCGATACCCGGTGTCGCAGGCGGAATCGGATGCATTTCTTGCGGACACGCCGAAAGCCGATCTCGGTAAGATTTTCGAACGCGCCATACAGGAACCGGTTACCCGCAACGGACTGGATCTGGGCAGTCTGCGCCAGGGAAGCTTTTTCACCCGTGAGGGCAAGAAACGGGTTCCCGGCACCAACAGCTATGCCACACCGCGTTCCTTGATGCTGTTCATGTTGAAAATGGAGCAGGGCAAGCTGGTCGACGAGTGGTCCAGCCGCGAAATCAAGCGTTTGATGTATATCACCGAGCGGCGAATTCGCTATGCATCCTCGGGGGTGTTGCGACAGTCCGCCGTGTACTTCAAATCCGGCTCGCTATACAGCTGCGAGCCGGAAGAAGGGTTCACCTGCACCAAGTACCATGGCAACAAACGCAATTTCATGAACTCGGTCGCCATCGTCGAGTCGCCCGCCGGGCAAAATCGTCTGTTCTACATTGCAACGGTGCTTTCAAATGTTCTGCGCAAGAATTCGGCACAGGATCACCGCGATCTGGCGCGGGCGATTCAGGGCATGTTGTTGACGGATCATCCGGAGAAACCGCTGGCCGCTGGTGAACGGCCACCGGCGTTGACCTACGGCGAGGGTTTTATCGGTTTTCAAACCGAACGCGACGAACTCCAGCTTGCGGTGGATACGCAGGAAGCCCTGTTGGATCTGGGGTATGACATCGGTGAGATGGACGGTGTGATCGGTGCCAAGACGCGCGGCGCCATCAAGCAGTTTCAAAGTGAGCAGGGTCTTGCCGCCAATGGACAAACCTCCCGTGCGCTGGTTACACGGATGAGAGAGGTTGCGGTGGAGAAGGGGCTGTCGCGCCCGGCCGGTTCGGCAGCCGTGACCCAATAGCAGGGTGTGCCGGGCGGTCGAGTCAGAGTCAGGGCGTGAGCGCGTGCATGACCAGGCTCATGCGCTCTATTTGCTCCCAGTCCCAGTCGATGCCCAGCCCCGGGTCGTCTGAAGGGGTGGCGCGCCCGCCTTCGAATCGCATGCCGGTTTGGGTGATGTCGTCCAGTTGCGGGATGTACTCCACCCATCGGCCGTTCGGTATCGCGGCCACCAGCGACACATGCAGTTCCATCAGGAAGTGGGGACACACCGGGAGGTTGAAGGCCTCGGCCATGTGCGCGACCTTGAGCCAAGGCGTGATCCCCCCGATTCGGGCCACATCCACCTGAACCACGGAACACGCCGCCGACGCCATATAGGTTCGAAACTGGCTGATACTGTAGAGGGATTCGCCAATGGCCACCGGTGTACGGGTCGCGGCCGCCAGTCGCACATGTCCATCCAGATCGTCGGCCGGCATCGGTTCCTCGAACCAGGCCAGATCCAACGGCTCATAACGGGCCGCGCGGCGCAGGGCCTCATCCACCTGGAATGCCTGGTTGGCATCCACCATGATTTCGAACTCGGGGCCAACCGCATCCCGCACCGCCGACAGCCGTTCGACATCTTCGCTGACATGGGGCCGGCCGACCTTGACCTTGCTGCCACCAAAGCCTGCTGCCTTGGCCCGCAGGGCGTCCGCCACCAGTTCCGGAGTCTCGATGTGTAGCCAGCCCCCTTCGGTGGTGTACAAGGGCACCGAATCTTGCGCGCCGCCCGCCGCCCGGTGCAGTGGCAGTCCCGTCTTCCGGCAGCGCAGATCCCACAAGGCCGTATCGATCGCCGCCAACGCCAGGGAGGTGATGGCGCCCACCGTCGTGGCATGGGTGCTGAACATCAGGTCGCGCCAGATCTGCTCGATCCGGTCCGCCTCGCGCCCCAGAAGCAGGGGCGCCAAATGGCGCTGCAACAGGTCTATTACCGCGTGCCCGCCGGTGCCGATGGTGTAGCTGTAACCCGCTCCCACCGCGCCGTCGCTGTCGTAAATGCGGACCAGGGGGGTTTCCTGGCTGACAAAGGATTGGATGGCGTCGGTGCGCACCACCTGCGGCACCAGGTTCACCAGCAGGATTTCCACCCGCTCGATCTTGGCCATGCGACAGTCCCCTTGTGTCTCATATCGGTGATGGCAGTCTGGTACAGAATGTTGACCGCTTACAGGTTTTTGCAAGCGAATTCGGTCGCAAGCACGCGGTGCTGGACTCAGACCAATCAACAAATCCGTGATGCGGAAAACAAACGGGCAGCTCTCCGCTGCCATCGTTAGGGGATCGATATAGCGACGGATCTGGCGCCCTCACCGAGCCCATCCACTATGTGGAAGTCAAGGGTTTGGATTGACGCTTGGAATGCGCGGATTTCGTCTTGATCCGGATGGTCTCCGAGGTTTGAACGTTAGCGCATCGTGCTAAGGTGGCAACTCACTCATGCGCGTCATTCGTGTGTCTGCGGCGTGTCCGCAAACATGAGCATTTTTAGCCATCAGGCATTGGAGGGGGTATGAAATCGAAAGTGGTTGTTGCGGGACTGAGCGTGCCAATGTCGAGATACGTGTTGATTGTCGCATCGCTATTGAGTGTTTTGGTCCTGGCGGCTGGATGCGCGTCGAGCCCGGACACCCCCGAGGCAAAGTCGACGGTGTCCGAGGAGAACTTCGCCGGCTTTCTCGACGACTATTCGAGACTTGAACCATTACAGAGTGAACCGGGCGTCCTGCTCTGGATAAACCCCGACGCTCCGCTTAAAGACTACAACACCTTTATTGTGGATCCGGTGGTGATGGAAATTGCTCCGGCATTGGCCCAGGGGGAGCGACCGGACCCTGAGAACATTGCGCGTATCACTGAATACTTCCGTGAGGCCCTGACCCGGGAGCTGAGCAAGCATGCTGTCTTGACCGACACGCCTGGCGAGGGAGTAGGGCGGCTGCAGGCCGCCATTACCGGGGCGCAGGTGACCAGGCAGGAGCTGGATGCCTGGCAGTTCGTTCCCGTTGCATTGGTTGTCACCGGCGCCGCCGAGGCGACCGGTACGCGAGACAAGGCATCCGTGCTGTTCATGGAAGCGAAGATGACCGACTCGGTGACGGGTGAGCTTGTGGCCGAGACGGTTCAGCAGGGCGTAGGCAGGGTATCGGGCGGCACCGATACGCGAAAACTCACCAAGGATGACGTGCAGAAGATACTGGACCACTGGGCTCAGCGGCTTGGCAATCGCGTCGCCAAGATCCAGGCTGGCGGCTAAGCGAAGATCCAGGCCACAGTGATACCTGCAAAGCCGCAGTGGCGGATCTGAGACGCTCCCGACGGGCAAGGCGAAAGCGCCCATCCGCTATGTTGGGCGTGCTTGAATGAGCGCAGGCTATTCCTGCACCCGCCCACTTAGCGCCTGGGCGCTTCTCGCCTTGCTGATACGCAACAAACTTATGGGACGGGACGCTGGGTGTCGGGCGCTTGTTCAATACTATGTATGCAAAATTCTCACTCATGACACCCGCTCGGTTGGCAGGTGATCAGTACCTATAACTGAATCCCGCAAACTCGCTGCGCTTCTTGCCGCCAATGTGGTCGGCTACTCACGCCTTGTCGGCGCCGACGAGGATCGTAACCTGGCGCGGCTGAGGAGGCCGGTATCGAACAGTGCGACCGTCTGGCAGACCGGCAGTTGCATGTGGCTCTGCGCGCTGTGGATCTCGCGCCCCACGACACAGGTTGTCCGCACCGAGTCATATTCAATCCATCTTTCAGAGCGGCGTGCCCGATTGAGAATGCGTTATTAATTACGAGGTACTCAGGCAAACGGGACCACGACCTGAGGTCAGAGAGAGCTCTGCACGTTGCGAGTCCGGTCGGCTCATGACCTGACGTTCACCAAACACCCGGAAACCGGCAGCTTAATGCTGATGGTCGTAGCCCTGGCAAAGGTCTTCGGCGGCTCACGACCCAAAGGAGACTGGGACGCGCAGCTTCCAGTCGGCGGAAAGATTCATTTCACTTGCCCCCGCAAAGCTGCATCCCGCCATTTCCGGTGAACGTCTGACCGTTCCTTACTTGACGTTCCGCTGAGTCCCACGAGCGGACAGCGAGCCCGTGGAGGGAGAGCTGACGAAGTGGGCGAATTCGGGCCCTCGACGTGAGGGAAGCCCCTGACCGGTTCACTACACGAAGCGGACGCCGAAGCTGGACTGCTCGCCTTGGTCCAACACTTGATCCGACCTGCACTTCGATGTCCTGCTTCAGTGGGGCGCGGAAATCCTGTACCTCTACCGCGAACCGGTTCGTGTCGGGGTGGTGCGACCCAAACGGGTCTCGTGAAGCGGCGCCGCTACTCGGTATGTGCCTCAACGGACCGCCACACCTTCGAATCCGTATCCCACGCACGGGCGACGAAGCAAGGCGTTGGACTGTTTCCTCCGCAGTCCGAGCCATGTACGCGAGTCAGCAGGACAGGGTTTCGCCCAAAAGTGAGCACAGTCCATCCTTGGTTGCGAAAAGAAGTGACGACGTCGCCGACCAGGAAGCGCGACGTGCAGCCACCCGTCGAGCAGAACAGAGAGACGGCCGTGGAGCAGGCGTACGCACTTTCGTCCAGCACCCAGTCGGGGTGGAGGTCGCCGTCCAGATCCGTTCTTGTCACCGCCCCCCATTCGAGGGCGAATTCCCCGTTCTCGTTATTCGCACAGGCCTGCCGGGCCGCGGTCACCTTTTCGGCCAGGGCTGCGGGAAGCCCCGTGAGATCCAGGGCGTCGACCTGCAGCGGCAGGGTTGCCAGCGCGGCGATGAAAATTACAGGCTTCATGCGCTCTCCTCATTGAATATGTCCGGACGCTTGTTGACCGACACCGCCATTTCCCATCGTCGCCGCGATCGCCGGCCAGCGTTCCGCCGCACGTGCAGGCTGATCTCTCACCGCCATGTCTCTTCGACTTTCGCCTGCCGCACGAGCTGGTAAACGGCGATGTTCTCCTGTGTCAGAAGCCTGATGAGATCGGGGGCGCACTGGATCGGGGCGGCGAACCTGAAGCCGTGCGCAAGCCGCTGCAGACGCTTCGCGTGCCGCGGCCCCAGGAAGCTTCTCAGCACGCGTTCCGCGGTGCCGTCGACATCGACTGTCTCGAGATAGAACCGGTACAGCTCCTCCGAGTAGTCCAGCGGCGTGGCGATCACAGACCCCTCGGACGGCGGAATGGCGTCATCCGATCTCACCGCCGGCGCTCAATTGCACTTGCGGTAGGTGTAGTCGCCGAACTCCAGCCAGTCCTCGTCGCCGTCTCTGAAGACGAGGAGTTCCGATCGGTCCTCGCCCAACAGGGCGACCACGAAGCCCTGCGGCGGTTTGGAGTTGCCGAAATAGCTGTAGGCCGTCATGGCGCGCATGGTCTCGGCGTTGATCGTGACGCGGGCATCCCACTGATCCGCCGGCTTGTCGAGGATCCTGTATTCGATCTGGCGCTTGATGGCCCCGCCGCCGCAATAGACCACCCCCTCGGGCGCTTCGACCCGTACGGGGGCGCTGCCCGCTCGCGGACCGCAGGCCGCGCGCAGCGACTTGATCGCTGCCCCGGAACCCTTCAGGTCGAAGATGCCGTAGCTGACGTCCTGATCGATCATGGCGAGATTCAGCACTGCGTTCTTCCCGATCTGCTCGAGGACGAAGCCGTAGTCCGCCTTGTCGCGAAAGACGATCTCGACGGGGTCGTTGTCGACGATCCGAATGTCGGCGTTTTCCGCTCCCGCCTGGAAAGCACCAACCTCCGTCGCGCCGTCCTTCATGAAGCGGATGGACAGGCCCTGCTTGCGCTCGATGTCCTGGGCGTCCTCGTAACCCGCGGGTGCGAAGCGCATCCGGTCGCACTGCAGCTCAAGGGTCATGTTTCCGGTCTGGATGAAGGCGTTCGGGGACGGCGAGCCATTGAAGCCCCAGCCGGCAAATGCCGACGAACAGATTGCGACCAAGGCGGCCGCCAAGGTTGTACCCGCAACTCCTCCACGAGACATGCGCAACTTCCCCGGATGCCCGATACGACGGAAAAGGTCAGACTATCGTGCGATTCGCTCCCCCCGGTCAAGGTTGGCGGAAACGGCCAAACTCCGCCGCGCCAAGCCGACCCGATCCTGGTCCGGAAAGATCAGAGCGGGGTCGGACCACGGCAATCCGTTGAAACAAATCGAGTTGGTAGCCCACAGGCGAGCCGAATCGAGCTTAGAGGAGCATTTTCGCCGGCGAAAACGCGCCTCTTAAGACTATGTGCGTCGGCCTACGACCCGACCCAGTTACACGCGTTTTTTCGGTACCCAAATGCGGCCTCTAAGCGCCAGAACCGACTGAATCTGACCATAATATTGATACAAATTAATCAATTGGCTTGGTCCGACCCCTTCGGCTGCAGATACGTGTTGATTGTCGCATCGCTATTGAGTGTTTTGGTCCTGGCGGCTGGATGCGCGTCGAGCACGGACACCCCCGAGGCAAAGTCGACGGTGTCCGAGGAGAACTTCGCCGGCTTTCTCGACGACTATTCGAGGCTTGAACCATTACAGAGTGAACCGGGCGTCCTGATCTGGATGAACTCCGAAGCTGCGCTCAAAGACTACAAGAGCTTTATTGTTGATCCGGTGGTGATGGAAATTGCCCCGGCATTGGCCGAAGCGGAGCGCCCGGACCCTGAGAACGTCGAGCGTATCACTGAATATTTCCGTGAGGCCCTGACCCGGGAGCTGGGCAAGCACGCCATCTTGACCGACACGCCTGGCAAGGGTGTAGGGCGGCTGCAGGCCGCCATCACCGGGGCGCAGGTGACCAGGCAGGAGCTGGATGCCTGGCAGTTCGTTCCCGTTGCATTGGTTGTCACCGGCGCCGCCGAGGCGACCGGTACGCGAGACAAGGCATCCGTGCTGTTCATGGAAGCGAAGATGACCGACTCGGTGACGGGTGAGCTTGTGGCCGAGACGGTTCAGCAGGGCGTAGGCAGGGTGTCGGGCGGCACCGATACGCGAAAACTCACCAAGGATGACGTGCAGAAGATACTGGACCACTGGGCTCAACGGCTTGGCAATCGCGTCGCCAAGATTCAAGCTGGCGGCTAGGAGCGACCACGTTGAAGACATCGCGCTATCGCGGAAGGAACATTGTGGCGCATAGGTGTACAAAGGCGGCTGTGCTGGGTGAGAGGCCGATAAGACATTGGTGTGCTAGCACCCGACTAGGAGCGTGGCCCGGACTGTAATCGGCGTTAATCGCTGATGGCACGGCTTGCCGTGACCTCGCATGAAAGAGTGGATCTTCGCCGCAGTTCCCCCAGCACAACCGTAATTGGAATGTTGGAGGAAAATGCGATGGGTCGCAAACGTGGAAATCAACGACGCCTTGAGATTGTGCATCCGGACTGTGCGGGGATCGATATCGGCAAACGCCGCGTGTACGTAGCTGTCGGTCCCGAACGCAGTGAAGAATCGGTGCGCAATTTTGGCACTTTCACCGACGAGTATGAGGCCTTGGCCCAGTGGCTTGACGAGTGTCGGGTGCGCATCGTGGCGATGGAGTCGACGGGGGTGTACTGGATCGCGTTGTACGAATTGTTGGAACGACGCGGTTTTGAAGTGCATCTGGTCAATCCACGTGCGACTAAGCAGGTCAGTGGTCGCAAAAGCGATGTGCTGGACTGCGAGTGGTTATGGCAATTGATGAGCTACGGCCTGCTCAAGGGGGCATTCAGGCCGCCGGATGAGGTGTGTGTGCTGCGTATTTATGCACGTGAACGCGCGCGGCTCGTGCGCGATGTCTCGCGCAGCGTTCAGCATATTCAAAAGGCACTGACGCAGATGAACGTGCAACTGGACACCGTGCTCAGTGACATTATGGGCATGACCGGTCAGCGCATCGTGCGGGCCATCGTCGACGGTGAACGCGATGGGGCGGTATTGGCGCGCCACCGTGACCGGCGGGTCAAAGCAGACCAGGCCACCATCGCGCGCAGCCTGCGCGGTAACTGGCGTGAAGAGCATTTGTTTTCGCTCAGCCAGGCGCTGGAGCGCTATGACTTCCTGCAAGCACAGCTGCACAGGTGTGAGCAACGCATCGGTAGCACGCTGCAAACGCTGGATGGCGCCCATGAGTTGGCCGAACAGCCGCTGGCCGTGCCCGCACGTAATGCAGGCGAACGCACTCTGCAACTGGCCCTGCGTCAAGTGTTGGGCGTGGACCTGACCGCCATCCCCACCATCGGTGTGGAAACCGCGTTAGTGCTCGCTTCCGAGATCGGTCCCGACCTGTCGCGCTTCCCTAATTGCGAGCACTTTTGCTCGTGGCTGACCTTGGCGCCGGGAACGCGCATCAGCGGCGACAAGAATTTAGGCGGGCCACCGCAACGGCGTGTCAATCGCGCCGGCCAAGCGTTGCGCGTCGCCGCGTCCACGGCGCGCACCAGCCAATCGTTCATTGGTGCATCGCATCGCGCGCGACTGGCGCGTCTGGACACCCCACGTGCCATCAAAGCGACCGCGCACCAACTGGCGCGCCTGATCTACGCGATGCTGACTCGCGGTGAGGACTACGTTGAGCGCGGCATGGCCGCCTTCGAAGCCGAACGCGAAGGGCGCCGACTCCGTGCCCTACAGCGCAAGGCTCATCAACTGGGGTTTCAACTCGTACAAACAGACCCAGAATTAACAAACGAAAAATCAGTGGCTTAGTTTATGTTCCATGAAAGTCTGCGCGGTAGAAATGAATGAGGCGAGGTACTGTCCAGTTCGAGAACGATTTCGGGATCGTTCGAGGAGCATAGCCGTCGCTATGTGACGAGGAGGATCTCGGAATCGGGCCGAAATGGCTGTGCCGCAGACCGTTCCCTTTCTACCGCGCAGACTCCTAGGCGAAGATCCAGGCCACACCGATACCTGCGAGCGTCCCGAGTGTCGGGCGCTCGTTCGATCCTGAAGTTGGGTCAGAGCAAGCATCTCGCCTCGGATCAATGCTTGTCCTTCCGAGCACTGCCCTTCGAGGCGGTGGTCGGTGCCCAACAGATTCGACCTGTCCCCTTTTGTTGCTGCCTTCGTCCCCCGGTTCGTTTTCGCGGAATATCGGGACGGCATCGTGATGGATGACGTTCGGGACGCTTTGAACTGACCGATTGAGGGATGAGATGAAGGCCAATCTGAAGCGACCAGTGAGGACAGCCACAATGGGTGGACCAAGCAAACGGGCTGGCGCGAAGCACGTTTTCGGTAGCGACATCGAGTCCCGCCGAGCCGGGGCGGAGCGTCTGGGATTCAGGTCGCCATCGTGCTGCTGAACGGGTGGATAGCCGTCAAGACACCAGCAAATGATCACCGGGCTGGGGGAAAAGAGCGTTCACCCGGACTCTATACCTGCACCGGCCTGGCACGCCATTTTCGCCGGTAGGCTGACGCGGGTAGACCGACCCGTCGGCGGAACGCCGAACGAAAGCTCGACGGTTCGGTATAGCCGACTTCAGTGGCAATTTGGTCGATCGGCAGGTCCGTCGCTTCGAGCATTTGTTTGGCTTCTTCCACGCGCACGGTCTGCACATATTCCACCGGCGACTGGCCTGTCGCGCGGCGAAATCGGCGAAGGAAACTGCGTTCCGACAGGCCGCTTCGCGCGGCCATGGCGCTGACTGGATTGCTTTCATCGTAGTGCTCGGCAGCCCAGAGCTGAGCGTCGGCGACGAGCTGATCGTCATGCTGGCGTTCGGCGGCCAGCGAGGCGTAACACATCTGGCCGTCGTTGTGGGGTTCCAGCAGGTAGACTTTCGCGATCCGTCGGGCCTCCTCGGCGCCGGCCAGCCGTCCGATCAGGTACAGCACCAGGTCGGCCCAGGCAGAAGCGCCGCCAGCGGTGATCAAGCGGTGGCCGTCGCCAGCCGGGACGAGAATACGTTCGGGCCGCAAACGAACCTTGGGATAGTGCCGCGCAATCATGTCCGAGAAGGCCCAGTGGGTGGTTGCATCGATGCCGTCAAGCAGCCCGGTGGCGGCCAGCAACAAGGCCCCGGAGCACACCGAAGTGATCAGTGCGCCGTGCGCGGAAGCCGCCGCGATCCATTCAGCCAGCAGATCGAACTGAGCCGGCAGCGGCGCTCGGGGATCCAGGTGCAGATCGGGCACGATCACCAGGTCGGGCAGCGCACGGTCGGCCAACGCGGCGTCCGGGGTGATGATCCGTCGATTGATATCCGCATACGGGCGACCGTCCAGTGATAGCAATGATGCGGCGAAAACGGGACTGCGCTGAGGAATCGCGTGGAGCATCTCCCAGTCCCGCCCCACGGATGCGAGGACATCCAGGATCGAAAACGTAGTCGATGTGCCGGCCCACGGCCCGCAGAGCACACTGGTTACGATGGTCGGGTTTCGCTGGTTCATACCGCAATGTCCGATTTTCACCGTTTTCGGCTGTTTTCCTTCTAACACGCATCCTTCATCGGCGCCACCATGCACCGGTATTCGGGGCCACCCTGCCCACGACACACCGGAGAATCGCTATGCATGCCCTTGTACAACCCCCCGCGTTTGACGACGACAAAGCCGAGGCCTTTGCTGAACGCCTGGTTGGCACGCTCGGCGAAGCCGCGCTGGCGCTGATGATGTCGCTCGGCCATCGGCTGGAGCTGTTCGACACGCTGGCGCAGCGATCACCGGTGCGCTCGGACACGCTCGCGGCTGCCACGGGACTGTCTGAACGTTACCTGCGTGAATGGCTCGCCGCACTGGTGACGGCGGGCGTGGTCGACTATGACCCCGCTGCCGGCCGCTATACCCTGCCACCCGAACATGCCGCGTATCTGACCCGCGCGGCAAGCCCGGATAACATCGCCGTCACGGCCCAGTTCATCAGTGTCGCAGGGTCCGTCGAAGACGCGATGGTGGCGCGCTTTCGCACCGGCGAAGGGCTGCACTACGGCGACTTCGAGCGCTTCCATGCAGTCATGGCCGAGGACAGTGCACAGCTCGTCGTCGCCGCGTTGATCGAGCATATCCTGCCGCTTGTGCCGGCACTCATAGGGCGTCTGGAAGCCGGCATCGAGGTGATCGATATTGGCTGTGGCGGCGGTCAGGCACTGCTGTGTCTGGCTGACGCTTTCCCGAACAGCCGGTTTCTCGGCGTCGATCTGTGCACCGACGCTTTCGCCACGACCCTGGTAGAGGCGCAGCGGCGTGACCTCGACAACCTGCGCTTCGAGGCGCGTGACCTCGCCCGCGTCGAGCCACTCGGACAGTTCGATCTGGTTACAGCGTTCGATGCTGTTCATGACCAGAAAGACCCCCGCGCTCTGTTGCACATGGTGCGTAATGCGCTGCGACCGGGCGGCGTGTTCCTGATGCAAGACATTGGTGGATCATGTCACCTGGAAAACAATATGGGTGATCCCTTCGCGCCGCTGCTTTACACCATTTCGCTGATGCACTGCACTCCGATATCCATCGGCCAGGGCGGGCCCGGCCTGGGCGCGATGTGGGGTGTCGAAACCGCTGAACAATATCTCGGGGCGGCTGGTTTCAGCAGGGTGCAGGTCCACCGCTTGCCCCACGACCCGATCAACGCCTACTTCGTCGCGCGCGTCTGAGTGCCTCGCTCTCAACCGAGACAAAACCATGAACAAACCCCTCGAACGCACAACCGCCATCGTGATCGGAAGCGGACTGTCCGGCCTCGCCGCCGCGCGCGAACTCGCGCAGCGGGGAATCGCGGTAACCATACTCGACGCTGCGGACCGCGTTGCCGACCCCTGGCGGGCACGCCACCCGCAGCTGAGGCTGAATATTCATCGTCATTTTGCGCATCTGCCCGGACTGCCGATGAGCCGGCGCGATGGCATCTTCGTGCGTCGCGACACGGTCGTAGACTACCTGGAGCGATATGCGGCCGGGCTGGCTGTCCCGATCCATTTCGGCGCCGAGGTGACGCGCCTGGAGAAGACCGGCGACGACTGGCTGGTGGCCACCGCAACACGCGATTTTGCGTGTGCACACGTGATCATCGCGACCGGCCGTGACCGGGTGCCGTATATCCCCGACTGGCCAGGACGCGACACCTTCAGCGGCGAACTGCTGCACGCCGCCAGCGTCGGTGACCTGGCACGCTTTGACGGCCGCCGCGTGCTCGTTGTCGGCGCCGGCAATTCCGGCTCCGATGTGCTGAATCATCTCGCCCGTCAGAGGCCCGCGGAAGTCCGGGTTGCCGTCCGTCATGGTCCGGCGGTGGTGCCCACCCGCGTGTTTGGCTTCCCGCTGCACCGCCTTGCGCGGGTTTTTGCGGCACTGCCGGCGGGCATGCTCGATGGGGCGTTCCGCCTAACCCAAAGGCTGTTTCTGGGTGACCTGGCACGCTACGGGCTGAACAGCCATCCGGATGGCGGCGGCACCCGGCTTGTGCGCGACGGCATTGCCTTTGCGATTGACGATGGATTTGTCGCCGCGCTGCGCAAGGGCCGCTTCAGCGTGGTCGGCGAAGTGCTCGGGTTCGAACGCGAAAGCGTGATCCTCGGCAATGGCGATCGCTGGGCACCGGATGTCGTCATCTGCGCTACCGGTTATCGCGCCGGCCTCGAAGGCCTGCTTGACGGCCTGGGCGTGCTCGGTCACCACGGCCAGCCGCACCATCCGCAAGGTGAGGCCGATGCGCGACATCCGGGTCTTTGGTTCAGTGGATTCAGGCCCACGTTTACCGGCTATTTCGATGCCGCCAGCATCGCCGCCCGCCGCATCGCGAACGGTATCGAAGCGTCGGCGTGCGCGGTTCCCACTGTGGCACCTGGCAACGCGCCGCGCGGCCCGGAATCTGCCGATGCACGGGCCGCCGCGTTATAGGCGGCAATCATCCACCACCGTCTGCATCCCAGCAGAGCGGGGTGCAGAGCGGGGTACAAATTGCAGAGCGGGGTCGGACCACGGCAATCCGTTGAAACAAATCGAGTTGGTAGCCCACAGGCGAGCCGAAACGAGCTTAGAGGAGCGTTTTCGCCGGCGAAAACGCGCCTCTTAAGACTATGTGCGTCGGCCTACGACCCGACCCAGTTACACGCGTTTTTTGGTACCCAAATGCGGCCTCTAAGCGCCAGAACCGACTGAAACCGCCCATAATATTGATACAAATTAATCAATTGGCTTGGTCCGACCCCTCGGCTGGCTCCCTTCGGCTGGCCCTTCGGCTGCCGGTAGAACTCATTGTTCGAGACGGAGATCGACCACACGTCGCTTTCTTTCGAGACCTGCAACTGGTCGCCATCGCGTGCCGTGAACTCGCCGCCTGAAAACTCAAGCACGCGATAGGCCGGTTTGTCGCGCACCGAAATGTTGGAAATCCAGATCTCGGTGTCACGGTTCGGCTTGCGTATCACGCGCCAACCACAGGCCTGATCGTAGGGCGGCGCTTCCACTGAACAAGGCATGGTTCCGCTAGAATTGTATTCAGTCGGACCAAGGTCTTCAGGTTTGATCGACGCCTCTCCGCGGTGCGCAGCGAGCGTGAAAATGATTGTGGCAGTCCTGCGCCCGCCCGCCTTGCGCCTGGGCGCTTCTCGCCTTGCTGAGATGCAACAAACTTATGGGACGAGACACTAGTCTAGTGTCTCCCAAACAACCCAACACCTGCGCTGGCCCTCGCGCTCCCTGACGGCGTTGCGGATCGTCGCAATAGCGCTGGCTATTCCTCCTCAGCGCGCCTTGTCAGGAACCACGATGCCTAACCTCAACCATCAAGTTATTTGGAAGACACTACACTAGGCAACCTGGAACCCCGGCGAGTAATATTGGCGCGCACCGGCGGCGCCTTTCGTCCGCCGGCTTCTGGAGAGAGAATCCGTGACAATACGACTGATCGTTGGCGCATGTTGCGCGCTGTTTGCATCCTGGGCGCAGGCGGATACGGCGGCCTCGCGCTGCGACCTCTATAAGAAGGGCGAGGACCAGGCCTTTGCGTCGGTCGCCTGTACTTTTTCACAACGCCAGGGCGCCGTCGGTATCCAGCTGGCCGATGGCACTCGGTACGATCTGACACCAACCGGTGACCAGCCCGGCAACTACAAGGATGCCACAGGGCGGCCTGCTTACCGAAACAGCGGCCTCGGCGATCAGGGCCAGATATTCCGCCTTCATGACATCAGTATTTTTGTGTACTGGGATACGGCGGTAAGTGAGTCGGAGTTCGATGCCACAACGGACTTGCCCTGTACTCGCGCTTCCGGTGAAACTGGATCATGCTCAGCCGGTATTCTGCGCATGGACGACGGCCAGGCATCCATTGTTATCAGCGATCCGGATGGCGAGGAATTCACGATCAACTTCATGACCGACTATGTCAATTCGGCTGGCCACGAGGTCGATGCAAAACTGTCGGGCGATACGTGGACAGTGGTGGTCGACGATGATGTGACCTATACGATTCCGGCCGTTGTGATCGCGGGCGACTAGCTTGCCGCGGCCCGCGGCAAGGGAGTGGCTGATGACAAACAGGGCAGTTCCACGACCGTATTGATTTGACTAAACTGCGCCGTGTCGATGGGTTTAGTCCGCACCGTATGGTTCAGCTCGACAAGGCGTTAAGACAAGAACCCAAAGCAAATCCAATAAGAGGAACGAAGCGATGGAAGAGCAAGTAGGAGCGGGACTGGGCATAGCCATTGCGTTGCTCATCTGGGTGATATTTGGCGCAATTGTTGGCTGGCTTGCCAGCCTGGTCGTAAAAGGGACAGGCCTCGGGCTCGGTCTGGACATTGTGCTGGGCATCGTCGGTGCGGTCGTCGGCGGCTGGTTGTTTCAGGCGCTCGGTATCTCCATCGGTACTGGCATTGTGAGCGCGCTGCTGACCGCTGTAATTGGCGCCGTGCTGGTACTGGTCGTCGTGAAACTAGTTCGAAAGGCCTGATTGCGACCCATACGGTCGACCGTCGCAGGGCGGGCGCCCTCATGAGCGCCCGCCATTGCTACATCTATGTCCTGTTTCGCTTTGGATGGTTGAAGCAAACTTTGCCAACATGTTGCCGATTCCACGGGTGAATGCAACACCTGATCGCTAGTGCAGAGCGGGGTCGGGCGCAGAGCGGGGTCGGACCACAGCAATCCGTTGAAACAAATCGAGTTGGTAGTCCACAGGCGAGCCGAATCGAGCTTAGAGGCGCGTTTTCGCCGCCGAAAACGCGCCTCTAAGACTATGTGCGTCGGCCTACGACCCGACCCAGTTACACGCGTTTTTCGGTACCCAAATGCGGCCTCTAAGCGCCAGAACCGACTGAAACTGCCCATAATATTAATACAAATTAATCAATTGGCTTGGTCCGACCCCTTCGACCAGCATCGCCGCCCGCCGTATCGCGGACGGCATCGAAGTGTCTGCGCGCGCCGCACCCATAGGGGCACTTGGCCACCTGGGGCGGGGCGCCGAACCTCCCAGTGCTCGGGCCGCCGCGCTGTAGCCGACGATCATCCACCATCACCGGGTTTACCGAGTCATCAACCGCATGGGTTAACGAGTACGCCGGATCGGGTCGATGTAGGTTCGTTTCTGAATGCTGGTCGGAACGCGGGCCGTATCTGTATCGTTGACGGTTTCTGCCTGGGATACGAGATTCTTTAGCGTTGGAGAGCAGCCCTGGTGGCTGAAACGGGCGTATGACCGGCGACACGGATGCGGACAAAATGGCAAAAGAGGAGCGCCGTCGGCATCCAATTTGCGACATACCTGACACCGTCACTTTGTGCCAGGAACCGACGTCGCTCGAGGTGATAGAACTCTGTATGTTTCTCAAAGTGCTATGAGTAATCCTCCAGCCGTAACGTCTCTGAATTGACGATATGTACGCCTAATCGGCACCATTGGAGGACATACCCAACACTCCGTTATCCTTTTTGTACTGTTCCCATCGAGAAACCAAATCTACAAGTCGCTTTGGATATTTCTCACTCAAGTCATTCATCTCTGCAGGATCTGCTTTTAGATTGAAGAGTTCCCATTCGCCAATTCCAACTGGCTCCGGCATCCACAATACCTTCCAGTCGCCAGAAAAATAGGCTTTTTGACCAAACAACTCGTACCCAATTTCGTCAGCCCCCTCGTATGCAGTCTGTGATTTCCCAGAAAATAATCCCAAAACAGACTTTCCCTGTATTGGTAGTACGTCTCGGTTTCCTATTTTCCGGGGGGCGATAACACCTGCAGCATCGAGCAACGTCGGCATGATGTCGCGAATATGATAGAACGAGTGATTGATGTCGCCAGCATTGACATTTGCGCCCGGCATTTTGACCAGACTAGGAGAGCGGATACCACCTTCTGATGTGTTACCTTTGAACATACGGCTAGGTGACATGCTCGCCTGCGCCCACCCTGGGCCCATATCGATGAGCGAGTTCTTCAAACCACGGTTTTCGAGACTATTGTCGAATTTTTCCAGATACTCGGGGGTTTGGCCTGGATATTTAGCTACCGACGAGCCGTTGGCGCCATTGTCGGACATGAAGATTATGAGGGTATTGTCATATTTCCCAGCTGCTTTCAGTTGATCGAATACCCGCTTTATCTGCCCATCCATGTAATCCACCATGGCGGCATAGACTTCCATATCACGGGCCGCCAATGCACGGTCCTTCACTGAGACCTCATCCCATGCCGCGACCGATGTTAAGCGCGGAAATGGTTTGGCACCCTTGTCAACAATGCCAAGCTGTTTGAGGTTCTGCAGTCTCTTCTCGCGCAAGACGTCCCAACCACTGTCATATACTCCCTTATACTTCTTGATGTACTCACTAGGGGCTTGGAGCGGGTCGTGTGGTGCGGTGTACGAAAGATACGCGAAGAAAGGCTGGTCGGCGTCCTTGTCCCGTTTGATCCACTCGACCAGAGCATCGGTGTAGTTTTTGGTCGAATAGAAATCCGCCGGCAGTGACCTCACTTCTTTACCATTTCGGCGATAAAGCACGGGAACCGTTGGTGTGACCCATTTGCTATCTGCATAATGGCTCCCACCGCCACCTTCGAGCACAAATGTTTCGTCAAAACCTCTGGCTGAGGGCAGTGTGTCGGCGTCGTGGCCAAGGTGCCATTTGCCAACCATGTATGTACGGTAACCGTCGGCCCTGAGCACTTCTGGCAACGAGGCGACACGATGATTCAAATAGCCTTCGTATCCAGGTTGACCCTTGTTTTCTTTCGATAGCATTTCGCTCATCGTACCCAAACCCGCCAGGTGATTATCCATGCCGGACAAAAGCACCGAGCGCGATGGTGAACAGCTCGCCAGCACATGAAAATTTGTCAACCGCAAGCCTTCTTCGGCCAAAGCATCAAGGGTTGGCGTAGCAATTTCACCACCAAACGGCCCAATGTCCGAATAACCCATGTCATCGGCGACAATTACCAGGATGTTTGGACGTGATTCTTGCGCTACACCAGCTGTCACTAGCATGAACAGCAATGGCACAAACCATAATTTCTTCATCACTAAATCTATTGCTCTTCGCATTCTTTATAATCCTTGAAGACCAAATCGCCGGCTGCATTTGACACATAGTTCAATCAGACTGGATTACAGTCTACCCAACTGGATACCTGATGCCAACAACGCTAACAAAGCAGCGGTTTTTCCGAAAAGGCTTATGTGCCCAAATCCAACTTTGGATTTACTCATCCCATTTTGTCTAAAACTTTGAGTAGCAGGCCGGGTTTCATTCCGGCCCGCATGTTGTGGGGTATTTGGTATTCTGCATCGTGGATTACTTCCCCGCTTATGGCTGGTGTGATGATCGCAGCAACGAGTATCATGGATGATAGAATCCTCTTCATTGTCTTTGTCTTTGATCTCTTTGATTTTGCCATCTGATCGAGTGCTGCGAGCATTGTCAGCGGTAGGCTACTGATCAAGCAGTTCTTGTGATGCAAGATACGCCTCTACCATCGCTTTCGATTCGGGCCGAAGGTTCTCAATACCTTCATACGAAACGGCATGTGTCTCAGGGCGTCCGGGATTTGTTTTCCTGAAAGCCGTGTGACGTTCTCGCATGCTTCTGAAATAACTTACGCTCCACATTCCCTGCGTATTGAGTGGATGTTCTTCGTGTGGGTCGCGATATAGGTTAAAGACGTGTAACTTAAATGAAGCAGTGCCAGGTGCTGGCCAATGTACTTTAAACTGTTCCTTAACCGTCGCGGACAGAGAGGGACCGTTGTATATATGCAAATAGTCGCGCCGACCATGAGTGTCGCCATTCCATAACAATGCAGTCTGAATCTATGCCATCGAAAATTCGGTCGCGGGGTACAAATATTGTTGCGCCTGCAATACGCGCAATCGTTGTGTAAAGATCAGATACGTGAATCATGTCGCCCGCAACAGAACCCGCTTTAATCACCGATGGCCGGCGGACAAATGTATCCACACGCACGCCACCTTCCGTTGTTTCGCCTTTATGACCGCGGTAGATTAAAACGGTAAACCCAGTGTCCCCAAGCGCCTGCTTCACCGGACCGTTGTCGCCAATAATGACAATCAACGTATTCTCGGCAATTCCCGGTGTTTCAAGTTCATTGAGAATATCACACGAGCGCTGAGCTCACTCGACTGACCCAGGCCCTGGCGCTGCCTATCGGCCGCTATGGAGCCTCTGATCTATTCGTGAACGTGCATCTTGGGACTGAAATGCACAGTTTCATCGTTGCAGATCTTGGCAATAGAACAACTATTACCCGCGATCTGCGCCTTGAATCTGCGCATTTCAGCCTCCAATCTGCTTCGCCCAGAATAGATCAGAGGCTCCCTACCTCGAACGACAGGAACTGCTGGAGCGGGATGCGGAGAACAGCTATCTGGCCGGCGACGAGTTCGAGGCCGGGCCGATGGAACAGCTGCTGGGTTCGTCGATCACCTACCGCATCGCTGGCGGGCCGCAGCACGGGGCGCAAGGTGTTCACGCTACAGACGCTGCGGGCGTGCGATCAGATAAACTATAGTTCGGGGTCGCAGACGCCTCTTGTTTACTCTAACGCGTTCATTGCTGTGAGTTCGTCATCGGCGATGATAAGCCTCGGGGCGGCAGCGTGTGCCAACATCCATAGTCCGGCCAGACAACCGACCTAGAGCCATGACCAACGTCCGTACCCGCACAGAGATCGACTCCATGGGGCCGATCGAGGTTCCGGCGAACGCTCTTTGGGGCGCGCAGACCCAGCGCTCGCTCCAGAATTTCAAGATCGGCGGCCAGCGCTTCACACGACCGATGATCCGCGCCCTCGGTCTGGTCAAGCAGTGCGCCGCGATTGTTAATGACGAGCTCGGCGAACTCGACGCGATCACTCCGGAGGCGCGCAAGGCACTCATCGACGCCGCGGCCGAGGTCGTTGCCGGAGAGCACGACCTGGAGTTCCCGCTCGTCGTATGGCAGACCGGCTCAGGCACACACTCGAATATGAACGCCAACGAGGTCATCTCGAACCGCGCTATTCAGATGCTCGGCGGCGAGCTCGGTTCGAAGAACCCTGTGCACCCCAACGACCATATCAACCGCGCGCAGTCGTCGAACGACTCTTTCCCGACCGCGATGCACGTCGCCACGGCCGAGGAGGTAGTGCGCACCCTGAGAGAGAGCGGGGTCGGACCACGGCAATCCGTTGAAACAAATCGAGTTGGTAGTCCACAGGCGAGCCGAATCGAGCTTAGAGGCGCCATTTTCGCCGGCGAAAACGCGTCTTTTAAGACTATGTGCGTCGGCCTACGATCCGACCCAGTTACACGCGTTTTTTAGTACCCAAATGCGGCCTCTAAGCGCCAGAATCGACTGAAACTGACCATAATATTGATACAAATTAATCAATTGGCTTGGTCCGACCCCTTCGGACCCTTCGGCTGACTTCGAGAAGCCGTGCCCAACTCCGCCCCGTCGTCCTCGCTCATACGGAAACGTTGTTCTGCATGGCGCCCGCCTTCAGAAAAACGAGCCGCATTGAGATCGCGACGACCAGCAATTCTGCTGTCAGTGTCAGAAGTAATGACATGATGCTGACCGCGTCGATAGCAGAGACCGTATAGGCCGCCGCTTCCCCCGTCGCGGGGGAGATCTGCAGGCCAACCTGAGGGTTGGCGAGCATCGTGACCAGAAGCGCAGACGCCGCGCCGAAGAGCGACAGGAGCGATGCAACGGCCCCAATGGCACCGGCCCAGACACCGATCCAGATCATCCGCCCGAGGCTCGCTGGGGTGGGTGCCGCGCCGCCGTCGGACCAGGCGCGTCCGACGGCGGCATAGCGCCGACACCAAAACGTGGTGAAGACTGGCAAACCCAGCACGAGGAACGACAGAACGTTGGCGAGCCCGGCGCCGCCTCCGGAGATGCTAAAGGTGTAAAACCCAAGAAGCACCACGATGACCAGGAACATAAGCTGCACCCAGAAGCCGATGCCGCCAAAGCGGACCAGCGCAGACGCCAGCCCCTTCGCCCTCTGGTCGTTCCAGTTACTTGAAGTCGCCATGGCAGTTCCTCTTCGTCTGCCGCGCCGCTGTTCCGTATCTGAACCCGACCTTAAGTGGCGCCTGTATGCTCGGCGATTGTGGCACGGAGCTTGTCCTCCTGCTCTTGTGACAGGGAGGTTTGAAGCACGCGAGGCTTGTATGGTTCGATCTCGGCGACGACCTTGTCTGGCGTCGCCTTGGCAACCAACAGGAAGAGGGCCGAGGAATTCAGCGGGATAGTCTGTCCAAGCTCCTTGACGAAATCGTCATTAATCCCGCAATCCTACATCGACCCACCCAGTGCGCCCATCGCAGCGCCCGCCGCTCCTCCCAACGCCATTCCCACCAGGGGGTTGAGCACAAGAAGGCCTGCTAGTGCACAGATGAGCGCGCCGCTGCTGAGCCCGGAAGGCGCACCGAGAGCAGCTAGGTTGACCGACTGCTTGACCTGGATTTTTCCATCTTCGCTGCGTACCACGATGCACGCGTCGAGTAGATCAATCAGTTCCTGTTTCTTCAGGGCACGCAACTTCGTAAGAACTGTATCGGCGGCTTCTGGTCCGTCAAAATCGAGCACGACGAGGTCAGCCATAGGAGATCAAACTTTTTACAGGTTGGCGAGAACAGCAGCCGATACCCTTGCTCAGAGCACCGGCCGCGTTCCGTTATTGCCCGGTGCTGTACCAGATGGGAGACGTATAGGCGCGGTCCTGCACTGTGGGCGGAACGCTGTCGGGCAGCGGGATGTCGAAGAATGCCGCGTCATAAGTGGTCCAACGCGGCTTGGGGATTTCGAGAACGCGGACATAATAGAACGCTTTTTCGGCGGGATCGAAGTCCGGATCCTCCCAAATGCCCTCCAGAGCTGCCGCGCCAATCGTGTTGGTGAAGGTTGCGTTCTCGATGTCCACAGTGCTGCCGACGGGCTCTCGTGCGCGTCCGTCCTCGCCAATCTCACGATCGCCTGAAACAGCGATGTCGTAGACCCGTTCGAACGTTTCCCCATCAGCATCAATCCATCCCTTGATCACCTGGACCCGGTCAAGATTGGCGCCATCGGGGTCGCGCAGCGCCCGCACCATGATGCGCGGTGCGGTGCCGTCGGGCGCATTGTGCAGTTCACCTCCCATCGGCACTCCTCGGGTATACCCTTCGGAGACGAAATCGGGTGCGCCCAGATCAGCATCGGTGAAGTCCCAGCCGCCGAAGATCCGCACACGAATGCGACTTCCGGTGGTGGCGTAAGCTTCCTTGCGGGTGATCGCGCCAAACACTTCCTTGCGGGTGTTTTCCCGCGCCCAGACCGCTGTCAGCCCCGCAGCACTTTCCTGCGCGGTCACGATACGCAACGCCGGATCATCCGCGGGGATCACGTCGACATTGTGCCGGTTGGGCGAGGGCTCGGTGTGCTGATACTTGCCGAAGTAATTGTCCTCCCGCGTCGTCGGGATCGCGGTGTGCGTGTCGGTGGTGCCATAGAACCCGAACTTGAACGGGTTCACGCCGAGGTCACGTTCTACCTCCAGCCCGACTTTCAGGGCAGAGCGCGCGTATTCGTAGCGCAACATCTCGGGCGTCTTGGCCGCCGTTCCGGCAAGGTTACCGACATCCCAGGATTCGAAATCGGCAAACTCGTCGTCGGGGGACAAGAGCGGATGAGTTTCTTCGTCGCCCTTGATCTGCGTCATCTCATGCATCGGTTCCCAGCGGATCCGCTTGGCGGCGTAGTCCGCGTCCATGGGCGAGCCATCAAACTTTGTCGGGGCGAACATCAACCCGTTTGACATGTTAGCGTTGTGCGGCACGGCGATGACGCTCCCGCCAGTATCCTGCTCGTATCCAGACAGATAGTCCCACAGCAGTTCGGGGTCCGACCCGTCGAAGAAGGTGAACGGCCGGGTCTTCGAGGTAAGCTCCGCGCCGTCGCCGAAGAGGACCACGCGGTGCAGATTGTCGCCTTGGGGTGTGAAGGTCCACTCAAAGCCAGCGAGCGTCGTGAATGTGCCGGGATCGTTGTATTCATCCACCGTTTTGATGATGTCGAGCCAGATATCTCCGTCAAGGCCCAGTCCCGCTGTCGGGTCGCGCCCTTCAACCGTGCCGATCTGAATAATATCGGAGAAAGCGGCCATCCGCCCCTCCTGCCCCGATTGGAAACCTTCATAGGTCTGCCGGCCCCAGTCATCGGCCAGAAGGCGTGGGTCCGCTTCACGAATAGCTGTCGCGAGCCCGATCATTTCTGCGTGCTCGGTAATAGCGAGGAAGTCGAGCGGACGCACGAGTTGAACCGGCTGGCCCGTGTTGGAGATGATTTTTTCGCCTCGGGACACGCGGAAGGCGTCATGGATATTGAGGCTGGTTCCGATGAGTCCGGCATCAAACGAAATCTCGGTGTGAAAGTGCAGATCGCCGAAAAGCACCTGATCCGGATAGGCGCGTCCAACGAACGGAGAATACACATCTGTATTCTCCGCGGTCCGTGCTCCGGTCGGCACAGCCCCCTCAAACGCGACTGCGTGACCGGCGAATGCTGCTGAAGCAACAATCACTGAAAGCATCGATGTCGACCTGCGGATCGCTGACTTCTGGGGCCGTGTTTACATCCTTATCTCCACTTCTTATCGGCTATTAGGGGAATAGCCCTACCAGGCTATTAGGGGAATAGCCCTACCAGGCTATAGGGGAATAGCCCTACCAGGCTATTAGGGGAATAGCCCTACCAGGCGCGGCGCGTCAAATGTCGCCGGATTCGTGCCCAACTTACCATATATTTGAAGCATCGGCGCTAGCCCGGATTATTCATAAAAAAGGGCGAACCTCGTTCAACCCATTGATAAAATGGGTGTTACGCCAATAACGCTTCAGCAGAAGCCAAACGAGGTTGCCCATGTCTCAGTCTAATCCAGAGCAGCTACGTTTTCCCCCGGTCGACGGCCTGAGCGTGCGTGCAGAGTTTGACGGCGGAACGCTGTCCTCGGACTTCGGCCCGATTATCCTGCGCGGCGTCGATCGTCACATCGGCCTGACCGAGCGCCTAAGCGCGGCGTTCAACGACCGGCGTCATCGCTCCTACGTGACCCATTCGATGCGCGAGCTGATGGCGCAGCGTGTCTATCAAATCGCCTGCGGCTACGAGGACGGCAACGACGCCAACGCGCTGAGAACCGATGCGCTGTTCAAGCTCGCCGTGGAGCGCAGGCCGCTCGATGAGGCGATGGACCTGGCCAGCGCGCCGACCTTCTCGCGCTTGGAGAACGCCGCCGGCCCCCGCGACCTCTATCGCATGGCCCGGGCCTTCGTCGATACCTTCATCGCCAGCTACGATGCGCCGCCCAAGGTGATCGTATTGGACATGGACCATTCCGAAGACGCTACCCACGGTCAGCAGGAACTGGCGTTGTACAACCATCACTACGCCAACCACTGCTATCTGCCACTGTTTCTCTTTGAAGGGATCTCGGGCAAGTTCATCACCGCGGTGCTTCGCCCGGGCAAGCGTCCCAAGGGCGCGGAGAACGCCATGATCCTCAAGCGCGTACTCAAAGCCCTGCGTGGCGCTTGGCCCGAGACCCGCATCGTGCTGCGCGGCGATGGCCACTTCGCCAACCCCGAACTGGTGGCGCTGGCCATGGACGATCCTTACACCGATTTCATCTTCGGGCTCACCGGTAACCGTGTCCTCAAGGCATTGGCCGAACCCTTTATGGAGCACAATCGCAAGGCCCATGCCCTGCGCTGCGAGAACGCACGCCGCGCGGGCGCAGCGGTGCCGCACAGCACCCGCACCTACCATGAGTTGCACTACCGCGCCGGATCCTGGCCGCGGGCCTTGCGCACCATCCTCAAGGCCGAGGTGATGGAGCTCGGCGCCAATCCTCGCTTCGTGGTGACCTCCCTGGATTTGCCCAGCCCCGAGTGCCTCTATCGCGATCTATACTGCGCGCGCGGCCAGGACGAGAATTTCATCAAGATGATCAAGAACGATCTGGCCAGCGACCGCACCTCCGATCACGGCTTCCTGGCCAATCAGATGCGCCTGTTTTTCTCCTGTGCGGCCTATGTCCTGCATCAGGTGCTGCGCAGCGATGTCCTTGCCGGAACCGAACTGGCTAAAGCACAGCCTTGCACCGTGATCATCAAACTGTTCAAACTCGCCGTGCGCGTGGTGCAGTACAAGGACCGCGTGCGCTTGCACCTGCCCTCCAGCTGTCCGGTCAAGTCCGTACTTCAGCACGTCACCGAAACGCTCTTCCTCGCCCCGCCAATGGCCATCAACAGCGGATAGCCCGCGGCCAAATCCCGCCCCGTAGCGGGGGCCTCACTTCAGCAAATTGCCTCGATGCTCTCCGGCGGCAGGCCCCGGCACGCCCATGTGCCCACCGAACGTCCCCAACTCTATCGATTGACGGGTGTGCCAGCGCATTTCCGCGACCCTCGACTCTACGCAGTGCTCAACAGCGGCTCTCCACGCACCCGAAATCACCGCGCGCGGCGTCCGGCGTTGTCGGTTGAGCCGGTTTATGAAACATTCGGGC